>CAZDOT010000004.1:53186-115111 GCA_964507125.1 uncultured Chitinophagales bacterium | reverse complement strand
AGACAAAAAAAACAAGATATATAATACGAACCCAATGCAATATAAATAAAAACAGCAAAACAACGATAAAACAAAAGATAAAAAATAAAGTGCTAATAATATATTCACATATAACTTCTCAACAATACACAAAAATAGCGTACCCCAAGACTATTTTCCGACAATACATTACTATAATTATGTACACAATATATTTAGTCAGAAATTCACAACTATGAAATCTTATGTTTGTAAATTTTGGAACCAACTACAAATTACATTATGGAATAAATATAATGTTAATTTATCGCATAATTATAATAAAACGGCGAAGTAGTACTACTTCGCCGTTTGAATTTCAAGTTTGGTATACTTGTTTATTTTGCGACCGATACGCTTCTTGTTTCGCGGATAACGGTTACTTTTATTTGTCCCGGATAGGTCATTTCATCCTGGATTTGTTGTGCAATCTTAAAGGATATTTCCTCCACTTTCTGGTCGTCCACTTTCTCCGCTTCTACCAGCACGCGCAACTCGCGGCCGGCCTGAATGGCATAGGCTTTCTGTACGCCCTGATAGGAAACAGCGAGTTTTTCCAATTCGTCGATACGCTTCATATAGCTTTCCATAATCTCGCGACGTGCGCCCGGACGTGCCCCTGAAATAGAGTCACAAGCCTGAATAATCGGCGAGATGATGTAAGACATTTCCATCTCGTCGTGGTGCGCGCCTACCGCATTCACAATCACCGGTGATTCGCCGTATTTTTCACACAGTTTGGCACCAAGCAGCGCGTGCGACAACTCCGGATCTTCATCCGACACCTTACCTATATCATGCAGCAAACCGGCGCGTTTGGCCACTTTGGCGTTGAGTCCGAGTTCGCTGGCCATGATAGCACAAAGATTGGCCACCTCGCGAGAGTGCTGTAACAGGTTTTGTCCGTAAGAAGAGCGGAATCTCATTTTCCCCACCAAACGAATCAGTTCCGGATGTAAGCCGTGAACGCCGAGGTCGATAACGGTACGTTCACCGATTTCCATAATCTGCTGTTCGAGTTGTTTTTCTGTTTTGGCTACTACCTCTTCAATACGAGCCGGGTGGATACGACCATCAGCCACCAGTCGCTGCAGCGACAAGCGGGCAATCTCGCGTTTGTAGGCATTTCTTTCCCAGCAGAGTCTCTCGTAGAGGACTCTGCGTCAGTTTTAATGAGATTACCGCTTCTGCTGGAATGACATTCCGAATCGAAAATACGCAGAGTCCACTATGTGAGACTCTGCTTGCAAAGATGACAAAGGCAAGCATTAGTATTTATCAAAGATGAATTCCTGTGTGTGTCTATATTTTCTCTTAAATCGAATAAAACTGCTATGTTTCTATGTGTTTTAATTTAATGAGATTCCCGCTTCTGCGAGAATGACATTCCGAATCGAAAATACGCAGAGTCCACTATGTGAGACTCTGCTTGCAAAGATGATACCTTGTTGGTGGCAGTTTTTATTGAATAGTTAGGTTTATTTTTCGTCCAAGTCCAAACTCAATAAGTTTATAGAGGGTTGAAAGTTGTATGTCGCTGTGTCCGTTTTCAATCCTTGATATGAAACTTTTTTTCGCACCAATTTTGTCTGCAAGTTGTGCTTGTGTCAGTTGTGCTTGTTTACGTTCTTCTTTAATCAGTTCGCCAATAGCAAACGACTTTGCTTTAATTTCAAATTCGATGCGTTTTTCAGTCCCAATTTTCCCATACCTTTTGTCAAGATGTTGGGAAAAAGTCTTGATGCTTTTATTTTTTGTTTCCATTGTTACTCTTTTTTTGTTCGTTAAAATATTCGTGCATTATTTTTTCTGCTTTCTCTAATTCCTTGCTTGGTGTTTTCTGTGTCTTTTTTTGAAACCCGTTAAAAAGTATAATTAAGTTGCCTTTGTCAAAGCAACAAAATATTCGATAGATGTTGCTTTCATATTCGATTCTGATTTCAAAAAGTCCTTTTACACCTTCAATACTTTTGAAAAATTTTGTCGGGATACGTTCGATAATCGTAAACATAAAAAGCACTTCATCTATTTTGTCCTTAACTTTTTGGGTTAGCGGTTCAAAAAAGTCATCGAAATAGTCTTTATAGAATATGATTCCTCTAATTGCATCCATTTTGTAAAGTTAACTAATAATGGAACAATATGCAAGCTGTCAGTGAAATTTTATTAGCTGATTATTTTGGTAAGATGTTCTTTCCCAGCAGAGTCTCTCATAGAGAACTCTACGTCAGTTTTAATGAGATTCCCGCTTCTGCTGGAATGACATTCCGAATCGAAAATACGCAGAGTCCACTATGTGAGACTCTGCTTGCAAAGATGACAAAGGAAAGCATTGGCTCGCGACAGAGTGGGATTTGTGGAATGCGGTCAGAGACCGATAGCATCCATAGACACGAGTCGTCCTGCGGAAGACTCGCGACAGAGTGAATTATTAATGAGATTCCCGCTTCCGCGAGAATGACATGCTTCTTAACGCTCAATTACACCAAGCTAATTGTACTGCACGAGATGAAATGACAAAGAAATTTAATAAACTTTTCAGTTTCATTCATCATGAAATATATTACATGAAAAAAAATAGTTATTTTAGTTTTTCTTAGAAGTCATTCCATTAAAAACCAGTAGATGATTAGTGGTGATACTAATTCAATAAACTAAAAAAATTATGATTAAATCCGAGATAGAATCCAACGTATATCAATTAAATTTTTATAGAGCCAACGCCGATTTTTTCACTCAAAATACGCTTGAGCAGCAACAAGAATTCTTATCTAATCACAAGGTTGATTTAGTACGTTTTGCTTTGTCATCTACCAATTTTGATTTATCGAATGAGTTTCGTGCATTTAAAAAATATACCTTTTTAAATACGATTCTGAATTACGAAAAAGACACTACACAAACAGAGGATTTCCCTCTTGATTTGGATTACGAACTAAAGGAAGCAACGCTAGATGATAAAGAAATAATAGCTCAATTAATTAAAGATGTTTTTGAGTATGCTACATTTGGTTACTCTACAATTCCATTCTTAAAAGATAAGATTTCATCAAAAATGGAGTTACAAGCTTTACAAAGCTACATCTTAGACTTATTGAATCAACCGAACAGTGGCATACAATTATTTAGAAATATAAAAGAAAATGAAATTGTTGGTTTCTCATCTTACATTTTCAACAATAACAACCAAGTTTATAGACCTTATACCGGTATAATTTCTAATAAAAGAAATATTAAAGTGTATGAAAAATTAATTTATGCTATGATTCAATACAATTATAATCACAAGATAGACACCATTACGTTTGGTTCAAGAGCTGATAATATGGCACTCATCAATAAATACAATCGTTTAGGGAGCAAAGTCACATCTATTAATTATAACTTTCTTGCACTCGTTTAAAGCTTAGGCTTTTTTATAAACGCCGCTTGCCAATGGTGATATACTTATTAGAAATAAAATCAGTTTATTTAATAAATTGAATGGAAATTTAAATTTTCTTTCAATATCAATTAAAAGGATAATCCGCTGCTCATTGGTTTTGTTCCATGCCTCATGTTCAAACGTATCATCAAATAAAAATGCCTTTCCTTCTTCCCAATAATAAATGGCATCGCCAATCTTTATAGCTGTTTTATTTTTTTCATTTGGCATTATTAAACCCAAATGGTATCGTAAAAATCCTTTATACACACCTCTATGCGGTGTAATATGTGTATGCGGTTCCATGATTGAAAAAAACACGGTTTTAATCGATTTTTCATTTAATAATTTCATGGTTAAGGGAAAATATATACAGTTGCGTTCTATATCTTTTCCGGCTACACGCAAGAAGAATGTTTTCCATTTATTTCGTTCTACAATACGTTGTTGTTCGGCAGATAAATCTTCCATATTTCTGAACGAATCTTGATTGAATTTTTCAATCTCCTTTTTAATATCCAGATAATTTGATTCTATGATTTTTAAAAATGAATAATCAGATAAGGAATGTATAGGTTTGTCTTCATCTAATAAGAAAAGTAATTTCTCTAATAGAATTACAATTTGTTGTCCTACTTTATTAATACTCATGCTCGTTTACGAAAATAAAGAAAATTTGAAAGAAAAAAACGGTTACTTCTCTCCTCGTTTTTCATGTGCAAACGAAACAAAAATATCCCACAATACTTCGTACGGAATTATTTCCCATTCCGCAATGATATACATATTAGGTTTTCGAAGTTCTGCAATCTCGTACCAATCTGCATTTTTCAAGTCTTTATAATTAAATCCCGATTTTTCTGCTTTTAACATCAAACTAAGTAAAAGGTGATTTCGTTTATAAGTGTTATCATTTAAATAGCGCGATCGGTAAGAACGCAATGCATCCATCTTCGCAAAAATAAGATTAAAGTCGTTTTTAGCGGCATGGAATAATACTTCCAACATACGGATGGCAAAATTAAAACCGGATTTATCTTTTGAATTGACCGGAACTTCGTTCAAGAATTTAGCCAAACTAAATTTATATTCTCCTTTGTTTAAGTAATAATCCATAAACACTAAATAAGCATATAAAATTTTCCATCTTTCTATTAAACGCTCGGATTGTCTTTTAAAAGATTTATTTTGTAATACCTCATCGTACACGTTTGTAGCCTGCTCAATATCGTGGTGTTGCAAGTACAGCTTAAATTGAATTTCTTTTAATAAAAACCAGTTGCTATTATTTTCTGGGATATTAATTTGAGATTCTGAATGTATTAATAATATTCCTTCTTCATAATTCTTTGTAGAAAGTAGTGCAGATAATTTATACAACAATACAATTAATTTACGTGTATGGGTGAATGAGGCAGGTTTTTGTATCATAAAATTATCTGCTTCCTCGCAAATAGTAAGTAATGCTAATAATTGGTTACTTTTCTGATAATATTCCAAAGCAGCATAGTAATAAAAGAAATCAATCTCAGCATTCTGTAATTGTAAACGGATAACATTTAGTTCATCCAAATTTACTTTTACTTCCGCTAACATTTCATCTGTTACAGGTGCTTGATTTTGAAATTGTATAGTAGATTTAAAGTACAGGAATTTGGCATATTGCTCCTTTTGTCCTAATTCAATATATTTTAGATATTGATCTTGTACTTTATTAAATGATTTTGTATCTCCATTAATTGCATAATAGCTTAGAAGATAGTAGGAATAATTCTTTAAAATATCGTAAAAGTTATATTGTTCCGCCTTGGCATAATTTTCTTTTACCAACTCATACACTAATTTTGTTGTGCCGGAAATTTTAATAATAATTTCAATGATTTGGTTGTTTAAAGTACATTCATAAAAGGCTCTACTCTGCGGATTAATAAATACTTCTTCTGTATCTAATAACAGAACCGTTTTTTGCATCTTTACTTTAAATCTTGATTTGAGCTTCCGAAATTTGGCATCTTTATCTGCATTTCCATAAATATAATCTGCTGCTGTCTCATCATTTGTTATGATGCCCTTTTCTAATCCTTCGTAAAGTTTTAAATATAAATTCGAGTGGTTTTGGTTAAAAAATGTCTTGTCAAAAACATCTACTTTGGATAATCGCTTCCGATTAACAATTTTTAGTAACTCTTTCAACGTATCCATAATGTCACAAGATTTATAATTGAATTAATACAAATATCTAATAATAAATATTTTATGCTTACAATTGGCAATATAAAGCATAAATACCAAAGTCACAACTAAAAATTAAATCGACTTTGAACGTAACTAATATTTCGCTCAATTTTGCACTTGAATAGATGGAATATTTGAAAGCTAATGTGTTTTCATTAGTAAAACAACGTCATTAGGCATCAATCATTCAGAAAATCAATTCATTTATAATTTATTTTAAAAACCCAACATTTAAACCTTTGTCACAAAAATGAAATAAAAGCCCAACGAAATTACATATAAATGTATGATAATCAATCTATTTGATACTCATAAGCTCATATACAAATAAATTATGATATGTCACTTTATTGTTAAATCTGTAAATATTTCTTAATATTAACTTCTCATCTTTGTGTTAATAAAAACAACAAACATGGGAATCATAGTAGCACTTTTAATCGCATTATTATCAAGTATCGGTGGAATCGATCCAACTGGTGGAAATAGAATTGGTGGAATCGATCCAACTGGTGGAAATAGAATTGGTGGAATCGACCCAACTGGTGGTAACATCGTTGAACAAACCAGTACAAGTAGCAGCAAAATAGGTGGAATTGACCCAACCGGTGGAAATAGAATCGGTGGAATTGACCCAACAGGTGGTAATTAATTTGTTTTTTCTCCCCCACTATAATAAATAGTTAGTAGTTTAGTTCTTACACGGAGTGGTTTCGCCACTCCGTACTTTTTTTTCCAATTCTAAGAAACAAAAAAATAGGCAATTCCGCTACTTTTTAGCAGAACAAATTAAAATAAATTATCATTTATCAATTTTTCTATATAGGAAGTTCCACCGCTGTGCGTATCATATTGGAAGTAGCCTTTGCAAATAAAGTATTGTTTTCATCGTAGAGTTCCGCCTTTATATGTAGTATCGTCTTCCCTGCTCTTAAAACAGTTCCTTCACCATAAATCACCGTACCAGCTTTTGCCGGATTAAGAAAATCTATATTCATATTTACGGTAGCAAACCCATGCGGCCTTCCTAATGTAAAACTGGCAGCACCCATCACTTCATCTAATATGGTGGCCATAATACCGCCATGCATTATCCCAATCGGATTTAGCATATATTTTTCAACCACAAATTGCATTTTCACATTTCCTTCTTCAGCAGCTACTACTTTGGTTTTCAGCCAATCCATCAACGGATATTCGTATTGCCATTTCTCTTGTCCAATTTGACTCTTAAAAAATTCAACTCGCTTATTCATACTCTTTAGTTATTTTATCTATGCAATTACTTCATCTTTAGTAAACTCAGATGTGAGATGGAATTGTATTTCCGGATAATCTTGTTGCGTTAATCGCAAAATCCATTCTGAGCTTGCTAAAAATACCGGTTGTTGCTCTTTATCAAACGCAATATAATTGGATTTTGTTCTAATAAATTCATTCAATTTCGTCGCATTTTCTGATGTAACCCAACAAGCTTTATAATATTGCAAAGGTTTAAATTGACAAGACGCACCATATTCATGCAACAATCTATATTGGATAACTTCAAATTGTAAATCGCCCACTGTTCCTACAATTTTAGCTTGTGTAGTATGCACGGTGAACAACTGTGCCACACCTTCTTCTGTTAATTGTTGAATTCCTTTTTCCAATTGTTTTGTTTTCATCGGATTGGTATTCACCATTTCTTTAAAAATTTCCGGTGAAAAACTTGGAATCCCTTTAAAGAACATATTTTCGCCTTCCGTAAGTGTATCGCCAATCTTAAAATTTCCGGTATCATTCATCCCTATCACATCGCCCGGATACGCATCTTCAACAATATTTTTATCCGAAGCCATAAATGTAACCGGATTGCTAAAACGCAATTCTTTTTTCAATCGAGTGTGATAATAAAATTTATTGCGTTCAAATTTTCCGGAACACACTCGTAAAAAGGCTATTCTGCTGCGATGGTTTGGATCAATGTTGGCATGTATTTTAAATACAAATCCGGAAAGCTTTTCTTCGGTAGGCATTACGATACGTTTATCGGTATTTCTGCCTCGTGGTGATGGTGCAATTTGTATAAATGTTTCCAATAACTCTCGAACACCAAAATTATTAACACCGGAGCCAAAAAACACCGGAGCTATTTCGCCGGATTTATAACTTTCTTCGTCAAATTGTTCGTACACACCATCTAATAATTCAATATCTTCCCTCAATTTCGATGCATCTCGTTCACCTATTTGTTTATCCAATTCCGTATCTGCAATATCGTTGATTTGCACATATTCTTCTTCCACTTTGGTAGAGGATGCTCTGAATAAATTCAATCTTTTTTCAAATAAATTATAAACGCCTTTAAATAATTTTCCGCCTCCAATTGGCCAAGAAAGTGGACGAACTTTTATAAATAATTTTTGTTCCAATTCATCTAATAAATCAAATGGATCTTTGCCATCTCTATCCATTTTATTAATAAAAACAATCACAGGCATGTTGCGCATACGACAAACTTCCATCAATTTTTCCGTTTGCATTTCCACACCTTTCACACAATCTACAACTAAAATTACGCTATCAACTGCTGTAAGTGTACGATAAGTATCTTCCGCAAAATCTTTGTGTCCTGGCGTATCTAACAAGTTGATCAAAGTATTTTGATATTCAAAAGACATCACCGATGTAGCCACCGAAATACCTCTTTGTTTTTCGATTTCCATAAAGTCGGAAGTCGCCGATTTCTTTATTTTATTAGATTTTACCGCACCTGCCGTTTGTATGGCACCACCATACAATAAAAATTTTTCTGTTAGTGTGGTTTTTCCGGCATCTGGATGCGATATGATAGCAAAGGTCTTTCTTCTCTTTATTTCTTCCGTTATCGACATTTTAAAGATTTAGAAGGCAAAATTACGGAATATCAAATTAGGGAATTATGAAATATTCTATCTTTGTGCCCACGAATGATAAAAGAAAATAAGTTTGTTCTTTAACGACGATGCAATTTTGAAAGATATAATCGTATCTTAGTAATGAAAGTATTTTTTACACGCCTAAGTGCGGAGACAGACAAAACCCATAATAATAGTTTCAAACAAGAATCAACTATGAGAACACTAATCTTATCTCTATTTATTTTGATGACATTTTCTCATTTAGGTGCAAAATCAATTGTACAAAATAAGATTGACTACGTAAAAAATGAAGGACAATGGGAAACACCTATTCTCTATAAAGCAGATTTATCCGGTGGCTGGGTGTTTCTAGAAAAAAATAAACTTACCTATAAATTTATCGATGCTTCACATCTGCATCATTCAGGTAAGCAACATCACACAAATGAAGAAAAAATAAATGGACATGCTTATGAAGTAAAATGGTTAAATGCGAATACCAATGTGTCCATCAGTAGTTCCGATAAACGTGATTATTACAACAATTATTTTATAGGAAAAGATGGAAAAAAATGGAAATCAAATGTTGGAATATTTAGCACAGTGTCCTATCAAAATATCTATCCAAATATCGATTTTAAGGTATATGGTGATGCGAACTCTTTAAAAACAGATTATATCGTACATAAAAATGGAAATGTCCAAGATTTACAATTTCAGTACAATGGCGTAGATGCACTTTCTATAACATCGGATGGCAGACTAATGATAAAAACGTCTATCAATACAATTTATGAACTCAAGCCGTATGCATATCAAAATATCAATGGAAAACAATACGAAGTACCTTGCAAGTATGTTTTAAATAATAACGTACTTTCCTTTTCGCTTCCGAATACATACAACAAAAATGAAGATTTAATCATCGACCCAACTTTAGTATTTTCCACCTATTCCGGCAGTTTTTCAGATAATTGGGGCTCATCAGCAACGCACGATAACGCAGGAAATATGTTTTTAGGTGGTATTGCCTTGGGTGCAGCATATCCAACGTCATTAGGTGCTTTTCAAACAAGCTTTAATGGTGGTGATGGTTCTGAACCAACAGATATTGCCATTACAAAATTCAATGCAACCGGAACAGCTAAAATATATTCTACTTATTTAGGTGGTAGCTCTAATGAATTATTAGCCAGCTTGTACTGCACATCCAATAATGATTTAATTGCAGTTTTGGCAACCAGCTCCACAGACTTTCCAACAACAGCAAATGCATATAATAAAACATACAACGGTGGCAACTTTACACTCGCCATGTCCAACTCCATACTTTACCCGAATGGCTCAGATATCGCCATTACAAAATTAAATGCAGCAGGCTCAGCATTGGTTGGCTCTACTTTTTTTGGTGGCACAGGCAACGATGGTTTAAATGCAAGTGCCAGCACCAACTATAATTATGGAGATGATTCTAGAAGTGATATTGCTGTTGATGAATTAGGCGACATATACATTACCTCAACCACCAATTCTACAGACATTTTAGGCACTAACGGAAAAGCGCAGGCAAATAATGGCGGCGGTTACGATGGTGTTTTAGCAAAGTTTAATTCCGACCTTTCATCATTAAAATGGGCTACATATTATGGTGGTTCGGGAGATGATGCCTCTTATAGTATTGGTATGGATAAACAAAAAAATATATTCATTTGCGGCGGCACCACCAGTACCGATTTACCACATACCAACAACGGATTAAACACAAGCTATCGGGGTGGCGATGTCGATGGATTTGTCGCTTCTTTTGATAATAATGGAAATGCCATACAAGCAGCATCTTATATAGGAACCAATGATTACGACCAAGCTTTTATTTTAGATTTAGACTTAGATGATAATATATTTTTATTCGGACAAACCTTAGGAGCTTATCCCGTGAGCAATGGTGTTTATAACAATGTAGGTGCACCACAATTTATTCATAAATTAAATAATGCACTTAATACAACCATTTTTTCTACTGTATTTGGAACAGAAAATGCACAGCAAATCAACATCACGCCAACAGCTTTGTTAGTGGATGTTTGTAATAATATTTACGCAGTTGGTTGGGGTGGCTTTATCAATAATTATGGAAATACATTTGATATGCCGGTTACACCCGATGCTGCAATGGATTCTACAGATGGTAGTGATTTTTATTTAATCAACCTAAATGCAAATGCTGCCAATTTAGTGTATGCTACCTATTTTGGCGAAACCGGTGGCATTGGCGACCACGTGGATGGAGGCACCAGCCGATTCGATAAAAATGGGATTGTTTATCAAGCGGTATGTGCCAGCTGTGCCGGCACCAACGAATTTCCGACTACTGCCGGCGTAATTGGACCAAATAACAATGCCAACAATTGCAATATGGCTGGTTTTAAATTCGACTTTAAGTTAACCGGATTACAAATTATCACAACAACGGCTACACCATCTAAAGGTTGTCAACCGCTCACGACACAGTTCAGTTATACTTCCACTCAGCCGGGCAATGAGTGGCATTGGGATTTTGGCGATGGAAGTATATCAACAACACAATATCCAACGCATACATATAGCAATACCGGAACTTATACAGTTCATTTTTATTTAAAAGATTCAACGAATTGTAATCCTATAGATTCATCTATCATTACTATTGAAGTTGGACTTCCAAAAACAGCAATCTTACAAGAACAAATTTGCGAAGGTGATTCTATCACAATTGGACGAGAAACATTTTACAAAAATGGCACCTATCAAATTTCATTAATATCTGTTTCGGGTTGCGATTCTATTGTCACACTTCATCTTACAACCATTCCATTAAAACATTCTACGATTCAAAAAGCAATTTGCACTGGACAATCTTTTATTTTCGGAAATCATACTTATACTCAAACAGGAAATTACACCGATACGGTGCAAACTAATTCCGGTTGCGATTCGCTTATTACTTTAGAATTAACCGTAACAGATACGCTCCATTCAATTATTCAACAAACTATTTGCAAAGGTGATTTTGTGAGCATCGGCAATCAATCATTTACAGAAAATGGAATTTATACTGTACACCTTCCGGCAAGTGGTGGCTGCGATAGTATGATACAATTAGTATTGCAAGTGATAGATACTGTTAAAGTACAAATGAATCCTGCTATTTGCACGGGAGACAGTTTGATTATTGGCAACCAAATATTAAAAGAAGCCGGAAATTATACCATACATTTAAAAACTACAATCGGTTGCGACAGCCTTATAAATATTACGTTGCGAACCATTCCGATTAAAGAAGAAACCATTGCACGTGCTATTTGCCAAGGTGAAACTATTCAAATAGGAAATCAAACGTTTTCACAAGAAGGCACGTACGAAATAAATTTAACTTCATCCGAAAACTGCGACAGCATTGTGCATCTTAACTTGACCGTCAATCCACTTCCAATCATTGATGCAACTGCAGATAAGACACAAGCTTTACCGAATGAAGACATACAACTATATGTTGTAACCAATGAAACATTGTCTTATCATTGGTCACCTTCTGATATGATAAACAATGCACATATCCAAAATCCTATCGCACAAATTCAGGCAACTACCTTATTTACAGTTATTGCTACCAACCAACGAACGAATTGCAGTAGTAGTGATTCTGTTTTGGTCAACATTCAATATTTACCTTGTACCAATAATTACATTTATATTCCCAATGCATTTACGCCTAACAATGATGGCAATAATGATGTATTCTATGTTCGCTCAGAAAATTTAAAAGAAATGTATTTAGAAATTTTTGATCGTTGGGGCTTGAAAGTATTTGAAACAAATACTATTTCTCATGGTTGGGATGGCATCTATAAAGGAAGTGCATTACCGACAGAAGTGTATGGTTATTATTTTAAAGGCACATGTTTAGAAGGAAACAATATTATACTAAAAGGTAATATTACTTTGTTGAGATAAATATTAAATACAAATTCATTCATTTTTAGCAATGTCATATTTGAAGTGAGTAAGAATTTATAAAATAAATAAACTATATTAGCACGAATAAAATAGTGTCTATCTTATTAAAAGTAAACAAGCTATTTTATGGAGAAAAAATAAAAGAGAATAGATGAAAAGAAGTTTAATTTTGGGATTATTTGCAGCATTTTTATGTAAAGTTGTTGTTGCACAAGATCCACATTTTAGTCAAATCCAATACAATCCTTTATATCTAAATCCGGCATTTGCAGGTGTTACAGAATATGGAAAACTCAATCGTATTGCCGGATTATACAGAGATCAATGGAGAACTTTGCCGGTGCCTTATTCCACTACAACGGCCTCTTACGATCGTTTGCTTAAAAAATTCAATAAAGGTTGGTTAATCGGTGGTGGTGTTAGCTTTTTATACGACAAAGCCGGCGATGGAAACTTAAGTATTTTCAATCCCAATTTGACCATGAACTTTGGGAAATATTTTAATAAGGAAAAACAATTATTAACCATTGGTATTACTGCTGGCATTACCATTAAATCATTAGACCAACAAGGTTTAACATTCGACAATCAATACAATGGTTCCACTTTTGATCCTAATATTCCTAATGGCGAATCGTTCTCTAATAATAACATTTCCTATCCTAATTTCACATTAGGATTAAACTTCAGAACAAAAATAAAAGAGAAATCTATTTTAGATATTGGTGCCACGACATCCAATTTACACACACCGAATCAAAACTTCTTGTACCTCACTTCTTCTGAGTTGCCGTCCAGACATTCCGCTTATGCTAAAGCAAAAGTGGCCATCAAAGATAATTGGAATGTGCAACCCGGATTTTATTTCCAAAATCAACGCAAAGCCAATGAAATATTGGTAAATGCTATAGCGGAAGTTCGATTTAAAGAGAAAAAAGATTTTGGTTTAGGATTTGGTTTAGGATATAGAGCAATGGATAACGATGCTGCCATTACCTATTTATCTTTCTTATACAAAACATTACGCGTAGGTGCTGCTTACGACTTCAATGTTTCCGGTTTACGAAAAGCTACAAAAGCACAAGGAGCATTTGAATTAGCATTGAATTATGAATTTGGTGAAACGAAGAAAGCAAAACCTTGTCCGGTTTATGTTCCGGCTGAGGTCATTACCAAAGTGCGTGTTAAATACGAAGATTCCACCAATAACTTCGTAGATACTATAATAAACAGAACTATTGAGCCAAATACCATTAAAGGTGAATATATCGATTCTATTGAAGTAATTGTTCCGGCAATTGTATTGAAAGCAGAAAAACAGGAAGTTATTACGATAGACAATACATCTGAAAAAGTATTAACCTTATTACCGATTGAATTATACTTTGATAACGACATGCCAAAAACAAACAGCACAGAAGATTATCAAGCATTATACAAACAATATAAAGCAAAATCAAATGCATTTGTAAAAGCATCTAATGATAGCAGTGCCAATGTTGACACATTCTTTAGACAAATGGATGACAACTTTAATAGAGTGGACAAGGTACTTACAGAGTTAGCAAAATTAGTAGATGGTGGTTATTTAGTTACCTTAGAGTTTAGAGGATACACCTCACCATTAGCCTCTGAAGAATACAATAAAAAACTATCAGAGCGTCGTATTAATAGTATTGTCAGCTTTATCGAAAACCGATTAGGCGATAACGTAAAAGTATTAGCAAAAACAGCTACTACTATTCCATTTGGAGAAAGCATGTCGCCAAAAGAAATCAGCGACAGCAGAAAAGACGTTGCAAAATCTGTTTATAGCGTTGCCGCCTCTAAACAACGTAAAGTAGAAATTGTAGGCGTTAGAATAGAAAAGAAATAATAGATAAATTATAAAAAATGACACGATAGCCTTGCTGAAAATGCAAGGCTATTTTTTTGTAAAAAAAATTGGAAGATTAAACCCTAAATTGTATCTTACAAGAATATTTTTTAATTACCCTATGGAAGCCACAGAAATAGAAGAAAATGTAGATATTCATCCACAAGATCAGGATGCCAACCGCGTATTCGAAGAATACATTGAAAAAAAACCAAGTTCACTTTTTGTTCGCTTTCTAATTACGAATCGCCATCTCATCGGTTTGCTTTTAGGTGGTGGTTATGCCTATTTAAGACATAGAAGAGAAACGAAAGCAAAGTTTAGCTTTTTACAAGATGTCTTATTGCGATTATTCCTTTGGTTACATTGGCCTTTATTAAAAAAGAAATTAATCAAACAACCTTTTTCCGTACAATTAAGAAGAAGATTAGAGATGTTGGGTGCAACCTATATCAAGCTCGGACAAATCATGAGTTTGCGAGAAGATATGTTGCCTAAAGACATTACCGACGAATTAAAAAAATTGTTAGATGCTTTACCTGCGGTAAAATACGAACGATTTATTGAGTTAGTAGAAGAACAAATTAAACAACCTGTACATCGTGTATTTACAGAAATAAAACAAAACCCATTAGGCTCTGCCTCTATTGCTCAAACACATAGAGCAACACTCAGAACTGGTGAAGAAGTTGTATTAAAAGTATTAAAACCCGGCACACGTGAATTAATTCAAACGGACAGTAAAATCATCAAAGGAATGGGAGCTGTATTGGAATTATTTGTTCCACAGTTGCAACCTAAAAATATGTTTACAGAATTTTGCGATTATACCAATCGCGAAGTTGATTTTCGTTTAGAAGCAGACAATGCAGAAGAATTTGCTGTTAATTTCACCAAACATCCGGAAATACATTTCCCGAAAATTTACAGAGAATATTCTACCAGCGATGTAGTGTGTATGCAGTTTATCAGAGGTATTAAACCAGACCACAGAGCGTATGAAAGATATAACGAAGCAGAGCGTGCTAAAATTGTAGATTATGGTGCGTATGCCATTATTCAAATGTTATATCAAGATGGTTTTTTCCATGCCGATTTACATCCTGGAAATTTAATGATTATGGACGGACCAAATGGACCACAAGTAGGTTTCATCGATTTAGGAATGGTCGGAAGATTTGAAGACAGCACCCGAAAAACTATGCTTTATTATTTCAACAGTTTAGTAATGGGCGATCCGCAAGGTGCCGCACGCTACTTAACATTATTAGCAAGAAAGGGAAAAGATAGTGACATAGAAGGATTTAGAAAAGAATTTATTGCCATCGGAAATAGATGGTTGAAAGCACCGAATTTTAAAGAGTTTTCACTTGCCAAATTAATCTTGGAATCCGTTGCTTTAGGCTCCAAATATCGCATGTATTATCCATTAGAATTAGTTTTAATGGTAAAAGCAATTATTACGTATGAAGGTGTCGGAAACGTTATTCTTCCAGGATTTGACATTCAAAAAGTAACCAAAAAACATATCCGTAAAATGGTATTGGGCGAAGTAAATCCATTGGATTTAGTAAAAACACAATTACAAAATGCACCGGAAATATTAGATATCGTTACCCGTTCACCATTAGTGTTATCCGAGGCTTTTAAACGCTTTGAAACCGAATTGGTCGAGAAGAAAAAGCCAATTGGCACCGGCTTGCAAAACACCATTTTTGGTGGCTGTTGCATTGTAGGTGGCTCTATTTTAGCAGCTGCTGGATTGCAATGGTTTGTATTTACACCACTATTAGCATTGGGATTTATTTTAGCACTTAAATCGTGATTTCAGATTTCAGATTCTTATCTTAATACTCAATACTCAATACTTAATACTCAAAAATCAATACCAAGTTGTTAGTTCTCCAATCCCATTGATTGAATAGCAGCACGGCAGGCCATTAACTCTGCATCTTTTTTATTTTTACCCATTCCTGTTGATTTTTCTTCCTCATCAATTTTAAGGGTAACAAAAAAATTGGTAGTCGTTTCAGATATCATCGTTTCATGTATAAATGCAATTGATTTCTTTTTAGATTGCACCCATTCTAATAAGAAACTTTTGGGGTCTGTGATACTCTTATGAAAACTCTGTGCATCAAAATCTTTCATGATGAGTTGCTCTATGAGTTGCCTCATACGTTGCATATCATATTCTAAATAATAAGCACCAATGAGTGCTTCAAAAGCATTTCCAATAATATCGGGAGCTTCTTTTAGTTGATTGGAAGTCAACTTATGACGCAAGTGTTTATCAATACCAATTTCTAATCCTATTCTATTTAAATTTTTTCTATTCACTATGGAAGCACGTGCTTTTGTTAGCACACCTTCATCTTTTTTTTCCATTTTGTAAAATAGAAATTCACCCACACAAAAATTAATTACAGCATCACCTAAAAATTCCAATCGTTCATTTTTTTCATCGATATTTTTGGTATATGATGAATGGGTTAATGCGCGAATAAAATGTACTTCTGATTGATGCGGATACAATTGTAGATATTCATAAATTTCAGTAAACAAATAAGAAGTTGAAGTCGACTTATTTTGAAATATTTTCTTTAAAAAACTAAACATACGATAGAGTACAATATAGATGAATTTGATAGAAAAATAAAATTAATACCGCTTAAAAATAATAGAAGCATTATGTCCACCAAACCCAAAATTATTGGACAACACCACATTTACATTTTTGGATTGGGCTTTATTAAAAGTAAAATTTAAACGACTATCCAATGCAGCATCTGTATTTTCGTGATTAATTGTTGGTGGAATAATTTGATGTTGAATTGACAACACCGATGCAACCGCTTCCACCATACCGGCAGCACCCATCAAATGGCCTGTCATTGATTTGGTAGCACTGATATTTAACTGATAGGCATGTTCACCAAACACATGTTGTATCGCTTTCACTTCTGCAATATCACCCAATGGTGTAGAGGTACCATGTGCATTGATATAATCAATAGCCGAAGAAGGTAATCCTGCATCTTCTATGGCATCTTGCATTACTTGTATTACGCTTTCAGCCTCCGGATTGGGAGCTGTAATATGATATGCATCTGCATTGATAGCACCACCTGCAATTTCTGCAAGAACGGTAGCATGGCGTTTCTGCGCATGTTCTGCACTTTCCAATATTAAGCATGCACTGCCTTCACCCATCACAAAACCATCTCTTGCCGCATCAAAAGGTCGAGATGCTTTTTGCGGATGTTCGTTTTGTTCCGATAAAGCCTTCATGGCACTAAATGCACCAATTGCAGTTTCCGTAATAGAAGCTTCTGCTCCGCACACCACCATCACATCAGCCTTACCCAATTGTATGATTCTTGTAGCTTCCAACAATGCTACGGTTGAACTGGCACAGGCCGCCACCGTGGAGTAGTTTACACCTTTAAATCCGTATTTCATAGAGATGTAACCTCCGGCTAAGTCCAACAAAGTACGTGGCACGAAAAAAGGACTGAAATATCTAGGATTCCGATTGTTTTGGAAATACTGAAACAATTCTTGTTCAAACGTCTGCACACCACCAAAACCCGATGCAAACAACACACCTACTTTTTTCTTATCTAATTGGGCATACGACAACAATTGGGCATTTTCAATAGCTTCTTGCGTACTGATTAATGCATATTGCGCAAAGGCATCTAGTTTTTTTATTTCTTTCTTATCAAAATAATTTTCTGCTTGATAATTTTTCAACGCACAGGCAAACTGTGTTCTAAATTTTGAAGTATCGAAAGTAGAAATAGGTGCGGCACCACTAACACCATTTATGAGTGCATCCCAATAGCTTGGTAAAGAGTTTCCTATTGGAGTAATGGCACCCATTCCTGTAACCACTACTCTTTTTAAACTCATATCGAACTATTAAAAGTAAAAAAATAAGCTACTAAGTTAGCTTTATATAATTCAGAATTTATGAATGCAAACCGTTTATACGTTTGCTTCTAAATAGGCAAGTGCCTCGCCTACTGTCTTAATTTTATCAGCTTGCTCATCCGGAATAATGATGTTAAATTCTTTTTCAAATTCCATCATTAACTCTACCGTTTCTAATGAATCCGCTTTTAAATCGGTTTCAAAATTCGCTTCCGGAGTTACTTCACTTTCGTCTACTAATAATTTATCTACAATTATCTTTTTAACTCGCTCTGCAATAGTTGCCATTTTAATGAGATTATTAAATTGAAATGCAAAATTAAAGTTATTTTTTAAATTTTATGCATATCCAAGTTAATTTCATCAATTACACAAATACATGATTGTCATAAACATAGAATGAATATTGTAAAAATGTTGAAAACCTCCGAATCTATATTTAAAAATAGTTTATAAAATTGTGCCATAATTATGGCAAGAAAATTAAATACGACTAATTTCTTTGATTTTCAAATTTGGGGCATCAACTCCAATATGGAAAATTATCGTTTATGTTGGTTTTTAAATCAATATTTAGGCTGGGATTTAAAACGTGTGAACGACATTGAATACAACAATAAAAAATCAAAATCCTTTTCAACGTTTAATAACTATCGTTATATTAATGAAATTGACTTTTATACCTTAGAATTAATCCAAAATAAAAAATTTGGTAATACATTAATACCTGAATTAAAGAACATTGATTTCTTATTTTTGTTAAATGGAGAAGATGAATATTTCGACATGGAAGAATTCACCGCTTTACTAGAAAAAATTCCCGGTGTACAATCTGCCATTCAATTAAATATCAACACATTAAAGTCAAAACAAAACTTACTTCTCAGACATTTCAATGAGCTCTACTAACAGAAAAACAAAAATAATTGCAACCGTAGGTCCGGCATGCAACTCCTATTCCAAATTAGTTGAATTATATAAATGCGGCGTCAACGTATTTCGTTTAAATTTCTCGCACGGCAAACACGATGACCATCTACAGATGATTCAACACATCACGCAATTAAATCAAGATTTCAATGCACACGTCAGTATTTTAGCCGATTTACAAGGCCCAAAACTCCGAACCGGACTTATGCAAAACAATGGCATTGATTTAGTAGAAGGAAAATCGATATGTGTTACTTGCGAAGAAGTTATTGGCACCAAAGAAATATTTTCTGTTACTTACGAGAAACTTGCTTCCGATTTAAAAGCCGGCGAATTCATCCTCATCGACGATGGAAAAATTGAATTACAAGTAGAAGAAATCTTAGATATTAAAACCATTCGTTGTAAAATTATTTCAGGCGGAATTTTATCTTCCAAAAAAGGATTCAACTTACCTAATACCAAAATATCTTTGCCAAGCTTAACCGAAAAAGACAGAGCCGATTTAGCTTTTATTATAACGCAACCCATCAATTGGCTGGCACTCTCTTTCGTTCGCACCGCAAAAGAAATCAACGAGCTTCGCGACATCCTACACAAACACGATTCGCCGCTAAAAATAATGGCAAAAATTGAAAAACCCGAAGCCGTAAAAAACATAGACAGCATCATCAAAGCAACCGATTCTGTGATGATAGCACGTGGCGACTTAGGTGTTGAAGTAGCAATGGAAGAAATGCCATTGATACAAAAAAACATCATACAAAAATGCATCCAAGCATCCAAGCCCGTGGTTATAGCTACGCAAGTAATGGAAAGCATGATTGATATGCCGCGACCTACCCGTGCCGAAATTACAGACGTTGCCAACGGCGTATTAGATGGAGCCGATGCCATCATGCTCAGTGGCGAAACTTCGGTTGGCAAAAATCCGGCAAAAGTAGTGCAAACCATCAGCAAAATAATTTTAAGAACCGAGCAAGAAACAAGCATTTACAACAAGCACCTTTTGCCCGACAAAAATTCCAACACTTTCTTGTCTGATGCCATTTGTTTCAACGCTTGCAAAATTGCCGAAGACGTAGAAGCAAAAGCCATCAACGGCATGACCTATTCCGGCTACACCGCCTTTATGTTGGCAAGCAACCGACCAAAAGCCGACATCCATATTTTCACCAGCAACAAAAATTTACTCAACACACTCAGCTTGGTTTGGGGTGTCGATGTTTTCTTTTACGACAAATTTGTCGGCACCGACGAATCCATCGACGACATCATCGAAATCCTAAAAACCAACAATATGGTTTGCAATGGCGACATCATCATCAGCACCGCCAGCATGCCAATTCGTGGAAGAGGACGCACCAATATGGTTAAAATCAGCAAAATCAAATAAGCTTTTTCTTATTAATTCTATTTAATTGGGCGTGCCGGCAGCCACACTGCAATGCCAACACACGCCGTCAGGCTGTTCGCTACAATCTTTTTTTTTGCCACACAACAAGCAACGCACAAAAAAGTATTTCCGCTTCCATCCTTCACGCATTTTAAAAACGAAAATATTTAACTGTCATTCTCACGAAAGTGGGAATCTCATTTATCAACTCGCTGAGATTCCCTTTTATAAGGGAATGACATTGAGAAATAAGTACGTTTCCAATAAAAAAATAGAGTATGGATATCACTATCTATATATAATGGCATAGCATAATTTTTCAGCTATCGAGAAAAAAACTATCTTTACACGCACTTTATTATCAATAAATAATCCATTCAAATGAACTATATTCAAGCATCTATTCAAGAAAATAAAGACCGTTTTGTGCAAGAACTCATCGATTGGCTAAAAATCCCATCGGTATCCGCTGATCCAAAATTTAAAGACGATGTGTTTCGTGCTGCCGAATACCTAAAAACGCAATTCGAAAAAATTGGCATGGAAAACGTTTCCTTGTTATCTACACAAGGTTATCCTGTTGTGTATGCCGATAAAATTACGGACAAAAATAAACCAACCGTCTTAGTGTACGGTCATTACGATGTGCAACCTGCAGATCCGTATGAGCTTTGGACTTCACCACCATTTGAGCCGGTGGTAAAAACCACCGAAGCACATCCGCAAGGTGCCATCTTTGCACGCGGTGCTTGCGACGACAAAGGACAAGTATATATGCACGTAAAAGCATTGGAAATGATGCTTTCCAACAACGATTTGCCGTGCAATATAAAAGTAATCATCGAAGGAGAAGAAGAAGTCGGCTCTGCACATTTAGCAGATTTTTTAAAAGAACAAAAAGAAAAATTACAAGCTGATGTAATTCTTATTTCCGATACCGGAATCATCAACAACGAAACACCAAGTATCACCAATGGTTTGCGCGGATTATGCTATATGGAAGTAGAAGTAGTTGGTCCAAACCGCGATTTACATTCCGGAATTTATGGCGGTGGCGTTGATAATCCATTAAACGTATTGTGCAAATTAATCGGTTCCTTAAAAGACGACAATGGACACATTACTGTAGAAGGTTTTTATGGTGATGTTGTTGAAATATCCGACGAAGAAAGAAAACAAATCAATGCCATTCCGATCACAGCACAAGAGTTTGAAAACAGTATTGGTTTACCAAAATCATTTGGTGAGCAAGGCTACACCTTGTTGGAACAATTAAGCATACGACCTACTTTAGATGTAAATGGCATTTGGGGTGGCTACATTGGTGATGGTGCCAAAACCGTTTTACCATCAAAAGCCAATGCAAAAATTTCCATGCGTTTAGTTCCTAATCAATCATCCAAAAAAATTGCAACATTATTTGCCAAACATTTTGAAAAAATAGCACCAAACACGGTTAAGGTAACCGTAACCGAACACCACGGCGGCGAACCGTATGTTACTCCGGTTAACTCGGTAGAATTTCAAGCAGCTTACAAAGCCATGGAAACTACTTTTGGAAAACAACCATTGGCTATGCGCAATGGAGCGAGCATTCCTATTGTAGCGTTGTTTGAAGAAATTTTAGGTTTAAAATCTGTATTAATGGGATTTGGGTTAGACAGCGATGCCATTCATTCACCAAATGAACATTATGGATTATTCAATTATTTCAAAGGAATAGAAACCATTCCGTATTTTTATAAATACTATGCAGAGTTAAAAAAATAAAAAATGATTGTTTGCAACGAAATCATCTTTAGACAGCATGCTTTAAAAAGGATGATAGAAAGAAATATCTCATTGGAAGCAATCCAATATGGTATCCAAAACGGAGAATTAATCCAAAAATATCCGGAAGATAAACCATTCGAGAGTCAACTTTTATTTGTAAATTACAATCATAAAATTTTTCATTTACTTATTATCAAAAGATAGTAAAAATGAGATTTGTTATATCATAACCGTTTATCATCCAAATAAAGAAAAATGGAATGATGATTTCAAAACGAAAAAATAAAAAATGAAAACATGTCCTGTTTGTAAAATTGGTTCTATTCAAGATAATGCAAAAATTTCTCTTGCAGTTGAAAAAGAAGGCACTCTAATTGTCATCAAAAATGCTGATGCACAAATTTGCGATAATTGTGGCGAAGTGTTTCATACGGCAACAACAGCACATCAAATTTTATCTGTTACGGAAAAAGTAATAAACAAAGGAACAGAATTAGAATTGGTGAAATTATAATTAACTTCTTTCATTTTACTATTACAAATACATCAAACCCATTCCGTATTTTTATAAATATTATGCGGAATTGAGAAGTGGAAAATGATTATTTCGAAGAAGAATAAATCTTACATCTCAATTCATAAATCTTAAATAATTTTGATAACACGCGATACCATAGCAAAAATTTTAGATACGGCTCAGATAGAAGACGTGGTACGTGATTTTGTCAATCTCAAAAAATCTGGTTCCATTTTAAAAGGAAATTGCCCTTTCCACAATGAAAAAACACCTTCATTTGTTGTCAATCCAAACAAAAATATTTTTAAATGTTTTGGCTGCGGCGTAGGCGGCGATAGTGTTTCCTTTATTATGGAACATGAGAAACTGAGCTTTCCCGAAGCCTTACGGTACTTGGCACAAAAATACCATATAGAAGTAGAAGAAACATTTACTTCTAAAGAAGATGAACACGAGAAAAACGAAAAGGATAGCTTATTAATTGCTTTAAATTATGCGGCTAAATTTTATCAGCAACAGCTCACACAAACCGATGACGGCATTGCCATTGCTTTATCCTACTTTAAAGAACGTGGCTTTTTAGATGATACTATACAAAACTTTCAATTAGGTTATGCACCGGACAGTTTTGATGCCTTTTGCAAACAAGCAATTGCTGACGGATACAACACAGAGATACTTTTAAAAGCCGGATTGATAAAAGAAAAAAATGGCAAACATTTCGACTTTTTCAGAGACCGCGTAATGTTTCCTATTTTTAATATTTCCGGAAAAGTAGTTGCCTTTGGTGGTCGTATGCTAAAATCGGCACAAGCTGACAATAGTGGCATTTACAATCCAAAATACATCAACACATCAGAAACCGATGTATATCATAAGAGTTTAGTTTTATACGGAATTGCACAAGCAAAAGCAGACATCAGAAAACAAGATGTATGTTATTTAGTAGAAGGCTACACCGATGTGCTTTCTTTGTATCAAGCCGGCATTCGCAATGTAGTGGCAAGCTCCGGAACAGCATTAACAAAAGAACAAGTACAACTCATCAAACGGTTTACACAAAATATTGTCATACTGTACGATGGCGATGCAGCCGGCATCAAAGCAGCCTTGCGTGGGTTAGATATTGTATTGGAACAAGGCTTAAATGTAAAATTGGTATTGTTGCCCGACGGAGAAGATCCGGATTCGTTTGTAAAGAAAAAGGGAACAGATGCTACATTAGAATTTATTGAAAACAACCAACAAGATTTCATTTTATTTAAAGCAACTCAAGGCAATATCGAAGCAAAAAATGATCCGGTAAAAAAAGCCGAGATCATTAAAGACATTGTAGAAAGTATTGCCAAAGTAGATGACAACATCAAACGGCAATTATACATAAAACAATGTGCCGGAATTGTGGATGTGCCGGAAAACATCTTAATAAATGAAACGAACAAAATCAGGACGGCACAACTAAAAAAAGCAAGAGAGATTTCGCAAGATGACAAACAGCAATTAGACAATTATGTACAAATTGACGTTGACCATTCACAACCTATTTCCAAAACACCCAAATTATTTTATCAAGAAAGAGATATTATACGCATTCTGATAGAACACGGTGAAAGTGCAATGACAGATGAAATAAATGTTGCAGAATATGTCATTTTTGAGTTGGTAGATATCGAGTTTAAAAACGATGTTTTCGGAAAAGTAATTCAACTTTACATGGATGCTTATCGCAATAGCACACCATTAGAAGACGTCAAAAACATCAACTATATAACCGATATAGAAGTAAAAAATTGCCTTGTTGAAATTATGACATCACCGTACCAGTTAAGCCCAAATTGGTACACCAAACACGAAATTGTTGTAAAAGATGCCAATAGAACGTACAAAACAGATGTAGTTTCTGCGATGAACCGTTTCCGATATTATAAGATGGGCGAAATCATGCAAATTTATGGCGAGAAGATAAAAAAAGCGGATGAGAGTGGCAACTACGAAGAAAGCACGGCGTTTATTTTAAAATTGATGGAAATGAAAAAAATGCAACAAGCACTCGCCAAAGAAATACAATCCGTCATTCATCCAAGCTAAATAAGAAATTCAAAAAAAGCTTTTATTTATTTTAACTATTAACTAATCAATAAATTATCGTTGAAACGGAACCAATTTTGTACTTTTGCGGTTCACATCTTAATAAAAGAAACGTAGCTAATGACATTAATACAACTATTTTACCTTTTTTTAGGTTTATCCATACTTATCATTTTACATGAATTAGGCCATTTTATTCCGGCAAAATTATTTAAAACACGCGTACGCAAATTCTATTTGTTTTTTGATTTCTTATTTCCATTTTCAAAAATATTGCCTTTCTCTCTTTTCAAAAAGAAAATAGGTGATACAGAATATGGTTTAGGCTGGTTCCCATTTGGTGGTTATGTAGATATTGCTGGAATGGTAGATGAAACCACTTCTGCAGAAGAATTAGACAAAGATGACACACCGAAAGAAAATCAATTTCGATTTAAACCGGCTTGGCAACGCCTAATTATTATGGTAGGTGGTGTTACGGTGAATATGATTTTGGCAATGGTAATTTATGCTGGATTATTTTGGAAATACGGAGAAGAATATTTGCCGGTAAAAAACATGACGCAAGGTATCATGGTGATTGATTCTATTGCTTATGATTTAGGATTACAAAACGGTGATAAATTAGTAGCATTAGATGGAAAACCCATCGAATATTTTGAAACTTTCCAAAAAGATTTATTACTTAACCAAGCTAGTAATTTAGAGATAGAACGCGATGGCGTGAAAAAAAACTTGCCCGTTTCGAAAGAATTTTTGGGCAGTTTAATTCAAAAAAAGAAAGAATTAATAGTTGCTCCAAAATTATCTTTTTTAATTGATACGGTATTGCCGGAAAAACCCGCTTCAAAAGCAGGATTATTAAAAGGAGATGAAATATTGGCGATTAATACGGTGGCTACACCACTATACAGTGATGCAATTAAAGAAATTAAAGCAAACGAAGGTAAATCAATTGCAGTAACCATTAAACGTGCAGGAAATATTGATTCTATAAATGTTGAAGTGGGCAAAGATGGTAAAATTGGTGTCGGTCCTAATTTCGATTATTCAAAAATATATCAATCAGAAAAAGTAGAATACAATTTTGTCGCTGCGGTGGCAAAAGGATTTATGGAGCCGTTTTCAAAACTAAATGACTATTGGAAAAGCTTAATGTTGTTTAGTTTACCCAAAGTAAAAGTAAAAGACAACCTGGGTGGTTTCTATTCTATGGGAAAAATTTATCCGAATGCTTGGGATTGGAAAGCGTTCTGGACAATCACAGCACTTATTTCCGTTATCTTGGCATTTATGAATATATTGCCTATTCCGATGTTAGATGGTGGATATATTGTATTCTTATTTTATGAAATGATAGTAGGAAAACCGCTTCCGGAAAAAGTTCAAAATGTATTACAAAACATTGGTTTGTTCATCATCTTAGGTTTGATGTTATTAGCCAACGGAATGGATATTATTCGTGGAATTTTTGGATAAAAAATTGCTCGTAAATTTTGATATCATCTAAAAAAGCGTACCTTTGCAATCCGTTCTTTATTTAAAATAATAGAACAAGAAAAATCCACTTTTTTCTGTTCTTATTTTAGCTAAAGCTTGCTGCCGAAGTGGCGGAACTGGTAGACGCGCACGACTCAAACTCGTGTACGCAAGTGTGTGGGTTCGAGTCCCACCTTCGGTACAAAAAAAAGAACTCCAACAACTGTTGGAGTTCTTTTTTATTCCTTATTACATCTATCTAATACTCAAAAAACAGATCACTTAAACAAATAAAACAACAGTCATGTTTGTAATGTTTGAGTTAAATATTTATCGCTGTTGCATACAATCTCGAATCATTTTTGTATCTTAATGTCGCTATTATTATAACATATACATTCATTTAACCAAAAATCAACAACAATGAAAAAATTAGTATTGATTTTATTGCTTTTCACAGCATATACAAACCAATCACAAGCGAAAGTACAAGTAGGCGTTGGCGTAAAAGTAGGCCCTGCTTTTGGAAGATGGAACAATGATTTTTTTAAAAACAGCAAATTAGCTACTGCCGGCGGAACGGTTTCATTTTCACCTGGTTTGCATGCAGGCATCCAAGCAAGAGTTTGGTTCAACAAATTTGTAGGTATCAACTTAGCTACTGAATTTAATATGTCAGGAAGTAAATTTGTTGGCACCAATGGTACAATTATTACCACCATTATTCATAAAGAAAACCAACTTACCATTCCTTTAACAGCATTAGTTGGTTGGGGCAACGAGCGTTTAAGAATTTATGGTCAAGCCGGTGGTTATTTTGGATATAACATCAATGGAAAAGACAAAACAACTATTAATAACAATGGTTCTGTTGCACCATCAAGCTTCATAAAATCAGACTATAAAAATGTATATCAAAATATAGATGCAGGTGTACGTTTTGGTGGTGGTGTGCAAGTCTATGTAGATAAAGGTTTAAAACATACTGTTACGTTAGACATTACTTACGACTATGGTTTCATTAAAACATTTAGAAACCAAGAACCTGCTTACTTTAATCAACCAGAAAAAGTACAAATCAAAGCTTCTAAATTATTATTAGGCGTTGGTTATGCTTACTCTTTAGGTAAAAGCCAAGCAGAAGAAGCTCCAAACAGAGCAGTTGTTGACTAATCGAGCAAACTCATTAAACTATACAAAAAAGGAAAGCGTTATGCTTTCCTTTTTTTATTGTTGGCGAAATCTTTGGCACCGTACGAAATAATCACATCCGCTCCGGCTCTGTATATACTGAGCAATGTTTCATCCAAGCATTGCTGATAATCCAACCAGCCATTTTTTGCAGCTGCCTGTAACATGGCATATTCGCCACTCACATGATAAGCAGCAATTGGAATGGGAAATTGCTGTTTCAAAACATGAATAATATCTAAATAAACGCTAGCAGGTTTTACCATCATAAAATCGGCACCTTCAGCAAAATCTAAATCAGCTTCCAAGAGTGCTTCCCGTTTATTTGCCGGATTCATTTGATAGGTTTTCTTGTCGCCGGACTTAGGTGCTGAATCCAATGCATCACGGAACGGGCCATAAAAGGCACTCGCATATTTCGCGGTGTACGACATAATAGAAGTTTCGGTAAAACCGGCTTCATCTAAAGCTTGTCGGATATAACCTACTCGGCCATCCATCATATCACTTGGCCCTAAAATATCAATACCGGCTTCGGCTTGTGCCAACGACATTTTAGCCAATATCGGCAATGTTTTATCATTGATAATTTTCCCATTTTCTACATAGCCGTCGTGTCCGTCAGAAGAATACGGATCCATCGCTACATCACTGATTAAACAAATCTCCGGAAATTCTTTTTTAAAAGTTTTAATAGCTTTCAAATAAAAATTTTTAGAGGAATAACTATACGTTGCCGTTTTATTTTTGAGCTTCTCCTCTACTGCTGGAAACAAAATAAAAGAAGCAACACCAACTTGCAGGCAAGCTTCTATTTCTTTCAATGCTTGATCTGTGCTTAATTGAAAAATATTGGGCAATGATTTAATGGCATTTTTTTTCTTTACACCATCTACCAAAAACAAAGGTTGTACCAAATGTTGTGGTGTTAATTGTATTTCTTCTGCCAACCCACGTATGGCAGCACTTTTCCTGTTTCGTCGAGGTCGTTGTAACATACTATATTTTTATAAAACTAAAAAGACAAAAGAAAAAAAGAAGCATTATAAATTTTGCAAAGCACTTATAATAGCTTCCTCTGTATCTACTTTATCTTGTTTAATAAATTTCTCTCCTAAAATTAATTCATATAATTCAATGTATCTATCTGATATCATTTTAACTATATCATCCGTCATTTCGGGCACTTGCTGGCCTTCTTTTCCCATAAAATTATTATCCATCAACCACTCGCGTACAAACTCTTTAGATAATTGTTTTTGAGGTAGATTTTGATTGAATTTTTCTTCATAACCATCAGCATAAAAATACCTAGAAGAATCCGGTGTGTGTATTTCATCTATGAGATAAATTTGTCCATTGTATTTACCAAATTCATATTTTGTATCTACCAAAATTAAACCTTGCTTCGCAGCCATTTCTGTTCCTCTTTGAAAAATAGCTTGTGTGTATTTTTCTAATTGCTCGTAATCTTCTTTACTAACGATGTTGCGAGCAATAATATCTTCTTTAGATATTTCTTCGTCGTGCCCAACAATAGCTTTTGTGGTAGGTGTGATGATAGGCTTTTCCAACTTTTGATTTTCTTTCATTCCTTCCCGAAGTGTTACACCACAAATAGTGCGATCACCATTTTTATAGGCTCTCCAAGCCGAACCGGCTAAGTAACCACGTATGACCATTTCTACTCGGAATGGCTCACACATTTTTCCTATCGTAGCATTGGGTGCAGGACTGCTCATTATCCAATTAGGTACAATATCTTTGGTGGCTTCCATACATTTCGCTGCAATCTGATTTAATACTTGTCCTTTGTATGGAATAGGTCTAGGCAACACCACATCAAATGCAGATATTCTATCGCTCACTATCATTACCAAATACTGATTATCGATTGTATAAACATCTCGTACTTTTCCTTTATAAAAATTTGTTTGGTTGGGAAATTGATAGGTTGCCATTATAGAATAATTTAAGTACAAAATTAGGATTTGTATTGGAAGTAATGCAATACTATTTTTACTACTATACTATTATTTTATGAATAAAATAATTATTCAGCAAATATACCGATGCCTTGTCTGTCTGCAGCTGAAATAGGATTGATACGAGCGAGTGCAGCATTTGGAAATTGGCAATTATAATTACTAAATTCTGCAGACCTTGTTTTTGATCTTGGATCTTGTCTATAATAATCCGTAGAAACTATTTGTGCTCCGCTTCTAAAAGCTGCTTGCTGCTGTGAATAATCGCCCGTTTTATTTTGTTTGTTTATACCATCTGCACGCGTGCGAACCATATAATTTTGTTGCACCACCATTTGAATGCTATCTTCTTTTTTATCGGCATCATTATAAATAATAAAAGCACTTTCCGGCTGTACATCATTCTCCGAATATAGAAACATTGCTCTACCTTTTAAGGAAGGATGATTTTGTAAATATTCTTCTTTAGCACCACCTTCCATCACAAAAATAAATTTCCCGCGACACTCACCAATACTTGGCCAATTATTTGCCAAAACAGCTTCTTTTAATGTTGCATAATTTCCTCTTATATCATCCGGTGTTATTACTTTCTCTAGATTGTTTCCAAAAACAGATTTTATTTCTTCATCAATAGCATCTGCCAATACAGGTGTATATTTTATGCATGGTTTAAAACCTAAAATTCCTAATAAAGAAACGGCATCACCCACGCCGGTTTCTTTAGTTTCTATATGTAAAAAGATGGGCAAATGATTGGGATGTGCATCCGACCAAATTTTTAATGCAGTAAGGCTACTTTTAAACGTGTAATAATACGTTTAAAAATCGATATCAGGAATATGAAGCACTTTAAATCCGGGCTTTTTTAATTCATCGATTCCGGAAGCTGTCGGTTTTTGAATCAACGAATTACCGGCACGATGGAAGAAATGTCCACCGGATGGATCCGCATAAATATCAATTTCTAATCCTCTTACATTGTATAAATCTAATTGATCATAGAAACTTTCGTGTGCGTAATCTAATTCTGCAATTTTATATTGACTCGGTAAAATAAAATCAATGCCTTTTAAGAAATTAAACAACGCGTCATTCATGTGTTTATGATAGCTATTATGGCTCGCAATTATTTGCAGTTGATTTAGCTTTAATTCATTCAATAAAGTTTGATCCGGAATATCTGCATGTTCTTTTTTACAACCTGAAACCAGAACAAAAAATAGCATTAGAAAAGATATCGACTTCATAATATTTTGTAACACATTGAATTTACAAAATATAAATTTAAAAAAAAAGAAAAGCGCCCATTAGGCGCTTTAGAACTATTTTAGTCTGCTTTAAACTATAAGATTGCAATCTTTTATGATTCAATTTGTACAATAAAATACGAATGCGCAAGTTTTTTAACAAAAAAAAATATAACCTTATTTCTTCAACATCAATTCACGAATATATTTCACCGGAGCGCTGCCATAACTCAAGAAATTTTCATTGAATTTTTTCACATTAAATGCTGTACCTTCTTTTTCTTTTAGATAATTTCTGAGTTGTAAAATTTCGTAGAAACCGGTGAAATAACTGGTTAATTGAACATTTGTAACTTGTACTCTTCTCCATTTTCCTTCGGCTTCAGCTTGTTGTTGAAATGCTTGATTAACCAATAAATCCATTGCATCCTCGTGGCTCATATTTTTGGTATGCACTCCAATATCTAAAAGTGTATTGCAAACTGTACGCAAATTCCATTTGTAATACATCAACCAAAATGCCGCAGAATCTTGCTCTAATCCGTAACCATTTTCCATCATCATCAATTCTGAGTAAACCGCCCAACCTTCAATCATAGCACCATTTCCTAAAATAGATTTTATGATAGAAGGTGATTTATTACTATACACCAACTGAACGTAATGGCCAGGAATGGCTTCGTGAATATTCAAAATTTGCAACGTATATTGATTATATTCTCTTAAATAACTTTCTGCTCTTGCAGAATCCCAACCATCTAATGTTCCGACATTGTAGTATGTTGTTCCTTTGCGTTCGTACGGGCCTGGTGAACTGATAGAAGCACCTGCGACACCGGCCATATAGCTTGGTTCTTTTCTTACTTTTAGCGGTTTTTTCGGATTGATATAAATAAGATTTTTTTCTTTCACAAAGGCTGTTAATTCCGGAATTTGTTTTTCAATTTCATCCTTAAAATTTTCAGCTTTTACATGTTGTACAGAAATGGTGTCAATGACTTTTTTGATGAGTTGCAGATTATTTGTCGGCATTTCCATCTTACCAAAATATCTTGGCCACAACAACTTCGATAATTGAGTCATTTCATTATGTAAGAATTTTTTTCGGGCAATAGCCGCCTCGTAAATTTCATCAGATGTATAAGCACTTTGAATTTCATACTTAAATTTATCGGCATACAAATCTTTACCCAAACGGAAACTACGTCCATTTTCCATATTATATTGTTTCAAAAATTGAATATAGGATTGAATTGCTTTTGCAGCATCTGCACCTCTTTGCAAATAGGCTTTTTCCATTTCCGGTTGCAACTTCAATGATTTTACGGCAGTCACATAATCTGTTTCAAAAATAGAGAGTGCCCCTTCATTTTGGTCAATGGCTAATTTCAAATGCACTTCGGATGGTTGATAAATATGCTGTTTTGCAGCTTCATAATATGCCGGAACATTCTTCAACTTGATATAAAAATCGGCCAGCCGTTTTTTGAGTGGTGCATAGTTTTCCGATAAAATATAGGCAAAGGATGAACCAACATTGTAATCAGCAGGATTCCATTGCCAACTTTTATATTGGTCAATTTGCCAAATACCATAATTGATATAATCTTCTAAAATGCGATAATCAATTTTGTTGGCATCGCTTAATTGTTCATAGGAAAAATGCTTTAGTGTTTTCAATTCAATTGAGAAAAATGTTTTTTCTTTCATTCGTTGATTAGCATTCGGGATATTCAACACACTATCATATGCATGATAGCCAACACCTGTTGCCCAATCCGGATACAATTTCCACAATCGATTAATAAATCCTATTTTATATTTATTGAAAGCGGAATTAGAATTGGATTTTGCCATCACTTGCAACGAAAACAATACCAACATTACAGTACAAATGACATTGAATATATTTTTCATAAAAATAATTTAGATTGATATAATTAAATACACAAACCAATATATTTAAAGCTTAACAACGTAAGATAGAAGCCAATTTTGGTTGTATTCATTTATAAAGTTACACGAATTTATCCAATTCATTAAACATTATTTAAAACGATAGATAGGTTAACGATGAGGAAGAAAGTCTATATTTACATTATGACAATTTCATTTTTGGCTGCATTCCATTCTATCCATCACTCCGTGTAGGAGTGTATTTATTTTTCTGCCCTTATAGTTTACTATATTATTGTCATTCTAAATTGATTTCAAAATTAACTCTCAAAAAATTAAATTTGTTTTATGCAAAAGCTAAAACTTGCGATACAGAAAAAAGGTCGTCTGAGCGACGAATCTATTAAATTAATAAATGAATGTGATATTTCATTTCCAAATAGTTCCGGAAAATTAGTTACCGCAGCGTATGATTTCCCCATTGAAATTTTATTCTTACGCGATGACGATATTCCTGATTATGTTCAAGATGGTGTTGCCGACATCGGAATTGTGGGTGAAAATGTTTTGGTTGAATCAGCTAAAAATGTAGATGAAGTTTTAAAGATGGGTTTTGGTAAATGCCGATTATCTTTAGCAGTTCCACGCAATATGGAATACACATCTATTCAAGATTTAGCCGGAAAATCAATTGCCACTACCTATCCGCGAATACTCCAATCTTATTTAGATAAAAACAATATTCAAGCAAACATACATGTGATAAGTGGTTCTGTAGAAATAGCACCAAGCATTGGATTAGCCGATGCCATTTGCGATATTGTATCAACAGGCTCTACCTTACTAAGCAATGGATTAAAAGAAGTACAACCTATTTTTAATTCTGAAGCCGTAATGATAAAAACGAAAGGACTTTCTGCAGAAAAAAATCAAATATTAGAGCAATTACTTTTCCGTTTAGAGTCGGTACGTAGAGCACAAAAAAACAAATATATCTTATTGAATGCACCCAATCAAAGTTTGGATAAAATCATCTCGCTTTTACCAGGAATTAGCTCACCAACTGTACAAGCATTAGCTAAAGAAGGTTGGAGTTCTGTACATTCTGTTATTACCGAAAAAGATTTTTGGGAAAAAATTCAACAGTTGAAAGAAGCCGGTGCAGAAGGTATTTTGGTGATGCCGATAGAAAAATTAATTTATTAAACGTGTTATGATTAACACTTATTTTTAATGTACTGTATGCAACTAATTAAATATCCGGCAAAAGAAACTTGGCAAGCAATTACACAACGTCCAACACAATCTTTAGAAGAAATTGAACAACGTGTATTGCCAATTCTACATGCAGTAAAACAACAAGGCGATGTTGCATTAAAACAATTTGCCAAACAATTCGACCAAGTTGAATTAGACACTTTATTAGTTAGTGAAAAAGAAATAGAAGAAGCAACTCAACTCATCTCTAATGAATTAAAAAATGCCATTCAAGTAGCCTATCAAAATATTTATACTTTCCACGAAAAACAAAAACAGCAACCGGAAATTATTGAAACCATAAATGGTGTTGCTTGTTGGAGAAAATCTGTAGCGATAGACAAAGTGGGTTTATATATTCCGGGTGGAACTGCTCCTTTATTTTCTACCGTTTTAATGTTGGCAATACCGGCAAAAATTGCAGGATGCAATGAAATAATATTATGCTCACCTACCAATGCCGAAGGCAAAATTCATCCGGCTGTATTATATGCTGCAAACATTTGTGGCGTGCATAAAATTTTTAAATCCGGAGGAGCACAAGCCATTGCAGCTATGGCATACGGAACAGAATCTATTCCCGCTGTTTATAAAATTTTCGGACCAGGAAATCAATATGTAACAGCTGCTAAACAACTTATTCATAAAGATGGTGTCGCAATTGATATGCCGGCCGGGCCAAGCGAAGTGTTGGTAATTGGTGACGATGAATCCAGACCGGATTTTATTGCTGCCGATTTATTATCACAAGCAGAACACGGTGCCGATAGTCAAGTGATTCTTGTAACAACCGAAGAACGTTATTTTAATTTAGTACATTTTGCATTAGATGAACAATTGAAAGCATTACCACGTTGTGCGTTAGCAAAAAAATCTTTAGAAAACAGTAAAATGATTTTAGTAAACAATATAGAAGAAGCCATCGCATTTAGCAATGTTTACGCACCGGAACATCTTATTTTACAAACACGCAACGCCGAAGAATTAGCAGAAAAAGTAACCAATGCAGGCTCTGTTTTTATCGGACATTATGCACCGGAAAGTTTAGGTGATTATGCCAGCGGCACCAATCACACGTTGCCAACTAATGGTTTTGCACGTGCGTATAGCGGTGTTTCGTTGGATAGCTTTATCAAAAAAATTACCTTTCAACATGTAAGTAAACAAGGTTTGCAAAACCTAGGAAAAACTGTAGAATTAATGGCAGAAAACGAAGGACTACAAGCCCATAAAAATGCTGTCAGCATTCGATTGAATGATATATAAGATATAAAAGAGTAGTTCATGAAACACACTATACAACAGCTGGTACGCAAGCATATTTTAAAAATGAGTGCTTATTCTGCGGCACGAACAGAATACACCGGCAATGATGCTATCTTCTTAGATGCAAATGAAAATCCAATTGGCTCCGTTTGCTCCGAGCTACACAATCGTTATCCGGATCCAATGCAAGTAGCCATAAAAAAGCAATTAGCCTTACTGGAAAATGTGTCCGAAAATCAGATTTTTATTGGCAATGGAAGTGATGAATGTATTGATGTTTTTGTGCGTGTATTTTGCGAACCTAAAGAAGAAAGTATTCTCACTTGCCCACCTGTTTTCTCTATGTATGAACACGTAGCACACATACAAGATGTTGCTATAAATGAAATTCTTTTAACAGCACAATTTCAATTAAATGTAGATGCCATCTTAGAAGCAATAAATAAGAATGCTTCCATCAAAATTATCTTTATTTGCACACCAAATAATCCGACCGGAAATAACATCGACCCAAATAATATTGAAAAAATACTGACGCATTTTAATGGATTGGTAGTGATAGATGAAGCTTATCAAGATTTCTCATCTGCGGAAAGTTGGACAAAACGATTAAAAGAATTCGATAATTTAGTGGTGATTAAAACACTCTCCAAAGCGTATGGCATGGCTGATGTACGAATCGGAATGTTGTTTGCCAATGAAGAAATTATACATTATTTGAATGTCATCAAAATGCCATATAATGTAAATACGCATTCGCAAAAATTGGCTTTCGAAGCTTTGAATAATATCCAACAAAAGAATGCATTTGTACAATCATTAAATGAAAACAAAAAATGGTTGAAATCTGAAATAGAAAATATTTCATACATACAACATATTTATCCTAGTGATGCCAACTTTTTTTTAATAAAAGTAGCCGATGCAAACGATTTATATCAACATTTAATTCGACATAAAATTATTGTACGCAACAGAAATAATGCACCATTGCTTAAAGGTTGTTTGCGTATATCGGTTGGCACTGAAGATGAAAATAAACGACTTATTGAGGTATTGAAATTGTATAAATAAAACTAACATGCAAAAGATTCTTTTTATAGACAGAGACGGCACATTGATAGATGAACCGAAAGATAATTTTCAAGTAGATAGTTTTGAAAAACTACATTTTCTACCAAATGTAATTTCCTGCTTAAAAAAAATTACAACTGAATGCGATTATAAATTAGTGATGGTTACTAACCAAGATGGTTTAGGAACAAAAGTATTTCCTGAAAAAACATTTTGGCCGGTACACAACTTGATGATGGAAATATTCAAAAATGAAGGCATTGAATTTGAAGACGTTTTTATTGATAAAACATTTGCCAAAGACAACGCACCTACGCGCAAGCCCAACACCGGATTGTTGACAAATTATCTAAACAATAAAAAATACGATTTAGACAATTCATTTGTAATTGGTGATAGAATGACAGACATTCAATTAGCCAAAAACATCGGTACAAAAGGCATTTTAATTGGAAGAAGTGCCGATAAAACGGACGACAAAAAACTAAACAATCAAGCATTAAAATCAACCGTTGCATTAAAAACAACCAATTGGAATGCCATCTATGATTTTTTGGCTAAACCAAAACGAATAGCAACTATACAACGCGACACCAATGAAACAAAAATTAGTGTAAAACTAAATTTAGATGGCAATGGAAAATCAGCTATAAAAACAGGAATTCATTTTTTCGATCACATGTTAGAGCAGTTGGCAAAACATTCCAATTGTGATATCGACATCAAAGTAAAAGGCGATTTACACATAGACGAACATCATACCATCGAAGATACGGCCATTGCATTAGGCGAAGCATTCGCACAAGCATTAGGCAACAAAAAAGGTATCGCACGTTATGGTTTTCTATTACCAATGGATGATGTGTTAGCACAAGCAGCTATCGACTTTTCCGGCAGACCGTGGTTGATTTGGAAGGCCACTTTCAAACGGGAAAAAGTAGGTGAAATGCCAACCGAAATGTTTATGCATTTTTGGAAATCTTTCTCCGATGCAGCCAAGTGCAACCTGAATATTAAAGCCGAAGGTGAAAATGAACATCATAAAATAGAAGCCATTTTTAAAGCCGTCGCAAAATCAATAAAAATGGCCGTTCAACGCGATGGCAATAGCTTACCAAGCACCAAAGGCGTATTGTAAACAAGCTAAAAAAAGATGATAATTTCAACAGAATTAACTTGCATTTTACATATCAATGTATATATTTGTGTTATGGTAAAAAATAATTTTTGGTGGTGGAATGGTAAACGATTTTAGGCGTGTACACATTCTATGTCCAATAACAATATAGTAGCTCGCCGTAAAAAGCGGGCTTTTTTTTTATAATCTTTATAGAATAATTAAGTTGAGAAAATGAAATACAATTTCAAAACAACATACAAAAAAATACTTTCAGATATGCTGACGCCGGTAAGCATTTATCTGCGTTTACGTGCAAAATTTAAAAACTGCATTTTGTTAGAGAGCTCCGACTATCATGGCGATGAACATAATTTTTCGTATATCTGTTTTCAACCAATTGCCGGATTTAAAGTAGAAAATGAAAATTTCATCGCCAACTATCCGGATCAAACTTCTGCAACAATCAACCTTAAAGAAAATAAATTAACTGATTGTATCAGTGATTTTATTGCGCAATTTTCGGAATGTAAAAAACAACCATTACCAATTATTACAAATGGTTTATTTGGCTACATGTCGTACAATGTTATTCCATTTTTTGAAGACATCACATTTCAAAATAATGAACACACCATCCCAACTGTCTATTATAATTGCTACCAATATATCATCGCATTCAACCATTTTAACCATGAACTCTATATCATAAAAAATGAAGTAGAAAATGGGAACAATCACGCTTCTACTTTAGAAGAAATTGAGAGCATCATCAAATACAAACCGATGCAATTAGACGGCTTTTCGACTATTGGTGAAAAAACATCTAACCTAACTGATATTGCCTATGTAGAAATGGTCAAAAAAGGCATTGAAGCTTGTTACAGAGGAGATGTTTTTCAAATCGTTTTATCAAGACAATTTCAGCAAAAATATAGTGGTGATGATTTTAATTTATATCGTGCATTGCGTTCTATCAATCCATCGCCATATTGTTTTTATTTTGATTTAGAAGATTTCCGTTTAATGGGATCTTCACCGGAAGCACAACTCATCATCAAAAATAACAAAGTTACCATACATCCAATTGCCGGTACATTTAGACGAACCGGTGATGATATCAAAGATGCTGAGTTAGCACAAAAATTATCCAACGATCCGAAAGAAAATGCGGAGCATGTCATGTTGGTAGATTTAGCCAGAAATGATTTATCGAGAAATGGGAAAAACACACAAGTTGAAGTGTATCGCGAAGTGCAATATTATTCGCATGTCATTCACTTAGTATCCAAAGTTTCAACAGAAATTTCGGACAACGTCAATAAAATAAAATTTATTGGTGATACGTTTCCGGCTGGCACACTCAGCGGAGCACCTAAATACAAGGCCATGCAACTGATTGATCAACTTGAAAACAAAAGTAGAAATGCTTATGGCGGGTGCATCGGACATTTAGCATTTAATGGCGATTTTAATCATGCCATTATGATACGCAGTTTCTTAAGCAAAGAAAACACATTGACGTACCAAGCCGGTGCCGGCGTTGTTGCCGATTCTGTACCGGAAAGTGAATTACAAGAAGTAGAAAATAAATTAGCAGCATTAAACAAAGCAATAACAACAGCATCGGCGCTATAAACTTTGTGTTCTTAGTGTCTATGTGGTTAAAAATAAGAATATGAGCAGAATTTTGATTATTGATAATTACGATTCATTTACGTACAACTTAGTACATTATATCGAATCAATGGATGTAAAATGTGATGTATTTCGCAACGATAAAATTTCGTTAGAAGAAGTCAATCAATACGATAAAATTTTATTGTCACCTGGTCCTGGAATTCCGGAAGAAGCCGGCATTATGATGGATGTAATCAAACAATATGCACCAACAAAAAACATCTTAGGCGTATGTTTAGGCCATCAAGCAATTGGACAAGTTTTTGGTGCAGAGTTATATAATGTTGGTCAAGTAATACACGGCAAAGCACGCAATACCATCTTGATAGCAGACGATATTTTATTTGATGGAATGGATAAATCGTTTCAAAGTGGTCGCTATCATTCTTGGGCAATTAAAAACGTGCAATCTCCTTTAATTGTTACAGCGATAGATGATGACAAAATTGTGCAAGCCATTAAACACGAAACATACAACGTACGTGGCGTGCAATTTCATCCGGAAAGTGTAATGACACCTAACGGAAAAAAAATAATAGAAAATTGGATTTTTAAATGTTGAGAAATTAAAAAAATACCAAATACTTAGATGAAAGCAACCATACAATATCTATTTGCAGGAAACACCTTAACGGAAGAAGCTGCTTTTCATGCCATGCAATTTCTTTCTTCGGGCAATGCCAACGACATACAAATTGCTGCATTTTTATCAGTGTATAATATGCGAATACCAACCGTGCAAGAATTTATCGGGTTTAGGAAAGCATTATTAAGTTTGGCGATTCCGGTACAATTAGACGCTGACAAAACCTTAGACATTGTAGGCACTGGCGGCGATGGAAAAAACACCTTTAATATTTCCACTTTAGCCAGTTTTGTTTGTGCAGGTGCAGGCGCTAAAGTAGCCAAAATTGGAAACTATGGCTTCTCCTCTATTTCCGGTTCATCCAATGTTTTGGAGCAATTAGGTGTGCAATTTGCTACCACACCGGAAACACTCAACCAACAATTAAGTAAAAGCAATATCACATTTGTGCATGCACCCTTATATTTTCCTGCGATGAAAAATGTAGCACCGGTACGCAAACAAATGCAAACCAAAACTATATTCAACATATTAGGTCCGGTAATTAATCCGTGCAAACCAACGCATAGTGTAGTGGGTGTACACAGCTTGTATTTAGGAAAACTTTACAGAGATGTATTAAAGAAAACGAACACTCAATTTGCCATTGTACATGCAATGGATGGATATGATGAAATTTCATTAACTGCAGAAACAAAAATTTTCACAAGGAAAAATATCGAATTGTGGGATGCCAAAAAAATGGGATTCAAAAAGAATAAACCCAATGATATTGAAGGTGGAAAAACGGTTGCATCAAATGCCAAAATATTTTTAGATATTTTAAAAGGTAAAGGCACCGAGGCGCAAAATAATGTAGTGTTGGCAAATGCGGCGCTAGCATTATCTATTTATGATAATTGCACCTATAAAGAAGCTTTAGATAAAGCAAAAACCAGCTTAGCGGAAGGAAAAGCATGGCAATGTTTAAAAAAATTAAAAAGCATAAAATAATCCATGAACATTCTAGACAAAATCGTTGCACATAAAAAAATAGAAGTTGCCCAAGCAAAGCAACAAACGAATATCCAACAATTAGAAAGTACTGCATTTTTTAGACGCAATACTATCTCCTTAACAAACAATATCCAAAAACCCAACAGCTCAGGAATTATTGCTGAGTTCAAAAAGCAATCGCCATCTAAAGGAATTATTAATGATACATTTTCATCTGTAGAAATTGTACCTCAATACGAGCAAGCCGGTGTTGCGGGCAGTTCTATATTAACTGACAGCACATTTTTTGGTGGTTGCAATAATGATTTAATTGCTGTTCGCGAACAAGTGCAAATTCCGATATTGCGAAAAGAGTTTATGATAGATGAATATCAGTTTATAGAAGCCAAATCTATTGGTGCCGATGTTGTATTGTTAATTGCATCTATTTTAACACCACAACAAGTAAAACAATTCACAGACTTAGCACAAAGCTTACACTTAGAAGTTTTATTGGAATTGCACGACGAAACAGAACTCAATCATGTATATCATAAAGTTGACATGGTAGGCATAAACAACCGGAACTTGAAGACTTTTGCTGTTGATATAGAACAATCTATCCGAATGGCATCGGCATTAGGAAACGACTTTGTAAAAGTAGCGGAAAGTGGTATCTCCTCAACTGATACACTTCACTATTTCAAGCAAAACGGATTTCAGGGTTTTCTAATAGGTGAAAACTTTATGAAAACAGCACAACCCGGAGTGGCTTGCCGCAATTTCATTCAATCTTTACAGTAATAAAATTAGAAATACTTAGCGTTGATAATCTGACGAGGTTTTGGACAGCTATGTCCTTTGTAACGCTTGCTTACATATATATAACTGCTATTGCTTTTAGATTTTCGCTTTTTAGCAAAAGAAGTAGAAGTACTAAATGTTAATACCAAACACAAAAAGAATAAAATGTAACCTTTCATAAATTGTTGTTTACTACGAAAGGGCTTTTAGGCTGCTTCTAATAAATTAGGATAAACTGTTTACGTTTTCTGATACAAAGTTAATAAGGAATTAGGTTTACTGCAAGTGCATTTTGTTATTTATCTATCAATTCGATGTTACGTTTACCTTTTTTAACAATTGGTTTTATTTACAAAATGTAAATAAAATCGGCTGTTCTGTTAGAATGGGATTCCATTTTGAAGGGAATTATCTTATCAGCAACACCTCTTGAAAAGGGCTCTGCATTTGTGAGCTTTGTGGTTACATTTATTTTACAAATGAGATTTCCACTTTCGTGAGCATGACATTTTGCTTTGTGAACTTTGCGTAATACTTTGTAGACTTTGTGGTTAAAATAAAGGTGAGATTCCTACATTCGTGAGAAGGACATTTTTTTCAAGGGAATGATAGCAAAACTTACTTAATATGCGTGAAGGATGGAAGCGGACATACTTTTTTTTGAACGTTGCTCAGTGCATTGCAAAAAAGATGGTAGCGGACAGCCTGACGGCGTGCGTTTGCATTGTAGCGTGGCGGCCGGCACGCCAAAATACTGTTAAAAAACATTATTCTATTTGAAAAGTTAAAATAAACGGAATAATGGTATTAATTTTGAAGGTATGATGTCCATGAAGCAATTTTTCACTCTTTTTATTGGTATTGTAGGTTTATTTTCGTCGGTTTGGGCGAAAGATGTAGTGCAATTTTCGGGATTTGTGCGCGATGCAGAATCCAACACGCCGGTTCCGTTTTCTGCTGTGTATATACAAGGTGAAAATAGAGGTACGATTTCCGGTTACGATGGTTTTTTCTCGTTTGTAGCGGGAAAAGGCGATACCGTTTTAATTAAATCGTTGGGTTTTAAGACGTTTAAAGTGGTGGTGCCATCTGACTTAACCGCAACTTCATTCTCTAAGGATATTGGATTGGAAAAAGATTATGTGCAGTTGGGAAATGTTACCATTCGTCCCTTGCCAACGCCGGGACAATTGCGTCATGCGATGCTGAATATGGACATTCCGGACAACCTGCAAGATTTGGCTAAAAACACCATTGAACAATCTATCTTAAACGATGAAATTTCGGGCAAAACAAATTTTGACGGCAAAGAGAATTTCAATCAATACGTGCAATCGCAAGCTAATTACTACTACAATCGCTATGGCAACCAACATCCGGGAATTTCATTAACCAACCCGTTTGCTTGGGCGAATTTTATTAAAGATATTAAAGCAAGAAAAAAGAAAAAGGATAAATAACGTTTGGGAAAAGAGGTTGTTTATTTTTTATACGCTTTTACTCTGTAATCTACATCTACTTCGCCACGGGCAATTTTGTTTAATTTAGGCAAAAGCAATTTGCGTTTAAGTGGCTTTAATTTATCTGTAAACAAAACACCTTCAATGTGGTCGTATTCGTGTTGTATCACACGTGCATTGATGTCGTCATATTCTTCCGTAAACTCATTGAATTTTTCATCAAAGTAATGAATTTTTATCGTTTGATTTCGGAATACATCTTCGCGAATTCCGGGAATACTTAAACAACCTTCTTCATATTTCCATTCGTCTCCTGTTTCGCTCAAAATCGTTGGATTGATGAATACTTTTTTGATGCCTTGAAAATTGGATTTCTTTTTTTCGTTTAATTGAATTGTATCTACCACAAACAAACGAATAGACAAGCCCACTTGTGGTGCCGCAATGCCAACACCGGACGCATTATACATGGTTTGCCACATATTTTTTATGATGCTTTGCAAGTCGGTATAGCTTGCCGAAATTTCATCTGCTTTTCTCTTTAAAACAGGATCGCCATATAATGTTACAGGTAAAATCATGCGTTGTACTTATAGGTTCACTTTTTAGTGTGGTTTATACGTACAAAGTTACGCATTCTGTAATTATTACCTATTAATACAATGTGAAAGATTTTTAGGAGATGGTTTCTAAATAGTTTTGCAATAAAATAGTGGCCGAAATCTCATCTACCAATGCCTTATTTTGGCGGTCTTTCTTTTTCAATCCGCTGTCAATCATAGATTGAAATGCCATTTTAGACGTGAAACGTTCGTCGATATCTACAAGTTGTATTTCGGGAAAATGCTGTATAAGTTGTTTTTTAAATTGCTCTATTTTGGGCACAATTTGAGCAAACTCATTATTGAGTTTTTTAGGCAAACCGATAACAATAGTGCTTATTTTTTCTTTTTGAAAAAGCGATTTTAAATAGGAAATATTTTGGCTTGTTTCTTGGGTTGATAATCCAAATGCAAAGATTTTACTTTCATCGGAAATGGCAAATCCGGTTCGTTTGGTTCCATAATCGATGGCAAGAATTTTTGACATATTGAGTTAAAATTTCTATAGACAATACAACTAAAAATGCATAATAATTTCTGTAATAACACACAACGAAAACAACACGCTCGCAATTCCATTGGTTGTAAAAAAGGCAACGTCTATTTTTTGCAAACCATATCGTATCACTAAAAAATGCTGATAAAACAACATTAAAACAAACACAAAAAAACCAATCCAATACACCCATACAAAATTGCCATATACGCCGGCTACAAACAAACAAGCTATACAGCAAAGATGCAAGAAACGTGCTATCCATTTAGCTTTCTCTTGACCAAAAAAAGAAGGGATAGAATACAATTGATGTGCTTTATCAAATTGCTCATCTTGTAATGCATAAATAATATCAAAACCGGACACCCAAAACAAAACAGCAAACGAAAAAAACAACGGCAGTATTTCAAAATTTCCTTTCACAGCTAAAAATGCGCCGATAGGTGCTAATGCTAATCCAACGCCCAAAACAAGATGACATAAAAAAGTATATCTCTTAGTGAGCGAATAGCCTAAAATAACCGCCAATGCTACCGGAGACAAATAAAAACAAAGTGAATTGATAAAATAAGTGGTAACACAAAACACAATGCAATTTATAATAATAAAAACGAGTGCATTTTTCGGCGTGATAATTCCGGACGGTATTTCACGAATGGCAGTTCGTGGATTTTTCTCATCAAATTTCCTATCAATTAATCGATTAAATGCCATGGCAGCATTGCGTGCTGTAACCATACAAATTAAAACGAGCAACAACAAATATCCTTTGAGTTTGAAAAACAATATCAACTTTTGGATACCAAAAAATGGTGCAAATGCATTCGATGCATCAGAATAAATAAATGCATACACGCCCAAGAAAAAACCAATTAGTGCAAATGGTAATGCAAAAATGGTGTGTGAGAATTTTACTAATGAAAGATAATTTTTCATTCGTGATATTTTTGATGTTGGATAGTATCGTATAAATATCCAACAGTTGATGAATGAATTTTAGAAGAAACTTTTCTTGCCTTTTTTTGCATTTACTTTAACGCTAAAAGAAACCGTTGTCGCTTCCGGATTGGTATTGGCCAGCACTGTTACACTTTTGGTATTTGCGCCAGGTTTATTTTTAGAATCAAATTCAATTTCTAATTTTCCTTTTTTTCCGGGTTGCACCGGCTCTTTATCGTAAGTTGGAATAGTGCATCCACAACTGCCATACGCCTGACTTATCACTAACGGAATTTTTCCGTTATTAGTAAATTCAATTGTTTGTTTAATCACATCACCTTCTGTACATGTTCCAAAATCGTACACTTCTTTTTCAAATTTAATAGAGGTTACATTTTTCAAACGTTCTGTTTCTTGTTGTTCAAACAATAGCATGGCTGAATCTACTTTGCGCAACGTTGTGTCGTGTGCATGTATGGAATCGCGGTTAAACGTTTCTATCGCAATCTCTTGATTTTCTTCTTTATGATTGCATTGTACCACTAACAATGCTGTTCCGGCAATAGCAAACAATATTAGTATCAAATTTTTCATCATGGTATATCAATAATTTTAGCGCTTATCAATCCGAATTTTATTTTAAAATAAGATACAAAGATAACAAAATACTAAGGTCTATTTTTATGTTGAAGATATCGTTCAAAGTTATCTTTAGTTAAAGCATTCAGCGTATTTTGCTGAAGCAAACCACCTTTTTGTGCCGCATAAATTCCATATCGAATATCGTGTACACCGCGTAAATTATGTGCATCCGGATTAATGGAAATCAACACATTTTTTTCTTGGCAATAAGAAATCCAAGAATAGTCGATATCTAATCGGTATGGATTGGCATTTAATTCTATACAAACATTATTAGCAGCACATGCATCTATAATTTTTTGATGATTAACCGGATAGCCGGCTCTTGACAATAACAATCGTCCGGTTAAATGACCTAATATTGTGGTGTATGGATTTTCAATAGCTTTTATTAAGCGTTGCATTGCCTTCTCTTCACTCATTTTTAATTGAGCATGCACGGACGCTATCACCAAATCAAAAGATTGTAATATTTCATTTTCATAATCTAGATCACCATCATACAAAATATCTGATTCTATACTTTTAAAAATTTTAAATGGAAATAATTGTTGATTTAGTTGGTCTATTTCTTGATGTTGTTGCAGTACTGTTTCAGGCTTTAAACCACTGGCATAAAATGCACTTTGGCTGTGATCCGAAATTACTAAATATTCAAAACCTTGTGCTTTGCAATATTGGGCTAATTCTTCTAAGGAATTAGCGCCATCACTGTATTTACTATGCGAATGCACTACGCCTTTTATATCTTTTAATTGGATAAGTTGGTTCAATGTATTTTGTTCCACTAAATTCCATTCCAATTTATTATCTCTTAATTCCGGAATGATATATGGAAAACCTGCTGAGGCATAAATCTCATTTTCTGAACTAAAGGTTGTTTCTAAATTGGTTTTAAAAGATAAAAAACCGAAGTGTTCTTTATCACTAGATCGTTGTAATAATCGCACATAAAAATTAGCAGATGCACAATATTCAAAATGCACCGGATAATGTATATACTTTTGTTGAATAGCTTGTTGGATAAATACATCTTCTGTTGCTACTAAAAAATCAATACCTTTTAAGGTGATTTTTTTTCGTCTAAAATCACCGCAAACAGAAACGAGCAGAGATGGATATGTTGCCTGTATTTCTTCATGAATCTCACTGGCTAATTCTTCTAAATTCGACCATAAAAACTGATTGGCACTTTGTTTAATAAACTGAATTTGTTGTAAAATATTTTCTTGTGTTTTCACACCAAACCCTTTCAACTCTATCAATCTATTTTCATTGCAAGCATATTCTAATTCGCCAATGCTTTCTATTTCTAATTCTTTCCAAAGTTGTGCAATTTTCTTTGGTCCTATTCCTTTCAACTGCATCATCTCTACAATACCAATTGGTGTTATAGCCAAATAATTCTCCAACAAATCCAGCTTTCCGGTGTGCGATAAATGAAATATTTTTGCAGCAATGGCTTTTCCAATTCCATCTATTTTTTCTAATACTTCGATAGATAATTCCGATAACGGCTCATTTACTTTTTTCAAATTCCTTCCAGCGTATTCATAGCTTTTTATTTTAAAAGAATTTTCGCCGTGCAATTCCATCAAATCAGCTAACAGTGCAAAATGCTGTGCTATCTCTACATTTGTCATACATCAAAAATACTGAATATAAGCGGAATACTATTTCAAATTATTGGCTATTCCATAATTATTTTACTAAATTAGACTATGACTAAAAACACCCTTGGAATTCTATTAGCGATTTTTCTTGCTATTGGAATTTATTTTCTAAATCGACCATTAGGTAGCACACCTGCCATCGGTAAATTTTTATCGCCGACACACGGTTTTTGGAAAAATGCCGGAATCAAAAGTAACCAAAACACAACTATTGAAATTGAATGTATCAATGGAAAAGCTACTGTTGTGTATGATGAAATAGGTGTGCCGCACATCTTTGCCGACAATGAAGAAGACTTGTTTTATGCACAAGGATTTGTAGAAGCCAAAGACAGATTATGGCAAATGGAATTTCAAATGCTTGCAGCTGCCGGAAGACTCACAGAATTAGTTGGCGAGAAAGCATTACCACTCGATCAATTTTCACGTAGAATTGGCATTGTGCGCGCTGCAGAAAATTCATTAAAAGAAATAGAAAAAAATCCTACTAGTAAAATGGTAGTGGAAAGTTTTACGTTAGGTGTAAATGCTTATATCAAACAATTAAAAAGTGCCAATTTGCCATTAGAGTATAAATTAATCGGTTATAAACCGGAGCTGTGGACAGCATTAAAAAGTGCATTGCTCATGAAGTATATGGCAAAAGATTTAACCTATTACGAAACAGATATTGAATACACTAATGCATTAAAAGTATATGGTGATGCTATTTTCAAAAAATTATATCCTGATTTTCCGCCACCGGCATTAGATCCTATAATTCCAAATGGAACAAAATGGGATTTTAAATCGGTAGATACGCTTTCAAAAACTACAACCACTACGGCACAACTTTATTCAAAACCTTATTCCGAATTTTATCCGGAAAAATTTTACGGTAGCAACAATTGGTGTATTAATGGTAGCAAAACACAATCCGGAAAACCTATACTTTGCGGCGACCCACATCTAGGATTAAATTTACCTTCAATTTGGTATGCGATGCAATTACATTGCCCAACTATTAACGTAGAAGGTGTTACCATTCCGGGTGCACCGGGCATCATCATCGGTCATAACGAAAACATTGCATGGAGTGTTACCAATGCCGAACGCGATGTAATAAATAACTATGCTGTTGAATATAATTCGGATAAAACAAAATATAAATTCGGCAATGATTTTATTCCATTTGAGTATGATGTGCAAGTGTACAAAATTAGAGATGGAAAAGATAAAACAGATAGCATACGCATCACCAAAGTTGGTTCTATTGTATATGATGAGAATTATGGCGATATCAAAGATTACAAACACATTGCAACATATTGGAGAGCAGAAGAACCTTCCAATGAATTATTGACATTCTATTATCTAAATAGAGCAAAAAACCAACAAGATTACAAAACAGCCTTGCAGTATTTTTCTTGTCCGGGACAAAATTTTATTTATGCTGATGTCAATAATAATATTGCCATACAACAACAAGGTAATTTTATGTTACGAACGCAAAGTGGCGATGGCTCCTTTGTTACACCATTAGCCAATGTCGATTTAAAAAAATTAAAAGCACGTATTCCAAACGAACAAAACCCATATATCCTAAATCCGGAACGTGGTTTTTGCAGTAGTGCTAATCAAAATCCGGTTGACCAAAATTATCCGTATTTAACTAACGGCCATTATGAAAATTATAGAAATAGAGTAATAAATGCAAGCCTAACAGCAACAACCAACGCAACGTGGAAAGACATGGCGAAATTGCAAAACAACAATTTAAGTTTATTGGCACAAGAAACTTTACCTACACTATTAAATGCGATTAGTATTAATAGTGATGAAAATGCACACAAGATTTTGAGTGCATTAAAAGTATGGAATTACGAAGCGAATATAAACCTTACAGCTCCAAGCTATTTTTATAAATTTTGGAGTTTTATTGAAGAAACCACATATGATGAATTCGCACATCAACAATCCACTTTTGTCATTCCGGAAAACTATGTTACGGCGAGCTTATTACTCAATGAACCGAAGTTTATTTTGTTTGATATCAAACAAACCGACACTGTAGAAACAGCTACAAACATTATCAATATAGCATTTCAAAAAACAGTGGACTATTTTAAAACGTATGCCAAAGAAAATAAAAATATGCAGTGGCAACATTATAAGAATACAAGTGTTACGCATTTAGCACAAATAGCCTCTTTTTCTGTAAATGATATTGCTATTGGTGGTTATAATAATATTGTCAATGCAGCTTCTGAAAATGCAGGACCATCTTGGCGAATGATAGTAGATTTTGCAAATGGAAAACCTCAATGTTATGGTGTGTATCCGGGTGGACAAACGGGCAATGTTGGCTCTAAAAATTTCACTGAATTTATAGATAAATGGAGCAAAGGAGAACATTATGCTTTTCATTTTTTCAATAATAAAGAAGAAGCATTGAATGCCATTCAACAATCCAAAAAATAATTCTATCAACTAAAAAAAATCAACTTATGTTTTTCATAAAAATATTCAGTATACTAGTGCTAAGTTTTTTGTGCACCTTGTTTTTGCCTTGGTATTTTCCGTTTATTATTTGCTTTGCTATCGGGTTAATTTTATCCAATTTATCGGGTAATAATTTCATCGCCGGAAGTATAGGCGTTGGATTATTTTGGTTAATCTACATTCTCTATTTAGATTTTGGAAATCAACATGTATTGAGTCAAAAAATAGCACAATTATTTTCAGAGAATTTAGGCACAGCTATTAGCAGTACACTCTTAGTAATTGTTTCCACTATTTTGGGTGCATTACTCGGTGGTTTATCCAGCATGGCTGGTGCTATGATAATGGATGATGGTACACAAAAACGAATGCGAAAAGCCAATAAAAACAGACCTTACAAGCTTAAATTGCGATATAAATAATTCAAGTAAGAATAACATAACTACAATTACACAAAATTTGTATTGCCTATTTTAAAAAGTTGATTCAACGAGCACACGCACAAAGCAGCCACATTAAAATAAAATTTCTTAACGTATGTACTTTTTATTTACCTCAAGAGTTGCGTATCTTGTTGCATTAAATAAACATTCATGTCAAGAACAATACAATTAAATTCCTTGCCATCAACGCCATTAATGTATGCAGGTGTTGCCTCTACTTTTTTAAAAAAAGGAAAAGGAAATTTACCGGATATAAGTGTACAATTAGGCAATGCTGTTATCACACCGGAAAACTTAAAAAAATACAATAAAGTATGCGGTTTCGATCATCAATTAATCGTTCCGTCAACCTATATTTATGCATTTACATTTCCATTACAAATGCATTTACTTAGTCAACCTGACGTACCATTTCCATTAGCCGGATTAGTACATTTTGCTAACTCTATCAAGCAATATCGTCCGTTATACATCGGTGAAAAATTTGATATCACTTGTAAATTAGGAAACCTTGTTGCGCACGACAAAGGTCAAGCTTTTGAAGTAATTTGCTACGCTGATGTAAACGGAAAAAGAATTTGGGAAGATGTAAGTGTTTATTTATTTAAAGGCAAAGAAGGCATCGGAAATGTATTGGAATGGTACCAACCGGAATTAAAAGAAAATTGCATTAAAGAAAGTTGGAATCTTCCAAAAAATTTAGGCATAGAATACGCCAAAGCTTCCGGAGATTTTAATCCGATACACATACATCCTTTAACAGCAAAACTTTTTGGATTTCCAACACATATCATTCATGGCATGTGGAATGTTGGCAAAATACTCTCTAAGTTAGAAAACCGCGTTTCAGATAGTTATGAGATTACTGTTTCCTTTAAAACACCGGTTTATCTTCCTTCAACAATTATTTTCCGAAATGAAAAAACAGAAGATGGTTTTGATTTTGATATTGTAGATAAATCGCAAGAGAAGCCACACGTAAAAGGTTATATTAAAAAAATATAATCCTAACACTACACTAATTAGATAATTGCTAATTTCGTTGGTGCATTTTCTTATTGCATACAACAAATGGCAACAAACAACGATCCGTATATTGCACTTCGAAACAGAGAATTTCGATTATACGTTTTATCTCGTTTTTTAATTACGGTTTCATTAACCACACAAGCCGTAGTAATTGGATATGAGATTTACGAACTCACCGGATCTAAATTATTATTAGGATTTATTGGATTAACGGAAGCCATTCCGGCAATAGGAAATGCATTGTACGGTGGTTATGTTGCCGACAAATCTGACAAGAGAAGCATGCTTGTACTTTACGTAACGATGTATGCTATTATGTGCGTTGGATTATTATTTTTCACGCATGCATCTGTAATAACAAATATTGGCAAACAAAATGCAGTGATTGCCATTTTCATTATCATTTTTCTAACGGGCATTGCACGTAGCTTTTCCGGTCCGGCAGCTTTTGGCTTGGTTGCACAAATTGTACCAAGAGAAATGTATCAAAGTGCTATAACGTGGAGTAGTTCGGCTTGGCAATTAGGTGCAGTGCTTGGACCTGCAGTTGGTGGAATGATTTTAGGGCAATTTGGAATTACAACAACATTTAGTATTGTTTTAGTGTTGCTTAGCATCGCCATTTTTGCTATTACACAAATTGAGAAAAAGCCGGTGCAATACGTACCAAAAGGCGAAACCGTATTTGAAAGTGCCATGCAAGGTTTGCGATTCGTTTTTCATAACAAAGTTATTTTATCGTGCATTTCGTTAGATTTATTTGCTGTTTTATTTGGTGGTGCTATCGCATTATTGCCGGTATATGCAAAAGATATTCTGCATGTAGGTGCAGAAGGATTAGGCTTTCTACGAGCAGCACAAGCCGCCGGTGCCATTATCATGTTGTTGCTACTCGCCTATTTTCCTATTCGTAAAAATGCCGGACTCATTTTATTAGCAGCTGTACTCGGATTTGGTGTATTCATTATCTTATTTGGTATTAGTAAAATATTCTGGTTTTCTATGTTCTGCTTAATGATGAGCGGTGCATTAGACGGCATCAGTGTTTCTATTCGTCAAACCATTGTACAGCTATCTACGCCGGATGAAATGCGTGGTCGTGTTTCGGCGGTCAATTCCATGTTCATTGGCTCTTCTAATGAAATCGGTGAATTTGAAAGTGGCGCAACAGCAGCAGCAATGGGCACTATTCCTGCTGTAATTTTTGGTGGTTGTATGACTTGCTTAGTTGTAATCGTTACGTATTTTGTTTCACCATCTATCCGAAAAATGGAATTATATCCGGAAACAAATTCTAAATAAACATCTGATACTTAAATTCTATCCAAATTAAATGGCATTTTTGTTGTCTTATATTTGATAACAAATCTTAATCTATGTACATTCAAAAAAATCTATATTTACATTTCCAAATAATATAAATTGATTCGTATGAAAACATTTTCCGGCATATTCCTTAGCCTTCTTTTAGTTTGCAATACTACTGATGCATTTACTTGTACAAAACATAAAAACAAAAAAAAGCAGGAAGTAAAACAAGCAATTAGCGTAGTAGAAAAAAACACTACTTCAAAGGCAAGTAATGACACAAAAAATACCGGAACAACTACTGTTGAATCCGTGCAAGAATTAATTGAAAAAAGCAAGAATAAACTACCACTCAACCCGAGTGTACGATTTGGAAAATTAGACAATGGACTAACGTATTATATTCAAAGTAACACACAACCTGAAAATAGAATTGAATTAAGATTGGCAGTAAATGCAGGCTCAAACCAAGAAGAAGAAGACCAAAAAGGCTTAGCTCATTTTGTAGAACATATGGCATTTAATGGAAGTAAACATTTTTCTAAAAATGAATTAGTGAACTATTTAGAAAGCATCGGAACAAAATTTGGAGCACACTTAAATGCCTATACAAGTTTTGATGAAACCGTATATATGTTACAACTTCCTGCAGATAACAAAGACATTATAAACAAAGGTTTATGGGTGTTAGAAGATTGGGCTGGCGGCTTATCTTTTGACACGACTGAAATCAATAAAGAAAGAGGTGTTGTTTTTTCTGAATGGAGAAGCAGGTTAGGTGCAGATAAAAGAATGTTAGATAAATTTCTTCCAGTATTGTATTATAAATCGCATTATGCAGATAGATTGCCGATTGGTGACACCGCAGTTATTTTAAGAGCACCTTACGAGCGTTTAATTTCGTTTTATAAAAAATGGTATCGACCGGATTTAATGTCTGTTGTTATTGTGGGTGATATCAATGTAGATGAAATGGAAAAAGAGATAAAAACAAGATTTAGTAGCTTGAAAAATCCGGATAATGAAACTAAAAAAGAAATTTATTTTTTACCTAATCACAAAGAAACACTGGTATCTATTTGCACCGATCCGGAAGCTACTTATTCCAGAGTGATGCTAACATACAAACATCCATCAAAAGAAAATAATTCAGTAGAAGCATATCAAGCATATCTTACCAACCAACTTTTTAATGGCATGCTCAACAATCGACTACAAGAGTTGACACAAAAGCCGAATCCACCTTATTTTGCTGCCTATTCCGGCTATGACAAAGAAACACGCGGCAATGATGCATATACATTAACAGCCATTGCAAAAAGTGGAAAAACCATAGATGCATTAAAAGTTTTACTTACAGAAAATGAACGTGTATTAAAATATGGCTTCACGCAATCTGAATTAGATAGACAAAAAGTAGAAATATTAACAAACTACGAAAATGCCTTACAAGAAAAAGACAAAACCGAATCCAGTAATTTTGTTACTGAATATGTTTCAAATTTCTTAGAGCAAATTCCGGCACCCGGAATAGAAACAGAAGTTGCATTAGCAAAACAATTGCTTCCAAAAATCACATTAGAAAACATCAATGCATTACCCAAAAAATACATTACAGACAGCAATTTTGTTATCGTGTTAACAGCACCGGAAAGCGAAAAAAAAATGTTGCCTTGGGAAAATAAAATTCTTGAAATTGTTCAAGAAATAAAAACAAGCGACATTAAACCATACGAAGACAAAACAAGCAACGAACCATTATTAACTGAAAAACCAAAAGGCACCACCATTGTAAATGAAACAAAAAACGATGCGTATAATATTACCACTTTAGAGTTACAAAATGGGGTTCGAGTATTATTAAAACCAACAACATTTAAGAATGACGAAATACGCATGAATGCATATAGCAATGGTGGAACTTCTTTATACAGCGACTCAGATTATATGAGTGCCAATTTCTCCAATGCCATTATTATCAATTCCGGAATTTCTAAATTTGATTTAATTACTTTACAAAAAATGTTGACCGGAAAAACAGCATCGGTAAGTCCGTATGTTGGCGAATTGGAAGAAGGATTTCAAGGCAGCAGCAACCAGAAAGACATTGAAACTTTATTGCAACTCACCTATCTGTATTTTACACAACCCAGAAAATCAATTGATGATTTTAATACCTTCATGAGCAAACAAAAAGGTGCAGCAGAACACATCTTAGAAAATCCTAATTATTATTTCAGCAATAAATTCAGACAATTAATTTATAACAACAATATTCGCAGAGGATTAAATACAGTAGACAAACTCAATCAAGTAGATTTTGAAAAAGCATTTAAAATCTATCAAGAACGTTTTCAAGATGCCGCTGATTTCACTTTTATTTTTGTTGGAAATTTAGATATCAATACATTAAAACCATTAATAGCAACCTATCTTGGAAGTTTACCATCTAACAATAAAAAAGAAAATTGGAAAGACCCGAATGTGACCAAAAAAGAAGGCGTTGTAAAGTCGACTGTAAAAATGGGTGAAACACAAAAAGATTTGGTTGGCATCCATTTTCATGGACAAAAAACTTGGACTGCGGAGCAACAATATCTTTTTAATTCTATGATTAAAGTATTAGATATTCAGCTTCGCGAGGCAATGCGTGAAGACAAAGGTGGTGTGTATGGCGTAGGTGTAAACGGAAATTTTGTGGAATATCCAAAAAATGAATATGGCATCACGATACAATTTAATACCGAACCCAACCGAGTACAAGAGTTGGTAAAAGTAGTGTATGATAATATCGATACATTAAAACAAATAGGTGCAACCGAAGAGAAAATTAAGAAAGTACAAGAAACGCAACGACGAGAACGCGAAACAGATTTGAAGGAAAATGGTTTTTGGTTAAGCACAATCCAATACTACGACCAATACCATAAAAATATAGCGGATATGGAAAAATACCAATCATTCATTGATGGTTTAAATGCAACAGAATTAAAAGCGGCTTTTAATAGTTTTTTCGATAAACAAAATTGCATTGAATTAATTTTGGAACCGGTGAAATAGGATTTAATGTGTATTTCATTGAAAAAAAAATAAGTACCTATCTTATCTATAATTTGTAAATTGCAATATGTCTGAAAATAAATATCCAACACAAGAGGAAAAGACGCCACTTACAGTGGCGGAGTTGGATGCTATGTTTGAAAAAGAAGACATAAGAAGATTGAAGGAATATATTTTATTATCAGACACTGAAAAATTCAAAATTTTCACCAGATTAATGCGCATTGATAAGATGTTACAGCAAGCAAAAATCACGCATAAGAAAATAGTAAAATAATTAGATGGATATTTACGATGAAGAATTGTTAGAATTTTGGAAATCACTAAATACGTTCAACGTTAAGTATATCATGGCAGGTGGTTTTTCTGTAAATATGAATGGATATTCAAGGGCGACGAGAGATGTTGATATTTGGATAAAAGACGACATTGAAAACAGACAAAAAATCGGCAAAGCATTAGAACAATTTGGATATACAAATATAAGTTGGGAAGGCATGGAGTTTATTCCAGGCCGGACAAATTTTCATTTAGGAAATGGAATATTATTAGACATTCTAATAGACATGAAAGGCTTAGAAAATTATTCATTTGATGAATGTTTTGAAATGGCTTCCATAGCAGAAATAAAAAATGTATGTGTTCCATTTTTACATATCAATCATCTTATTGCAAATAAAAAAGCAGTTAACCGTTCAAAAGACCAGATTGATGTAATTGAATTGGAAAGGATAAAAAAATTAAGAAAAGAAATGGGATTAGATTAATCCAAATTCCGTATCTTTTCTATATGAAAAGTTGGATTAGTTATTTTATTTTGCTTAGCACTAAGTATTTAACGAAACTATTATATAAGTATCAAATTGGTTGGCCAAAAGAACGCATCAAATGGGATGAAATCAAACTAATTGTTTTACTGAATCACACTTCTTTATTTGAATTTCTATACGTTGGCGTGATGCCTAATTCGTTCTTGCACAAACTTTCTAAACGCATGGTAGCACCTGCAGCCGACAAAACTATGAACCGTCCAATTGTTGGATTATTTTTTAAATTATTCAATCCCGGCATTATGTCTATCACCCGAAAAAGAGATGAAACATGGACAGATTTTTTGGAATCTATTTATGATGATTCTGTTATTTTGATAGTGCCGGAAGGAAGAATGAAACGAGCAGGCGGTATGGATGTTAGTGGCAACAAAATGAATGTTCGCTCCGGAATAGTAGATATTTTAATGGGTTTGCAAAACGGCAAAATAGCATTTGCTTATAGTGGCGGTTTGCATCATGTACAAATTCCAGACAAAAGTCTATTTCCAAACTTATTCAAAACATTAAAAATGAATTTAGAAGTTTTGGATATTGATGCTTATAAAGCACAATTTTCTGCAATGATTGGAAGTGATAGTTGGAAAGAAAAAATTTTGAATGATATGCAATTTAGATTAGAAAATAAAACACCTATTTAATTAGAAAATCAATTTTCAAATTGCAAAAAAAGTCAACCTATTTCAAACTCAAATTTCATTAACTTTGAAAGATGTGGATACTCATCAGCCCTTGGTTTATTAAATGGTTTACACCTAAAGAAGTAGCCGGCATCACCATTTTTCCATTTATTATTTTAAACAAAAAGGAATTAAAACAAGATAAAACCTTCGTTAACCACGAACTCATCCACATCTACCAACAATTAGAATTATTTTTTATTCCATTTATTTTGTGGTATTATACAGAATTCTTTTTTCGATTACTCATTTATAGAAATATGCAAAAGGCATATCAAAATATATCCTTTGAGCGAGAAGCTTACCTCAATGAAGCCAATTTTGACTACTTAAAAACAAGGAAATTCTTTTCTTTTCTTAAATATTTATAATACGGCTCAATTTTTGATAAATAAGGAATAACTTTGTACTAAACTAAAAACGTATGCAAGAAATTAATGTATTTGTAGTGGATGATCACCAAATTTTTTTAGATGGCATTATTTCATTATTAGAAGATGAACCCAATATAAAAATTGCAGGCACAGCACATAACGGAAAACAAGCAATAGAACGTATTAAAGTAGCCAATCCAGATGTTGTGTTAATGGATATCAATATGCCGGAAATGGATGGCATTGAAGCAACCAAAGTGCTAAAAAAAACAAATCCTGATATTAAAATATTAATGCTTACCATGCACAGCGAACCACGCTTTATTAAAGAGTGTTTGGAGATTGGTGCAAAAGGTTATGTCTTGAAAAATATTTCTAAAGATGACTTATTGAAAGCCATTGACACCGTATATCAAGATAAAGCATATTTGGACCAAGAAGCACAAGAAAAACTCATCACTTCCATTTCCAATGCAGATGAGGAAGACGATAAAAACTACGATGAATTAGCCGCACAGATAACGCAACGCGAATTAGAAATTCTACAACTCATCGCATTAGGATTAACCTCACAAGACATTGCCACAAAATTATTCATTAGTAAAAACACGGTAGAAACACATCGAAAAAATATGTTGGCTAAATTGAACGTCAACAACACTGCCGCTTTATTGAAAATTGCTTATAAAAAAGGATTAGTCTAATGTTGATTGTGAGATGTGAGATGTGAGATGAGTGATTTTAGATTTATATTACTGACTATTGACCATCGACTATTGACCATCGACTATTGACCATTGACTATTGACTATTGACCATCGACTATCGACTATTGACTAACAACCACTTTCCCATTTCAGGAATTTTTCTATTTCCTTGTCGATAATTTTTAGTAAAAAACCAATTAGCAACACATCATCTAAACCGCCAATAATGGGAATAAAATCTGGAAAAATATCTATTGGGCTTACTATATACAACAACACTAAAATACTGATAGCTATGGAGCTTTTAGAAACATCTCTGTATGCCTTTGTTCGCCAAGCTTCCATCATACGCAACACCACTTTAATGCGTTCAAAATGGTCGGCATATTTCTGAACAGTCGTATCTAATTTTGAATATACTTGTTTTAATAATTTTTCTAACAGCACATTAGATGCCATTAGTTCTTTCACTTTCAATAAGGTTTCAGGATAGTATTTCCCAACAAAATTATCTAATACAGAATCGGCTTTCATTGTGAAGGATGTTGTTTACTTTGTTCTTCTTCCCAAGCCATAAATCGTTCTATTTCTTTATTCAAATATTTTATCAAATAACCCAACACCAGAATATCATCTAATTGTCCAATAATGGGAATAAAATCCGGAATAATATCCAACGGATTGACAAAATAAATCAACGCAGCAACTGCCGCTATAATAGAGCGTTTGGAGATATTTTTATAATCGCCCGCCAGCCATGCGCGCATCATTCTTGCGAGTGCAATTACAGAATCATGAATTTTATAAAACTCTTCTGTCAACTCACCCACTTTCAAAAAAACGTCATCCAGCAATGTCGCTAATCTCGAATCCGAAGTAATTAATCGTTCTGCACGTCGGTATAAATTATCAAGAATTTTTTGCATGTTTATCGCTTTATTAACTCAATCTATTTTTATAATCATCGTATCCATACGTTTGAATAATTTCGTACGAATTATCGGTTTTCAATATACCAATATCCGGCAAATTAATTCCATTAAACGTGGAAGTTTTAACCATTGTATAGTGAATCATATCATCAAAAATAACGACATCACCTACTTGCAATTCTTTTTCAAAAAACCAAGTACCCATAAAGTCGCCTGCCAAACAACTCATACCGCCTAAATTATATTCGAAGGCACTAAGTTCTACCGTATTCAAAACCGTAGGTTTATATGGCATTTCCAAGCAATCCGGCATGTGGCAAGTAAACGACACATCCAACATCGCTGTAGGTATATCACCATTGTGTACGATATCTAAAACGGTAGAAACCAACACACCGGTTTGCCAACCAACCGCACTTCCTGGTTCCAAAATAATTTCTTGAATATTAGGATATTTTTGTTTGAAATTTTTCAAAACCTGAATTAAATGTTCTGGTTCATAATCTTTACGTGTAATTAAATGACCTCCACCAAAATTCAGCCATTTCGCTTGTTGTATTAATGGATGATACAAGTTTATAAAAGAATCCAAAACACGCTCTAATGTGTATGATGTATTTTCGCACAAAGCATGAAAATGCAAGCCATCAATACCATCCGGCAAAGTATCTCCTAAATGTGTATGAAAAATACCTAAACGAGAATTCGGCGAAGCCGGATTATACAAATCGGTTTCTATTTCGGAATAACCCGGATTTACACGCAAACCATACGAAATATCCGATTTCATTTTGGATTTATAGCGTTCATATTGCGACAAAGAATTAAACGTAATATGTGAAGATATTGCTTGGATTTCATCGTATTCATCGGGTACATACACCGGACAATACGTATGTGCTTTTACATGCATTTTATCAAAAACCAACTTTGCTTCGTGTAGCGAGCTTGCCGTAGCACCATATAAATACTGCTTCACCAATGGAAACACCTGATGAAATGAAAATCCTTTTAATGCACATATAATATGTACACCGGCTTCCGCTTGCACTCTTTTTAAAAGCTCTAAATTTTTAATTAATTTCTCTTCTTCCAACACATACGCCGGCGATGGTATTTTGTCGTATTTCATTTTAATTTTTATTACTACTATATTTCTTTATCAAAATTACTTATTCTACCATCAAATTACAAAATTGAAATGTATTGCCATCAAACAAACCTTTATCACTCAGTTTTAAGTTGGGTATAACTAACAAAGCCATAAAGGAAAGCGACATAAATGGCGACTGTAATGTGCAACCTAATTCCTTTACAGTTTTCACCAATTCAGTATATTTTTCCGCAACAACTTCGCAACTATCCGTACTCATCAATCCGGCAACGGGCAACGGCAATACTTGTGCTGTTGCACCATCAAAAACTGCTAAACCACCTTTTTCCTTTATGATGGAATTTACTGCCTCACACATACTTACATCATCAACACCAACCACAATTACATTATGTGAATCATGTGCAACAGACGATGCTAATGCACCTTTTTTCAATCCGAAATTTTTAATAAATGCCATTGCAATAGGTGCTTCGTGATAACGATTTACTACTGCGATTTTTAAAATATCATTTTCAACATTTGAAACAGCATTTCCATTTTCATCTATAACACAATTTCCAATTTGTTCATGCGTAATTAGTTGGCCATCCAAGACCTCAATAACTCGAACCTTGAATGTTGTTAATGGCAAACGAAAATCATCTTCTTGTTTTGGTGCTATATTAAAATGATTAATACATTTTTCCGGTTGCGTTTCTATTAAACTTTTTCCATTTTTTGCTACTTCTTTTCCATCGATATACGTTGACAGAATAGACAAATTTATCAAATCAGCTACTATAATAAAATCAGCTGCATCATTTTCTCTTAATAAACCAACATCCAAATTATAATGTAAAACAGGATTTATACAAGCCGCTTTTAATACATTAAATAGAGGAATTCCTTTTGCAATAGCTCGTTGCACCAATAAATTGATGTGTCCTAACATCAAATCATCCGGATGTTTATCATCAGAACAAAACATAATTTCGTTTGGATAATCGTGCAATAAGTCAATTAATGCTTCAAAGTTTTTGGCGGCACTTCCTTCGCGTATCAGCACTTTCATACCGTGCTCTAATTTGAATTTTGCTTCTTCAAACGTAAAACATTCATGGTCGGTAGAAATGCCTGCTTGTATATAATTTACGGCATCTTCGCCTTTTAAACCTGGAGCATGACCATCTATGGGTTTATTGTATTTTTGTGCAATAGTAATTTTATCCATCACTAATTTATCGCGATGCAACACACCCGGATAATTCATCATTTCTGCCAAATAGTTAATGTCATTTCTCGCCAATAATTCATCAATATCATCAGCCGTAATTTCCGCACCTGCTGTTTCAAAATAAGTTGCCGGCACGCAAGATGGTGCACCGAAATTAAATTTAAACGGACTTTTATTTCCATTTTCTATCATGTAATAAACGCCTGTTTTTCCAAGTACATTGGCAATTTCATGCGGATCAGAAACTGTTGCAATGGTTCCATGAATGACGGCTTTTTTAGCAAATTCTGTTGGCACCAACATGGAGC
>CAZDOT010000004.1:0-53086 GCA_964507125.1 uncultured Chitinophagales bacterium | reverse complement strand
TTCATGCCAAGGCAAACCATATTTTCCGATTTGCGACATGAACGGATCCGGATCCATTTCTTCCGTATTATACACACCCGGTTTCATCCAAATACCTTCCAACATCAACTTCGCTCCTAACATTGCCGGAACACCTGTTGTGTAGCTAACACCTTGTGCTTTCGAATCATTGTAGGCATCTTGATGTTTGCAGTTATTCCAAATAAAATATGTTTTGTCTTTTCCATCTTTAATACCTTTTATTTGGCAACCGATAGATGTTTCACCGGAATAATTTTCGCCTAAAGAACCCGGCTCCGGTAACAAAGCTTTCAAAAATTCTATCGGAATAATTTCTCTTCCTTGGAATAAAATCGGTTTAATGGAAGTGATGCCGATGTTTTGCATTACTTCTAAATGTTTTAAATATTGTGCACCAAATGTCATCCAAAAACGAGCACGTTTAATAGTTGGGAAATTTTTCACTAAAGATTCCAATTCTTCGTGATACAACAAATAGGATTCTTTAGGTCCGATGTTTGGATATTCAATTGGTTTATGGATAGACATTGCCGGAATAATTTTCCATTCGCCATTTTCCCAATATTTTCCATCTTGCGTAATCTCACGGATATTGATTTCCGGATTAAAGTTGGTGGCAAATGCTTGTCCGTGGTCGCCTGCGTTGCAATCTACAATATCTAAATAATGCATTTCATCGAAATGATGTTTGGCAGCATGTGCCACATAAATTTGTGATTGTCCCGGATCGAAGCCGCAACCCAACAATGCCATGATGCCCTTTTCTTTAAAGCGTTCTTGATAAGCCCATTGCCAAGAATACTCAAATTTTGCTTCATCTTTGGGTTCATAATTTGCCGTATCTAAATAATGAACGCCGGTTTCCAAACACGCATCCATAATCGTTAAATCTTGATAAGGCAATGCGATATTCATCACTAAATCCGGTTTAAATTCGTTGATTAAAGCAACAATTTCCGGCACATTATCAGCATCTAAAGCAGCCGTTTGGATTTTCATCGTTTTAATGTCAGCAGCAATCGCATCACACTTTGACTTGGTACGGCTTGCCAACATAATTTCGCTAAAAACTTCCGGAACGGAAGCACACTTACGCACGACTACATTGCCTACGCCACCTGCACCGATAATTAAGACTCTTTTTCCCATTTTTTTAAAAGAATAATTTAGTGATTAAATATTTTTTAGAAGATACAAATGTACAAAATACCCAAAAAGTTCCCGCGTTAATTTTTAATAACACACTTGCATTAAAACAGTACGGTTTGAGATGGAATACTATGTTCGTGTTCCAACAGCCATTTCTTCCGCCAAAGTCCGCCGGCATACCCTGTTAATGAGCCATCTTTACCGATAACGCGATGACATGGAACGACGATGGCAATCGGATTTTTGCCATTTGCAGAAGCGGCTGCACGTATGCATTTTTCATCGCCTAGTTGTTGTGCTATTTGCAAATAGGAACAAGTTTTTCCAAATGGAATAGTTTGTAGTTGCATCCAAACTTTTCGTTGAAAATCCGTACCACGTAATTCTATAGGAAAGGTAAAAACAGTTCGTTCTTTCTTGAAATAGGCTTGTAATTGTTCTTTGGCAATTTGCGTAATAGCATTTTCATTTATTGGAGCAGTAAGTTGCTCCACAAAATCAATTTTAAAAATGCCCTTTTCAGTTGCCTTCATTTCGATGCAACCAATAGGTGATTCCAAATATGCTGTGTAATTCTTTGTTGGATAAATCAAATCACTTCAAGCTTTTATAATACGTAAAAATATCTTGTAAGGTTTTCTTTGGTTTAAATCCGAATGTTTTAGTAAATAATCGGCCATCAATAATTACCGGATATTTAAAATAATTAATCAAATACGGTGGAAAAGATTTCCATTGTAAATATTTAGAGATAGATTCCGTTAAACTTGGCGGAATGGATGGAATAGGAATCGTTTTAGCACCGGCTGCTTTGATGGCATCTTGTAAGCTGATATAATCTTCAGGTGCGATATTATATACACCACGAATATTTTTTTCAAATGCCAAACAAATGGCATCGCGCATATCATCGATATGAATAAATTGCATTAAAGGAGAAAAGCCCCATAAAACCGGAGAGCGTTTCTCGGATAATAATTTAGAGAAAGTATTACGCACGCCCGGGCCAGCAATATTGCATGGGCGAAGAATGGTGATGTTTAATTCGGGATGTTTGTATAAATAGATATTACAAAGATTTTCTAACTCTACAGAATCTACCAAATCCATGGTTAACTCAGATGCTTTTAACGGTGTTAATTCATCTAATAAAGATGGATTATATGCTGATGCACCATAAACGAAATAGGTGGACAATACCAATACTTTTGGCACATTGTATTTACGTGCTAAATCGAGTAATTTTCGAGTGCCGGTAACGTTGGCATTGTATCGAGTAAAGCGATTAAGCTCTTGTGCAGAAATACGTCCTAAATGAATGATTCCATCAAACTCATGTTCTCTGAAAATATCTTCAAAAATGCGTTTATTAAAATCTACTTTATAGCTTTCTACAGGAATACCTAAATCTACTTTAGTACGAAAATCGACAGCAATAATTTTGTATTCTTTTTTCAGATGTTCGATTACTTTTTTTGCTAAAGCGCCGGCAGCACCGGTTACTAATATCTTCTTTTTGGGTTCCATTATTCGTTGTTTATTTTTGATTTTCTATTTTGATTTTTTTTGCTGCATAATAAGTATTTCTGTCTGTTAAGCCTATTTGCACTAGTTCATGTATTGCTTGCTTTACTGTTTCTACTCTGGCATTAATATCTTTATCTTTATATACATCATTCTTAAAGTATAACGGCTCTCCAAAATGAATATATACTTTGGAAGGGAAAATGTACGGCAGAACTAATGGTGCCACCGGCATACCCAAAATTTTCGCTAAGGGTTTTATGTCGGCATAGGAACGAATAGTTTCTTCCATACCTACAATTCCTACCGGAATAATAGGTGTTTGATGCTGCATGGCTAAATGCATAAATCCGGTGCCAAATCGTTGTAATTGATAGCGATGTTTATATAATTTATTAGAACCACGTACACCTTCCGGAAAAACAACGATGGCTTCTTCATTTTCCAGCATACGTTCACAATTTACCGGATCGCCAATAACTGCACCAATAGAATTCAACCAATTTCCAATAAACGGAACAGATGGTAAAAAACGTTCTATCATCGCTTTGGGTACTCTGGGGCCATGAGGATTGGTAACTAATGCATAACCTATCAACAATCCATCAAACGGAAGTTGACCACTGTGGTTGGCTATTAATAAACATCGACCTTCTTTCGGAATATTTTCTAATCCACTTACCTCTACTTTATAAAATTTCTCATACAAATACTTTACAAAACGCATGTTGTATTTCATATTTTTAATATTGAAACCCCAAGCATCGTATCCATGTGAGCCTACTTTATTAGGAAACACATTTAAATGTTCCTCTATCGTGGAATCTTTAAAAAGTTTAGAAAAAATGGATGTATTCGTTTTATTAGTCATTGTTTCATGTATTTGTATGAAAGTTTATTATTTTTGAAATCATAAACGTAACTAATTTACAAAAAAATATAAACTATACACATGTTGAACTATAAAGTAAAATTTAAATACATATTAATGTTGTGTATTTTGAGCGTGGTGGCTTGTACCAAACCTGAAACAATAGAGCAACCATATCTATTAACTAAAAAATACGATAAAGTTTGTTTTTTGATGACGCACAACTCCATGAACAATACGGAGAAAGGATTTAGTATGCCGAACCAAACACACTCTATTACACATCAATTAGAAAATGGTGTACGTGGCTTGATGTTGGACACATATGATGGCACCGGTGGTATTGCGCTCACTTATCATGGTGCAGAATTATTGGGTAAGCAAAAATTAGTGGATGCCTTACAAGAAGTAAAAAGTTTTTTATTGGCAAATACCAATGAAGTTGTAACCATTATATTTCAAAATGAAGGCTCCAACGAGCAATTACAAAAAGCCATAGATAGTATAGGTTTGGATAAAATGACCTACACACATACAGGTGGTGCATGGCCTACTTTGCAAACTATGGTGGATAGCAACCAACGTTTGGTGTTATTTGTGGAGTTTAATAAAACGCCGAGAAATGCCTATTTAATGTATGCTTGGGGCACTACTTTTGATACAAAATACACGTATAAAAATGTGAGTGAATTTGATACAGATGTGAACCGTGGTGGTAGTGGAACAAAAGAATTATATTTAGTAAACCATTGGCTTCAAAAAGAATTGTTGCCTGGCGTTACAGTGCCAGACAAGAGCTTGGCTCCACAAGCAAACTCAAGAGCGGTGGTGGGCAAACGTGTACAAGATTGTGCTGCAGCCAACAATCACTTTATTAATTTTTTAGGTGTTGATTTTTATGAGATTGGCGATGCCAAAGCTGTGGTAGATTCTATCAATGCGGCATTGTGAAAAATAGTTGACATTCCATTTGTAGTTCCATTTTTTTTGCGTGAAGGATGGAAGCGGAAATACTTTTTTCGCTTAGCCAGTGCGTGGCAAAAAAGATTGGAGCGAACAGCCTGACGGCGTGCGTAGGCATTGTGTACAGCTGCCGGCACGCCCAAATTATTACAACAATTATTGTTATTACTCGGCTAGTTTTTTACTCAACATAATTCGATTACGTTGTGTATCGACATCAATAATTTTTACACGAACGGCTTGCTGCAATTTCACCACTTCGTTCGGGTCTTTGATGAATTTATTTGCCAACTCGGAAATATGAATTAGTCCATCTTGCTTAACGCCAATGTTGACGAAGCAACCGAAGTTGGTGATGTTGGTAACGATGCCCGGAACGACCATACCGGCACGCACATCATGGATACTTTTGATGGTGGCATCGAACTCAAATACCTGAATTTCGTCGCGCGGATCTCTGCCTGGTTTTTCCAATTCCTTAAAAATATCTTGCAACGTAGGCAAGCCGACTTCCGGCGAAATATAGTGTTGCAATTTAATGTCGGAGCGTACTTCTTTGTTTTTTAAAAGCTCGGTTATGCTGACTTGTTGGTCGGCCGCCATTTGTTCTACCAACGCATAGCGTTCCGGATGTACAGCACTGTTATCTAACGGATTTTCGGCATCGGCAATGCGTAAAAATCCGGCTGATTGTTCAAAAACTTTTTCACCCAAACGGCTGACTTGCAATAACTCTTTTCGGTTTTTGAAGCCGCCTTTTTCGGTTCGATATTGCACTATATTTTCGGCTATACTTTCGCCCAAACCGGCAACGTACATGAGCAAATGTTTGCTGGCCGTATTTAAGTTAACACCGACTTGACTTACGCAACTAACTACGGTTTCATCCAGTGATTGCTTGAGTTGAAATTGATTAACATCGTGCTGATATTGACCGACACCAATGGATTTTGGATCAATTTTTACGAGTTCTGCCAAAGGATCCATCAAGCGGCGACCGATAGAAATGGCACCACGAACGGTAACATCTTTATCGGGAAATTCTTGGCGTGCAACTTCGGAAGCAGAATAAATGGATGCACCGCTTTCGTTCACGGAAAATATTGCAGGCTTTTTTTCCCAATGTAAGCTATTGAGCCAATCTTCGGTTTCTCTGCCTGCTGTTCCGTTGCCGACGGCAATGGTTTGGATGTTGTGTTTATACATTAAACCACGAACAATATCTTCTGCATCACGTTTTTTGTTTTGTGGTGGATGCGGATAGATGACACTGTCTTCTAAAAGTGTGCCTTTATCATCTAAACAAACCAATTTGCAGCCAGTTACAAATCCGGGATCTAAGGCCAAAATGGGCTTTTGTCCTAATACTGGCGACAGTAATAATTGTCGTAAGTTTTTCACAAAAACATTGATGGCTTCCTTGTCGGCTTTTTCTTTAGAAAGGTTTCTGAATTCAAGTTCGATAGAGAATTTCATTAAACGTTTGTAGGCATCTTTTAATGCGATGGATACTTGTTCGGATGCGGCATTGTTCCCTTTTATTACACGATGTTGTAAAATATCTATCATTTGTTCTTCATCCGGTGCGATGTGGAAATACAAGAATCCATCGGCTTCGCCTCGACGCATTGCCAACATGCGGTGTGATGGACAATTTTTTAGTGGCTCTTCCCAATCAAAATAATCTCGAAATTTTTGTGCTTCTTTATCATCCTCTTTACCGTAGGCAATTTTTGTTTTTACGGTTGCACATTGCTCAAACTGTTTACGAACTAAACCACGCACTATCATATCTTCATTTATCCACTCTGCCATGATATCGCGTGCACCTTGCAAAGCCTCTTCAACTGTTGGAACTTCGTCTGTTATATAAGCTTCTGCTTTTGACTGCACATCGCGTTCTTGTTGTTTGAAAATTAAAGTTGCTAATGGTTCTAATCCTTTTTCTTTGGCGATACTGGCTTTGGTTTTGCGTTTTGGTTTGAAAGGCAAGTAAATATCTTCTAAGATAGCTGCGTCAAAGCAATTGTCTATTTTTTCTTTTAATGCGTCGGTTAATTTTCCTTGCTCTTCAATGGATTTTAAAATAGCAATTTTTCGTTTTTCAATATCTCTATATTTTTTGATGCTGCTATTAATTAAACTGATTTCGACTTCATCTAAACTGCCTGTTTTTTCTTTGCGGTAACGTGCAATGAATGGTATGGTGGCTCCTTCGTCGAGTAAGGAAATAGTGGCTTGTACTTGTCCAATTTCTATCAAGGTTTCTTTGGAAACTAATTCTTCTAACATCATCATAATCTTCATTTGAAAGTCGGCAAAAATAGAATAAAATACAGAAAAGGAAAGTCACAAAAAGTGAATGTTATTAACTTTTTAATCGTGGAAAAATTAATTATACGTGATGTATGTTAATGAATGCAAAACCGTTTTACAGACACCGATACTTTTTCATTACATCTTTCTAAGTTTACTAATTGAAAATTTATCAGTTATCCAAAAAAAGCTATAAGCTATAAAATATAAAATGTCAATTAATAGATATCCATTTTACTTCATACAACTATTTAGTCCAATAAAAAATGCCGAGTTTTTACTCGGCATTTTCTTACTAAAACAACATACGTTTAATCTACAAATAATTCACCTTTATCTGCTTTTTCTTGTAATAATTTTGGCACAGCAAATCGTTCGCCATATTTAGCTTCTAATTGCTTCGCACGCTCAATTACATTTTTCAAACCTGCTCCATTAATGTATTGCAATGTTCCACCGTTAAATGGTGAAAAGCCCCAACCGAAAATAGAACCAATATTGGCATCGGCAACCGAACGCAAAACACCTTCTTCCAAGCATCGAACTGTATCTAATGCTTGTACGATTAACATTCTATCTATCATTTCTTGTTGTGCTAAAGGTGTTTGTTGTGGAAATAAATTCGTCAATTCAGGCCAAAGATATTTTGTTCCACCTTGCGGATATTCATAAAAACCGGCACCTGCAGCTTTCCCCGGACGATTTGCTGCCAACATTTTTTCACACGCTGCAAATCCTGGATGATGTGGTGCCGCTTTGCCTTCGGCTGCTAAATCTTGCTCCGTTTGTTTGCGAATATGATCCATCAACTTCATGCTTACTTCATCTGTTAGTGCTAAAGGACCAACCGGCATTCCGGCTTTCAATCCGGCATTTTCAATAGCTTTAGGATGTTGACCTTCGCCCAACATAGCAATACCTTCCATTACATAAGTTGAGAAAACACGTGAGGTATAAAAACCACGAGAATCGTTAACAACGATTGGCGTTTTCTTAATTTGTAATACATAATCAAATGCTTTTGCTAAGGTAGCATCATCGGTTTCTTTACCGCAAATAATTTCTACTAATGGCATTTTATCTACCGGAGAAAAGAAATGCAATCCGATAAATTGTTTTGGACGAGTTGAAGCAGTTGCTAAACCTGTTATCGGCAAAGTAGAAGTATTCGACGCAAATGTACCTTCCGGCAACATTGCAGCTTCTGCTTCTTGTGTTACTTTTGCTTTTAATGCTCTATCTTCAAAAACAGCTTCGATGATTAAATCGCAGCCATCAAAATCCGGTTTGTCAGTAGCTTTGATTCTATTTAAAACTTCATCAGCTTTTTCTTTTGTCATTTTACCTTTGGATACGCGTTTTTTAAGTAATCCTTCAGAATATGCTTTTCCTTTCTCTGCAGCTTCTACACTCACATCTTTCAACACTACTTCCATTCCGGAAAGTGCTGTTACATACGCAATGCCTGCTCCCATCATACCTGCACCTAACACACCTACTTTTTTAGTTGTATATTTTTCATATCCTTTTGGGCGAGAACCTCCGGCATTAATTGCATTTAAGTTGTACCAAAAAGTATTAATCATATTTTTGGAAACTTGCCCTACTGCTAAGGATGTAAAATAACGCGATTCAATTCGACATGCAGTATCAAAATCTACGACAGAACCTTCTACTGCTGTATTAATAATGGCTTCCACTGCCGGATAATTTCCATGTGTTTTCTTTTTGGTCATAGCCGGAACAATCGGAATCATACTAGCAACTTTTGGATTTTTTGCATCGCCGCCCGGAAACTTAAAGCCTTTATCATCCCAAGGATTGATGGCTTTCGGATTAGCTTTAATCCAAGCTTTTGCTTTCGCAAACATATCTTCCGGAGTTTCTGCAATTTCATTAATTATGCCATTGCTTAAGGCTTCTTTAACTTTTAATCTTTTTCCTTCTGATAATAAAGGCAAAGCCGGTTGTAAGCCTATCATGCGCGTAAGACGAATGATGCCACCTCCGCCGGGCAACAAGCCTAAGCCAACTTCCGGCAATCCGAATTGTGCTTTTGGATTGTTTAACGCAATGCGATAATGGCACGCTAATGCAATCTCTAAACCGCCACCTAATGCAGTTCCGTTTAGTGCTGCAACAACCGGTTTTCCTAATGTTTCTAAGCGACGTAATTGAGCTTTCAAACCTTCGCACATATTAAAAATTAATTTAGCATCGGTTTGTTTGTAAAGATTATCTATATCTGCTCCGGCAAAGAAAGTGGATTTAGCTGATGTCAAAATAACACCAGCGATGTCATTTTTTTCAGCAGTAAGTCGGTCGATAGTTTCGAGCCAAAGTTTGCCGAATTCTTCATTAATGACATTGGCACTTCGGCCTTGCATATCCATTGTAATAGTTACAATATTATCTGAGTCTTTTTCGTATTTAAACATTTTTTTGATTTATTATTTAAGCAATTCGAAATACATAAAAACGATGTTATGATTTTATTTTACACTAATTCTACAATTGTAGTAACGCCCATTCCACCCCCAACACAAAGTGTTGCTAAGCCGGTGGATTTGTTTGTACGTTCCAATTCATCTACTATAGTTCCTAATATCATAGCACCTGTCGCACCAAGTGGATGCCCTAATGCAATAGCACCACCATTAACATTTAATTTTTCGTCTGGAACATCAATATCGCGTTGTAAACGCAATACGGCTGAAGCAAATGCTTCGTTCATCTCCACTAAATCAATATCGTTGATTGTCATTCCGGCTTTTTTTAATGCGATTTTGGATGCCGGTCCAGGACCTGTCAACATTATAGTTGGATCCGTTGAAGTAACACCCATACTTACAATTTTAGCACGTGGTTTTATTCCTAATTTTTCTCCAATTTCTTTGGAGCCGATTAATACTAAACTTGCACCATCTACAATTCCGGAAGAGTTTCCGGGTGTGTGTACGTGATTAATTCTTTCTACCGATGTATAAACTTCCAACGCCGTATTATCAAATCCCATTTCACCCATCATTTGGAAAGAAGGTGCCAATGACAACAAGCCTTCTAAAGTTGTATCCGGTCTATTATATTCATCTTCAGCTAAGATGGTTAATCCATTGATATCTACAATCGGAACGATTGATTTATTAAAGCGGCCTTCTGCCTTTGCAATGGCAGCTAATTTTTGAGAACGCAAAGCATAATTATCGCAATCTTCTCTTGAAAAATTTTCGATAGTAGCTATTAAATCGGCGCTGATACCTTGAGGCACAAAGTTTGTGTGATTATTTACACGCATATCTAAAACCCAAGCACCGCCATCGTATCCCATTGGAACGCGTGACATCGACTCAACGCCGCCTGCGATAATTAAATCTTGCCAACCGGATCGCACTTTCATGGCTGCTAAATTCACGGCTTCTAAACCAGATGCACAGAAACGATTTAATTGAAATCCTGGAACATTGATTGGATAATCTGCCATCATAACGGCTGTTTTCGCAATATTTCCGCCTTGATCTCCTATTGGTGTTACGCATCCAACAATTACATCTTCTACTAAAGAAGTATCTAAATTATTTCTTTTTTGTAGTGCTTTTAGCATTTGTGCTAAAAGTTCGGTTGGTGTTACTTCGTGTAAGGCACCGTTTTTTTTGCCTTTGCCGCGTGGTGTTCGCACGCAATCATAAATATAAGCTTCTGCCATTTTAATACGTTATTTAAAATTTAAAAAATTCAGTTAAACAATTCTATTTTCTAATACAAAAATTCAAGTTACTATACAAACCAAACGTTCGTTTGATAAAAATAATCAATAATTTAGAAAAAACAATGCTTGCATTGGAAATTAACTTTCGTTAATTAAACGAAGAAATGTTTACAAAAAACGAATTGTGCCGTTTAATTTAATAAAGATTTTTTTCTGTTACCTCGAAATTTAAACCACACAACAAGTTACAATTTATCTATCTATATGTTAGTAAATTAGCGTGTTCGCCTTCAAAATGAGCGTAATCAGAGAAAGAAAGTAATCGCAAGCCTAAGGTTCCTGTTTTTAATTTTGTAATAGAAGCGTTGGCAATATTTAATTGTAGTTCAAATGTTTTTTGGATAGATAAATCTAAGAGTTGTTGCATTACTACAGAGATGCTTCCACCAGAAGTAAAGACAAAAATTATATCGTTTTCTTCCGATTGTTCTACTACCTGTTGTAATCCTTTTTGTATGCGTTCGCAAAAAGCTGTCCACGATTCAATATAATCATCGTGTTGTCCGCTAGTCCAACGAACAACAGCACCTTTAATGATTTCAAGAATTTTCTGTTTGGGATTTTTATCTAAAAAAATATCTTGTTTTAGCTGGTTCAAATCAGCATATCGTGTATCATATTTAGCAATTACATCGCGATGATCAAACTCATTCCAACTGGCTTCTGTTTGCACCATATCAACTGACAATTGCATATTTTGTAAGCAAAAAGAGGTGGTTTGTTGATGCCGCTGCATGGCACCGGAAAAAATTTTAGTTGGTTGTATGTTGCGTTGCACTAAATTTATTCCTAACAACTTGGCTTGTTCAATTCCTATAGGTGAAAGTGCGTCATACTCTTCCATTCCAAATTGTGCTTGTCCGTGACGAATGAGATATATTGTTGCCATTTTATAATTCTACGATGAAAATTTATTTGATAATTTTAATCGAAAATATAAAAAAATAGACAAAGAAATACGAAGTTCTAATTTCATGCTTAACTTAGAATTCTATATCAAAACTTTGTATGAAAATAGATACCATTCCAATGACATCCCAATCGGGTAGTACAATTGATTTAACGGTACGTACTCCGGATGCAGATATTAAAGGTGTAGTGCAAATAAATACGGGTACGTGCATACCACAACGTGTGTATTGGAAGTTTGCTGAATATCTATGTAAAAATGGATATGTCGCTATAACATATGATTACACGGATGCACAAAATTTCAAATCTAACGTTCGGCACGAAACATGGTTATTGGATATTGAAAGTGTATGTCTATTTATTTTACAAAAATATACATCTGAAAAAAAATATATTGTTGGTCATAGTTCCGGTGGTCAATTTTTAGGTTTTGCTAAAAGTGCGAAACAATTCGACAAACTATTTTTAGTAGCTTGTGCCAATGGTTACGTTGGTAATTTATCTTTCACAAGAAAAATAGGCATGTTGTTTTTCTGGAAAGTTATTGTAGCACTTACTGTACGAATTTATGGATATATGAATAATGAAATTTTTGGAGTAAAAGGTGGTTTCCCAAAACATATCATTCAAGAATTAGGTTATTGGTGTAGTCAACCGGATTTCTTTGTTTCTTATTTTCATAACAAAAATATTCCATTCTATTTTCATACTATAAAAAATAAAGTAAAAGCGTACCACTTGGCTGATGATGGCATTGCAAATAGAAAAAGTTGTGACTACATTTTAGATTTATATACGCATGCGGATAAATCAATAGAAACTTTGCAAGCTACAGATTATGGAATAAAAAAATTGGGGCATCGAGGTTTCTTTTTTCCAAAAGCAGAAAATAAATTATGGCCAAAATTCTTAGCTGAATTAGAACAATAAAAATGAAAAAACAAAATAGCAAAAAAGTTTTATCCGACTTTTAAAAATGCACTCAATATTTTAGACATTTGTTCGTTCTCAATTAAGAAACCATCGTGTCCAAAATCAGAATCTATTTCTACAAATAAACTATGCGGAATTAATGATGCTAATAATTGTTGTTCTTCTAATGGATACAAAAAATCAGAAGTAATTCCTAACACCAATGTATTACATTTTACGGAAGACAATACCGACTTTGCATCACCGCGTCCACGAGTGATATTGTGATTATCCATTGCTTTGGATAAAATATTATAAGAGTAAGCATTAAAACGCTTCACTAATTTTTCACCTTGATATTGTTGATATGAACAAACTTTAAAATGCTCTAATTTTGTATTGTCATCATCTGATTGAGTTCTGTTGTATGCCTTATAATTTCGATACGACAACAAACCAATACTACGTGCTGCTTTCAAGCCATTTGCGCCTGCATCATCGCATTCTTCACCAAAAGTTTGATCGGCATAAATCGCTAAACGTTGTGATTCGTTAAATGCAATTCCCCAAGGTGAATGTTTGATATTGGTAGCACCTAATAAAATATTTTCGAACACGGTTGGTTCTTGAATTACAAATTCCAACAGTTGTTGTCCGCCCATCGAGAAACCACATGCAAAGAAGATTTTTTCTATTTGCAAATGCTTACGAACTAAGATGAGTGTTTGCACCATATCGCGCACCGTAACAACCGGAAAGGTGCCATAATATTTTTTATTTGTTTCCGGATTGATGGAAAGTGGTCCGGTGGTACCATAACAAGAACCTAACATATTTACACAAACAATGAAATATTTTTGGGGATCTAAAAACAATCCATCCCCGACCATGCCCGGCCACCATTCCGAAGGATTGGAGTTAGCAGAAAATGCGTGACATATCCAAACAACATTGGATTTGTCGGCATTCAATTCGCCAAATGTAGTATATGCGATATCTACTTTGGGAAGTGTAACGCCACATTCTAAAGTGATGGGTTGATTGTGTGTAAGTATTTTTGTTTGCATAGAAATTTGAAATGATAAAAAAATGAAGTTGGGAATAAAACTCCCAACTTCAATAAAAAATATTAAGCATTTAAAGCTTGATCAAAATCGGCTTTGATATCGTCGATATGTTCAATACCAACTGCTACAAGCACAGAACCTTTTGACACTCCGGCAGCTAATTGGTCTTCATCCGATAATTGCTCGTGTGTAGTAGATGCTGCGTGAATCGCCAACGTTCTTACATCACCTACGTTGGCAACGTGCGATGTTAACTTTAAGGCATTGATGAAATTTTTTGCCGCATCAAATCCACCTTTCACATCAAAAGTAAATACAGAACCAAAACCATTGGTTAAATATTTTTTTGCTAATGCGTGGTATGGTGAACTTTCTAATCCGGTATAAGTTACCTTTTCTATTTTAGGATGTTGCTCTAACCATTTTGCTAATGCCATTGCATTTTGATTATGTCTTTCTACACGTAAGGATAAAGTTTCTAATCCTTGTAAAAATAAGAATGAATTAAATGGTGAACCGGATGCACCAAAATCACGAAGTCCTTCAACACGTGCACGGATGATATAGGCTATATTTCCAAATGGTCCGGGCGTACCAAATACATTCCAGAAATTTAATCCATGATATCCTTCGGATGGTTCAGTAAATTGCGGATATTTTCCATTTCCCCAATTGTAATTTCCACCATCTACAATAACACCACCAATAGAAGTGCCGTGTCCGCCAATCCATTTTGTTGCAGCAGCTACTACTACATGAGCTCCATGTTTTAATGGTTGAAAAATATAACCAGCCGCACCAAATGTATTATCTACGATTAATGGTAAATCGTATTTTTCAGAAAGTGCTTTAAATGCTGCCCAATCAGGCACATTACCACGTGGGTTTCCGATAGATTCTAAATAAATCGCTTTTGTTTTATCATCAATTAATTTTTCAAAACTTTCCGGATTATCGCCATCAGCAAAACGTGCTTCAATTCCTAATCTTTTAAAAGAAACTTTAAATTGATTGTAAGTTCCACCATACAAGTAAGAAGTTGTAACAAAATTATCTCCGGCTTGCATAATGTTGTTTAATGCTAAAAACTGTGCGGACATACCGGAAGCTGTAGCCAATGCTGCTACACCGCCTTCTAAAGCAGCAATTCTTTTCTCAAACACATCTGAAGTTGGATTCATAATGCGTGTGTAAATATTTCCGAACTCTTTTAATCCAAAAAGGTTCGCTGCGTGGTCAGTATTTTTAAATTGGAACGAAGTGCTTTGATAAATAGGAACTGCCAACGCACCTGTTGTTGGGTCCGGTTCTTGACCTGCATGCACTTGCAGTGTTTCAAATTTGTAATTACTCATACTTTATTTATTATTTTAATTTAGAAAAATGATATAAAAAATGCCTTTCTATTACGAAAGGCATTGTATTCTTTATTTAATGATTATACGATAGTCAAAGCCTTTCTTATACCGTCATGCAACAGCAACATACCATGTTCATAGAAAAGCGATTTAACATACGCACAAACCTATAAAAATAGATTATAAATACAAAATGATTTTAGATAATTTTATTTTAAATGGATAAACAAGTAATAAGATTAATATACAGCCAGTGTATCTAATCTATCTGCTTTTGTTACCACCTCAATTGATTTTACGAATTCACCAATTTCGTCGATTGCTTTGTTGGCTTCCGGCACAATACCTCCAAAAAACTGCCACACATGCATCATATTCTCATAAATTTCTAAACGAACCTGCACGCCTGATTTATTCATTTTTTGTGCCATTCGAATAGAATCATCAAATAATACTTCGTGGCCACCTACTTGTATTAATGTAGGTGGAAAACCTTTTACGTCAGCAAACAAAGGTGAAATGAGTGGATCTTTTGGATCTGCATCTGCATAATATCGTTTAGAGAATATTTCTAATAAATGTTTTGTAATTAATGGGTCTTTATCTTTTTTCGTTTCAATACTCTCACCACTCAACGTCAAATCTGTCCAAGGTGATAGCAATACACTTCCGGCTGCTTTTTGCAAGCGGTATTTTCGGATTAATTGCAATAAGGCTAATGTTAAACCGCCTCCTGCAGAATCGCCCATAATAAAAATATTCTCATATCCATCGGCTATCATTTGTTTATAAGTATCTAAAGCATCTCGCAATGCCAATGGATAGGCATTTTCCGGTGATTTCCTATAATTAATGGCCAATACTTTGCAATTTGATGCTCGGGCTATTCTGCCAATTAAGGCACTATGCGTATTATACGAACCCATTACATAACCGCCACCGTGCAAATACAAGATTGTTTTGGATTTAGTATACTCTTGTGGTGTAAACCAAGCTGCCTCAGTACCGGCATAAATCAATTCCTCTTTTTTTACAAATCTCGGAAACTTGGTAACTTTTGCTGCTCTCTCAAATCCGACTCGAATGGTATTTGCTTCCGTTTTGTGAACGAAAAGCACTTTTCTAAAAACACTGATAAATGTTTCTACGGCGAACATTTGTACACTTTGCATAAGGATATTTTACATTTACGTAACACTAAACTAACCAATATTAGTGATTAAAAATATGATGTAAAGCAAAAAATTTGCACATCTACCAATTCTGCTCCATTTTTGAATACATTCATGAAAATGTCTACAAATTAAAACAAAAAGGAAGTGATTCTGTTTTAAGTATTCTATTTATATGAAAACTAAGGTTTTATAATGAAATTTTCTTTCCTATTCCAATAAATAAGAGAAGATTACAAGTAGTTTACAGTAGCAATTCACAAAAGAAAATTACCAAATCTTTATTTGTGGACAACTTTACGGTATTGATTTTGAAAAACAAGCAGTTACTCTTAATTTTGCACCGATTTTTAAAAATTAATAGTCTCAATATACTATGGCAAACCTTGGTAAAATTACTCAAATAATCGGTCCGGTAGTGGACGTAGCATTTGATGGAGAAGAGTCAAAACTTCCAAACATCTTAAATGCATTAACTGTAAAGAAAGATGATGGCTCTGAAGTTATCTTAGAATGTCAACAACATTTAGGAGAAGACAGCGTACGTTGCGTAGCAATGGATGCAACAGAAGGTCTTACACGTGGTGCTGTAGTTACAGACACAGGTGGACAAATTACAATGCCTGCTGGTGACGCTATCAAAGGACGTTTATTTAATGTGATTGGTACTGCTATTGATGGTATTGGTGAAGTAAGTAAAGAAGGCGGTTATCCTATTCATAGAAAACCACCTCGTTATGAAGATTTAGCTACGTCTAAAGAAGTTTTATTTACAGGTATCAAAGTAATCGACTTAATTGAGCCTTATGCGAAAGGTGGTAAAATTGGTTTATTTGGTGGTGCCGGTGTTGGTAAAACCGTATTAATTATGGAGTTAGTAAACAACATTGCAAAAGGACATGGTGGTTTATCTGTGTTTGCGGGTGTTGGTGAAAGAACGAGAGAAGGAAACGACTTATTACGTGAGTTCTTAGAATCTGACGTTATTAAATACGGCGAAGCGTTCAAACATTCGATGGAAAAAGGCGATTGGGATTTAGCATCTATAGATAAAGAAGCATTGAAAGAATCTAAAGCGACTTTAGTTTTCGGACAAATGAATGAGCCACCGGGTGCACGTGCTCGTGTTGCATTATCCGGATTAACTATTGCAGAGCAATTCCGTGATGGCGATGGTGATGGAAAAGGAAAAGATATCTTATTCTTCGTTGATAATATCTTCCGTTTTACTCAAGCCGGTTCTGAAGTATCTGCTTTATTAGGTCGTATGCCATCTGCGGTAGGTTACCAACCAACACTTTCTACGGAAATGGGTTTAATGCAAGAGCGTATCACCTCTACTAAATCAGGTTCAATCACATCTGTACAGGCCGTTTACGTTCCTGCGGATGACTTAACGGACCCTGCTCCGGCAACAACATTTGCGCACTTAGATGCTACAACGGTATTAAGCCGTAAAATTGCTGAGTTAGGTATTTATCCTGCGGTGGATCCATTAGATTCAACTTCTCGTATCTTAGATCCACAAGTAATTGGTGAAAGACATTACAATGTTGCTCAACGTGTAAAATCAATCTTACAACGTTACAAAGAATTACAAGATATCATCGCTATCTTAGGTATGGATGAATTATCTGAAGAAGATAAATTAGTGGTTCACCGCGCTCGTCGTGTACAACGTTTCTTATCTCAACCATTCCACGTTGCAGAGCAATTCACCGGTTTAAAAGGTGTATTCGTTTCTATCGAAGATACATTGAAAGGATTTGAGATGATTATGGACGGTAAAGTAGATGAGTATCCGGAAGCTGCCTTTAACTTAGTAGGTACTATTGAAGATGCGATTGAGAAAGGTAAAAAATTATTAGCAGACGCGAAATAAATTGATTTGATAATTTGATAACGAGTTAATTTGATAATTATCTTTTTTGAGCACCAAATCAACAAATTAAAAAATGCAATTAAACATTCTTACTCCGGAAAACAATATATTCTCAGGCGAGGCAGATTCAGTTCAATTAAATGGAATGGATGGAAAATTTGAGATATTAAACAACCACGCTCCGCTTATTGCATCTTTAAAAGAAGGTACAGTAAGAATTAAAACTGCTGCCGGAAAACAAGAGTTTAAATTAAAAAGTGGTATTGTGGAAGTTTTAAAAAACAATGTTTCTGTTTTAACAGAAGGTGTTGTTGAATAAAACAAACCTAAATATGTATAAAAAAGGAGCCTTTGTGCTCCTTTTTTTATTTTCTATAAATTAAAACGGCATTTCAATCGCCAAATAATTGAAAAAACACACCGAATACTAATTGGTTTCTTAAAACTATCTTAACATTATTGACATATTGGAGAATAAACTCTATCTTAAAGCTATAAAAAATTATGTCTATGAAAACAGAAATTAAACTAATAGACATAGGAACCCGACTTATTGCTGCAGGAATCTTTGCATTCTCTGTATTTATGAAATTCACTTCAGCTGCTGCCTCTGTGTATGTATTCCAATTAATTGGAATGGAGCCTGCCGGACGTTATGCCGTTGGTATCTTAGAATGTATTGCCATTGTGTTATTGCTTATTCCCAAAACAGCATGGCGTGGCGCAATTTTAGGATCATTGATGATGTTTGGTGCAATTTGTATGCACTTAACTATCGGCGAAGTGAATATTCTAAACGATGGTGGCTTGATGTTCGCATCAGCAATTGTGGTACTTTTCTGCTGTATTAGCGTATTAGTATTCCACAAAACGGATTTAGAAACTGAATTGAATTAAACTTTAGCTTATTTCGATTTATACTTTCTCAAAATCCAGCCATTACAAAAAACAAATACCATACTCAACACGAGTAAGAACAGCGTATTTGTTTGAATATTTCTGAATTGTTGTACGTAGGATGGCAATCCTGCGAGTATAATAGAAAATCCTAATGCAAGTCCGGCTCCTGTTGCCGGGCTATTTTTTATTTGATGTTGAACCAAAACCATTGTAATTGGTACGGCACTTTGCAAACAAGCAATGCCAACACAAACCAATGGGAAATATTGTTTTCCAAAAGTTAGAAAAAACACAGAAAGCAACAAGGTGACAAAAATCCATTTTTTCCAACCTATCTTATCCGAAAAATAACCACCTATAATTTTACCTAAAAAAGCGGCTGTTGCCAACGATAATAAATGCAAATTATTTCCATAATTCATAATGTGGAAAATATTCCAAAAAAGAGAACGCAAAGCAATCGACAATAATAAAATCAACATTACAAAATCATGCGTATCTAATATTTCAGTGGAAGATTCGTCTGAATTTGATTTGTCATAAAATGGAAAATCTATCTTAGATAATAAAAATAGAATAACGAACAACAACAAAATAAATACATAAAAATAAGCAAATGAAGAAGCTCCTAAAATACCACCAATTATAAGTCCTACCACACCAGGCGAAGTGAATATACCGGCTAAAGTAGATTTACCTTTTTCTAATTGATAACAAACCGCACCGCCGCAAACATGTATCATGGCTGACGCCATTGCACTTAAAAGTATTGCCAAAAAAACATTAAAATACGATACAACAATAGCTCCAATCATAAGCAAGATAGCCATTAAACTAAATGATTTTACCTGACGTATTTTATCTATCAGTATACCAACAGGCACTTGACCGCCAAAGGCAATAAAAGCATAAATTAAAAATGCAATAGAAGTAAATTGAATATCGTGCTGTGTGGCAGACAACAATGCCAATAAATAGCCGACAATAAAATCATTGATTCCATGCGAAACGCCAAAAAGTATTGCCAACTTATATTTGTGTTTCATAGTTTTATATTATTTATCCAAATGCCAATAAATGCGGATAGCGCATTTTGCAAAAATGAAATCAGCATTGCTTTTGGTATAGGTTGATTTAAAAATAAATACAAAATAAAACCTTCCATAATTGCCACACCTATTTCTAATAAAATTAAATGTATGGAGGTAGTATGATATAAGATATTTAGCAGTGGCCACGTAAGGCAATTTGCTAAAAATAAAATCAATAAACTATATCCTACTTTATCTCTATTAAAAAGAAAATAAATGGGAATTTCTATCAGCAATGTCAACAAAAAATAGGCAAGCATGCGTTATTTTTTCGAGGTTTCTTTTTTATGAACATACATAAAAATAAGAATACCTAAAGCCGTCATCAAGCCTATTGCCCAAGGAAAATAATTGGCAGATGAGCCACCCAATTTAAAGCTGTTATCATCTAATGGAACATCGCCAAACACACCTAAAGTAACGCTCCATAAGCAAGCTAACAAGATTGATTTTTTCATATCATTTTTTAGTTTTGTTTCTATAAACCATAAAAAAAATAAGCAAAAGCACCACAATAGCAGCAACCGTCATAATTGTAAATTGCCTGCCCATGTACTCACCTATCAACGGCTTAGCTTGTAATATTTCCAGCATCATTGTTCTTTTTATTTTTCTTTTTTATGTATGAAATCACATATAAAATGGTAAATATGCCGGCCGCAAGCACCACTACCAATAACAGAAATGGAATAGCCAAAACTATTGGAGATACGGCATCTAAAACAACCATCGATAAAAGTAAACTATACATCTGTGTTATTTTAAAAATTAAAATAAGTTGTACTAAACTAAATTTACAAAATCTTGACTAAAATAGCACCAAGAAATACTTAAGATATGTAAATACTAATATCGGATGGATTTTTTGACACGTTGAATCTCTTTTTGCGAGTCGCGTTCTTTAATCGTTTCACGTTTATCAAATGCTTTTTTACCGCGTGCTAATACAATTTCTATCTTGGCTATGCCACGCTCATTAAAAAATAGTTTGTACGGAATTATGGTTAATCCTTTTTCTTTTATTTTGGATTCTAATCTGCGGATTTCTTTTTTGTTCAATAAAAGTTTACGCAAACGCATTGGTTCGTGGTTAGCATAACTTCCATTTTTATATTCCGAAATATGCAAACTTTTCAGCCATAGTTCACTGTTTTTAAAATAACAGAAACTGTCGCCCATATTCACCTTTCCTTCTTTCACCGATTTAATTTCTGTTCCGGTTAGCACTATACCTGCTTTAAACGACTCTATGAATTCGTAGTTGTACGCAGCTTTTCGGTTGACAATTAAAGGCAGTTCAAATTTCTTACTCACACAACAAAGTTACAATTTATGCTTGCACATTTATGATTTCAGATTTATTTTTTTTATTGTAACTTGTCATCGTACATTGTACAACTTAATGCTGAAATTATATTTAAAATCACTTTATGGTACTCAACTATATTTGGATATTATTTTTTGTTATTGCATTTGTCATTGTAGTATTTAAGCTAATTCTTTTTGGTGATGTTACAGCAATGACTGCCACTGTAAATGCTATTACGGATTCTTCCAAAACTGCATTTGAAATTTCACTCGGATTAACCGGTGTGATGTGCTTTTGGTTAGGCATCATGAAGGTAGGCGAAAGAGGTGGTGCTATTTCAATTTTTTCAAGATTAATAAGTCCATTTTTCTCTCGTTTATTTCCGGAAATTCCAAAAGACCATCCGGCAATGGGAAGCATTTTAATGAACTATTCTGCCAACATGCTCGGCTTGGATAATGCAGCAACACCACTGGGTTTAAAAGCTATGAAAGAGCTACAAGAAATCAACCCAAATAAAGAACAAGCCTCCAATGCCATGATCATGTTTCTCACCTTAAACACGGCAGGTTTCACCATTATTCCCGTAAGTATTATTGCCTTTAGAGCAACTGCCGGAGCAGCTAATCCGACTGATATATTCTTACCGCTTTTAATAGCAACGTATGGCGGCATGATTTCCGGATTGATTTTATGTACGTTTATTCAAAAAATAAAATGGGATATGGTGCTTACGGCTTGGGTACTCGGAATAATAGGTTTTATTGGTGGTTTGACGTATTTATTCAGTGCACTACCCAAAGAAACAATGGAAAACATTAGCAATGTAATTGGTGGTTTAATCATATTTTCTGTCATCATTACATTTATTGTATTTGCCTATACAAAGAAAGTAGATGTGTACGAATCCTTTATTGATGGTGCAAAAGAAGGCTTTGAAGTAGCTGTAAAAATAATTCCTTATTTAGTGGCAATGTTAGTAGGTATTGGTGTTTTCAGAGCCAGCGGTGGCATGGAATTTATTACTCATGGCATTGCCTATATTTTTCAAAACTTACAATTAGATACTCGTTTTGTAGATGCATTGCCCGTTGCCATAATGAAACCATTTAGCGGCAGTGGTGCGCGTGGTTTGATGGTAGATTTAATAAAACCGGTTCCGGAAGGCGGTTTGGGTGCCGATAGTTTTGCCGGAAGATTGGCCGGAATTTTTAACGGAAGCCACGATACAACATTTTATGTGTTGGCTGTTTATTTTGGTTCGGTTGCCATAAAGAAAACGAGATATGTTGTTGCCACGAGTTTATTTGCTGAAATGGTCAGCATTGTTTTAAGTATAGTAGTTTGTTATATTTTCTTTGGATAATTTATCAAGACAAAATAAGCTTGCTCATTCATCATACTTATTTCGACCAATTATCTTTTAATCCAACGGTTTTATTAAAGATAATATTGGAAGATGTTGAATCTTTATCTAAATAGAAATATCCTTTGCGTAAAAATTGAAAATGATGTTCTAACGTTGCATTTTGCAATGCCGGTTCTGCATAGGCTTTTGGAATTATATGCAAACTATTTTCGTTGATATAATCTTTAAAATCGCCATCTTCATCCGAAGGATTTTCTACTTTAAACAATCTATCATACTCGCGAATTTCTACCGGAATGGCATACGTAGCACTTACCCAATGTAAGGTGCCTTGCACTTTTATACCAGAAGTATCTTTACCACTTTGGCTGTCGGCATGATACGTACAATGTATCTCTGTTATATTTCCACTCGCATCTTTTACCACTTCATCACATGTAACAATAAAAGCACCTTTCAATCGAATAGCTTTTCCTACTTCCATTTTAAAAATTTTCTTTTGTGGTGTTTCCACAAAGTCGTCTCTTTCTATAAAAATTTCTTTGGTGAAAGTAACCGATCGGGTGCCACCGTTTGCATCTTCCGGATTGTTTTCTATGTCTAAAGTCAACTCATTTTCTAAGTTGGTAATAATCACTTTCACCGGATTAAAAACCACCATTCTACGCAAAGATATTTTATTCAAATCTTCGCGCGTACAAAATTCCAAGAGTGAAAATTCATTTATCTTTTCGCGTTTGGCTATACCCGCTTTTTCACAAAATTGACGAATGGCTACGGCGGTAATTCCACGACGACGCATACCGGAAATAGTTGGCATTCTTGGATCGTCCCAACCATTTACATGTTGCTCATTCACCAATTGCAATAATTTACGTTTGCTCATTACCGTATAATTGACATTTACACGTGCAAACTCATATTGCTTAGATGGATAGATCCCCAACTTAGCAATCAACCAATCATATACTTCACGATGTGGAACAAACTCTAACGTGCAAATAGAGTGTGTGATTTTCTCAATTGAGTCGCTTTGTCCGTGTGCAAAATCATACATCGGATAAATACACCATTTATCTCCGGTTCTGTGGTGATGAGCAAATTTAATGCGGTACAATAATGGATCACGCATCAACATATTGGATGACGTCATGTCTATCTTGGCACGCAATGTTTTTTCACCTTCTTTAAACACACCTTCTTTCATTTTGGTAAACAAATCCAAATTTTCTGCTACACTTCTATCTCTGTAAGGTGAGTTTTTTCCGGCTTCCGTAGGTGTACCTTTTTGTGCTGCTATCTCATCTGCAGTTAAATCACAAACATACGCATCGCCTTGTTTTATTAGTTGAATGGCGTATGCATATAACGTATCAAAATAATCGCTGGCGTAAAAAATATTTGCCCATTTAAATCCTAACCATTGCACATCTTGTTGTATGCTTTCTACATATTCCGTATCTTCTGTAACCGGATTGGTGTCATCAAATCGAAGATTGGTTTTTCCACCAAATTTTTCGGCAATGCCAAAATTTAAACAAATAGAAGCAGCGTGTCCCATGTGTAAATAGCCATTTGGCTCCGGCGGAAAACGCGTTAATATCGTATCATATTTTCCGGATTTTAAATCTTGTTCTACTATCTCTTCTATAAAATTTGATGCCTTATTCTCTTCCATTTTTCTTATTAATTTTTACCAATCCACTACACAATTTCTTCTATTCATTATTCTTGTAATACTAGATAATTACATTTGGCTATAACAGTTTTTAATACGTTGGATGCTTTCTGTTTTTCCGAACAACAACATCAAATCCGGTATTGCCGGCCCGGATAATTCACCAACCAAACTCACGCGCAAGAACTTCATAAAGTCGCCCATTTTTAATGCATGCTCTGTAACATACGCTTTCAAAAAAGCTTCTAAATCACTTACATTTTCGGGTGCTTGCAAAAAGCTTTGTTCCAAACTATCCAAGCTCAATATATCTTTTATCTTATTTATTTTATCCAAATTAGCGGTATCGTATTTTTCGGTTGCTTTAAATAAATAAGCAAAGTTTTCTATATCATTTAAAAACACCATGCGTTCTTTAATCAAAGCCATCGCTTGTATTAGATAAGCATCATCTTGCACACCAAATTTTTCTTCTACCGTATTTTTTACTAATGAAGCCAATCGTTCGTTGCTTGTTTGTTTGATGTATTCTGCATTAAACCATTTTGCTTTTTCAAAATCAAACTTAGCTCCGGCTTTATGTATATTGTCTAAGCTAAATGCTTGTATCAATTCTTCTTTCGTAAAAATTTCTTGTTCTGTTCCCGGATTCCACCCTAAAAATGCCAACATATTCAATACTGCTTCCGGCAAGTAACCTCGTTGTTTGTAGCCACTGCTAATTTCTTGGCTAACCGGATCTTTCCACTCTAATGGAAAAACAGGAAAGCCTAAACGGTCGCCATCGCGTTTGCTTAATTTTCCATTTCCATCCGGTTTTAATAACAATGGTAAATGGGCAAATTTCGGCATCGCATCTTCCCAACCTAAAAAACGATATAACAACACATGCAATGGTGCACTTGGCAGCCACTCTTCGCCACGAATAACGTGTGAAATTTTCATGATATAATCGTCGCATACATTGGCTAAATGATACGTTGGCATTCCATCGCTTTTCAATAACACTTTATCATCCATTTGGGTAGTTTGCACCATCACATTTCCGCGAATTTCATCCGTAAAACGAACGGTTTCATCTTCCGGAATTTTAATACGAATAACATATGGTTCATTATTGGCTATGCGTTGTGCCACCTCTTGTTCCGAAAGTGTGATGGAATTTTTGCCATGCATGCGTGTAACTGCATCATATTTAAAATTAGGAATCGTATTTTTCAACTGTTCCAAATCCGATTCTGTATCAAAAGCATAATACGCCAATCCACGATGAAGTAATTGCTCGGCATATTGACGATACATACCTTTTCGGTCGCTTTGACGATATGGTGCATGTGTTCCTTCTCCAAAACCAACACCTTCGTTCGGTTCAATTCCCATCCATTTTAAGGATTCAATAATATATTGTTCTGCCCCAGGTACAAATCTATTTTGATCCGTATCTTCAATACGTAAGATAAAATCACCATGGTGTTTTTTGGCAAATAAATAATTGTACAATGCCGTGCGGACACCACCTATGTGAAGCGGGCCGGTTGGGCTGGGAGCAAATCGAACTCGAACAGACATAATTTGAAAGTGTTATATTTAGGCTGTAAATTTAGGCAATTATATTTTTTTATTGAATAAGCTAACATCATTTTCCAATTAATACTTCTACAAATCTATTTTCAGGCATGTATTTCGTTCGAACACCTTTCTTTATTAAGAAATTAGCCCCTAAAATAATTTGGGAATTACCGAATAAGAATAATACAATTTACCTTACGTTTGATGATGGCCCACATCCTGAAATTACACCTTGGATTTTGGAGCAACTAAAACAACATCAATCAATCGCAACTTTTTTTTGTTTGGGGAAAAACATAGAAAAATTTCCGGCTATTGTACAGCAAATATTGTTGGATGGACATACTATTGCCAATCACGGCTACGACCATTTGAATGGATGGAAAACAAAAGACGATGTGTATGTACAAGATTATTTGAAAACGCAACAAATGATATTGCCATTCAACCAAAATAAAACAAGCTTATTTAGACCGGCTTATGGCAAAATAAAACCGACTCAAATTGCACTTTTACAAAAAGCCGCATCTAAAGATTTAAAAATAATAAATTGGAGTTTAATGCCTGGTGATTTTGATACAGACATTCATTCTATCTCTTGTTTAAAAAATTTACAACGAGTGCAACCGGGCGATATTATTGTACTACACGACAATGAAAAATCGTGGAAACATCTATCCTATTGTTTGCCATTATTTTTAGAATTTTGCAAAACAAAGCAACTACAATTAAAAGCTATCCCGATTTAAAAAAGGTTATTTATAAACAAAGATGCAGTTAATAGACACACATACACATTTATACGAAGAACAATTTAATGCTGATAGAAATAGCATGATACAACGTGCTTTGGAACAAGAAGTACAAAAGATGATTATCCCAAATGTAGATTCAACCACTATACAACCGATGTTGGATTTAGTACAACAATATCCAAAAAATATTTTTGCGATGATGGGCTTACATCCATGCTATGTGAAACCAGAAACTTATAAATCAGAATTAGCTATCGTTGAAAAAAATCTCTTTCAATCTACTGAAAAATATGTTGCAGTAGGTGAAATTGGGATTGATTTATATTGGGATAAATCTACTTTAGAAATACAAAAAGAAGCCTTTGAATTGCAGTGTGATTGGGCTTTAGCACGCAACTTACCTATTGCCATCCACTCCAGAGATTCAACATATGTATTATTAGAAATTCTAAAAAAGAGAAAGAAAAACCCGAATGGTGTTTTCCATTGTTTTACCGGAAGCATAGAAGAAGCAAATGAGATAATTAAGCTTGGATTTTATCTTGGAATTGGCGGTGTGGTAACTTATAAAAATACGCATCTTCGAGATACCTTAAAAAACATTCCGCTTGAAAAAATAGTATTAGAAACCGATGCACCTTACTTACCACCTGTTCCATATAGAGGAAAAAGAAATGAAAGTGCATATATTAAAATCATGGCAGAAACGTTATGTACAGTTTATGAGAAAAGCTTTGATGAAATAGCTGACATCACTACTTCAAATGCTATAAATTTATTTAAAATATAGTTGATTATTTATAGACAAAATTATGAGAAAACTAATCTATTTGCTTATCGCATCGTTACTATTTATAAATGCATGTACTAAACCGGAAGTAATAGAAGGACCTAAATTGCTATTCAAATTTAAGTTTGATTCTACTCAAATTCGTTTAAATAACTTTGGGCAACCGGTTACTGTTTTACCTGCAGGACATAGTGCACAATCGCCTATTTTCCATTCTATGTCATCGCATTATATTGAGTTAGCACCGGATTCTTTATCGCCGTTAGGCACCGGAAATATTTTGTATAGAGCTGCTGAAGTAGGTTCGGGAAGTTCACTTGCTATCGACTTCTCGAAGGCGATTTTTGCCAGAAATAACGAGGTGTTTTACTCGGTTCCAATAAAAAATGTGACACCCGGAAATTACAAATGGTTACGTGTTTCCTTAGCCTATCAAAACTATGACATTAAAATAAAATACGAAAACAATCTCTATCCAATAGCAAATGGCATATATGATGGAAATGTGGCATCTTTTGTTGGCTTTAATACGTATTTGACATCGTATAAAGTAAAAACACAAACTGTAACGGTAAATGCCAGCAAAAAACAAGGATATGGAGCTGTTGAATTATTTAATGTACCGTCCTATTTTCCATCCATCGCACCGATACAATTTCAAGCTCCGGAAAATGCAACCACCGTACCTAATCCAAGTTGGAACTCGTCACCCATTCCGGCAGGCTCGTGCGTAGTTACCGGAAGATTTACCGCAGCTAATGGACTCTCGATTACTGGAAATGAAACGCAAGATATTGTTGTTATAGTTTCGCTCTCTGTCAATAAAAGTTTTGAATGGAAAGATAAAAATGCTGATGGTTTGTATCAGCCATTAAATGCTGCCGATAATTCCATCATCGAAGATAGTGTGGTTGATATGGGAATTCGTGGTTTAATTCCAATTGTGCAATAAATAAGATTTTTATTCCTGTTTTTTATGATTAATTTTAATCGATGCAAGTAAAAAATAATTACTCCAGCGACTATTATATTCAAGGAATTCTACAAAAAGATAGGATTATTTTAAGTAAGGCTATTACAATTATTGAAAGCACCAAACAAGCCGATGAACACTTAGCCGATGAGATTTTACAAGCTTGCATACAATTACAAAAAACCAGTAAACGCATAGCGATTACGGGCTCGCCGGGTGTCGGAAAAAGCACTTTCATCAATACACTCGGAAAAATTTTATTAGACCTACAACAAACAGTTGCGGTATTAGCTATCGACCCTTCGAGTAGCAAAAGCAAGGGCAGCATTTTAGGCGATAAAACGCGCATGGAAGATTTAGTGGGCAACAGCAATTGCTATGTTCGCCCTACAGCAAGCAATAGTACTTTAGGTGGCGTGGCACGCAATACACGAGAAACCATTTTACTATGTGAGGCTTTTGGATTTGATTATATTCTTATAGAAACCGTTGGTGTTGGGCAATCCGAAACAATGGTGAAAAACATGGTGGATTTATTTTTGTTGTTATTACTTCCGAATTCCGGTGATGAACTGCAAGGCATCAAACGTGGTATCATGGAAATGGCAGACATCGTATTAATCAACAAGTCTGAAGAAGAGAATAAGGCGGCAGCGAAAATTGCGGCTACTCAAGTAAAACATGCATTGCATTTATTTGCTGCATCAGAAAAAGATTGGACAACGCCGGTTTTAAATATTTCTTCGATGCAACAAACGGGATTCCAAGAATTAATTCAAAAAATTGAGGCGTATTTTTTAAAAATAGTAAGTTCGGGCTACAAACAACATCTGCGAAAACAACAAGATTTATTTTGGTTAGAAGAAACGATTTTACAAGAATTACAACAAGCATTTTCTTCCAACAAAGACATTGCTGATTTAAAAAACAAGTTACAAGAAAAGATTTTTCGAAATGAAATAAATGCTGTTCAAGCAGCAAAATTCTTAGTGCAAAAATTCCTGGAACAACCTTGATTTATTGGATAACTTCCACACCATCTACAAAGCGATTAGTTTCTCCATTCCAAAAGAAATTGCCTCTTTTTTCTACATAATGTAAGCTCACATTTTTATTGCTGCCTTTCATGATTTCATTTAATTGAGTGGCGATTTCTTCATCACTCACAGAGAAATTCCACGTATTATTGGTTGTATTACTTCCTCCAGTTGCATTTACACTTCCTGTATTTAAAGTGCCTTCATAGGTTTTAAATATCAAGCCTTTTTTAGAAAAATTAATTAGCATTCCTGCACTATAACCTTCTTCTGATGTTGAATTAAAATAAAAAACAGCACCCAATAAGGTGACAATAAATAAAGTAATAAAAAAATACAATACTTTTTTGAAAAAGCGTTTTATTGGATGTGTTTGAGGTGTATTGGGTGTTGGTTGAATTGGCTCTGCCATTGCTGATATTTTTTCACTAATTTAAACATAAATTTGAAATACTGTTTACATTAATAAATATCCTTATAAATACAAAAAACAATTCTATTTCATTTTTTGTATTATATAAATCCGGATTGAAGAAATGGTATTCCATTTTATTATGCATAAAATAAGGCTATTTTACGAAATCCTACCTATATTTACCTTGTCTGAAATTCCATATATCAAAATCATATGCAGTCGATTACCAAAATAGTTTTTAGTCTTTTTTTATGCTTGTTTACTGTAAATAGTTTTGCTACGCATAATCGCGCCGGTGAAATAACCTACAAACATTTATCCGGATTTACATACGAATTTACCATTACCACTTACACAAAAATTAGTGGCATTAGCGCTGATGCAGACAGAACACGTTTGGGTATCTCTTGGGGCGACGGTACTTTTGACTCACTCAGTAGAAATTCAGAAATATTATTATCGGCCGATATAAAACAAAATAAATACATTGGCATCCACACCTATTCCGGGCCATTTACATACGTTGTGGGCGTGCAAGATCCCAACCGAATTGACAATATTATCAATATCAATAATGCAGTAAATACACCTTTTTATTTAGAAGATACAGTAAAGATTTTAGATCCAAATATTATTGGATATAACAACTCACCACAACTACTAAACCCACCGATAGAATATGGCAATGTTGGACAATTGTTTACACATAATCCGAATGCATTTGATCCGGATGGCGATAGTTTATCGTATAGTATTTCCACGCCATTGCAAGCACAAGGCTTGCCGGTAAGTGGTTATTCACCACCAAATCTTATTCAACCCGGACCTAATAATCAGATTTCCATCAACCAAAAAACAGGAGAGTTAAGTTGGGATGCTCCACAATTAGCCGGAATTTACAACATCGTTATTTTAATAAAAGAATACAGAAATGGAATTTTTATCGGCACGTTAATTCGCGATTTACAAATCATCATAGACGCTACTAACAATCAACCACCTGTACTATCTATCCCAACTCAATTATGTAAAGTAGTAGGTGACTCTATTTTATTTACAGCAACCGCAACCGACCCAAATACGCAAGATAAAATCACATTAAGTGCCAATGGCGCACCGTTTATTGTTTCCAATCCGGCAACATTCACCACCGGTGCTCCGGCAAATCCGGCAAGTGGAATTTTCAAATGGAAACTTACCTGCGATCATCTTTTGAAAAATGATTATTTCGTTGTTTTTAATGCGGTAGATAATTTTAATGGACCGCCTTTAACCAATCAAAAAACATTAACTATAAAAGTTCTCGCGCCGGCTCCTAAATCTTTAAATGCTGTATTAAACATTTCAAACAAAACAGTGCGATTAAGTTGGGATAGTTTATACGCATGTGCCGGAAGTTCAAAGTTCCAAGAGTTTTCTATTTGGAGAAAAAAAGGATGTAATACTACTATAGATACTTGTAATGCAGATTTAGCCGCAATGGGCTATACTAAAATTGGCACCACAAAATTTTACTCATTTATAGATAATACAATTCATACTGGAAACCAATACAGTTACAGAGTAGTTGCTGAATTTGGAGACAAAACCAATTCGAGTTTGGTGCTTAATAGATTTAGCGGTTTGCCATCAGCAGAACAATGCATTACTGTACCAGCAGATATTCCGGTATTATATAATGTAGATGTGCGAAATACAGATGCTACCAATGGAAAAATATATGTTGAATGGTCGAGACCATTTGCCAATAAATTAGATACGATTATCAATCATGGACCGTATAGCATGAAGCTATATCGTGCAACCGGAATAAATGGTACAAATTTTACATTAGTAAAAACAACAACTGCACCTACTTTTTCAGCGATTACAGATACAACCTTTTTAGATTCATCATTGAATACCATAAACAATGCTTATACCTATAAAGTAGCATTTATTGCCAGAGGCAATGATAGTATTGGTGAAAGTGAGCCTTCCTCTTCTGTATTTCTAAATATAGCACCACAATATCAAGCATTGCAATTAGCATGGAATTTTGATGTATCTTGGAATAATTACAGCTATACCATTTTCAGAAAACTACCAAGTGGCTCCACTTTTGATTCATTAACTACCGTTACCACTACAACATACAGAGACACTACTTTAATGAATGATAGTTTGTATTGTTACAAAATAAGAAGCACTGGAAGTTATGCAATCTCGGGATTTAAATCTCCTTTAATAAATTTTTCACAGGAAGTCTGTGCCCGACCAAAAGACACTATTACGGCTTGCGTGCCTACACTAACCGTACGCAATTTTTGTACGGATGACAAATTAGACACCTCGGAATATAAAAACTTTTTAAGTTGGACATTTGACAATACAAGCAACTGTACCGTGAGTGATATCGAAAAAATACGCATTTTTTATGCACCCACAACTCAAGAAACATTGGTACAAATTGACAGTGTTGTAGGCAGTATCTTTAACTTATATACGCATATTTTAACCGAAAGAAGTTTGGCAGGTTGTTATGCAATTCAAGCTGTAAGAAAAAATGGAAACACTAGTGTTTTATCCAATAAAGTATGTGTAGATAATTGTCCGTTGTATAATTTACCGAATGCATTTACTCCAAACGGAGATGGACAAAATGATGTATATACACCCATTATACCATATAGATTGGTTGAACGTATCGATATGAAAATATACAATCGTTGGGGCAATTTAGTGTTTGAAACTACCAATCCGGATATCAATTGGAATGGCACTGATTCCAAAACAAACAAAGTATTGTACACGGGCGTGTATTATTACATGTGTGATGTTTATTACAAAACAACAAATGGAATTCAAAAATTAAACAAACCACTCAGCGGTTATATTCATTTATTTAGAGAATAAAATGTTTACAGGAATTATAGAAGAAATAGGCGAAATTATCGACCTAAAAAAAGAAGGAAGCAATGTACATTTTACCATTAAAAGTGCATTATCCAATACCCTAAAAATAGATCAAAGTGTTGCACATAATGGTGTTTGCTTAACGGTGATAAAGAAAAACAAAACCACTCATACGGTAACAGCTATTAAAGAAACTTTGGATATTACTACATTAGGTTCGTTACAAATTGGAAGCAAGATAAATCTTGAACGAGCTATGCAGGCCGGCGCTCGCTTAGACGGACACATGGTGCAAGGACATGTAGATCAAACGGCTTTCATCACTAAAATTACGCCTAAAAATGGCAGCTGGGATGTTCATTTCAAATTTTATAAAACACCAAAATTTACGTTGGTAGATAAAGGTTCTGTTTGCATAGATGGCACTAGCCTTACGGTAGTAAAAGCTACCAAAAGCTCCTTTTCTGTTTCCATTATTCCATACACATTTGAACATACCATCTTTCATACATACCAAGTTGGAGTTGCTGTAAATATTGAATTTGACGTCATTGGGAAATATGTGGAGCGATTAATTCATCAATATAAAAAATAAAAAAAGGCTGTTTGAAAAATACAAACAGCCTTTTAAAATTAAGAATTGTATCTTATAAATCTATCTTTAATGTTTGATAAGATTCGCCGTGTTGTGTAACATCTAATCCGATTTCTTCTTCTTCTTTTGAAACGCGGATTGGCTCAATTAAATTTGTGATGTAATATAATAAGTAAGAGCCTAAGAAAGCAAATGCAGCAACAAATACTAAGGCAATCATGTGGTGCATAAATGTTTTAGTTTGTCCATAAACTAAACCCCAATCTGTGATACCAGTACCATAATCTGCAGCAAATACGCCTGTTAATATCATACCAACCATACCACCTACACCATGGCAAGGGAATACATCTAAAGTATCATCTAAAGTTGATTTGTTTTTGAAGTGTACTGCGAAGTTACTTACCGTTGCAGCAATAGCGCCAATAGCAATACTTTCACCTACATTCACGAAACCGCAAGCCGGCGTTATAGCTACTAAACCTACTACCGCACCAATACAAGCACCGATAGAAGAAACTTTATAACCACGCATTGCATCTACCAAAACCCATGCTACCATTGCTGATGCAGCTGCAGTATTTGTAGTAGCAAATGCATTTACAGCTTTTGCATTTACACCTAAAGCAGAACCGGCGTTGAAACCGAACCATCCGAACCATAGTAAACCTGTACCGATGATTACATACGGAATATTAGCGTACTCGTGTGTGCGTTCCGATTCAGAACGTGGACCCATGAATAAAGCACCTGCTAATGCTGCGAAACCTGCACTCATGTGTACAACAGTACCACCTGCAAAGTCAAGCACACCATAATTAAACAAGATGCCATCCGGATGCCAAGTCATGTGGCAAATTGGAGCGTAAATACACACAAAGAATAAGAAAACAAACAATAAATATCCGGAAAACTTAACACGTTGTGCGAATGAACCCGTAATTAATGCCGGTGTAATGATGGCAAATTTTAATTGGAACATTGCAAACATAATTAATGGAATAGTTGGAGCTAAAACATTTAAAGGTGTTCCTTTTGCTGCCGGTGAAAGCGAAATGCCTTTAAACATAAAGAAGGTCATTGGATTTCCGATAATACCTCCGATACTATCGCCAAAACAAAGGCTAAAACCAAATGCTACCCAAATAACACTCATAAAGCCCAAGCAAATTACACTTTGGAAAACCGTAGAAATAATGTTTTTTCTGTTTGCCATACCACCGTAAAAGAAACCTAATGCCGGTGTCATAATCAAAACTAAAGCTGCAGCAACGATCATCCATGCTGTGTCAGCGCCATTCATATCACCGGATGAATTTCCTGTTAATGATTGTCCAGGATTGAAAGCACCAGCGATTACCAATCCTAGAAAGATGAACGCCGGTAGTAGGTATTTTTTTCTCATTGCCATACACATAAAAATTTAAGAGGTTATTTAATAATGACAAATCTATGAAAAAATACTTTTATTATTTCATGTTACATTTTCAAAATAACGCTAATTTAAAGAAAATAGTTCACATTTTTATTTTTATAATGTTTTATAAATCACAACTAATTGATTTTCTTTTATTTAATAATAAACACAAAATATGTGTTTAAAATTCCTTAATATTTCTGTACAAAAAAAGAAAAATAAAAACTATAGAAATTTGATAAAAATCTACCAAATCTAAGACTCACAATAAAAATAACAGGAAAATACAGAGCAAATACTCTACAAAAACAGAAAAACAACAAAAAAAAGAGAAATTTTAGTATCCTAAAATATCCAACATTGACTCTGAACTCTGCTCATTGGCAAATACATTATATGTAAGCTTACCATTCGCATCTTTATCTATAATGATTTTTTTAGGAGATGGAATTAAACAATGTTTGGTTCCACCGTATCCACTTAGTGAATCTTGATAAGCACCGGTATGAAAAAATCCAATATATAACTTTTGGTCGCCAATAATTTTAGGCATATACACCTGGTTAATATCCACTTCCGAATTGTAGTAATCACTCACATCGCAACTTAAACCTCCAATAATAGTACGTTGGTACGCTTGATTCCAATTATTAATCGGCAATAAAATAAAACGCTGGTTCATGCCCCAAATATCCGGCACGGTTGTCATCAAGGAACCATTTATCATATACCACAACTCACTGTCGTTTTGTTTCTTTTGACCGATGACTTCAAAAATAGTGCAACCACTTTCCCCAACAGTAAAGTTTCCAAATTCTGTATAAATATTGGGATGGTCGATTTCGGCTTCGTCGCAGAAGTTTTTAATTTTTGTAACAATCTCTTCAATTAAATAGGCGTAATCATATTTAGAACCTAACGAATACCGTATCGGCATACCGCCACCAATATTAATGCTGTTTAATTCCGGACAAACCGTTTTCAACTCTACATACATATTGAGGCACTTATTTAGTTCACTCCAATAGTAGGCAGAATCTTTAATGCCCGAATCAATAAAAAAGTGCAACATGCGCAATTTTATATTCTGTTTCGGTTTGATTTTCTCTATATAAAAAGGAATTACTTCGCGTTGACGAATGCCTAAACGAGAGGTATAAAATTGATATTTAGGTTCTTCTTCTGCTGCAATACGCATCCCGATACTTAAATCATTTTCGAAATGTTGGTATGCATCAAACTCATCCATATTATCCAATACAGGAACCACGTTAGAAAAGCCATCATTAATTAAATCAAGAATATTTTGTGTGTATTTTTTAGGCTTAAAACCATTACAAATAATCCTGATTTTTTTATCTACTTTTTTATTGTCGTATAAAGAACGAATCAAATTAATATCATACGCACTCGATGTTTCTAAGTGTGCATTATTTTTCAATACTTCATCTAATACATACGAAAAATGATTGCTTTTGGTGCAATAGCAATAATAATAATGCCCATTATATCCAACACTTTCAAAGGCCTCTTGAAACCAACGACGTGCTCTATTAATATTATCTCCAATTTTGGGTAAATACGTGATGGTTAAAGGAGCACCATGTTCCTCAATAACACTTCGTAAATCTATCTTATGAAAACGCAACCAATTATCTTCTACATCGAAGCCATCTTGTGGGAAATAATACGTTTGCTCAATTAAGTCAATATAGCGATCTCTCATTGTAAATTAAGGAATTAATGAATTGTTGAATTCGTGCATTTCATTTATCCATGCAAAAATAATAACTTTGAACGAGATTTAAATAGATAAATTCTAAGCAATACGGTATAGTAATATTACGTTGACGAAAATCTATTAATTCCATTTCGATAACAGAAAATAGCAATACCACACATGAATATTTTTGAAACCATTCAACAGCAAGTACAACAAGCTTTTCCCATTTTATTTGGCAATGAAATAGAATTAAACAAAATAACAATTAATGAAACGCTGAAAGAATTTGAAGGTGATATTACGTTGGTGGTGTTTCCATTGCTAAAACTAACGCAAAAAAAGCCGGAAGAAACGGCAACTATTATTGGCGAATACTTAGTAAAAAACAACCCGAATATCGCCTCATTTAATGTCATTAAAGGATTTTTAAATCTTGTTTTAAAAAATGATTTCTGGGTAGATTTTATTACAACTGAACAACCCAACCCAATTGCTCCAAAATCAGAAACAATTTTAATTGAATATTCATCGCCCAACACCAACAAACCTATTCACTTAGGTCACGTTCGCAATAATGTGTTAGGATACGCATTGGCAGGCATTTTTAAAGCCAACGGCTATCCTACGTTTAAAGCCAATTTGATTAACGACCGTGGAATTCATATTTGTAAAAGTATGTTAGCTTGGCAAAAATTTGGCAACGGCGAAACACCGGAATCTGCTCAGATGAAAGGTGATAAATTAGTAGGCAAATATTATGTAGAATTTGACAAACATTACAAAGCTGAAATTGAAGCACTGATACAAACCGGAAAAACAAAAGAAGAAGCCGAAAAACAAGCGCCTATTTTATTAGAAGCACAAGCAATGCTTTTAAAATGGGAAAATGGCGATACGGACATTGTGGATTTATGGAAAAAAATGAATGGTTGGGTGTATGCCGGATTTGAAATAACGTACAAAAATTTAGGCGTTGATTTTGACAAATATTACTACGAAAGCAACACGTATCTTTTAGGAAAAGATATGGTAGAAGATGGATTAAAAAAAGGTGTGTTTTTCAAGAAAGAAAATGGAAGTGTTTGGATAGATTTATCATCTGATGGATTAGATGAAAAATTAGTATTGCGTGCCGATGGCACTTCGGTGTATATTACGCAAGATATTGGAACGGCCGATTTAAAATACAATGATTTTCACATGAGCCGTTCTATCTATGTGGTAGGCAATGAACAAGATTATCATTTTAAAGTATTAAAACTCATTTTACAAAAATTAGGTCGACCTTATGCAGATGGTATTCAGCATTATTCCTACGGAATGGTAGATTTGCCAAGTGGCAAAATGAAATCCAGAGAAGGAACCGTTGTGGATGCGGATGACTTAATGGACGACATGATTGCTGCCGCAAAAGAACAAACAGAAGCATTAGGAAAAATTGATGAATTCAGCGAAGAAGAAAAACAAGCTTTATTTAAAACGATTGGTTTAGGTGCATTAAAATTTTTCTTATTACGTGTCGACCCGAAAAAACGAATTTTATTTGATCCCAAAGAAAGTATCGACTTACATGGCTACACCGGACCATTTGTACAATACACGTATGCACGCACAAGAAGCATTTGGAGAAAATACCAAGAAACACAACAAGCTACTAATACCATCACCTCATACGCATTACATCCGGCAGAAAAAGAATTAATAAAAGTATTGTATAATTACCCTATCGTATTGGCAGAAAGTTGCAAAGAAATGAACCCTGCTAAAGTGGTAGATTACACATACGAGTTAGCAAAAACATTTAATAAATTTTACAACGAATGTTCTATTTTAGCGGCGGAAAAAACAGAAGAAAAAATATTCCGAATGCAATTAAACCAACACACCGGAAACACTATTAAAGATTGTTTTGCAATTGTTGGCATAGATGTTCCGGAAAGGATGTAAATACATTAAACTATAAAATAGAAACAACCAAATAAATGGAATTATACTTAAAGACTGTTAGAGGAAAAGGAAGAGGCGTATTCTGCACAGAAGATTTAAACGAAGGTGATATTATTGAAGTGTGTCCGGTGATAGTTTGTCCGCCGCAAGACTGCAAACATTTAGACAAAACCACTTTATATCATTATTATTTCCAATGGGGCAACGATGGAAAAAGTGCCGGCGTAGTGTGCGGATACGGTGCTATGTACAACCATTCTTACAATCCCAATGCGATTTATGAAACCTTTTACGAAAAAAAAATATTTCGGGTAAAAGCACGCAAATTCATAAAAGCTAATACTGAAATCACCATCAATTACAATTACTATCCGGATGACCAAACACAGGTTTGGTTTGATGTAGAAAAGATGAAAGCCAAAAAAAGTTCGAAAAAATAATTGCTTTTAATGGTTGTATTTACTTGCATTTTCAATACAAGAAAATGAGTGTAGCTAATTTATTTTACTATTTGTAAATTCGTAGTTCAATGTAATTAAATGAAATATTTTATTTCATGTATTATTCTTATTGTTTCTTTCTTTGTAGAAAACAACTTTGCGCTTGCACAAAACACTTTTGTTTTAAAAGGAAAAATTATTGATGCATCCAGCCATACAGAGATACCTTACACCAATATTATTGATTCTACAAACAGCCTATTTTCAAGCACAGATAGCAATGGGATTTTCGAATTCAAAATACCTATGAATTTGTACACTTTTGATATTTCTTATGTTGGATACGAACACCAACAAATCAGCGTATTTATCACAAAAGATACGTTTATCCAAATTACATTAAAACAAGATATTCGATTAAACGAAGTGGAAGTCATCACGAATAGAATGCAGAAAACTGCAACGATGAATACATCCGGCATGACAACGATTACAGCGGCAAGCGTGGAACGCTTACCAGCTTTTTTAGGCGAGAAAGATATATTGAAAGCCGTGCTACTCACGCCGGGCATACAAAGTGGACAAGAAGGTGCACGTGGTATTTTTGTACGCGGTGGCAGTCCGGATCAAAATTTAATTTTATACAACAATGCTTCCATTTTTAATGCAGCACATATTTATGGATTTCTATCTGTATTTACAGCCGAAGCAATTGAAAAAATGGACATACACAAATCCTATATTCCGGTGCAATATGGTGGTCGTTTATCTTCTGTGTTGGCCATCGCACCAAATTATGGAAATACGGAAAAATGGAAAGGTGATTTTCATATCGGATTACTAACTTCTAAATTGCATATTGAAGGCCCGTTGAAGAAAAATAAAACATCTATGAATTTCACGATTCGCGATTGCCATGCCGGACTTTTTACGATGCCTATCACCAAAAAACAATACAAGAAAATTGATAATGGCGATGGTGGATTTAGTTATTATTTTTATGATATCAACGCCGCTATCCAACATCGTTTTAATGAAAAACATTCGTTGGCTTGGAGCTTTTACACTGGAAATGATTTTTATTTATTTAAAGAATCTAGAGATTTTTCCAAAAAAAACACCTACTACAGAGCCGACACAAAAAACAAATTAAATTGGATGAATATTGCTAATAATTTGGAATGGAAAATACAATTACCCAAAATTAGCATTCGCAATATTTACGCTTTTAGCTATTATAAGCTCAACTCTAAACAATTGCTATATGAAGTAGATAGAAACTTTTCCAGATACACGAATCAAATACAACATACAGATTACAGAACCACATCTAACATCAATGAAAACAGTTGGCAAACCAACTTTACACAAACGAAAAGCAAGCTACATACTTTTAATTATGGAATAAAAGTAAGTCAACGTGGTTTTACAATTAGCACGGTAAATGTCGTAGTGAAAGACAGCAGCAACAACATTATTTTAAGAGATACATTCACCAATCCAAAATTAAATTCACTTGATTTTTACACGTATGCTGATTATTTATTTTCTTGGAATAACAAGATAGATTTGAAAGTTGGATTTCAATGTATGCTATATTACATTCGTAAAAAAACAGTTGTCTATCCACAACCTCGCATTGAATTGATTTATCATCCGGTTTCGGGTTTAAGTATGCGTGCATCTGTTGTTCAAAACGTACAACCCATGCATTTGCTCACCAATAACACCGGCGAAATACAAAATGATGTTTGGGTACCCGCATCGGATAAAGTGCAACCGGAAACGGCTTGGCAATATGCAGTTGGCATACAATATGAACATCCCAAAGGATATGTTGCAAGCATTGATGCGTATTATAAATCCATGCAACATCTTACAGAATATAAATACGGAACAACTTTTATGTTGAATAAGATGGCTTGGGATGAACAACTACTCAACAGTGGAAAAGGAACAGCATATGGCATGGAATGTTTTTTTGCCAAAACAAGTGGGCAATTTACAGCATGGTTTAAATATAATTTAGGATGGAGCACTCGACAATTTCCGGAACTTAATGAAGGAAAAAAATACTTTTACAAATACGATAGACGACATGATATTTCGATTGTATTGCAATACAAACTCAAAAAACATTTTGATTTTTCTGTAGCGTGGACATACGGAACCGGATGGAGAATGACCACACCCAGTGCAAAATATGCCAGCGATGAAACACTCTATGATTATGATGTTGCCAACGAACCGTTAGTAGGCAATCAGAGTATGCTAATGCAATGGAATAACCGGAATAATTATGTATTGCCGTCTTATCAGCATTTAGATATTGGAATGAATTATGAGAAAAAATCTAAACGAGTAACTCATAAATTAAACGTGAGTGTTTATAATGTGTACAATCATTTTAATGTGTTTGCAGTGTATAGAAAATCTAATTTAGATACGGAAGGCAATAAGTTTAAAGAATACAAACAACTCAGTTTATTTCCGGTTACACCATCCATTGGTTATTCGATTTATTTTGAGAAATAAAACAAGATGATGAAGCATATCAAAAAAATAAAAACAATAAAAATACAAAGTTCATTTGCATTAAAATGGTGCTTTGTAATCTGTTGTTGGATGGCATCTTCTTGTCAGAAAGATTTGGTTTTTACATATGACATCGGTGAAACCAAACAAGTGATTATTGCTAATTTATATCCGGATAATTTATTACATATAAACATTAGCAAAAGCAAACAACCCGACGATTACACATCAGTACAATATTTAAGCAACTGTAAAGTAGATGTGTATGAAAACAACATATATAAAGCTACATTACCATTTATATTAAAAGATACGTTATCCGGTTTTGGATATTACAGTTCTAATTTTGTTTTGGAAGAAAATAAAACGTATAAAATTGTATCTACACATCCGGAATTAGGCGCTGCAGAAGCCTCAGAATATCTACCTGAAAAACCTGTTGTTACACAATATAATTTATTACAACACGCCACCATTTACCAACCCACGATGGAAGGAAAATACACATTTACATTACAAGAGGAAAGCACTCAAGATGAAACTTATTTTTTGGCCTCTTTTTATCGAATATTAAAGCCGGTGATTAAGAAAAACGGCGACACCATTTACCAATACGATTACTTATACTTGCCGAGTTCTGCTTCAGAATTACCCAATCCATCTAATTATTTCCGCACTTATTTTACAGATAAAAATTTCAATGGTACCACCACCACATTTACAATAAATTTTCCAAGTCAGTATAACGACATTTACAAAGAAATTTTATTGATTGTCGAGTTATCTAAATGCGGAAAAGCCTTTTATGAATGGAATACACAACAAATTCCGGTCAGCACATATTACCTCAACGAAGGGCAATTAGAACGAAGTAACTTAAAAGGAAATATTGTAAATGGTTATGGACATTTCACTGCCAACAATAGTGTTTTCTGGGGTTTTACGATAAAGTGATTTTTGATGATTGAGATGTGAGATGTGAGATGTAAGGTATTAGACTTTAAATTTCAGATTTAGTTAAAAAAAAATCTTACTACTTTTGTCTTTATACTTAATACTATAAATAGTCCTTTTTCCCTTTCCTTTGTCCTTTCATAAATTTCATATTTAGGATTTATTCAGCATTTTCTTAAAACTTTCTACCTAAAATTTAAATCAAAAAAAATCCGCATCTAAAGATGCGGCTACATTTTTTCAAGAAAGGTTAGGTTGATTAATATTCGTCTTCGTTGAATAAGAAATCTTCTTTAGTCGGATATTCCGGCCAAATATCTTCTATACTTTCATATAATTCTTCGTCATCTTCCAGCTCTTGCAAGTTTTCAATTACTTCTAAAGGTGCTCCGGTACGAATGGCATAATCAATCAATTCATCTTTAGAAGCCGGCCATGGTGCTTCTTCTAAATACGATGCTAATTCGAGTGTCCAGTACATAATATGTTTGTTTATTTATGAGTTAATACTTGTTTTAGGGTGCAAATATATGCTTTATAATTAAAAATTAAAATAAAAAATAACCACCTAATTATCACCCATTTATCAATGGCTTTTCCACACAATTTCTGCTTCATTGGCATCATTTGCCAGCTTGCGTGCCAACACAAACAAAAAATCGGATAAACGGTTTAAGTATTGCACCAAAACGGGATTGATATTTTCATTTTCTGCCAAACGCACCACGCTCCGCTCCGCTCTACGACAAACTGTTCGGGCAACGTGTGCTATCGATGCCGCTTTGTTTCCGCCCGGCAAAATAAAGAATTTTAATTCCGACAACGCCTCATTCATTTTATCAATATAGTTTTCTAATTGTGTGATATGTGCTTCCGTTATTTCCGGTAATATCAAATTTTTCTTTCCGGGTTCGGCGGCTAAGTGAGTACCTAAATCAAATAATCTACTTTGTATAGAATGCATTAAATCGGTGTATTCTTTTTCTTCCATATAGGTAGCTACCAATCCTAAAAACGAATTGAGTTCATCCACTGTACCATACGATTCTATGCGTAATTCGGCTTTAGAAACACGTTTTCCGCCGTATAGCGCTGTTGTGCCTTTATCGCCTTTTTTCGTGTATATTTTCATGTTGTATTTTTTATTGATGGTGCAATTTACTATTCTGAAACAAGATTTTTTTACAATTTTCTGCACAAAAAAAACTGCCTTTTCAGGCAGTTTTCTATTTATAATTTTTAAGCTATTGGCTATTAATGCGCTTGTTTTTTTGCAGCTTCTTCCATCATACGTTGCAAATCTTCGTTGCTCATTTGTGGTTGTGCTTCTTGCTTAGGCATTTCTTTTTCGATGCTCAACAATTCTACTTCAAAAATCAAAGTTTCATTTGGTCCGATGCCGGCTTGTGGCATACCTTGTGGTCCATACGCTAAATTACCCGGAATATAGAATTTATATTTAGAACCTACAGCCATTAACTGTACACCTTCTGTCCAACCCGGAATTACACCATTTAATGGGAACGTAACCGGCTCACCTCTTTCTACAGAGCTATCAAAAACTTTTCCGCCAATTAATGTTCCGGTATAATGTACTTTCACGATGCTGGTATCTGTTGGTTTAGGGCCATTACCTTCTTTAAGAACTTCATACATCAAGCCACTTGCTGTTTTTTTGATGTTTTTATTTTTGTTGATTTCTTCAAAGAATTTATCTGATTTTTTCTGGCTGTTATTCATTAAATACGATTGAATTTTTTCGCCGGATGTTTCATCCACTGTAAAGAAACCTTTTTTGCTATTTAATTCATCATAGATACCTTTTGCGATATAATCGATATTTAAAAGAGAACTATCAAATGAGCTTCTTAAGTTTTTACCCATTAACACACCAATCATGTACGAAACAGAGTCGATGTCTTTTTTAGGTTTTGCACTTACGTAATTGCCGCCTTTAGAGCCGCATGCTGCAAACAACACGATTGCCGCAGCAGAAATAATTAAAATTGATTTTTTCATTTTGGAATATATTAATATTATTGGATGTTTATTGTCCTTCTATCATCATGTTGGATGGTGCTTGCGGTACTTGTGGTTTTGGTTTTTCTATACCTAATAGCTCTACATCAAAAATTAAAGTAGCATTATGTCCAATGCCGGCTTGCGGAACACCTTGCTCGCCATACGCCAAATTTCCGGGAATATAAAAACGATATTTAGAACCTACGGACATCAATTGCACTCCTTCTGTCCAGCCTTTAATCACGGCATTTAATGGAAAAGTGGCTGGCGTACCACGCTCCACAGAGCTATCAAAAATATCGCCGTTGGTTAATTTTCCGGTATAATGTACGGTTACTTTATCCGTAGCTAATGGTTTTTCGCCAATGGTATCTTTTAATATTTCATAACGCAAGCCACTTGCTGTTGTTTTCACGTTTGGCAAATATGTAACGCTATCTAAGAATTGTTTTGATATTGCTTCTTCAGCGGCATGCATTTCTTCCTGTTTCTTTTCAAAATAAGCTTGTGTATATGCCATAGCCAATTTAGAATCTAATTTTAATGGCAACGCACTTAAAGCATCTTTCATTCCTTGTTCAAATAATTTTGTATTGATGTCGTTTACGCCATTTTTAAGCATATCTGCACCAATTTGAGAACCTAAGAAATAGGAAACGGTGTCAACTCCTGTTTGGATAGTTGGTGCCGCTGCAGAATCGGCAACGGTGCAAGCTGCATGTGCATTCTTAGATTTTTTCTTACAACATTTCGTCTTTGCTTCACTTGTAAAAATGACAGCCAATGTAAGAACAGCAGTAAGTAATAATTTATTCAATGTACTAATTTTAGAAACGCAAAAATACGCTATTTTATTACATCTATTACTTTATTAACGATTTTTAATAATGGAAAATAAAAAACATGCCGTATAGAAATTAAAACAAAAAATAGCTGTGCTATACCAACTCAGATAATCGTTTCATAATTGGATACCAATCTACACCGCCTCTGTCTTTTCCCAATCGAATAACGATTACATTTTTAGTTTCATTTATAAGCATAATTTGCCCATTAAAACCAGCTGCATAATACACATCACTATTTGAATCATCAACGGAATAATACCAACCCAAACAATACTTATCTTCTTCTATACTACGATGTATTGTATCATTGCAATAATTCAACCAATTTTTAGGCAATAATTGTTGGCGTTTATATTTTCCATTATGTGCTATCATAATACCGAATTTTGCCAAATCGCGGGCAGACATATTTAAGCCTCCATAAAATTTTGGATTGCGGGTAATCTTACTATCCAATGCCCAATATGCAGTGTCTTGCATACCTAATTTATTCCACATACGCTCATAAAAATAATCCATCAGCGGTTTGTTGCCTAATGCTTTTTTAATGCACTCACCGAGTATCTGCGTATCAATGGATTTGTATTTATATTGCTTACCAGGCGGTGTGTCAAATTTTGCAGCATAGATAGTACGCGTTAAGTTTTTTTCGTAGTAGTATTGTAGTGTTTGAAATATTTTACCATACTCATCATAATTCAAACCCGACTCCATTTGAGTAAGTTGTCGAAGTGTCAATTGGTTGAAGCGTTCATCATTTAAATCTTTAAAAAATGCAGTTACCGGTATGTCAGCATTTTGAATAAAACCATCTTGTATCGCCATTCCTAACAAGGCTGTAACAAATACTTTGGTAACAGAAAAAAGTTGTGTGTAATCTCCTTCTTTCACGCCGTTGAGGTATCTTTTAAAAATGAGCGTATCATTTTTTATGACTAAGAAAGATGTGGTGCTGGTTTGCTTCAAAAAAAAATCGGGATATTGATATTTTATGGCATTTGCACTGTCTAACCACAACGTAAGTTCCGGCAATGCCACTTGTTTTTCTGTAATTTGCATTGTTTTCTTAGCCGGAGGCAACAAAGCAGTTGTATAAAATTTTCCGTCAAAAATAGAAGGCACGCGTAGCGTATTATTGAAATACAATACCGCAATACTCATCACGCATAATACAATGACTGTTACAACTTTTAATATGCTTATTTTCTTTTGCATTGTTGGATGCTAACGCATTTATTTTTTAGTATCAATAGCAACATTAATATACAATCCGGCTTTTAAATGCAGATTATTGAAGGTTGTTTTTTGATACGTATCTTTATCAAAAATATCGCTGTATCCTTTTTTCTGATAACGAAGAAAATCGTAATCAAAACCCAAACTAAATCCTGCTTTTCGTTTTATTAAATATCGGATTTGAAAGTCTGTACCAAAATAAAATTTCTTTCCAGTGCCACTATCGTAATAATCATCAGCAGCAAATCCACCAATTCGAATGGATGGATGAATTTGCAATGCTTTATTTTTCAGAAACTCGAATACATAACCAAATTGTGCCGACACAATAAAAAACATTGCATTTTTACGCGAAAGTAAATTACCTAAGTTGGGATCTTTTTTATATTTTTTGATGGTGGTGAATTGATAATTCATACCAAAATACAATCCTTTCCAAAAATTGGCTTGCAAACTAAATTGAATATTACTTGCTTTATATTGTTTGGACAAGTTGGTTTTTGTTTCTCTATCAGCCCAAACCGGAGAAGAATCTTTTACAGGATAATAGGTACTATGAAAGATGTCGTTTTCTTGTATTAGTGGATGATAAAATGCATAATCAAATCCGATAAGAAGATGCACAATGCTTGGTTTCCATTTTTGTTTTTTTGATAATGATGTGGTGCTTGTAGCATTTTCTACTATCTCCGATGGTTGCGGTGCATCCTCAATAGGTTTGAATACAACAGAATCCATTATTATCTGCTGCAAATGGAACGTATCTACTGAATTGTAGGATGTATCTTGAGCAAATGACAGCAATTGAAGTGAACCAAACAATACAAGTAAATACCATTTCATCTGAACTGATTTTGAAATACTTTTATTATTGTACAATAATTACAATAATAAAAAGTGAATGTATAAAAATAAAAAAATCCCGACAAAGGTCGGGACTTTTTGGTTCAGTTTCTAAACTTATTCTTTTATAAATTTAGACTGCATCATTTTTCCGGATGACACATCCTGTATTTGTATAATGTAAACACCATCTGCAAAAGCACTCACATCTAAATGAAGTGTTTGCGTACCTTTTGCAACAGCTGCTTTTAGGAAGAGCATTTCTTGTCCGATTGCATTATAAACAGAAATATTTACTTTTGATGCTGCCGACGATTGATAATCGATAAAGATAGTGTGATCCGTTGGATTCGGATAAACACTTGTAATGGCATCATCGTACGAAATATCATCTACATTAATCATGATAACATTTGAATATTTAAAACTTCCATCGAGGTCTATCATTTTCAAACGATAATAATTATGACCTAATAATGGATTCAAATCATCCAATGTATAATTCAACGGCTGAGCACTATTGCCAGCTGCCGGACGCTCACCAACATAGCTAAATGGACCGGATAAATTATTGGCACGTTCTACCTCAAATTTGGCAGTATTAATTTCGGATGCTGTCGTCCAATTTAATACATTTTTATTGCCATCATTATAGCCAGTGAAGCTGGTTAATTCTACCGGAAGCGGAGAAATATCCCACGGACTATCACCTGCACCACCGGTACCTCCGGAGAAGCCTGTTAATCCGTTATATTCACAGAAATGAATTCCGTTACACCACTGGTGATATGCATTATTATCGTCCCAATCTGTAACTACAATTGTATTACAACGCGTAACACCTGGAGGACCTACATATACACCACTCGAATTCCAATAACTTAAACAACCCGCTTCTGAGTAACCATTCGGACCAACAGAAATTGCTTTCGGACTTACATCGGTAGCCGGATTAAACACATGTCCATTTGCTGATTTAAACCATTCAAAATCTTCGTAATTGGATGGATATGCAATAGCAAATGCTTGTGCGGCATTGATTACATTGTATTTCTCTTGGTTTTGATAATAGAAACGAACTTTTACAGGATTGGATGCGGAAATAGAGCCACTTGTTACTTGGAAATCCCATCTTCTTTCCATTACATATTCTGCATAATGATTTGGGAAATCTTCGAATTTATGGAAGTTATTTACGCCATCATAAGTAATTGTAGCAGTACCTTCAAAAGTATTTCCATTCGGGAATAAAGAGAATACGAAGCGATCATCTGCAGTTGCAGGAGTTCCTTTGTCATCGTAATAATGACGCCATCCATCTCTAGAAGTACAATATTTATTAGTTGACAATACAGGCGCTGTAGTATATTCCCAAACTCTACCTTTACAACGACGACCCACTTGGATAAGACCATCTAACACAACGCGATCCGTTATAAATACGTTTACAATATCATAATCCAATACAATGTAATACGTTGTATTCGGCTCTAGTTGTTGGCCTGTTCCCATATTATACCAAATTGTATCATCTACCATACCACCATTACCGTGCGGACCTGTTACATTCGATCCAAATGAGCCTCCACCGCAATCATTCCATGTTTGGCAATCCGCAATAGAAACATTGGCATTACCCGGAGTACATAATTGTCCGCCTGCTTCTACTTTCCAAAGTGCCATATTGAACTCAACGGAACTTGAAGAACCGGATACACATGCATGATTTGCTCCTGCTGGTAATTGTTTTGCCAATGCGGATGTATTTACATAGATATAGTAATCATCACAGAAAGTACCTATAGGATCTGTTGTGAATTTAAAATAAGACGAATGTTTTGGATTTCCATCATTGAAACAAGTATATAAACCGGAACCTGCCACACTACTGCTCGGTGTTTCACCGGTATGCGATTCTACACTCCAGCAATAAGGAACATCTAAAGTCATATTCGTTGCATCTACACAATCATCTGCACTTTTCTGTTCTGATACACATAATTTGAAAGTTTTGTTTTGTTCATTTCCTTCCAAATCCCAAACTTGTAAATAAATCCAATCGCCCGGATTTGCTGAGATAGAGAAATCAGGGTCAACACCTGATCCGCCTACACTACATTTTAAGAAAGATAAATTGGATGTAGATGCTGTGCTGCCTCCATTGTAAGCAGCGATTGCCAATTCAGGATAGCCATTCAAATCTAAATTAAATTCATCATCGCCTTCAATTTTTACAAATGATTTTGTGTTGTTCCCACAAACAGCCGGCATTTGGAATTTAAACCAAACATCACCACAGTTTTGTGTGCAAGAAGGAATTCCTGATGAATTGGCAATACCAATAAGATTTGGATTTGACCATGTTGGATTATTTCCGAATGAGTATCCACCTGCGCTTTGCCATGTTCCATTACTATATTGGCAAGATGCTGAACTAATTGGAACAGTTGTGGCTCCGGATGCTTCATTATTAGATGGTCCACTATAAGATGGTTGGTTGTTTTTAATTTGAATACTGAAATAGCCATCTAATCCAATTCCGGCAGTTCCATCCACTTGTACATAATAAGTATAACCCGGTTTCAAACATTGTGGCGTTAGTACAACGGTTGGATATACGCCATTTGCTAATGAGTTAGGAATACCCTGATAGTCATTATACTCTAATTGATTCCAGTTTGATGCACTTGGTGTTGCACATCCTGCAATTGTATTATCAATCGATGCATACGTGTTATCTGATAGTTCCCAGATTGTAATATCCGGTAAGAAATAATTTTGAGTAAATGGAAACCAAGAATTACCTTTGACTTCTATAGAAACATCGGCAGAAGTTGGTGCTACAAATTTATACCAAACAGAACGTTGCACACCGCCAGGATATTGTTGTTTTTCGTTTGCTTCTAAAGTTGCACAAATATTGTTATCATTGGTATAACCGGAATAAGAACCCGTTACAGTTAACGTTTTTGCACTACAAATCTTATCATTTGAAGGAGCCGATGTGGTGCCCATATTTTCTACCTCCAATGTAAAGTATCCTTGTTTATTTAAGCCACTACCATCTACTTGAATATAAAAATCCGTATTGGGTGGTAAGCATACGTTCATTGTAGCACTGAAGGTCAAAGCTGGATCAACAGACTCAATAGGTGTCAAGGTAGTGAAGTCTGTAGGAGAACAACCCGGATTTCCTTGCACTAACAACATCTGCAAATCAATTTGATCACCTACACTATTTGGGTCGTTTAATGCTCGAATTTCTACATCTATATTATTCGCCACATTTGGTGTTCTAAAATGGAACCAAACTGTTTGATCTAATGTATAATTACCATCTGTCATTAAAGCAGCTTCTCCTGTTTCAACATCAGAGCAGAAGTTATGCCAATTGGTTGAAGTATTTCCGACTTTATTACCCGTAGTTCCACCTAAAACACCTAAATAACCGTTTGCAGGTGTGGTGCCTACTTGACAAATATTATCATTGGTTGGTAATGGATGCGGATTAATACGAGTAACATCTACTTTAAAATTACCTTGCTCATTTAGACCACTACCATCTACCATTAAATAATAGGTAGTATTTTGTTCTAAACAATGGAACTCGAATGATTCATAAAATGGTAAACCTGCAGCACTGTACCCATCATCTACCAAGGTAAATGAACTTGCGCATGGACCACCAGTTGGATTCATTTTATATAATGCAATTTGTGGATCCATCGCATCGCCAAATGGCCAAGGCAATCCACTGGTGACTTCTACTTTCACAGCATGAGGAGCAGCTGTATTTGGTGTTGTAAATTTATACCAAACATCGGCATCTTTTGTAAATGTGGTTGGCTCTGAATAAATAGTTTGTATGGTGGCACATCTATTTGTTTGATTATTAAGTGTTGTTGTTACACCTATACCGCTTGGATATGTGACTGTTGTTGCACTACAGATATCATCATTTGGAGGTCCTGTAAGTGTTGCCGGCACTGCTTGAATTTGTAATTCAAAATATCCGCGCTTGTTCACGCCCGCACCATCTACCATTAAGAAATAAGTTTTACCCGGATCCAAACATTTTACTGTTAACTCATTATCTCCGTCTAAATTATCCGGAAGTCCGTCTGCTGCGATACCAACCATCGTTCCGGTACACGTATTGTCAGAAGTTTCGAAAACGCCAATTTGCGTATAAACTAAATCGCCTCTACTATCCGGATCGCTGATTGTATTTATTTTTACTTCTCCGGTGCTTGGTGCAGTAAATTTATACCATACAGTTCCGTCCGGTGAGAAATCTGTAAAGAAGTTACCTCCATTTACAGCCGGTTCATTATCTATTCCGGCACAATAATTATTTTCTACTCGCATACACGAGCCTGCGTTATTTCTAACGCCATTATGTAGTCCTGTGGCAGATGGATAACCCGACGATGGAGAAGGATATGTTCCGGCACCGCTTGCAGGAGAAACTCTAGTATCATATATTGCAGGCGTTGTCCAAACTGCAGGTGTACCTAAGTCGATAGCATCACAAGGTAAATCGTTGGTTGCCGGTCTATCTCTTGGATCGGCTGTTAATTTCAAATAAAATTCTCCACGTGTACAAGTAGGGCAAAGAGTTTCAGAGCTACCATCTACTAATAAATAATAAATAGAATCCGGCATTAAACATTCAATAGTATATTCTTCATCATGCAATAAGGCATCGTGATTGGAACCTATGTATTGCAATCTATCTTTTTCTGTAGATAAATCTGCACAAGTACCTCGATACCCACCCGGCAAGAAAAATACGGCTAATTGTGCACTAATTTCCGGTTCATCATAAGGCGGAATAAGGTCTGAAATTGTATTAATTGCTTCAATTTTTAATTTTCCGGATTTAGGTGCTTTAAATTTATACCAAACCGGGCTATTTAATTCACCCCAACCGGGAGGACGTACGCCTAAGGATGATGGAATATCATTGGTTGTGGTAGCACAATAGTTATTTTGACCGTTGAGTTGAACAACCGTATTACTATTGCAGTCTGTCCATGGAGCAGAATTGGTTGCAGTAAGATCGATAGCTTGGCATAATAAATCATTTGGTGTATGTTTTCCATAATCGGAAATTCGGATATCATAATAACCATTCGTATTGGTTCCACCATCTACAACTAAATAATATACCGTATTAGGTTCTAAACAACTTACAATTAGGTTTTCATCTGAACCTAACAAGCCTGTTGGGTCCGACCCTCCTACAGTTGGATCATAATAACTACCAACAACGTAATGACTACTCGCACAAGCACCATCTGAATACAATGCTAATTGCAAATCTATTTCGTCGCCTGCCATCCAGCCATTCTCAAGTGAATTCATATTACCACCAGTACCACCTAAAACTTCATGTGTAGCATCATCATAATAAGGATTTGAGAATGCTTCAATTTTCACACTTGCATCTGTATAACCCACAGCCGGTGGTGTCGTAAATTTATACACAACTGCCTTATCAAAGCCAAAGGCAGAAGGTGCAGATGCATTAGCAAAACTAGACACCCCACATAAATTTGATAAGTTACGAACATAAATACTTCCGCCATCCGTAACACTTCCTAAATCTTCGGCATTGCAGAATGTAGTTTCTCCTTCTTCAGGGAACCAAAAGCGGAGTGAAAAATCACCTTCCTCTAAGGCAGCTGCTATACCTAAACAAGTAGGGTCATAATCGCCGCCATCTACTAATAACCAATAATATAAACTTGGATTTAAACAACTAAAATAAGCATCTTCATCATTGGATGCAATGCTGTTCTCTGTTTGAACTAATGTTTTGGTGGCATT
>CAZDOT010000003.1:133746-148543 GCA_964507125.1 uncultured Chitinophagales bacterium | reverse complement strand
AAAATATGGATGATGTTTTAAATATGGTATTGGATAAAAATAAAATAAAAAATGCGTTGGTATTTTCAGCTTAGCTGAAAATACCTTTGCGTTGTTTCTTTCCTACTTCAATTAACCGTTTTATTTCTGATTTTACTTCGTTTACTTTTTCTTGTACTTGATATTCTCTAGAAATATCACCTTCGAAATACATAGGCTTACCAAAATTCATAATTACTTTGGATGGAAATATAAATGGTATTAATGCAGGTGCAGCCGGAAATTTTATCAGTTTTTGTAAAGCATCAATATTTCCAAAATTTATCATAGATTCTTCAAAGCCAACCATGCCCACCGGAATAATTGGTGTTTTGGTTTGAATTGCCATATACATAAACCCTAAACCAAATCGCTCTAATTGATATCGTTTTCTGAATGGTTTTGAGATGCCGCGTGCTCCTTCCGGAAATACAATGACAGCTTCTTCGTTTTCCAGCATTTTGATGCAATTTTCCGGATCGCCAACGGTTCCGCCCCATTGTGAGAATAATGTACCGATAAAGGGCACTTGCGGAACAAATCGTTCGTACATGCCTTTGGGTGCTCTTGGTGCATGTTCATTGGTTACGATTGAATAACCTAACATCATACCGTCAATAGGTAATTGTCCGCTGTGGTTGGCAATAATTAAACATCGGCCACTTTTAGGAATATTTTCCAAACCATGTGTTTCTACTCGAAAATAGTTTTCATAAAAAAATCGACCTAACCCAACAAATGGTTTTACGCCATTTACATTAAAACCCCACGCATCATAGCCATAAGAACCTACTTTATTCGGGAATTTACTTATAAACTCATGCGATTGCGAAACATCTTTCGGTTTTGTTATCTGTTGTATGATTTCTTTTAGATTCATAGTTTTCCAAGTATTACCAAACTTAATAAATCTTATATTAATACAATACTAAATTCCTGATTTTTTAACTAAGTATAAACAATTTAGCTACTTAATTGTCATTATATGTTGTTAGCTTTGTATTGAGAAGTATTATGAAGTTTAAATGGAATATATCAGCATTGTTTTTAGCAGGCATCGTCTTGTTTTCAGCCAATGGTGTTGCTTTATTTGAACATATTTGTAGCACGTCTAAAACGAAGAATTTTCAAGTTTTTATAAAACCGACGTGTGAGAATGAAGCACCGGTTTCTTCGTGCTGTGCTAAAATCGAAACAAAAAAATCAAAAAAAGATTGTTGCAGTCACAAACAGTTTTTCTCTAAACTTTCTATTGAAGGATTCGTTGCCAAGCAAATAGAATTAAAATCAGACATTGAGAAATTTGTTCAAAAATTTGATTTCAATTATCCAAATACACACTTTTTTTCAAGCATAACTGTACAATATTTTTCCGGATTACCACCGCCGGATAATCTCTATTATTACGCAGTTCAAACTTCTCTTCAGCCAACTTCTACAAAGTTGCAAATCTTCCGTTGTTAGTAGTGAATTGTTTCGAATGAAAACAATTATTCACGACAACAAATAATAATGATACATGTAAAAAAATGGCTTTTTTTATACCTGATTTGTATATATCAATTTGGGTTTAGCCAACAACAACAACAAATAGAAATTACCATCACGGACAAAACCACCGGCGATTTATTATACGGTGCGAATGTGCAATGGATAGATACATTGATTGGTGCTACTTCGGATGAAAATGGCGTAGCACAATTAGAAATCATTGGCGCTTTGCCCAAACAACTCGTAGTGAGCTATGTCGGATATCTAACAGATACCATTTGGGTAAAGGATGCCCAACCTATAAAAATAGAATTACAACCGGAAATTTTCTTGAACGAAGTAAACATTCAAGGCCGCCGTCAAAGTAATTATATCTCATCTATTGACCCAATGAAAACGGAAAAAATAGAAGCAGGAGAATTAAAAAAAGCAGCGTGTTGCAATCTTTCCGAAAGTTTTCAATCCAATGCGTCTGTTGATGTAAATTATTCTGATGCAGTTACCGGTGCGAAAGAGATTAAATTGCTCGGATTAAACGGAACGTATGTTCAGAATTTATTGGAAGGTGTGCCGTTCTTACGCGGTTTAACTACCACATTCGGGTTAGATAATATTCCGGCGCCTTGGATAAAATCCATCTCGGTTTCGAAAGGTGTTCCATCCGTAAAAAACAGTTATGAAGGCATTACCGGCTCCATGAATGTAGAGTTTAAATCCAACTTTAATGATTCAACTAAATTATATGTTGATTTTTTTGGAAATCAAAATGCACGTTTAGAAACCAACTTGTTGATTAATCATAAAATCAATCAGAAGCTGGGAACAATGCTTATGGCAAACGGTGCTTTTACTCCATTAAAACAAGATATGAATCACGACGGCTTCCTAGATCAGCCGGTGATGAAACAATATAATTTACTGAATAGATGGAATTATCATAGCGAAAAAATGGAAGGTCAATATATGGTAAAAGTATTGAGTGAAAACCGCATTGCCGGACAAATAGAACCACATTCATCTATGCCTTTGTATGCGATAAACATTAACACTAAACGCGTAGAAGCTTTTGCTAAAACAGGATTTATTTTTGATGGGAAAGGAAATAAAAGTTTAGGTACACAGTTCTCAGGTGTTTATCATCAACAGAAATCCAATTATGGATTAAAACAATTCAACACCAAACAAGCATCATTCACGGGAAATATTTTATTTCAAAGTCAAGTGAAAAACAGTGATATGCATACATTAGTTGGTGGCTTAAATTTTGTTTATGATAATTTACAAGAAGAATTAGATTCTTTGAATAGACTAAATCAAGATTTTGTTCCGGGCTTTTTTGCAGAATATACATTTAAGTGGAGCAATAAAATTACATTAGTTTCCGGTTTAAGAGGTGATTATCATTCTCGTGCAGGTTTTCAAGTAAATCCTCGTATTCATGCTAAATTTGCTTTGGCAGATAAAACAACTTTACGTGTTGCAGTAGGTAGCGGATTTAGAGCACCGAATGTGCTTACAGAAAATCAATCTTTATTGGCAAGTTCTCGTGAAATCATTTTTAAAGAAAATCCAACAAAAGAAGTAGCTTGGAATTATGGCATTTCATTAACGCAGAAATTTAATTTATTTAATAGAGAAGGTAGCTTTTCAGTAGATTTCTTTAGAACAGATTTTTTGAAACAAGCAATTATAGATATTGATAATGCAGATGGAAATGCGACTATCTATAACTTAGATGGAAAATCATTTTCCAATAGTTTATTGTTGGAGTTTAATTTTGAAGCATTAAAAGGATTAGATGTGAAATTGGCATATCGTTTAGAAGATGTACGTGCAACGTATCATGGTCAATTACTGCAAAAACCGTTGGTGTCAATGAATAAAGGTTTAGTTGCCTTGAGTTATCGAACACCTAATAAACAATGGCAGTTTGACGTGAATACAGCTATAAATGGAAAACGAAGATTGCCTAATAGTTTTGTATCAGATGCAGGTAAACGATTTTCACCTAGATATGTTTTGTTGAACGCACAAATAATGAAATACTTTAAGCGTGCAGAACTATTTTTAGGCTGCGAGAATATCACTAACTTTAAACAAAAGGATTTGATAATTGGTACACCTTTTAGCACGCTTTTTGATACATACCAAGTGTATGCTCCATCAATGGGAGCAACCGTTTATGGTGGATTTAGAATTTTTATTAACTAAAATATTAAAACAAACAAAATGAAACAAACAACATCAATCGTGGCAGTTATTATGGTAATGGCTGTATTATTATTCGGTTTTACGGCATGTAATAACAAGAAATGTCACAAGGACGAAAAATGTGAAAAAACAAGTTGCTGCAAAGAAGATAAATGCTGCGATAATTGCAAAGGTGAATGTACAGCAGATAATAAATGCTGTGATAAATGCGGTGCAGGCGAAGAAAAATCTTGCTGCAAAAAAGAAGGAAAAATGATGGACAAAGCACATTGTGATTCCACTTCAACAAGTGCAGCTGGTGAAAAAAAGGACGCTTGTTGCTCTAAAGATTCGAAAAAATAATTTTAAAAACTTAAACAACATTACAATGAAAAATATTTTTATGGCTTTTGCCCTTTTGGTTGCATGCACGAGTAGTTTTGCAAAAGATGTATTAACAAAGGCATCTTTCAAAGTTTCCGGAAATTGTGAAATGTGTAAAGAACGCATCGAAAAAGCTGCATCGGTAAACGGTGTAAAAAAAGCGGAATGGAATGAAGTAAGCAATGTCATGTCTGTGGTGTTTGCTCCAAGCAAAATCAGCTTAGATTCTATCAAGCAACGCATTGCAGATGCAGGTTACGATACGGACTCTATTAAAACTACAGATGCTGCTTATTCTAAATTGCCACAATGCTGTCAATATAAAAAATAAGGGATTTTGTAATATTTATGTAAGCCACTCTACTCATTAGAGTGGTTTTTTTTATTAGAAAACTATTAAAAATGGTATTTTTAGACTCAAATTCAAGTTCAAATGAAATTATTTAAAAGCAGTACTTTATTGGTAGTAGCATGTACGCTTCTTTGTGTAAGTGCTTATGCAAAAAAAGACAAGAAAAAACGAGATGACAAAAAGTCGACCGTGCAAATGATGACAGATTCTTCTGCAGCATCTGTGAAAGACACGACTAAAAAAGAGGCGAAACCGCAATTTAAATCAATTAAAGAAGTTACAGAGAAATGTAAAAAAACGTCCGGTTTGTTTCCAATCTATCAAGATTCAACCAATGGAAAAACCTATATCGAAATTAGTACAGATAAATTAGGTAAAGAGTTCATTTATTTTGCGTATGTGTTAGATGGTTTTTTAAGCACAGGTTATGCGCGTGGAGGCTATAAAGACAACACCATTTTTAAAATTGAAAAATATTTTGATAGAATTGATTTTATTTTACAAAATACCAATTACTATTTTGACGAAAATAATGCATTAAGCAAAGCAAAAGATGCCAATGTAAACAAACCAATTTTCTTGTCAGAAAAAATTGTAGCGGCTACAGGCAAAACCTATTTAATAGAAGCAGATAATTTGTTTTTAGGAGAGAGTATCACTCAAATTAAACCATCTAAAATGCCGGGCGAAAAACCGGATGCTTTTTCTTTAGGTACACTGAATAGCAAAAAATCAAAATATATCGCCGTAAAAAATTTCCCAAATAATACAGATGTTGCTGTTGAATATGTTTTTGATAATCCGGCACCGGTAAATTACGGAACGGAAGAAGTAACCGATGCTCGTTTCGTTTCGGTGAAAATGCAACACAGCTTAATAGAGATGCCGCAAAATAATTACAAACCAAGAGCAGACGATCCAAGAGTTGGTTATTTTATGGAAAAAATTAATGACCAAACATCTGCAAGTGCAACACCTTGGAAAGATTTAATTCATCGTTGGAATTTAGAGAAAAAAAATCCGGATGAAAAATTATCTGAGCCCGTTAAGCCGGTTGTTTGGTGGATTGAAAATACAACTCCAAAAGAATTTAGACCTATCATTAAAAATGCAGTTTTAGCTTGGAATGAAGCATTTGAACAAGCTGGATTTAAAAATGCAGTTGAGTGCTACGAGCAACCAGATGATGCTACTTGGGAAGCTGATGATATCCGATATAATGTGTTGAGATGGACTTCTTCGCCGCGACCGCCATTTGGTGGCTACGGACCAAGTTTTGTTAATCCTCGTACAGGTGAAATTTTAGGTGCGGATATTATGTTGGAGTTTGTTTATTTAACCAACAGATTGCCACTCGAAAAATTATATGATATTGCCGGTTTAGATAATTTTCAAGATGAACCACTTTTGCATAATTCTGAATGTTCGTTTGGTGAAGCTATGCATCACAATGTGCTTGTAGGGACGGACTTAATGACAGCATTTGATTTTTCTGATATTGATAAAGATGAGTTTATAAAACAGGCATTGTACGATTTAGTATTACACGAAGTAGGACATACTTTTGGGTTGATGCATAATTTCATGGGCTCACAGTTGCACACAATGGAGCAAATGCAAGATCCGGTTTTAGGTGCAACCGTTGGATTAACGGCTTCCGTTATGGATTACACAATTCCAAATATATCTTCTGATAAAAATAAACAAGGATTGTTTTTTGATATCAAGCCTGGTTTATATGATAAATGGGCGATTCAATATGGATATACTCCGTTTAAAAATGCAGATGAGGAGAAAGAAGGATTGGAAAAACTAGTATCGGAATCCAACAAAAAAGAATATCAATTTAAAAATGATGCGGATGATATGCGCTCCGTAGGAAAAGGCATTGACCCAAGAGGAAATATTAACGATATGTCTGATGATGCGATTGCGTATGCTGTTGAAAATATAAAAATGGTGAATAACGCATTGCCTAAATTATTAGAGAAATATGGCAAATCAAATACTTCTTATCACGAATTAAGAAAAGCATATTTAACGCTAACAGGCCATTATGCACGTAGCTTAAATGTAATTGATAGATATATTGGTGGCGTGTATGTAAATAGAAATTTTGCTACACAAAATTCAACAACGAAGCCATTTACACCAATTCCACTTAAAGAACAAAAAGCTGCTATGCAAGCATTGGTAAAATATGCATTCTCAAAAGAAGCATTTGCAGCACCGGATGAATTGTATAATTATTTGCAAATGCAACGTCGTGGTTATGATTTTAGAAAAGAAACGGAAGACCCAAAAATCCATGAACGTATTATTACAATCCAAAAAGGCGTTTTAGATCAATTGCTTAATTCATCGGTATTGCAACGTTTAACAGACTCAAAATTATATGGCAATAAATATGGTGAAGATTTGATGTTGCGCGATTTGACAAACGGCATTTTCTTGCAAGATTTAGGAGCAAGCGTATCAACAATTCGCCAAAATTTACAAACAGAATATGTAACGCGTTTGTTGAACATTGTTCAAGAGAAATCGCCGTATGCATATACAAGCAAAGCTACTGCATTTGGTGAGCTAAGTAGAATTCTTAAATGGATGGAAACATCGTATGGTAGTAATTTATCTACGCAATCACATCGTTCTCATTTGGCTTTTTTAATTAATAAATCATTAGAACTTAAAAAATAATCCATTCATTTGGTTCCTAAACCGAGGTTACAAGCCTCGGTTTTTTTATGTTAAAATTAATATCGGATAGTATAGATATTGATAATATCCGATATTAGTTGTATCTTTGTGTTTAGATGTGGAAGATAGATTTAAGCGATATTACTGAGATGCAATCTACATTTGATAGATTGTATGAAAAAAATGCATTGCTTAATAGTGCAAGGCCGTTGCCATCAATGGCACTCCAAAGAATAAGAAAAGATTTAACGATAGAATGGACGTATAATTCAAATAGTATCGAAGGAAATACACTTTCTTTAAATGAAACACATCTTATTTTACAAGAAGGCATCACCGTAAAAGGAAAATCTTTGCGTGAGCATTTTGAAGTACATAATCACGAAAAAGCTATTAGTTATCTCTATGAAATTGTGAATGATAATTACAAGTTTCGAAGTATAGATATTTTGTCGTTGCATGCGTTGGTTTTGCGTAGTATTGAAGATAATTTTGCCGGAAGAATCAGAAATGGCGGTGTGCGTATTGTGGGTGCAAATTTTGTTCCGCCAAACGCAAATAAAGTTTCTCCTCTTTTAGATGAATTGATAGATTTTGTGAACGATAATCCGTTGGGATTAAACGATATTGTTTTATCTACCATATTTCACCATCGATTAGTTTGGATTCATCCATTTTTTGATGGCAATGGAAGAACGGTTCGTTTGGCGATGAATTTATTATTAATGCGAAAAGGTTTTCCGCCGGCAATCATCTTAAAAAATGACAGAAAAAAATATTACGAAGCTTTAAATCAAGCTAATAATGGTAGTTATCACAAATTAGCCTTGTTGATGGCACAAGCATTGGAGCGTTCGCTTAATATTTACTTACAAGCCTTACCTTGTGATGAAGTTGATGAGTACAAAGAAATTTCTTCTTTAGTAGAAGAGCCAAGAGTTCCATACGGACAAGAATATATTAGTTTGTTGGCTCGCCAAGGAAAGATAGATGCCTACAAAGAAGGCAGAAATTGGCTAACTACTAGAAAAGCTATCGACGATTATATGAAGAATAGAAAACGGGAACGGATTATTTAAAAGTAGAAGCATGAATAATTCTAAAAACTATGAATGTATCGTTTTCAATTTTAAAAATTACAACCCAATTTCTTACAGCAATGCAATGGAAATTTTTGTTTGCCCAAAATTTATGCCGACAAAGTGCGTATCTTATAGGCTGAGCATATTTTGATATATGTAAGATAAATTTTTCTGCCCAAATTACACCGGCACCTTCTGTATTTAAATCTTCAACATATTCAGAAATTCTTTGTATCGTTTTTTGTGCAGATGTCTTTAAAATTATCTTCATATTTCACTAAGTGTCTTTTTTAGTGAAGCATTTCGTTTTTTTAGTTCTTTTTTAATCAATGCTGTTACTTCTTCCGTAGAATATCCTTCATGTTTATCTTCTTCTTCAGAATCTTTCAAATGCAATTCCCATTCTTCATCGGTTACTTTTCTGCCGATGCCGAAAGCCAAATCCTGAATAGTGAGTTTACGTGGTGGTTGTGTTTGCTTATGTTTTGGTAAAGACATATCCAAATATAATGAGAAAAGAGGAAAGGTGCAAGTAATATTATCCAAACGCAATTAACATAAATGCTAAGAACATTAAAAATAAAATAAATAAGATATTGAAATTAGTATCTTCAATTTCTTGTTGTTTTGTTGTTTTGATTGATTCAAGCATATAAATATATGATACTTTGCAATTTGATATTTTATTATTAGATAATTTACCATTTACATATTCTCTGCCATCACTAAAATACATAGTATTTCTATCTACAGTTGATGTATGTGGTTGCCAAGTATGATACACTTTGCCATTATTCATCGTAAGTAATACATATTCATGGTCTAATAATTCATGAACTTTAATTGGAGTCAGATTTTTTAAGATTGGTTTATTTTGCTTAATTAAATCAAGTACTCTATTTTCTTTATTTGCTTTATGCACTCTATAATTTTCAAATGATTTTTCAGAATCTCTCTTTTTTGACTGTTGGATTATACAATCATATTGATCCTGTTGAAAGTTCTTAATATTTTTAACTACATCAGATAAAGATTTAATTTTATTGTCTGATTCTTTTGAAGAGTTTTCTCTTAAACTCTCAATTTTCTTTAAAATTTCATTATAATCTTTTGAATTATTCATATTTAATAAAACACATAGTAGATAAAATCAGAATTACATAATCATCTTAATATTCAGCTCTTTCATTTGTTTTTCATCAATAGTGCTTGGTGAAAACTAATTTATGCAACAGTTTTTGTATTGTTTAAAATAATATCAATGTTTTGTTTCAATACATTAATTATTTCGTCGGCTTCTTCAATGCTTATGTTTCTGGATTCAATGATATATTCAGGATCTTCAATTAATAATTTAATTGAACCATCTTTTTTTTCAGCTAAAAAGAATGTTTCATTATATGAACATTGAAATGTACCTGTATTTATAAATTTTTTCATTTTTATATTTTAAATGATTCGATTAAAAAGTCAATATTATTTTGAGCAATTTCAATGGCTTTTCTTACATCATTAATTTTCATTCTTCTAATTTCACGAATTTCTATTACTTTGTCAATTATTTCAATGACTATTTCGCCATCTTGATAGAAAATATGATAATGAACTGGTAGATGATCATTACTAAAGTAACAAAATCTAAAACCATTATATCTTAAAATAGTTGGCATTTTACACCATCGTCTTAATATTCAACTCTTTCATCTGTTTTTCATCAATAGTGCTTGGTGAATCTAACATTACATCTCTGCCGGAATTATTTTTTGGAAATGCGATATAATCTCGGATAGAATCTACACCATTCATCACAGCACAAAGTCTATCAAAGCCAAATGCTAAACCGCCGTGAGGTGGAGCACCGTACTCAAAAGCATTCATCAAAAATCCGAATTGTTTTTGCGCTTCTTCTTCCGTAAATCCTAAGCGTTTAAACATCTCAGCTTGTAGTTGCTTATCGAAAATACGAATAGAACCACCGCCAACTTCCACACCATTGATGGCTAAGTCGTACGCATCGGCACGTACTTTTCCCGGTTCGGTATATAAAAATTCGATGTCTTCTTTTTTAGGTGAAGTAAATGGATGGTGCATTGCATACCAGCGATTGTCATCGTCATTAAACTCCAACAAAGGAAAATCCAACACCCACAATGGTTTAAAATCATCTTTGCTTCTCAAGCCTAATCTGTTGCCCATTTCCAAACGCAACTCGTTCATTTGTTTGCGCACTTTATCTGTGTTGCCACATAAAACCAATAACAAATCGCCCGGTTTCATGTTGGCTGCTATTGCCCATTTTTTCAATTCTTCTTCGTTGTAAAATTTATCTACCGAAGATTTTAAAGTACCATCAGCATTGTATCTCAAATAAATTAATCCACTTGCACCAATTTGTGGTCGTTTTACAAAGTCGGTTAATTCATCTAATTGCTTACGTGTGTATTCGGCAGCATTTTCGGCGTTAATACCAATGATTAATTCTGCGTCATCAAAAACTTTAAAGTCTTTTCCTTTCACCAACTCATTCATTTCTACAAACTGCATTCCGAAACGGATATCCGGTTTATCGCTGCCGTAAATTTTCATCGCATCATCGTATTGCATGCGTGGAAAATCAGAAAGCTCAATGTTTTTTACTGTTTTGAAAACGTGTTTTATCAAGCCTTCAAACATATTCAAAATATCTTCCTGTTCAATAAAGGACATTTCGCAATCTATCTGTGTAAACTCAGGTTGTCTGTCGGCGCGTAAATCTTCATCACGGAAACATTTTGTAATCTGGTAGTATTTATCAAAACCAGAAACCATCAGCAATTGCTTGAATGTTTGTGGCGATTGTGGCAAGGCGTAGAACTGTCCGGGATTCATTCTGGATGGCACTACAAAATCTCTTGCACCTTCCGGTGTCGATTTTATTAAAAAAGGCGTTTCAATATCTAAGAAACCATTTGCATTTAAGTAGGTTCTTACTTCATGTCCCACCTTATGACGGAAGATAATTTTTTCCTGCACTTCGTTTCTGCGCAAATCCAGATAACGATATTGCATACGAATATCATCGCCACCATCGGTTTCATTTTCTATGGTAAATGGCGGTGTTTTGGATTCGGATAAAATACGAACATCACTCACTAAAATCTCAATATCGCCGGTTGGATTTTTCGGGTTTTTGTTGGAGCGCTCCACCACGATGCCTTCCGCCTGAATGACAAACTCACGACCCAGACGTTTCGCTCTGTCGAACAGTAAATTATTGGTGTTGTTGTTGAATACGATTTGAGTGATGCCATATCTGTCACGGACATCTAAAAATAAAAGTTCTCCGAAGTTACGACTGGTTTGCACCCAACCCGAAAGTTGAACCTTTTTGTTCACGTCTGTAATTCTCAATTCTCCGCAAGTGTGACTTCTGTACATTTTTTTAGTATTAAGTAGTAAGTAATAAGTAGTAAGTGTTATTACTACCATTATACAAAAATAAGAAGATAAATATTAATTAGAGGTTAATGTTGTTTAGTAAAAAAAAACGGGCTTCTGAACATGTTCAGAAGCCTTCCGTGGGGTAGCTACTTGGTTAGTATTAGTCTACCGATGCCGCATTTCTGTGGAATCGTGTGATGATATTGGGATTGGGATGCAGCGGAACGGCTGACTTATCCTTTCCGTCATACGGAATGATAGATAAGACATAGCGCATGCTCTCCAGGCGTGCCTTTTGTTTGTTGTTCGCCTTTACAATAATCCATGGACTGAAGGAAGTATGGGTTTTGCTGAACATGGTTTCTTTATACTTCGTATACGTATCCCATTTGTCCTGCGCCTGCATATCCACTGGACTCAGTTTCCATTGTTTCAGTGGGTTTTCCTTTCTGGAACTGAAGCGTCTTAGTTGTTCTTCCTTGGAAATGGAAAACCAGAATTTGATGATGATGATGCCGTCCTCATATAGCATGTGCTCCAGTTCCGGTACCTGCTGCATGAAGATGTTGTATTGGTTTGTATTGCAGAATCCGTTCACAGGCTCCACCACGGCACGGTTATACCAGCTTCTGTCAAAGAATACAATCTCCCCTTTGTTGGGCAATTGTCTGGTATAACGCTGAAAGTACCATTGTCCGCGTTCTTCCTCCGTAGGTTTTGGCAAAGCTACCACACGCATGGCACGTGGATTTAAATGTTCTGTAAAACGACGGATGGTGCCGCCTTTTCCGGCCGCATCTCTGCCTTCAAACAAGATGGCAATTCTCGCACCCTTTTCCTGCACCCAGCGTTGTAGTTTTACCAGTTCTATCTGCAGTTTTTCCAACTCTTCCTCATACTTGATGGCATCCACCAATTTCTTCGGATTTGCATTGTTGCTGACAAGCAGATTGGATAAATCTTTCTTGGAACGCAGGTTTTTTAGGTCTCCCAGCGAAACGCTTGGATTTCCGTTTCCTGTTTCTAAAACGGCGGCGGCAGTGTTTTCTGTAAAGGTATTGGCTGTTGTCGGTTTTACCGTTTTCGTTGTATCGGACAATTGTTTGCCCGTGTCTTTCTTTGGCGTTGGATTTGCAGATTTTTTTAATGCCATAACTGTGTGTTTAGATTGGTTTTAATCTAATAAAATTCGCAGTTTTGACAGGTAAAAACCATGATAATTGTCATCTGAAAGAATGATAATTATTGTGGTGATGCGTAAGAAAGAAAGCTTATTTGCCGTTGTATCTGCTCACGATTGCATCGTAATTGGCAGAAAATTCCTTGTAAACGGCTGCGATGCCGTCGCGCAGATTGATCTTGTGTTTCCAGCCCAATCCGTGGATCTTAGAAACATCCGTGAGCTTGCGCGGCGTGCCGTCCGGTTTGGTGGTGTCGTGCACGATGTTGCCTTCGTAGCCCACAATCTCCTTTACCAGCAATGCCAGATCCTTGATGGTGATTTCCACCCCGCTGCCACAATTCACAAACTGCTCTTCGCTGTAGTTCTGCATCAGGAAATACAAGGCATCCGCCAGGTCATCGGCATGAAGAAATTCTCTGAATGGAGAACCCGTCCCCCACATCACCACTTCCGGAACATTGTTCAGTTTCGCCTCGTGGAATTTGCGTATCAGGGCTGGCAATACGTGAGAGTTGTTCAGATCATAATTGTCATTAGGCCCGTACAGATTCGTTGGCATGGCGGAGATGAAATCGCAGCCGTATTGTCTCTTGTAAGATTCACATAGTTTTATACCCGCGATTTTTGCAATCGCATAAGGTTCATTGGTTTCTTCTAAAAAACCACTTAAGAGATAAGATTCATTCAGGGGCTGTGGTGCCATCTTGGGATAGATGCAGGTGCTGCCTAAGAACAATAATTTTTTTACTTTATGTTGAAAGGAGGCATGAATGGTATTGCATTCTATCATCAGATTCTCATAGAGGAAATCGGCGCGGTAGATATTGTTTGCCTGTATGCCGCCTACCTTTGCCGCTGCTACAAACACATATTCCGGTTTATTCGCTTCAAACCATGCGTTCACATCTGCCTGATTAATCAGATTCAACTCTTTGGAAGAGGCTGTCAGGATATTGGTAAAGCCCTCCGACTTTAGCTTGCGAACAATCGCAGAACCCACCATGCCGTTATGTCCTGCTACATATATTTTGGAATCTTTTTGCATAAAATAGTGATAAAGCATGAGTGGTAAGTCATATCAGATAGCTTACTACTTACGACTGATTTATTCGTGATAATTGAAAATCTTATGTCCGCCTTCCAGTAAGTATTTGTCGCGCTCAAACAGCTTAATATCGTGCTCCATCATATCTTTCACCAGTGAAGCCAGATCATGCTTAGGATACCAGCCTAATTTGGTGTTGGATTTTGTCGGGTCTCCGATTAGCAGATCCACTTCCGTAGGGCGGAAATATCTTGGGTCGATGGCCACCACTTCTTTGCCGATTTCCACCTGGTATCGTTCATCCGAGCAGGAAACCACATATCCTTTCTCGTCGATGCCCGTACCTTTGAATTCCACTTCGATGCCCACTTCCTTGAAGGACATTCTTACAAACTCACGCACTTCCGTTGTTTTTCCGGTAGCGATGACGTAATCTTCCGGTTCCGGCTGCTGCAAAATAAGGTACATGGCTTCCACATAATCTTTGGCGTGCCCCCAGTCGCGTTTTGCGTTCAGGTTGCCTAGGTATAATTTATCCTGCAAGCCTAAAGCGATTTTAGAAACCGCACGGGTGATTTTACGCGTAACGAAGGTTTCTCCACGCAGCGGAGATTCGTGGTTGAACAGGATACCGTTGCAGGCATAGATGCCATAGGCCTCACGGTAGTTCACCGTAATCCAGTAACCGTACATTTTTGCCACAGCATAAGGCGAACGCGGATAGAATGGTGTTTTTTCTGATTGTGGAATTTCTTGTACTTTTCCATATAATTCAGAAGTGGATGCTTGGTATAATTTAGTTTTATTTTCTAATTTTAAAATGCGAATAGCTTCTAATAAACGAAGTGAACCAACTGCATCAACATTTGCTGTATATTCCGGTGTATCGAAAGAAACTTTCACGTGCGACATCGCACCTAAGTTGTATATTTCGT
>CAZDOT010000003.1:0-133646 GCA_964507125.1 uncultured Chitinophagales bacterium | reverse complement strand
GGTGTATCGAAAGAAACTTTCACGTGCGACATCGCACCTAAGTTGTATATTTCGTCGGGTTGTACTTGTTGGATAATGCGAATTAAATTGGTGGAATCGGATAAATCGCCGTAATGCATAATAAAATTGCGATTATTCACATGCGGGTCTTGATATAAATGGTCGATTCTATCTGTGTTAAACAAAGAGCTTCTTCGTTTAATACCATGTACTTCATATCCTTTACTCAATAAAAGTTCGGCTAAATATGCACCATCTTGTCCGGTAATACCTGTAATTATTGCTTTTTTCATGATTATCTTATCTAAAAAAATATAGAACTGACGAAATTACACTTTTTTTTTCGTTTTTTTGACCTTTAAATGAAACTAAAAATAGCCATTTTTTTGTCCGGTTCCGGAAGTAATGCACGAGCTATTTGTGCGTATTTCCAAAATCATGCTCAGATAGAAGTGGCACTTTTGTTGAGTAATAAAGAAAATTCCGGAGCTAAAACCATCGCCAATGACTTTGGTATACCATATTATATTTTTACAAAAGAGGATTTTCGTACTACGGACAAAATCATTCCCAAATTAGCACATTATCAAATTGACGCATTGATATTAGCCGGTTTTTTATGGTTGGTTCCGGAATATTTATTGGATGCGTATCCAAATCGCATCTTGAATATTCATCCGGCATTATTACCAAAATATGGTGGAAAAGGCATGCATGGTATGCACGTGCACGAAGCGGTTTGGGAAAACAAAGAAACGGAAAGTGGTATTACCATTCATCTTTGCAATAAAGAATATGATAAAGGAAGAATTTTGTTTCAAGCGACGACAAAAATAAATGCCGATGACACACCCAACGATATTGCTAAAAACGTTTTGATGTTAGAGCATCGGCATTATCCTGAAACGATAGAGAATTATCTTTTATCGTTGTGATATAATTGATTAAACAGTAGTGTCATCCACAGCTGCTTCCGGAGCATTATTTTTTACGCTTGAAATGCCATTTTCACATGCTGCTACACTTTCGTATAATTCACTCGTTCCAATTACTTGCCCGTTTCCTGCTTTTAAATTGAAAAATGGTTTTCCTGTTTTTGATTCTTTTCGTTCAAATCTTTTTTCGTCCGCTGCATTCTTTTTTACGCTGTTAATGCCATTAATGCAAGATGCTTTTGTTTTATACGCTTCACTTTTTAAAATGCTTTGTCCATTTCCTGCCAATAAATTAAAATAGAATTGACCATCTTTCTGTGTTTTGATAACAAATCTTCCCATGATATTTTTTTGTTTAAGTTATAGAATATTTCTAAAGATAAAATAAAGTTAAATATAGTTGCATATATGCAATGTGAAATTATCCAAAATCGCCCGCATTTACATCTTTCACGCTTCCAAAACCAATCACATCTTCGGCGGTGTCTTCATCGTGCAATTCGGATACGCGTTTAATGGTTTTGTTTCCGTATTTTCCTTTTATATCATATACCGTTTTGCGTAGTTTGTCTTTTTTTATATGTGTATTGTCAAATAAATTAAGTTGAATATTATCTTGATTTAAAAAATCTTGAACAACAACGCCCATTCGTGTTACTTCACTATTGATGAGTGAATACGCAATATTGTTTTTTTGTTCAAACGTATGTAGTCTATCTAATAAAATATGATACAATTCCATTCCGTCTTGGATAGGTTGTTCCGTTCGAAATCCATCTTGGTATGGAATAGACGCATTTTCGTGATAAATAAAAAATTGTACGTGCTTACAAAACAGATGTTTTTTTACCATTCTTTTTTCTAAGGTTACACAAAGCATTACTAATATGTCGTGCAAGTTTTGTACATCTCTGCGTTGTTCTTTGGAAATCATACGCATAGCCGACATATTTTTATATTCATCGGTTGTTTGCATATCTACTTCTTGGAAATGCAAACGTTGATGCCATTGAATACCGATAATACTTTTGCATGCAGCTTTTAGTTTTTGCGGTGTGGAATGTCGTAAATCGTATGGTGTATAAATGCCGGCTTTATTTAAGCGTTCTTTCATGCCTTTGGCAATGCCGGGCAAGTCAGTGAGTTCTAATTTTTTTAAAACACTGTCAATATTTTCCGGATTAATGATGGTAAGTCCATCCGGTTTTTGTATGTCGGAGGCTAGTTTTGCCAAAAATGCATTGGGTGCAATACCGATGGAACATTTTAAATAGTCGCCTACTTCTTCTGTTATATCTTTTTTTATTTTCTTTGCCACTTCCACCACATCCGGATAAATATTTTTATAGGTTGTTAAGTCTATTACTGCTTCATCAATGCTTCTTGGAATCACATCATCGGAATAGCGTTTCAGGATTTTCATAATGCGTGCATGAAACGTTCTGTATTTGTCCGGATTGGTTTCCAATGGTACTAATTCCGGACAAATTTTCATGGCTTCGTTCAGTCGGATGCCTAATTTTATGCCGCGTTTTTTGGCCTCAATGGAAGGTGCGATAACACAGCCATATTTTCCGGTATATACACACACCGCAACAGGTCGCCCGCGCAGCCAATAGTTGGTTTGCTGCTCACAACTTGCAAAAAAGCTATTCATGTCTACAAATAAGACACGTGCTTCTAATTGAGTTTGCAATGAGTTGTGATTCATCCTGAAATTGTATTTCTAAAATTACATTTTTAAAATATAATCTGTCGAGAAACAGAAAATAATTGTTATGAACATTTTAAATCTATCAGTATCAATAAAATAGAAATTTTGGTTTGTCTATTTTGTTTTATCTCGCCTAAAATGATACAAACGTAATAAGATAGTCGCCTGAAAAAAATTATCTTTGTCCTTATGCGAGAATTATCCGAATTAAATGAAGTACAGTTGAATGCCGTAACCAACATGCGTGGTCCGGTGATGATTATTGCAGGTCCGGGTTCGGGTAAAACACGCGTGCTTACCTATCGCATTGCTTACATGATTCATAACAATGTAGATGCATTTCGCATCATGGCATTAACGTTCACCAATAAAGCATCCACCGAGATGCGCGAACGTATTGCACATATTGTAGGATCAGAAGCACGCAACTTGTACATGGGTACTTTTCACTCGGTTTTTGCACGTATTTTAAGAGGCGAGGCACATCGTTTAGGCTATCCAAATAATTTTACCATCTACGATCCGGATGATTGTAAAAGTTTATTGAAAAGTATAATTAAAGAAGAAGGATTGAACGATAAACTGTACAAAGCAGCTAATGTTTTTTATCGCATTTCTTCTGCTAAAAATGCTTTGTTAGATGCCAAAAAATATGCAGAAAATATCGACTTTGTTTCGGATGATGAAAGTAGTGGCCGACCAAAAATAAAAGAACTTTTTGCCAAATATCAAGATAGATGTTTCAAGGCTGGTGCTATGGATTTTGATGATTTATTGTTGAAGATGCATGAGCTGATAACCAAATTTCCGGAAGTATTACACAAGCTACAAAGTCGGTTTCAATATTTTATGATTGATGAGTTTCAGGATACCAATGAAGCACAATACCAAATTGTAAAACTGTTGGCTGCCCGCGAAGAAAATATTTGTGTGGTAGGTGATGATGCCCAAAGTATCTATGCGTTTCGGGGTGCTACCATCGAAAATATTTTACATTTTGAAAAAGATTATCCGGATTTAAAAGTGTTTCGTTTGGAGCAAAATTATCGTTCGACAGAACATATTGTGCAAGCAGCCAATGAAATTATCAAACAAAATAAATCACAATTAGCCAAAGAAATTTGGACAGAAAATAAAGGTGGCGAAAAAATAAAAGTTTTTAAAACCGCCAGTGATTCAGATGAAGCACGTATTGTTGCAGATGCCATTTTTGACCTCAAAATGCGTCAACATCTGACGCACAATGAATTCGCTATTTTATATAGAACCAATGCACAATCTCGTTCGTTTGAGGAAGCTTTGCGTAGGTTGAATATTCCATATAAAATTTTTGGTGGTTTATCATTTTATCAACGCAAGGAAATTAAAGATTTTATTGCATACATGCGTGTGGTAGTGAACCCAAACGACGAAGAAGCCTTGAAGCGAGTTATAAATTATCCTGTTCGTGGCATTGGCAATACCAGCATAGATAGGTTGATAGTGGCTGCCGGTGAACACAATTTACCACTTTGGCACATGGTAGAAAAGCCCGAGGCAATTCCGGATTTACAAGGTAGAGCCAAGCAAGCTATTCGCGATTTTAGTATGATGATTAAAAGTTTTCGCATTATGCTGAAAACAAAAAATGCCTATGAGATTGCTGAGTATATTGGCAAGCAAACCGGATTAATTCAAGAATTATATAAAGATAAAACAGTAGAAGGTATTTCTCGTTTCGAAAATATTCAAGAGTTGCTAAACGGTATCAAAGAATATACGGTAGCAGAAAAACCGGAATATGAAGAAGACGAAGTGCCGCCGGAAAATGATTTAGCAGCGTACTTGCAACAAATTTCGTTGTTGACGGATATGGACGATAAAAAAGATGACAATAGAGAGAAGGTGAAATTAATGACTATTCACGCAGCCAAAGGGTTGGAATTTTCCAGTGTGTTTGTGGTTGGCTTGGAAGAGAATTTGTTTCCGTCTATCATGTCCATCAATACGCGCGAAGAATTAGAGGAAGAAAGACGGTTGTTTTATGTAGCCGTTACCAGAGCCAAGCGTTTTCTAACGTTGACTTACGCCTTGTCGAGATATAAATTTGGACAATTGCAGTATGGCGAACAAAGCCGATTTATTGAAGAAATTGACGGTTCGCATATTACATTCTTTGGACAAAAAGAAAAACCACAAGTGCCGCAACGAAATTCATTTTTTGAAGACGATAAAGAAAGTAAATGGTATTTAAGCAAAAAATACCAACAGCCAACGCCGCCGCCTAAGCCGAGCATAGAGCCGCCTAAACATCTTACCAAAGTAACGAAGATAACACCAGCATCAGCTACCATTTCGAGCGATTTAAGAGACGTTGAAGCCGGCATGCACGTTATTCATGAAAAATTTAATCAAGGCAAAGTAATTAGTGTGGAAGGGAAAGGTGAAAATAAAATGGCAAACATCTTTTTTGAAGGAATCGGAAATAAGAAAATAATGTTGCGATTTGCCAAATTGCAAATCGTGGAATAATTATGTTTTTTTGATATAGTTTCTGTTTTTAAATAGATAGTATAGCTCAATAAAATCCTTATTTTTGATGCGTGAAGAAATATCTGTTTTTCTGTTTATTTATTTTAATGCAGTTGCTTGGCATCGGTCAAGTGCAGATAACCAAACCCAATCCAAAATTATATTTTGATGCAAAGTATGTAACCTTAGCACATCCAAAACCACGCAAACCCGATTCGTTATTAATAGATTTTCATCGATATAATACCACAGAAAAAGAACTTGTTCCGTATCATAATTTAGGAAACTATGGCACAGCTTATTATTCTGTAATGTTTACCAATAATAATCCAATTGGTTTCAAACACGGATTTAATTCATTTGATACCTATTACATTCAACCATCTACTGTAAAATATTTCAATACGAAAACACCTTACACTCAATTGGATTTTGTATTTGGAGGAAAGGAAGAAATTGTGGGTGGTGCTGAGTTTGCGATAAACATTAAACCAAATGTCAACTTAGGTTTTAATTTTCATCGCAATAGTTTTAAAGGAAAAAGTGCACACCAACTTTCTGTCCATAATTTGTTTTCATTGCAAAACTCTTTTACAAGTAAAAACAATCGGTATGTGTTGAAAGCGGCATTTATTTATAATGGAATTAAGAATGAAGAAAATGGCGGTTGGGCACAAGATGATGCATTTACTAATTCATTTTACAAAAAGAATAAAGAGTTTGTAGCGGTTTATTTAGATGATGCCATAAATAAATGGAATGAACGCAATTTGAATTTCCATCAGCAAATCAATCTTGGAAAAAAAACAACGGTACAAATTAATGATTCAACGAAACGCAATGTGGTAATTGCACCCAAATATGCTATAACACATGATTTTGAATTTTCGCATTGGAAATTTAGATACAAAGATTTTGAAACAGATTCTACCTATTATCCACGACTAATTTTTGACACGGATTCCACCGATGATTATACCAAAACGTGGAAACTATCGAATGCCGTATATTTCAAAAATATACAAAATGATAGTACACCGAAAAAACTATTGTTTGCGGTGGGTTTGCAATACGATTTTATTCGATTTAAACAACGATACACCGATGAGTTTATCCATGATGTAAAAGCAAAAGCAACGATTTATAATGACAACGATTCCTCATTTTTTAATTATGCATTAGCAACTACCGTAGATGTGGCACCCAACTATATCGGCGATTTTGAAGTGGATTTTTTAGGGAAATTAAATTTTAAAAAGTCGATTTCAGTCGGTGTTTCCGGAAATGTATCTATGGCAGAACCTACTCGAAAGCAAGAAGCATATTTGGGCAATCATTATGCATACATCAATGATTTCAAAAAAACATTTCAGCTAAAAACTCAAATCGATTTTGCATGGAAAAAACAACTCTTTTTTATTACAGCGCAAAATTATTTCTTGCAAAATTATATTTATAACGACACGGCATCTTTACCGCAACAATACACAAAGCCGTTGAATGTTTTTGTGGCAATAGTGCGGAAAGATTTCAATACCAAACATATTTATTCCGGAACATCGTTGTATGCACAATGGATTTCCAATAAAGATATCATTCGATTGCCCGTTTTTGCAATGAAGCAAACGCTATATTACAAAGGTGGTTGGATTTCCGGCAAACTCAATGCACAACTCGGTTTTGATTTAATGTACAATACCAACTTTACAGGCAATGCTTATAATCCGGCGTTGGCGGTGTTTTATCAGCAAAATACAGAACGATTAAAATTCTATCCTATTTTGGATGTGTTCTTCCGCTTGCAAGTAAAATTCACCAATATCTTTTTCCGTGTAGAACACGTAAATCAAGGTATGTTTAAGCAAAAAGGAATTTATACAGCACCGAATTACGGTTATTTAGATAGAACATTTAGGGTTGGTGTATTGTGGCAATTTTATGATTAATTTTTTTAGATAGATAGTGATACTTTGTTGTTTAATTTGCAAAATTTAAAATGAAAAAAATCTTATTTCTTACACCAACGTTGCCGTATCCACCAGTGAGTGGAGGTGTTATCAAATCGAATAAGGTGGTTCATTTTTTGTTGGAAAAATATACATTAGCCGTAGCCTGTTTTTTAAAAAATGAAGATGTTGAACATGTAGCCGATTTTCAATCTAAATTTCAATTACATAATTTTGTTGCAGAAGAATTAAATATTCCTCGAACAGCAAAAAACCTGATACTATCCAATTTACAAGGAATTCCGTTAAATTTGTATCGAAATAAATCCTATTCATTTAAAGAAAAAATCCAAGCTATTATTCATAAATATGATGTAGTGTTTTGCGATCACTATGTCATGTTTCAATATATTCCGGATGCGTATCAAGGAAAAATTATTTTGCACGAACACAATTGCGAATATCTAATCTGGAAACGCTACGCTGATATAGAGAAAAATTATTTCAAGAAATTAGCATTGCTCAATCAGGCTTACCGTATCAAAAAATACGAACAGGAAATTTGCCAAAAAGCAAATATTGTTTTGGCAGCTCCTAATGATATCGATGAATTAGTAAAGATTGGCGCCGATAGAAACAAATTTGTGGAAACCTATCATTTGGGCGATGACAGCCAATTACAACTTCAAGATCTAGAATTTCATCCTAACAATAGGTCGTTGTTATACGTGGGCACACTCAGCTGGGAAGCCAATATCGACGGACTATGTTGGTTTTATTCCGAAGTTTGGCAGCACCTCAAAGCACAACATCAAAATATACAATTACATATTGTAGGCAAGCATCCCGACAAGCGTTTGCAAGAAATGGCGGCAAACGATAACCAGATTATTTTAGCCGGATTTGTAGAAGATTTAGAGCCGTATTTTAATAGCAACAACGTATTTATTACACCTTTGCGTTTTGGTAGCGGTATTAAAGTGAAAGTGGTGAATGCTTTGTATCGCGGTATTCCGTGTGTTACGACTTCCATTGGTGTAGAAGGTTTAAAGGCAATTGATGGGCAACATATTTTTATTAAAGATGATGCAAAAGCATTTGCTGATGCAGTGCATACACTTTTAACGCAACCGGAAGTTTGGATATCTATGCGGAATGAATCGAGAGCATTAGCCAAGAAATATTACACATGGGATGCTGTATTGGAAAATATTCAACATGCCATTGATTGATTACTCTTTATACGTAATCGAGAAATTTGCCCGCATGTAAAGTGTCAAGTCGGCTCCGGCATTTTCATTGTTGACATCAAATCTACCTTTGATAATCTTATTCACCACATCTTTAGATTCTATTTTGATGGTGCCGTGTTGTAATAAATACGATTTGAATACGCCATTAATTTTTATTCTGGCTAAAAATAATGCCGATGTGATGCCGGGCGGTGCTGTTTCGGTATAATAGGTTCCGGGTTCGGAGCTGAGCGTCCCGAAATACAACAATACCTTGGTGTTGGTTAAGGCATCTGCACCAACCACAATTAAACTGTCGTCTTTAATTTGGTTTAATGTCGAATCGGATAAAATATTAATATTAAATGCGGTATCTCCGGTTACAATCATCGTGAAATTACCTAAAGAGCCGGTCGTATCTACCGGAATGCTACCTGTTGGATCCGGTATCACTTTATTACCTACACTGCAAGCACTCAGTATCGCTATTAGCAATACGCTCACTATAATGGAATATTTTATACGATTTATCATGTTTACGTTGTAAAGATAACAGATTTTCTGAAACGTATTATATTAAACCTATTGTGTTATAAATAAATGAGATTTCCACTTTCGTGGGAATGACATTGCAGGTTCAGGTTAATTGTCATTCCCTTGAAAAGGGAATCTCATAATAACGAGACGTCGATTCATCAATATATTTTCATTAACTAAGCAATTGCTCAGTTTGGTTGTCGATGTGAAAATGAAAAAGTGACAAAAGGTTGAAATGGAGAATCCGTTTAAAAAAATTGCATATAAAATTAAACTGTACAATGCTTTATATTTAATAATTTTAAGAAACGTATTGTATTTTAATTGATTATTTTTGCCAACCAGATATGTCTATTTCCGTACATAATTTATCTAAAACGTATGGCAACCAAAAAGCGGTTGACAATATTTCATTTTCCGTAAACAAAGGTGAAATCCTCGGATTTTTAGGTCCAAATGGTGCCGGAAAATCTACAACCATGAAAATGTTGACGTGCTATTTGCCACCGAGTGCAGGTACGGCTTCCGTTTGTGGATTAGACATCATCCAACAACCTATTGCCGTAAAGCAAAAAATCGGCTATCTGCCTGAAAATAATCCATTGTATTACGATATGTATGTCAAAGAATTCTTAGAATTTGCTTGGCATATCAATGGAATGAAAACTCCGAAAAATAGTCAACAGAAAATAAAAAACAGCATTGAGTTAGTGGGCTTGCAAGTAGAGCAACACAAAAAAATTGGTCAACTTTCCAAAGGGTACAAACAACGTGTAGGCTTGGCACAAGCTTTAATTCACGAGCCGGAAGTGCTGATTTTAGACGAGCCAACATCCGGCTTAGACCCTAATCAATTAGCCGACATTCGCCAGTTGATACGGAATTTGGCAAAAGAAAAAACAATTATTTTTTCTACACATATCATGCAAGAAGTACAAGCAGTATGCGATAGAGTGGTCATCATCAATAAAGGAAAAATAGTTGCAAATGATACAGCAGATAATTTGCAAAATATGCTTACAAATGAAACGCTGGTGGAAGTAGAATTTGAAAATGCAGTTGCTGTAGATGTGTTGAACGAAGTACCACAAATACATGCAGTAGAAAAACTTTCCGATACACATTTTGTGTTGCACGGCAAGCAAAGTAAACCATTGCGAAAAGCAATTTTTGAGTTTGCAGTACAAAAAAATAATCCGTTATTATTACTAAAAGAAGAGAGCAAAAGCTTGGAAGAAGTTTTCCATCAATTAACCAATAAACATTAATAGTGTAATTGGAATCTCATTTAATAAAATCAACATGAATGCTATTTTAAAAAAAGAAATTAATTTGTTTTTTTCCTCGTTGATTGCGTATGTCAGCATGGCTGTTTTTTTTATAGCATTGTCGTTAAACTTATTCATCTTCCAAGGAAATATTTTGGATTCCAATTATGCAACGTTGGATACATTTTTCACCTTGGCACCTTGGATTTTAATCTTTCTTATTCCGGCAATTACGATGCGTTCATTCGCCGATGAAAAACAAAATGGCACAATAGAATTTCTAGCCACCAAACCCATCACCGATTTGCAAATTGTAATGGGAAAATATATAGCCGCATTGATATTATGGACTTTTACTTTTTTGCCAACGTTTATTTATTTTATATGCATTAAAAAATTAAGCTTGGAAGATGCACCAATAGATAGCGGTGCAACGTACGGAAGCTATATTGGATTGTACTTTTTAGGTGCAGTATTTGTGGCTATCGGTTTATTTGCATCTGCCATTACTAACAATCAAATAGTGGCATTTTTAGTAGGTGTTTTTTTATGCTATTTAATGTATGATGCTTTTTATAGAATCAGCTCTCTGCCTGTATTTCAAGGACAATTGGATTATTATATTCAAGCTATTGGATTAAATGCTCACTACGATTCCATCAGTCGTGGTGTGGTGGATACACGCGATATTGTTTATTTTTTAAGTGTAATTGCTTTGTTTATTATTGGCACACGAACTGCCTTAGAAAGTAGAAAATGGTAAAATAATAATCAGCAAATCAAACAGCCTTTTCAACGTATAGTATCAACATGAAACAACATTATCTCATACAATCTATTAAAGCACTCTCGGTTAGTTTGCTGTTAGTATTGGTTGTAAATATACTTTCTAATTTCTTATATCATCGATTTGATTTGACGGAAGAAAAAAGATATACGCTGACATCATCTACCAAAAAAGTATTGAATGGGTTAGAAGAAAACATTGATGTAGAAGTGTACCTCACCGGAAAAGATTTACCGGCCGGCATTAAAATATTACAAAATGAAACTCGCGAGTTATTACAAGAATTCAGAACCAACTCAAAAGGAAATGTAACCTTTCACTTTTTTGATATCAATAGTATTAAAGACCAAAAAAAGCGCGAAGAATTTCAATTAGAATTAGTAAAAAAAGGTTTAAAGCCAACAAACTTAGAAGTAAAATCGGAGAGTGGCTTTACAGAAAAATTAGTGTTTCCGGGTGCCATTATTAAAGCAAATGGACGTGAAATTCCGGTACAAATTTTAGAAAATCAATTTTCTGTAGGTGCACAAGGTTCACTCAATAACTCGCTCAATTTTTTGGAGTACAAATTCATCAACAGTATTCATAAAATCACAAAAGAACATCCGGCAAAAATCGCCTTTTTACAAGGCCACGGCGAATTAGGTATTGAGCAATTGCAAGAATTTTTGAAAGCCTTATCGGAACAAAATTTTTTATTGGATAAAGTAGAATTAGATAAAGATAAATTGATTCATAACAACATCGATATTTTGGTAATAGCCAAACCGCAAACTGCTATTAGTGATGCCGAGAAATTTTTGATTGATCAATATATAATGCAAGGCGGCAGAACATTGTGGTTATTGGATAATATAATTTGCGATTTGGATAGCTTTAAATTAGCACCGAGCATTATGGCCATTCCACGCGATTTAAATTTGGATGATTTGCTTTTCCGTTATGGTGTGCGTGTCAATCATAATTTAGCGTTGGATTTATATTGTAATCAAATTCCAATTATTGAAAGTGTAGGCGGCAATCCGCAACCGAAGCTGTTTCCATGGGCATTTTATCCTATTGCAGTGAATAAAAAAAATCATCCTATCGTAAAAAACTTAGATCCGGTTGCGTTCAAGTTTGCCAGCTCATTGGATACCTTAGCCAATCCGGATGTGTATAAAACCATCTTGCTAACTACTTCCACCTATTCGCGTTTGCAACCCACGCCGTTCCAAATCTTTTTAGAAGGTGCCAAGCAAAAGCCGAATCCGTATTTATTTAATTTACGCGATATTCCGTTGGCAGTTTTGATGCAAGGAAATTTCCATTCGTTGTATAAAAATCAATTTACGGACGACTTGCAAAAAATGGCATCGGCACAACAATTTACTTTTACACCTAAGAGTAATTTTAATAAGATGATTGTAGTGGCAGATGGTGATGTGGCGGCTAATGATTTGGATGCACAGCAAGTGCCGTTGGCATTGGGCTATGATAAATATACACGACAATTATTTGCCAATAAAGATTTTCTATTGAACAGTGTTGAATATTTATTAGACGATAATAATTTGATAGATGCTCGTAACCGCGAAATAAAAATGCGATTATTAGATAAGGCAAAAGTATTAGAAGATAAAACCTTTTGGCAAATTATAACAGTAGGCTTGCCTTTGTTTTTGATAACCCTTGTTGGTGTGCTTTACACTATACAACGTAAACGCAAATACGCGAGATAATTATTTAGAATCACTTTCCAAATTAGATGATATTACCGGTAGAATCCAACATTCATCAAAATAAAATTTGAACACGAATAAAACTACAAAAATCAAAATGGGATTTTTGAAATGGAAATGCGATTTTTTTTGACTTGAAAATAGTAATAAAAACAGGCTTTTTGAGTGGATGAAAAGCAAATGAGAAATAATAAACTAAAATGGGAAATTTTTTATGTTGATGTCGTTTGTTTTGTTTAATTGTATTTTTAATGAAATGTACTACTACATATATCATGGATGTATGTCTTGCGTTTTTCATTTTCTGTACTATTAAATCAATCTTTCTCTAAAAAATAGTAATTTCAATTACATAAAATCAGGGCATTTATGGAAGATACGTTGGAGAAATTTTTAGAAGCACAAGAAGACACTTTTGAGCAAGCACTTGCAGAAATTAAGTCCGGTAGAAAACGTGGTCATTGGATGTGGTTTATTTTTCCGCAGTTGAAAGGATTAGGGTTCAGTCATGCTTCTGTGTATTATGCCATTCAAAATATAGAAGAAGCTCAACTTTATGTACAACATCCGGTTTTAGGCTCAAGATTGAAACTAATTGCCAATGTGTTGCTAAGCCTACGCGAGAAGGATGCTTATGTTATTTTCGGTAGTCCGGATGAGCTAAAGCTACGTTCCAGTATGACATTGTTTGCACTGGCAGATTCATCTGAAGAGAATGTGTTTAAGAAAGTATTGGATAAATTTTATAAAGGTCAATACGATGCTAAAACGCTTTCGCTCCTCAACGCTTAGCATGCTATTTTATTTATATCAGCATAAAAAAAGGTCAGCAATATTTGCTGACCTTTTTATTTTTAAAGAAACTATTGTTATGCTAATTCTTCTTCAGAAATAACTACGGCACTGTCATCCACACCGGAAATAATACGACCGCAATGTTCGCAAGTAGTAATCATTTTTTTCGTTCTAATTTCTGATTGTGTTTGTGGTGGAATAAATCCGAAGCAACCACCGCAAGCATCTCTACTGATTTGCACTACTGCTAAGCCATTTTTATACGTTTTGCGAATACGCTTGAATGCCAATAAATAACGCTCTTCTACTTCTGCTTCTACTTCTGCCGCTTTTGCATCTAATTCAGCTTCTTCTTTCTCGGTATCTTTAATAATATTTTGAAGTTCTTTCTTCTTAATTTCTAAATCTTTTTCTTTGCTATCCAATCTTTTTTGAACTTCTTCCAATTGTTTTTTGTGATTGTCAATCGTATTGGTAGCATCTTTTATTTTCTTCTCCGCTAATTGAATTTCTAATTTTTGTAATTCAATTTCTTTATTCAATGCATCAAACTCACGATTGTTTTTTACGTTGTGTAATTGCTTGTCGTACTTTGTGATTAAAGTTTGTGCTTCTTTCATCAACGTTTTTCTGTGCTCAATTTCTTCTTGTGCATCAGTAATTTCTGCATTTACTTTAGAAATACGTTTGTTTGTGCCTGCAATTTCATCTTCCAAATCGGCAACTTCAATCGGCAACTCACCTTTTAGGATTTGAATTTGGTCAATTTTGGAATGAATTGTTTGTAATTCATCTAATTGCTCTAATTTATCTGCAATGGTAGTTAATTCTTTTTTGCGAGCCATTATATATAATTTATTGGATTTGTGTTAATTATCGAAATTTGAACCGCAAAAGTAGGAAATTTTTCCGATATAATTTTGTTAAATAATTGTGCAGTAAACTGTTCGCTTTCATAATGTCCGATATCTGCTATAAGTATTTGATTGTCAGCATCAAAGAATTGATGGTATTTGAAGTCGGCTGTTATAAAAATATCCGCTTTTTGTGCAATGGCAGCATTTAACAAGAAACTTCCGGCACCACCACACACCGCAACACGTCTAATTTTTCGTTTTCGCAATGCTGTATAGCGTATGCATTGTGTTTTCATTTTCTGTTTTAGGAAGCTCAAAAATTCCTTTTCAGCAATGGGCTTTTCTAATTCACCTAACAATCCGGAGCCTATTTCTTGATAGGTATTATCTAAAGAAATGATTTCATAAGCCACTTCTTCATACGGATGATTTTCCAATAAAGTTTGAAGTATTTTTTGCTCTATTTTTTTAGGAAAGATGACTTCTATTTTGCTCTCGGATTCGTAGCTTCTTTCCAACTTTTTACCTACATACGGATTAGATTGTTCGTTTCCTTTAAATGTTCCCACGCCATCTGTGCTGAAGCTACATTCACTGTAATTACTGATGTTTCCGGCTCCGGCAGCAAAAAGTGCATTCAATAATTTGTCTTTATTTTTTGTAGGCACATAGGTATAGAGTTTTTTTAATAGGCCGTTTTTTGGTGCTAATATTTTTCTGTTTTTTAATCCTAATGTATCGGCTATTTTATAGTTTACGCCTAAACGCACATTGTCTAAATTGGTGTGGCAAGCATATATGGCAATATCGTGTTTGATAGCTTTTATGACAACACGTTCAATGTAATTTTTTCCGGTTATCTTTTTTAATCCTGAAAAAATAATAGGATGATGTGCTACAACCAAATTGAATTTCTTTGCAATAGCTTCGTCAATTACGGCTTCAATAGCATCTAAGCAAATGAGCACGCCGGAACACTCCGTATTTTTATCGCCAATGAGCAAACCGGCATTGTCATAACTTTCTTGATATGCTAACGGTGCAAAATCTTCTATTGTTTGAATTATTTCTGCAATTTTCATTTGGTTGTTATTTAAAACTATAAATTTATACTTTAATTGATAAAAAATAGATTTAAAACAAGATTTTGAAATACATCCGTTACATATTGTTTGCACCGTTTGCAGCCATTTATGCTTTCATTATGTGGATACGAAACTGGCTGTATCGTTCGCAGTTTATTGGCTCTACGCATTTTGATATTCCGGTTATTTCTGTCGGCAATTTGTCTGTTGGCGGAACCGGAAAAACACCTTTTGTAGAATTATTGATTGAGCTGCTCCAACCGTATTATAATGTTGCCGTTTTAAGTAGAGGTTACAAGCGCAAAACTACCGGATTCTTGAAAGTTGCCACACATCATACGGTGGAAGATGTAGGCGATGAGCCGTTGATGATAAAATTAAAATATCCGAATATTTTAGTGAGTGTAGGCGAGGAACGCGTTATTGCGATTCCGAAATTATTGCACGAAGAACCCAATACCGAAATTATTATTTTGGATGACGCTTTTCAACATCAAAGTGTGCGTCCTGATATCAATATTTTATTGACGACGTACGACAATCCATATTACAATGATTTTATTTTGCCGATGGGCACGTTGCGTGAGCCGGTTTCCGGAAAAGATAGAGCAAACATCATTGTGGTAACGAAATGTCCGGAAAATTTATCAGAAGACGATGCCAATAAAATTAGAAAGCAATTAAATGTATCCGAGAAACAAAAGGTGTTTTTTAGCACGATTTCGTATGGAGCACCTTATCCATTGTACACACATGATATAACTTTTGGTTTGACGGAAGAGGAAAGTTATGTATTGCTAACCGGAATCGCGAATGCAGATTCTATTAAACAATACATCGCGCCAAAAGTAAATGAGTTGGTACATTATGAGTTTGAAGATCATCATTATTTTGAGCTCAAAGATTTATTGACTATAAAAAATAATTATCCTTATATCAAACATTGGGTAACTACCGAAAAAGATGCCGTTCGACTAAAAGAACATGCAGAGTGGTTCAACGATCACGATATTAAATTGTTTTGTTTGCCGATGAAAGCAAAATTGATACTCCAAAATGCACAAGATTTTGAAACCTTCTTAAAAGGTTATTTAGAGTTTTATTTTATTTAGATAGAAAGAATTAATTTACAGCATCTACTTTCATTTGAAATGGAAGCGATGAATCTGCTTTAAGGCCACCTTTTGATTTTTTATTCAATGGAATAGAAAACAATACTATGGACAATAAAGTAGCTAACCCTAATTCTGTAAGTATAGCATAGAAATTGCCCCATCCTTGAATAAAGTATGTTAACACAATAAATAAAACATTGACAGTAATTAATATCAATGTTGCTTTTACATGCGATAATCCTAAATCAATCAAACGATGATGAATGTGATTTCTATCTGCTACAAAAGGTGATTTTTTGTTTAGAATGCGAAGGGTGAAAACACGTAATGTATCAAAAATTGGTATAATTAAAACGGCAATTGCCATAGATGGTGCAGCAATAATTTGGATGTCTTCTGCATTTCCACTGCGCAAAACAATTTCATTTTGTTCAATAAATTGAATTGCTAAAACGGCTGCTAAAAGCCCGACACATAAACTTCCGGAATCTCCCATGAAAATTTTTGCCGGTGTATAATTGTATTTTAAAAATGCCATTACCGCACCGCTCATAGCTGCTGCTAAAATTGCATAATCAAAAAAGCCGTAGTAGAAAAACCAAGCTCCAAAAGCAAATGCCATTAAAATGCTAATACTTCCGGCAAGTAGGTTGATGCCATCAATTATATTAAATGCATTGATAATGAAAATAATTGTAACAATGGAAAATGCCATACTTACCGGATCACTGATATAGGAAATTCCAAATAATCCATAAAGACTGGTTAAGCGTATATCACCTAAAATAACAACGATACTTGCCGCAAAAATTTGTCCAATAAATTTTTTGTTAGCGACTAATTCTACAATATCATCTTTAGCACCCAACATGAAAATAAAACACATCGCAGCTAAAATATATCGCATGCCATTTGCCGGATGAAATTTTGCAAATAAACATAAACTAATCATGAAACCGCCAAAAATTCCTATTCCACCTAATGTTGGAATAACGCCTTGGTGCGACTTTCGTTCGTTAGGTGAATCGTAAAGATGTTTTATCATTGCCACCTTGATAATAGATGGTATAAACATGTAAGTCAAGACGAAAGAAGTCAATAAAGCGGAAGCCAGTTTTATATAGTCACTATGCATATTATACTATACTCAAAGTTAATAACAATTATTTAAAAAACGTTAAATCCCTTATAAAATTTCAAGGATTTTCAGGTAACATTCATTCACCATTTTTTGGGAGAATATGTTTTCTGCTCTTACTCTTGCATTTATACCTATCGTTTTTTTATAGTCGTTTTTGTGTAATATAAATTCTTCCATTTTTGCACGCAAACTATCAGCATTGGCTACTTCGCAGAGCAATCCGCTTTCACCATCTATTACAGCATCTTTACAACCGGGAGCTTTGGTTGTGATGCAAGTTTTTGCCATTGCCATACTTTCTAAAATCACTCTCGGCATGCCTTCGCGGTAAGATGGAAGCACAACGCAATCTGCCATACAAATATATGGTCGAGTATCTTTTGCATATCCGTGATACGTAATCGTTTTATCTTGAATCCAATTGTCTAATTCTGTTGCAGCGATTGCTGCCGGATTATCTGTATCAATATCACCTAATAAATGAAAATCTACATTCGAATGCTGTTGCAAAATTTGCTTCGCGGCTTCTATAAATTCGTACACACCTTTGTCTCTTAACAATCTGCCAATCATCAAAAATCGGGTGATGTTTTCATCTCTTTTTATTAGATATGAAAGCTCATTTTCTATGCAATAATTTGGATGAAATTTTTTGGTATCAATCCCAGAACCCGGAACAATTTGTACCTTTTGGACATCAACTAATTTCTGTTGAATAAAAACTTCTATATCATCTTGATTTTGAAATAGAACTTTGTTAGCATACGTAAATGCTATTTTATATAAACGATGAGCAACCTTGCTAGCAAAACTATCATTTAAAAATGTGTAGCCTAATCCTGTAACAGTACACACTGATTTTATACCGAGAAATTTTGCTGCTAAAGTACCGTAAATATTGGGCTTGATAGTGTATTGCAACACGACATCTAATTGCAATTTTTTATAGATATTTTTTAATTCCAATACTAACTTCAAATCGTTTACCGGATTGGTGCCTTTACGAGCCAAGTTTTTTATTTCTATGCATTCAATATTTTGTTGTTGTAATAATGCAACGTAACTGTCGTTAGGTGCGATAGCATACACATGATGACCTGCTTGCTTAAGTGCCAAGATGAGGTTTAGTCGGAAATTATAAATATTAAAGGCTGTATTGGCAACTATTCCTATATGCAGTGGTTTTGTCATGTTTAAGTAAAATTACATTTTAGGAAATACTTTTTTTAGAAAATCAATGCATGTATTTTCTCCAGAAATTTTGAAATACTATCAATGCCCAAATTTGTGCATGCACATCGCCCGGATTATTAGAAAACAATTGCTGTTTGATAGCACGAATAGTTTCTATATTAAAAATTCCTTGTTCTTGTATGTATGCATCACTCAACCAATCATTGCATATTCTATCTTTTAAATCAGTTCTAAACCATTGCAATAACGGCACTTCAAATCCTTTTTTAGGTCGGTTGAATAATGCAGCTGGTAACACATCTTTAAAGGCATCTTGAACAATTTTCTTTTTCATTGTTGCATCAATTTTGCTGGAAACCGGCAAGCTAAAGGCAAATTCTACAATTCTGTAATCTAAGAAAGGTGTACGAACTTCCAATGAATTGCGCATACTCATTCTATCTACTTTTGTCAGCATATCATACGGCAATACCATATTTACATCCGCTAAAAGATCATCATTTAAAGTGCCATCATATTGTACTAAAGATGAAAAATGTTGTCTTGTTTCAATCATTTCCATCAGGGCAGCATCTACTTTGCTACCGAGCAATTTTTCTACAAATTGTATGTCGTTTATGCAACACCAACGCCACCAACGTTCACTTGGTGATAAATCCATTCCCAATGCAAATCGTTCTAATTGGCGTATTTTATTGCTCCATTTTCCACTTCGCGATTTAGGTAGATGTTGCCAAAGTGGTTGTAAATTATGAATTAATGCAGCTTTCCAACCACCGTTACGGGATTGCCATTCGCCGTAATGTTTGTTGTATCCGGCAAAGAGTTCGTCGCCGGCATCGCCGGAAAGTGCCACTGTTACGTGTTTGCGTGTAAACTTTGAAAGTATATTCACCAATAATGCCGATGAATCAGCAAATGGTTCATCGGTATAATCTAATAATTCGTGCAAACTTTCAAATAAATCATCGTTTTTTAATTTGAAAACAGTGTGGTTGGTATTGAAATGTTTGGCTACTAAATTGGCATACGGTGTTTCATCAAAAAAATCATTTCCTTCAAATCCAATTGAAAATGTATTTAAGTTTTTTGTGTGCCGAGCCGCCATTGCTGTTACTACGGAAGAATCAATACCACCACTGAGGAATGCACCTAACGGCACATCAGAAATTAATCGCAACCGTACCGCATCATCCATGAGTTCTACTAATTTTTTTTTCTGCTCATCGTAATGCAAGGTGTTTTTTTCCGCAAGTTGTGCATCATACGGAATATGATACCATTTTTTAATGTTGATTTCAGATTTATGAATTACGATTTGATGACCGGGTTCAAGTCGTTGAATATTTTTAAAAATGGAATTTTTTCCGGGAATGTAATTCATCTGAAAATAAAGACTGACAGCACTCCAATTGATTTCTTTTTGGATAGGAAATTGAAGGATTGTTTTTAACTCCGATGCAAAAAATAAAAAATCTTCGTTAGCCGAAAAATACAATGGTTTCACACCAAATCTATCGACTGCAATAAATATGCTATCCTCTTGTTTGTCATAAATGGCAAATGCAAAAAATCCGTTGAGTTTATGCAAGCAATGTTCACCAAAATGGATGTAAGCATAGAGCAATATTTCGGTGTCGGATTGTGTTTTGAATGATACATTTTTTTGTATCAATTCATTTCGGATGGATTGGTAATTGAAGATTTCGCCATTAAAAATAATTGCATATCTTCCTGTATCATCATACACCGGTTGATTAGCAGCGGTGGATGTGTCAATAATGGAAAGTCGTGCGTGCACCAATGCGGCATTTCCAATGGTAACAAAATTCTGATTGTCCGGTCCACGTTTATTTAACGATGTAGCAGCATTTTGCAGCCATTGTTGCTCCACTATTTTATTTTTAAATGAATATGCACCTGCAATTCCACACATTTGTCAAATATAGTGATTAGTGATTAGTGATTGGTGCTTAGCATGAAAAAAATATCCTAATTATTTCCGAAACTAGTTTGTTACTTTTTTGATTCCAAGAAGATGATTCAAACAGCACTACTTGAAAAGGATTCTGTGTTGTCGAGCTTACGCAACGTCCATGTGTGAGACACTGCTGAGAAAGAAGATATATTTTTTGATGTAGAAAAATAGAAAGTAAAATACTAACTATTTCTGGAGTCTTCGCCCCAGTTTAGTTTTTCTCGCAACGTGCTTAGGTAGGAACTTTCCGGCATACGCAATAATTTGAAATGGAAGTTGGCTTTTCGAACGGCAATTTGTACGGTATTGTCGATGTTGGCAAAGCGTGAATCAATAGAACACAAAAATGTATTAGAACGACATTCTATTTCAAATGAGAGTACAGTGTTATCCGGAATAATAATTGGTCGCGCATTGAGGTTGTGCGGTGCAACCGGCGTAATAACAAAATTGTTGGAGCTTGGAAAAACAATGGGTCCGCCACAACTCAATGAGTATGCTGTGGAACCTGTTGGTGTTGCAACAATTAAACCATCTGCCCAAAATGAATTTAGAAATTCACCATTCAAATATATATGCACCACTATCATCGAAGAAGAGTCTGTTTTGTGAATAGTGAATTCATTTAATCCAAAATTTATTTCACCAAAAACAGGTTGATTGGTTTCTACACAAATCAATGTTCTGTCTTCAATAGTGTACGTGTGTTGGTTTATAGAAGCAACCAACTCTTTGATTTCTTCTTTGTGAATATCTGCTAAAAATCCAAGTCGTCCCATATTAATTCCGGCAACCGGAATTTCACTATCTTTTATTAATTGCAACGTGTCTAAGATGGTGCCATCACCACCTAACGTGATAATGAGGTCGATATTTTTTTTAATATCTTCTGAAGTAGCAAATGTGGTGTATTTCTTTTTAGGCAGTTTATTTTTTAATGCCTTGTAGTAATTTTGATAGAGAGAAAATGAGATATCGTGTTGAGTAAGTTGCGTAATTAACTCTAAAACAAATGGTGTATGTTCTTCTTTAAAAACCCGACTATAGATACCGATATGCATTGGAATAAAATGTTTAGGTTGTTATCATAACCAATATTTTTTGTGTAAAGCTCTTATATTGGTTGAGTGAAATGTAAATATACACCTTTCTTTAAATATCTGTTTACGCTATATTCGATACGCAATAATTTGGAATTAAAGGTGACAAAATTTAGCCCAACACCATAACCAAATTGCCATTTATTTTTATATTGATTGTTGTTGTCAGTAAAATATGTATCCCAAACATAGCCGGCATCAAAATAAGCGGTGATGTATAAATTTAAAGGCAAATAGGCTAATGATGATTTTAAGATGGCTGCTGATTTACTTTTAAGTTTTTTCATTTTATTTAACTGAAAACTAAATACTCTAAAGCGATATTCATTTTTAAATAATAGAAAATGTTGTCCATCTAATACATTTAATTCATAACCACGAACAATGTTTTCGTCATAACCGAGTGATTTAATGTATTGCAAATTATACGGTTGTTTTCTTGGCCAAGAAAAATTCCATTGTATCATGGTGGCCGTTGAAAAACGAGGATGTTTTTTCCATTGATTGTATTTACTAAATTGAAATCCGATGGAGGTCATTCTTGTTTTCATAAAACCTAAACCGTAATTAGTGAATTTGGTAGATACATACCAACCTTGTGTTGGATAAGTGCGTATATTTCTATGGTCGGCAACAAAGGTGTATCCAATTTTGAAATAATGTTGTTTCTGTTTTCCATCTAAAAAATATTCCGGATTGATATGGATAACAGAGTCACTGATAGTCGTGTATCCATAGCCTCCATTAAAATAATGCGTGTTGTGAATGGCATTTCTATAAGAAATTTGTGTGGATAGTTCTATTTTTTTCTGTTGCCAATCTTCTCCATAATACATAAAGGCTAATTTGTCATCCATTGTGTTATAAGCAATGCGGCGCGTTCGCAACATGGAAAATGCAACCGACATGCCGACTTTCTCTTTTCGAATATTGAAATAAGGAATCGAGTATCCAACATCTAACCGTTGTGCAAAACCGAAGCTTATGCCTAATTGTAATACGTCATTTCTTCCGGTGAAGTTGCCCCAATTTAATAATGCACCGTATTGCAATCGTTTGAAATTATGATTGTAGTTTTTCCACCATTCTGTGATATTCCTATCAACAAATTTTACAATCGGAACGGGAATAATCATCCAACGTTCATGTACTTGTATGTGTAAATCCAAGCTATCTTCTTCCCAATTTTTGATATTGACAGTTACTTCATTAAACAATCCTAAATTGAAAATATTAAGTCGTTGTTGTAATAAAATAGAGTCCATTTTCTGTGCCGGAAATGCGTCTCCTTCGTGCAAGGTCATTTCACGATGTATGACATATTCTTTTGTTTTTTTATTTCCGTTGATGGTGATATTTCGGACTTTCAGGTACGTACTTTCTGCCTGTGACAAGCACCAGCTATACGTGAAAAGACATATTATCAATAACCATTTTTTCAAATGAATGTTGTTGCTTTATGGAATTTAAAAAACAGAAAATATATCAAAATACATGAATTAAAATTAATCCTAAAACCTGACCAAATAGGCCAACCATAAATCCGGTATATACTTCGCGTATGGTATGAGCTTGTAAGTATAACCTTGCTGAGGCAATAGCACCACACAATACCACCAACGCTAAAAAAATATAGCTAAAGTCAGTTGGTGAAATAAATACTAATAACATTGTTGCCGTTAATGCACCACTGATGCCCACCATGTGGAGGCTGAGTTTTTGAAATACATTAATGAAAAATGAAAGAAATAATGAAGCGACAGAACCCAACATAAATACATTCATTAAAAATGGATAGTTGGTTTTTTTTATTGCCATAAATGCCCAAACATAAAAAATGATTGTAGCTATAAGTGGTAAAATGCGGTGTTTCTTATCCGGCATTTCAAAGCTGTCTATAAAATCTAATTTGCGAAAAAGTAAGATGGCAACTGCCGGAAACATGAAGGTATTTACCCAAACTATGCCCACAACAAGCGGCTTTCCCATACCGGCAAATGAAAATGGAATGGTGGTGAGCAACAATAATACATACCAAGTTGGGATGATTAGTGGATGGAATAAATAGGTAAGAATTTTTGAAATTATTTTTATCACGATAGATATTAATCTTTTTTTGTTGTTATAACTCTTTTCTTAAACGTGCAACCGGTATATTTAATTGTTCTCTGTATTTGGCTACTGTACGGCGAGCAATGTTGTACCCTTTTTTCTTTAGTTGCTCGGTAATATATTCATCGCTCAATGGTTTGGATTTGTTTTCAGCCTCAATTAATTCTTCCAATATTTTTTTTACTTCTCGGGTAGATACTTCTTCACCGCCTTCGGTTTGCAAGCCTTCGGAAAAGAAATGTTTTAGAGAGAAAACACCAAATTCGGTTTGACAGTATTTGCTGTTTGCTACGCGCGAAACGGTTGAAATATCTAAACTTGTGATTTCGGCAATATCTTTCAAAATCATCGGTCTTAATTTCATTTCATCGCCACTTAAAAAATATTCTTTCTGAAAATCAACGATGGCTTCCATGGTAACAAACAACGTATGTTGTCTTTGTTTAATGGCATCAATAAACCATTTCGCCGAGTCTATTTTTTGTTTGATGAATACAACTGCTTCTTTTTGTTTTTTATCTTTCATTGACCCTTTTCCGTACGAGGTCAACATTTCTTTAAACGAATCGCTGATGCGTAAATCCGGTGCATTTTTTCCATTGAGTAGCACTTCTAATTCACCATTATTATTTTCAACCGTAAAATCCGGAATAATGGTTTGATGATTCACCATATTGGTGCCTTCACTCGAGCCACCCGGTTTGGGATTCAAATGCAAAATAACATCTAACGCTTTTTTTAATTGTTCTTCGTTAACGCTCAACGCTTTTGTAAGTTTATCGTAATGTTTTTTAGTAAAAGCATCAAATTGTGTATTGATAATTTCTAAAGCTGTTTTTACGGCGGTGTTTTGTTCTTTGCGCTCTAATTGGATTTGCAAACACTCTTGCAAATTTCTGGCACCTACACCAGCCGGATCAAAACGATGAATGGAACGCAATATTTCTTCTATTTCTTCTTGTGTGGTCGTTAAGTTTTTTTGAAAAGCTAAATCATCTACAATGGCCTCTAAGTCGCGACGAAGATATCCATCGTCATCAATGCTACCAATTAATTGGTCCGCAATTTGCCATTCCTTATCATCTAAATCTAATAAGCTTAATTGCTCATCTAAGAAATCGTGGAATGATTTGCCTACGGCAAAAGGTGTTTGTTTTTTTTCTTCTTTACCTCTGTAATCATCGCCACCATCGCTATCGTAATCAAATTCATCTTTTGTATATTCTTGTACATCTAAGCTGTCTGAGTAATCATCTTCGCTACTGTCGTTGTCGTAGTCTTCATTATCGTCTTCTCTAATTTGTTCCGGTTCGGTTAAGTTCTCTTTGTCGTGGTCAAAATCAGACATATTTTCTTCCAATGCCGGATTGATTTCCAATTCTTCTTTGATACGTTGTTCAAGGTTGGCTGTGGGTACTTGTAATAACTTCATTAGCTGTATCTGTTGAGGTGACAGCTTTTGAAGCATTTTTTGAGATAATCGTTGATGTAACATAAAAATGAAGCGTATTTGATGAACAATGTTCTGTACAAAAATACGCTACAATCTGCTATAATTATAGCATTTCAATGATAATATTAGGTTTTGTATGGTATTAAGGTTCAATCAAAAATAAGGGCTGGTCGTATTCTACGGCTTGTGCGTTGTCCACCATCACTTTTACTACTTTTCCGGAAACTTCGCTCTGAATTTCATTAAATAATTTCATCGCTTCAATGATGCATAATACATCGCCTTTTTTTACTTTATCGCCCACTTTTACAAATGGTTCTTTGCCTTCACCAGCAGCGCGATAAAAAGTACCAATCATAGGTGCTTTAATCGTTTGGAAATTTCCAATTGGTGCAGCATCTGTTTTCTTATTTTCGGTTGGTGTTGTTGGAGCTTGCGTAGGTGCGGTTGCAGCTGTCGGCGCCGTAATAACAGAACTCACCGATGCATTTTTAGCATAATCTCTATGTCGTATAGTGATTTTAAAATCACCGTCTTTAATTTTAAGCTCACCTAAATTATGGTCGTTTAATAATTGAATGAGCTTTTTTACTTGAGAAATATCCATGTATCAAATATAGTTTTTTATTTGAAAAATAGATAATTCAGAGATTGGATATTATCAACCATAAATAAAAAATGCTTCCTAAAAGGAAGCATTCGGTATTATTTTTAATAAGATTATTTTACGCGTTCCATGTACGCACCGGTTTCGGTGTTTACTTTTATTTTGTCGCCCACATTTACAAATAATGGAATCATTACTTTGGCTCCCGTAGAAACGGTGCTTGGTCTAAGCGTGTTTGTAGCGGTATCACCTTTAATTCCAGGCTCAGCGTAAGTAACTTCTACTGTAACAGTTGCCGGCAACTCGCATGTAAGTGGCATTTCGTCTTCTGCTCTTACAGCAATTTTCACCGTCATACCTTCTTCTAAAAAGTCCGGCGCATTGATAATGCTTGCAGATACGGAAATTTGCTCGTAGGTTTCATTGTTCATAAAAGTGAACGCATCGCCTTCCGGATAAAGATATTGGTATTCGCGGAATTCTACGCGAACTTCATCTAATTTTGCACCAGCCGGAAATGTATTTTCCAATACACGACCATTGGTTACACTTTTTAATTTAGTACGAACAAAAGCGGCGCCTTTGCCGGGTTTTACGTGTAAGAATTCAACTACTTTGTAAATATCAGAGTTGAAGTTGATACACATTCCATTGCGGATATCTGATGTTGATGCCATTTATACAGAATTTGAGAATTGAGAATTAAGAGTTCAGATTTTTTTCTTACTCTAAAGTCTCTAATCTATTAGTCTAAACTATTTTACGTATCCTTCGATTAATACTTTTCCGTTGTAGTATAAATCATTTCCGGAAACGTATGCTCTGTGAGATAAGTGGCTTTCTCCGGTTACTTTGCAAGTAATTACGTTCGGAGTTTCCATTTTGTAGTGTGTACGTCTTTTGTCGCGTCTTGTTGTTGATTGTCTGCGCTTTGGATGTGCCATGGTATTTTAATTTAATTTGTCTTTTAATTTATTCAAATCAGCCCAACGTGGGTCTGTGTCTTTTTCTTCTGTATTGTTTTCCAATAATTGCAATATTTCTTGGTCGCAATATTCTGTATTTCCCGGATCGTCGCAAATGCGGTGTACCGGAATAGACAGATGTATAAAATCGTACAAGAACTGTGAGATGTCAATCGAGTTGTCATCTTTAGAAATATATACGATTTCTTCATTATCCAAATCTTTCAAAGTATCATCTGTCGTATATTTTACATATATAGTATAAGATGCATGCATGGTGATTGGAATAGATGCGGTACATTTATCACAATCATTCCAGATTGTTCCATCTAAATCTAATTCTATTAGATATGGTTCTTGTCTGTTGTCGAAAGTGAGGTGTACTTGAATCGCACATTTTTCTACTTGTGCTTGCTCAAAATTGGAAAAGAACGCTTCTGTTAATTCATAAGAAAACTCATGAATTTCCTTTTTTAATCCGGCATGTGGTATTTGATATTCTTTTAATGAATCTGACATGCCTATTTACGAATAAATGATTTTAAAAGGATTGCAAAAATACGACTTTTTTCGAGAATTTGAAAATTTAAGAAATCGATTTTAATATTTAATATTCTGTTGATTATCAGTTATATATAAAAGTGATAGCTGATTTTTCTCGTTATGTTATTATTAAAATCTTAGCTTAATTCGGAATTTAACATCCTGCAACTTAAAATAATCGACTGATTTTCAGCTAAAAAATCGCCTATGCTAATTGATATACTGCACTTAAATTTCGACCTTCGCCATCGTAATCCAATCCATAACCTACCACAAATAATTCCGGAATGGTGAAGCCAACGTAATCAATCTTTACTTCTTTTTGTAGATTTTCCGGTTTAAACAAAAATGAAACCAAGGAAACAGAAGCGGGCTGCATACCATTTAAATAGCTGATGAAAAAATCCATAGTTAATCCGGAATCCACAATGTCTTCTAAAATAATGATGTTTCTATCTCGAACAATTTCTTCTTTTAACGGATAAGCAATGTTTATTTTTCCGGTTGATTCCATTCCGGAATAGGAAGAAAGTTTCACAAACTCTATTTCGCAAGGATGGTTGAAGCGTTTTAAAATATCGGCGGCAAACATGAAAGCACCACGCAATACCACAATAAAAATCGGATGTTTGTCGTGATAGGTTTTGGATAATTCACCTACGATTTCACGAATGCGCTTTTGAATCTCCTCTTCTGTAATGTATTGATGAAAGAGTTTATCTTTGAGTTGGATGGTTTGCATGGCTTTCTATTTCGCTTGATGCAAAATACTCAATTTTACAGATAAAAATTTCGCTTGTCGATTAATTTAATGCAATCAAAAATCAAAATTAGTTTTGAATTTTTAATACTTGTCCTAATTTGACATTTTGTTCGCTGAGTTGGTTCCATTCCATTAATTGCGGAATTGAAATAGTGTAACGTTTGCAGATGTTGTACATGGTATCGCCTTTTACAACGGTGTGATAGCCATTGTTGCTTTTGGGCAAGTTGTTGTAGTCTATTTTTGTTGGATACACCGTTGGTGTTGTATCGATTGCTTGAGTAGCTTTGGTTGAAGTAGTTGCTGATGTGGTTGGTTTAGTTTCGGTTGCAATTTCGAACACTTGCGGTTTTTCCAATAATTTAGTTTCGTTTTCCCAACGTAAAACCGTATTGCTATCCACTGCAAGTTTAGTAGTGGTAGTAATTTCCGGATAAATGGTGTCGTTCGCACGAACGATATTGTCTTTCTCGGGAGTTGTTTTTGGCTTTTTCTCTTCTACTTTTTCGGTGCGTATTGCTGGTTTCTCTTTTATTTTTCCTTTTAAAAAAATGATTGCTTTCACTGCAGGTTCTTCACCTGTGATAAGCTTATTTCTGCGTAAAAGTTGATTGAGTTGCACTCCTTTTTTTTGTGCAATGCTCCACATATTATCTTCTTTTTTTATAGTATATGTATTATCTGTTTTGTTTGATTTTTTCTTGCGTTGTATAAAAATTGTTTGTCCTTCCGAAATGGGCATTTCGGCTGTCATATCATTAAATTGCAAGATGTCTTCTTTATCTAGATTGTAAAGGTTGGCTATTAAATCTAAGGTTTCACCTTTAGATGGATAAATTTTTATTGCATTTGCCTTGTTTATCTTAAAGGACTTTTTTTTTACAAGAGCAGTTGGAATCGGTGTTGAAGCGTTGTTGATAGATGATTCCTGTTTGTTGTTGGTCTCGTCAATAGATTTTGTTTCTGTTTCGTTTACTTCAATGGTTTCAATAGTTTTTACTTCTTTTTGCGGTGCAGAGGTCAGTGTTGTAGCACTTGATAAATACGTTGGATTTTGGTTTTTATCAAAAGTATATAATTGAAAATCATCAATGAGTTTTATTAGTATTTGCGGATACTTTGGGTTTGTGGCATATCCGGCTTTTTTAAGACCGAAAGCCCAACCTTTGTAATCGTATTTATCTAACGAAAATAAAGGTGCATAATGTGCTCTATTTTTTAAGAAATCGGAATGATCTTTATACGATTCTTCTACATTATCATACACTCTAAAGCATTCGTTTGGTGCATCGTCGGTGTATTTAAATGTTTTACCTTTCCACTCTGCTTTGCATTTAATACCAAAGTGATTATTGGTATTTTTTGCTAAATAGCTTTTGCCAAAACCACTCTCGTGAATGCCTTGTGCTAAGGTGATACTTGCAGGCACACCGGTTCTATTCATTTCTTCGATCGAAATATTTTTATATAATTTGATGTATTCAATAATGGCGACTGTATCTACTTTTTGTGCAAATAGTGTAGCCGGAAAAATGAAAAATATGGAAGCAATTATTTTATTTAATTTGGAATTCATTTTGATTGATTAATTGTAATTCAGAATTTATTTTTTACGTATTATCATAATACCGTCGCGTATAGAAACTATAACGTTTTCTACTCGATTATCTTGTTGCACTTTCAAGTTAAAGTCGGCTAATTTTTGTGTGTCTTTATCTTTTTTCTCATTTACAATTTTTCCACTCCAAAGTACATTGTCTGCTAAGATGTAGCCACCGCTACGTACTTTATCAATGACTAAATCGTAATAAACACTATAGTTTTGCTTGTCGGCATCAATAAATACTAAATCAAATGTTTCGTTGAGTTGTTCAATTTCTTGAACAGCATTTCCAATAATTTGAATTATTTTTTCTTGCAATCCGGCTTGTTCCACATGCGTACGCACCATTTGTTCCAATTCTTCGTTGATGTCTATGGTGTATAATTTCCCATTTTCGGTGAGTCCGGCAGCCAAACAAATTGCCGCATATCCTGTGAACGTACCAATCTCCAACACACGATTGGGTTGTATCATTTGTGAAATAAATTGCAGAAATTGACCTTGCACTTTGCCACTCAGCATTTGTGGCATCAACACATCGGTATGCGTTTTTCGATTGAGTTGTTGCAACACTGCCTGCTCATCTGTGGTGTGAGCATCAATATATTGTTCTATTTCGGGTGAAACCAAATGCATTATACTACGACTAAAAAACTAAAAATTATTTTGCTATTGAGATAACGTAACTTCTTATCCAACACCCAAACGATGGATATTGTTTATTCCATTTCTATTAAAAGTTGGTTTTTTTCCACCGCATCTTTTTTGTTTACTTTTATTTCTTTTACTACACCGGAGCCACTCGCTTTGATGATGTTTTCCATCTTCATTGCTTCTAAAATTAATAAGTTGTCGCCTTTTTGTATCGTTTGTCCTTTTTCTACTAAAATATCTAACACTAAGCCCGGCATAGGTGCTTTTACGTTGTCCATTTTTTCACCATCCGCAGCAGACATACCCATTTTGTCTAATAAAGCATCTAATTCATTTTGTAAATTGATGTCGTAAATATTGTTATTTACTTTAATGGAAAAACGTTTCAACTTATAATCCGCATCCAACACTTCTAAATTGTAGGATTTGTGGTTTTGAAGTATGTGAAATTTATTATCAAGTAATTTCACCAAGTCAATATCTGTTGGGTTGCCGTCTATTTTAATTTGGTGTTTATCTAATTCCACTTCGTGAGCCAGATTTTCTTTGTAATAAACTTTATACTTCATTTGTGTTCAATTATTTGATATATACAATGGATTGGTATTTGAAATATTCTCTACCTTTGTCCGTCAAATTATGTAAGTGCTACTTCTTTCGTTTTACAACACGATATTAGGTATTTCGCTTTTATTGATTTGTCCAACTTTTCAAAAGATGTTAATAAGTATTTATGCGTAAATATATTTTGTTATTTCTTATAGTGTTGATTTTCACTTCTTTAGATGCTAAACCGCGTAAAAAAAGAGGCTCTAAGAAATTACCCAAAATGTTGGATGAGTTAGTAATAACACCACAAAATTTTATAACCAGTTATAAAGCATCCAGCACCAAATATTTTGATTTATTGCATACCAAACTGTATCTGAAACCGATATTTAAAGATAAAACCTTAGAAGGAACCGCTGAGTTATTATTGAAACCGCATTTTTACAATCAAGATAAATTAATCTTGGATGCAAAGTATATGCAAATTCATAGTGTGACGGTAAAATCTATTTTCGGAAATAAGCCATTAACTTATTCGTACGATACCTTGCAACTTACCATACAGTTAGATACAATTTATACGGCAAACCAACAATTTACTATTAACATACAATATACAGCAACACCTTATTTGCAAGATAGCATGCAAGTAGAAGATGGAAGAGGTTTGTATTTTATTGATGTGGAAAATAAAAATCCGTACAAACCGACGCATTTGTGGACACAAAGTGAAGAAGAATCCGGTTCGTGCTGGTTCCCAACAATCGATGCAACCAACCAAAAAACAAGTCAGGAAATTTTTGTTACTATCGATTCTAATTTAACATCATTATCCAATGGATTATTAATAGATACAAAATGGAATAATGATGGCACTAAAACGGACCATTGGAAACAAGACAAACCACATTCACCGTATTTATTTTTCCTTACTGTTGCTGATTTTTACAAGAGTGTATCTACTTGGCGTGATAAAGAAGTATCTGCTTACACATTTCCGAAATACAAAAACGATGTAGCCGAGATTTTCAAGAATATGCCGGAAATGATGGAATATTTTTCGACACTTTTAGGAGTTGATTTTCCTTGGGATAAGATGGCAAATGTGATGGCATACGATTACACAGCCGGTGCGATGGAAAACTCATCTGCTATTATTTATTACGACCGACTTTTATGCGACCGACAACAGTTGATTGATGGCAATTTTGATTGGATTATTGCACACGAATTATTTCATCAATGGTTTGGCGATTTGGTAACGGCAGAGTCTTGGGCAAACCTTACACTCAACGAATCATTTGCCGATTATTCAGAGTATTTATGGATGAATTATAAATATGGCAAAGAAGAAGCAGATGGTTATCGCATAGAAGCGACAGATAAATATCTTAATTCATATAGTTACAAAAACAACGCTATTGTATATTATTACTACGATCATCCGCATGATATGTTTGATAATATTCGATATGAAAAAGGTGGTGCGGTGTTACACATGTTGCGGAATTATGTTGGCGATCAAGCCTTCTTTTTGGCTCTTTCTAATTATTTGAAAGCACATAAATTCGGCAATGCAGAAGTTGCTGATTTACGCAAGAGTTTGGAAAATGTAACCGGCAAAGATTTGAGTTGGTTTTTCAACCAATGGTGGTTTGAGAAAGGACATCCTATTTTAGATATTACTCATAAATACGATGCTGCCAATAAAACAATTGAGTTGACAATACATCAAACACAAACCGAAAAAGAAGGTCCTATTTTCCGTATTCCAACAAAAGTAGCTATTTATACCAATGGAAAAGTAATAACAAAAACAATTGATATTACAGACAAGATTAGCACGTTCTATTTCCCATCAGAAAGTGCACCACAATTAGTAAATTTTGATGCGGATAAAGTATTGCTATGCGAGAAAACAGAAGACCTCAGCGAAGCAGAAAATATCTTTAAATTTTACAACGCACCTACTGTAAAAGATAAATTGGAAGCATTGACGGCATTGTCGTATAAACAAAAAGGGAATGCTGCAATACAAGAAGTATTTTACAAAGCGATGCAAGATAAAAGTTGGTATGTTCGCAATAAAGCCATTGATGAAATAGAAATAGATAAATTTATAAGCAAATCAAGATTGTCTTTGGCATTGCAAAATATAATACATACTGATTTAAAATCGGATGTGCGTGAAAATGCGCTGAATAAATTATCTAAAATAGAAAAAGAAAAATGTGTGGAATTAGTGGAACGTGTTTTACAAAAAGATTCATCGTATCAAGTATTGGCAGCGGCTTTGAGTATTTTGCAAAAATATGATTATGCTAAAGTATACAGTTATGCAGAAAAATGGAATAACACAGAAAGCAGAGCATTGATGAAATCTATTTGCTCTATTTATAAAGATTCTACTGCAGATAAAATGGACTTTTTTAAAAAAGCTATTTGGCTGAATACTTACAGTACTTTTTATTCTAATTTCAGATCAATTGAAGTTTATTTGCAAAATGTATCTACCACACAATTGGAACAAGGCATCTTGTTTTTAAGAGATATTGCTACATATGAAGAATCCGATTATATTAAAGATGCGGCGATTCAAACCATTCGTAATTTGAAATATTATTTCACAGAAAAATCCAAGAAAGATAAATTAGCAGATATTAAATTGCAGATTGTTACCAAAGCCGGAAATAGAAATTAAAAGCTTATTTCTTTTTCTGTACAACTTCAAATTGTTTTTCCTTTAAATAAGGAGATTGTGCTAAGTACAATAAAATAATTTCGGCTTCTTCTTGCGTAATGCCTCGTGTGATGGTAACTAATTTGTTTTCCGTGTCAAATTTTAATACTGTTCTGCTTTCATCCATCCAAACACCGTTTCTATTCGCTTTGAAAATTTCTATATCAATTCTAATATTAGAAATCGTATGGATGTCGTAAAAATTTCTTCTGTAAAAAAAAACTAATGGTTTGTCAGTAATAAAATAATCTTTGGTAAGTAAAATCCGCTCTCTGCCAAAGAAAAGCCAAATGAAAAAACTGGCAACTGTCATGCCCAATGCAAACCAACCCATAATTGCTAAAATCATTCCGGCTTTATACCAAAAATAATGTAAGCTCAACTCAATTCGGATAAATACATATAAGGAAACTATCCAAAGACAACAAGCTAAAATCATTGCAATGAGCACATTGGTATTTTTCTTAATGGACACACGAATTTCCAAAACATCTTCGCGTGAAATGATTTTTAACCGTTCTTTTTTGGTTGTAAATGTCGGCATACCTAACGCTAATATACCAATATTGTGCCGAGCACAAAAAAGGAGCAATAAATTTATTTTTTGGAAATATACAATCCAACCTATATTACATATTTAATTTGTATTTTAGGCAAACAATTGTAACATACACTAAGCCAATTAGTCGATTACAGCATTTATTCATAATTTATCCAACATACAATGAAACTACAATTTCCGGAAGGATTTATTTGGGGAACTTCTACCGCAGCTTATCAAATTGAAACTGTATCAGAAAATACATGGAAAGGACTGAAATGCTACGACGGAACTATTTTTGATAAATGCTCTGAACACGATTTACATCGCGAGGAAGATTTAGAATATATATGCCAGATAGGCAATGCGTATCGTATGAGTCACGATTGGGCAAAATTACAAAAAGCACCCTTTGCACCATTTGACCCAAAAGAAGTGGAACCGTATTTGCGTTTTATGGAAGAATTGAAACGTAGAGGCAAACACATTATGTTGGTATTGCATCATTTCACCAATCCATTGTGGTTTGAGAAAGAAGGTGGTTGGGAAAAAGAAGGCAACCGTAAAATGTGGTTAGATTTTGTTCAAAAAACTGTCGATACGTTCGGTCATTTAGTAGATACTTGGAACACGTTTAACGAACCCAATGTGTATGTTGCAAATGGTTGGCTTTCCGGCGGCTTTCCACCATTTAAAAAAGGTAGAGTATGGACAGCCAGAAAAGTATTGAAAGAATTAGGAAAAGCACACGACGAAGCCTATGATATCATCAAAGCAAAATCGGCAGCACCAATAGGTATTTCACATAATACGGTGAAATTTGTCGGTGAAATTTTTCCCGGACATATCATTGCTAAAATTTTTGATTGGTGGTTTATGGAATTTTCCCACAATCATTTCTTAAAAGTAGATTTCCAAGGATTGAGTTATTATGCGCGCATGTCTTTCCGTCCTTTGCCGGTAGATAATATTTATTCACCTGGTAAATTAGAAAAATTAGGTAGAAGAGTGGATTTGATGTGGGAATATGAACCCAAAGGTTTTTATGAAGTTTTCCATCGCTATTGGAAGAAAACACAGAAACCAATTATCATTACGGAAAGTGGTGTGTGCACACACGATCCGAAATTTAGAATTGAAAGTATCAAAGAATATTTAGGTTGGGTGCACCAAGCGCAAAAAGATGGTATTCCAATTCAAGGTTATTTCCATTGGAGCACGATGGACAATCACGAATGGAATATCGGACAATACTACCGTTTTGGATTGGTGAGTGTTGATTTTGAAACCGGCAAACGCACCATGACAGAAGCCGGCACTTTCTTAGGTGAAATTGCTAAAAATAATAGTGTGGAAGTTTAGTTTGATAATTAGCGATGTGCTAATATGTGATTTCTAATTCAACTTAACTAGCAAATTCATTATCCAATTAGCACATTAAACTATTTCTTCAAAATGCGTTTGCGGATTCTACTTAATGAAACCGGTGTTACACCAATGTATGAAGCAATAAATTGCAATGGTACTCGGTTGAGTAAATCCGGTGTTTCGTTTACTAATTGCAAATAACGTTCTTCCGGAGTGTCTAATAAATAAGAGGTGATGCGTTGTTGTAAAAACGCTAAATAATATTCTAATATCATTCTGCCTACACGTTCAAACTTAGGACTTTTCTCATAAAGTGCTTCTAAGTCTTTATAGTCGATGATAAATAATTCGCTTTCCTCAATTGCTTGGATAGTTTGTGTGCATGGTTGACGTAAAATATTGGATTCAAAGCTTCCAATTAATCCATTTTCAAACGCTAAAAGGCAAGTAATTTCGTTGTCGTTTTTTTCATAAAAAAATCGGAAACCGCCTTTTAAAATGAAAGCTATTTTGGTGTTCAACTGGTTTGCAGTGATGAAATTTTCTCCTTTTTTAAACGTTCTGAAAGAGCCATATTGTATCAATGTAGCCCATTCTTTTGGCGATAAAAAAGTAATATCATAATGCTTCAGTACGCGTTGTGCTACCGGAATAATTTCCATTAAATCCATGAAGTGAATTTACATAGAAAAATAATACCGCAATATTAACAATTTAGCGCCTTAACATATAGTTAATAATAGCGTTTTTTTGGGAAGTTATAGTGTATTAAGTATTTTCGTTATTCTGAAATCCGTTTTTAGGCAATGGTGGTGGTGATACGTATTGTCTGAAAAGTTCTTGTAAAAACAACCATCCTGCATATAATTCGTATTCATTATTTATTTGAATAGAAGGATTAATATATAATATTACACGGTTCCATTCTTTTTCGTCAAATACTTGAGTATAGTCGATTTCTGTTTCATAATTATATTTATGAAGTGTCACACCTGAAATAAATAACTGCATTTTTTCCGGATGAAATTCTACAATATAATACACACCTTCTAACTCAAAATCCTGAATAAGAAAATTCATCATGCTCTTCACACAATCCGATTTTGGATACATGGCGCCCATATAAAAAAATGGATAAAACAACTCTTGATGCGGAATATTAAATGCACTCAACCATTGCTTCGCAATTTTCATTTTCTCGTTAAAAAAATCAAATACTTTTTTCTTTTTGTGCCTGTTTTCAAAAGCCACCCAACGGTTCGTAAACCAATCATAAAATTCAAAATGAGCTGCTAATCTGAGTTTGTAATTAAACTGAGAAGGCTCATAAGCAACATAACCCGGATAATAATATTTGAGTTGGATAGTTTTAGCATATTCTATTTCTAACAACATGGTGTAGATGCCTAAGCTAAATTTCTCATACTGTTGATCAAAAATTCCGATGATACTTGCCATGCTATTCGCACCAACATCAAAAAAGCTATATGCAATTAATTTGCTGCCATCATAAATACAAATTTCATGAGTATTAAATACATTTTTGTGATAGTTGTCGAATAAGAAACCCGTCAAACTCAACGATGCATTTCCTTTAAATCGTTTGCGGTGTGCTCTGTATAAATTTTCTTTTTCAAGCGTGATGCTATACGGTTGTATTTTGTAAGTAAAGTGTTTATTATTTTTATTAAATAACTTTTGTAAGTTTTTGGAAAATTGATGGTTTTCTAATTTAAACCGAATGTGTAACGTGTTTAATATTTCTTCGTTAAAATATAGAACACGCGTTCGCATCAAATAATTGCCCGTTCTAAAATAACCTGTAGCCAATAGTTTATCTAAGTGTCTAGCAGAGACTAAGTTGTCCGGAAAATGATATTCTAATGGCAGCAACATGCGCTTCGTATATGGTTTTTATTGTGTTTAAGGTCATCGTTGTATGCAAACCAATCAAATATGATCGTACTGCTTTTTTACATAATGTTTGCGAACGAACGATATGCCAATATAACACATTATCAGAAAAAATATAGGCATCCACCAAAATTTTACCAAAAATGGTGTTTTTAATGCAATATCGGTATCATCGCCATAAAGGTAAAAATTAGACCAATAAAAAGGTTGAATTCCAATGGCATCAGCACTCTTCAAGTAGTTTAATTTCGCACTCCGCAAGGCTTCCGCTTTGGATTGTCCGTTTCTCAAATTTTCATAGAAATTATCAATAATTATGGCAGTTGATTTGTCGGAAGCATTCCATTGTGTAGATAATATATTACGCGCTCCGGCATAGTGAAATGCCCAAGCGAAATTCTTCAAGCCTTCACTGCTTTGCTGCACGCCAAAATTACTTTGACAAGCCGCTAACGTAACCAATTGTGCATTTAAATTTAATTTCCAAATTTCATCTAACGTCAATTGTTGTTTATTTTTCGGATGTATCACAATAGCTGATTGCATGGGCTGCAACGTGTCAATTGCAAGATGTGCACCTACGTGAACAATACCGGAAACGATGGGCTTTTGGAGGATGGTCGCGTGGTTAGTCACAACATTTTTAAAAACTTGAAAATCGCTAAATTTTTGTAAACTTTCTTGTTCTTTCGTTATGTTTAATTCTGGAAATGCAGTGCCTTTATAGCTTGGAAAAATGGCAATCACATTCTTATTTTCAATCGGCATTCTATTTCTAAAATAGGTATTGGCAGAGAATGTATATTGTATGTTGTATTTTTCAATCAGGTATTTATTTTGTTGTGTTAAAGCATCAAAAGGTGCTGCATATAAATTGGCTGCAGGTGCAATAATGAGTTGTGTTTCTAAGTTGTTTGGTAGTAGTAATGTGGATATTTGGTTGGCTAAATGGATATTATATTTTTTATGAATGATAGATTGTTGTAGATGGTTAACCATAGAATCTATCGTTGGTATTTTGCCGCATTTATTAAATGAAAGCGCAGATTTTTTGGTGTGTATATAATAGTAATTTTCACCATCCTGAATGTATTCTATAAAGGAGGTATTCGCATTTAGTGCCTGTTGTATTTTGTTGGTGGTGATTGATTTATTTCCAAATTTCAAGTAAAATATTTTAGGATATTTTTGTTCGATGTGTTGTGTAAATTGTTCAAATTGTGTAGTGTAAAACAAGATAGAATCATCAATAGAAGGAATATTTTTTTCGCTATTTTCTTTTAATAAAGTAAAATAATTAAGTTGGCTGGTAATATAATGTGCTTGTTCTTTTTCTACCTTTGGTAGTATCTCATTACTTTGATATGTGACGATTTTATTTCGCAATAAATTTGCTTTGTTGTTTTCTGTAAAATAAAATAAGTTGTCATAAAAATAACTATCTCGTTTTGGGTACCAATTTGCCAAAAAATAAATTCCTAATTGATTGAGTTCGGTCATTTTATCAGCAAAATAAGCCTGACTGCCACTTGTGTATAAAGTGTGTTTTATTTTATTTGCGATAGCAATAGCTTGTTTTAAATGGTAGATTTCTTGTTTCAGCAAAGTTTCATTCGGAGTATTTTTCTGAAATAATGCTTTCTTGCAACGGGCTTTTTGTACTAAACAAATCCAGTTGTCATACGGTAAAATCACTTTGTTATTTTGTAACGTAATTTGAAGTGCATTGTCGGCAATTTGTAATGCTTTTTCCAGTTGGGCATTTTGTAAATAGGCATTCGATAATCCGATATATGCGTTTAATGCGTAGGTGTTTTTTTTGCCATAATATGCTTCAAATAATGCAATTGATTTCTGGTAATCTACAATAGCATGTTGATATACTTTCTGAACCAGATAATTATCACCACTTTGCATATAAATATCACCGGAATATTCATCTTCGGCTAATTGTTTAGCTTGTGCTAATAAAAGAGCAGCAGCATTCATTTTCTTTTGTGCAATGTAGGTTTCCGCAAGTTCTACAATGCATTGTTTGTATAAATTATGTTGTTTCCCAAAATGTGTTTCAATAATTCTAATGGCTTGACTTAATACTTTTTCAGATTCTAATTTGTTGCCCAATAAAAAATATATTTTACCACAATTCAATAGGCTATAAATCAAATCCGGATGTTTGTCGTTGTGTAAACTTAATAAGATATTCCGCTCTTTGAGTGAATAGTACAATGCTTTTTCCGGATTATCCTCTAACAAATACAAACTACCTAAAGCTCCATAAGCATTGGCTGTTTTGGGATGATTTTCACCGGCTCTAATTTTATAAATATCTAATGCGGTTGAGAAATATTTTTCCGCATTGTAATAATCACTTTTTCTATCAGCAATGATGCCCATATTGTAACAAATTTGTGCATACAAGCTATGTTTTAATCCAACTGATTTTTGTAAAAACGAAATACCATTCTTATAGGCTATTTGTGCAGAATCTAATTGTGATAATAAAATATAATAACTGCCAATTCCATTATAGGCTTTTGCTTTTTGTATATCAATGGTGGCATTTTTTATAACATACTGAAAGCAAATTATACTCTTATTGGTTTGTTGTAATCGTTGATACGCATCGGCCAAAATAAGATATATATCGCAGAGCAATTTTTTATCGTTGGTTGTTGTAATAAGCTTGGTTAAATGTTGAATGCAATCCTCATACGATCCTTTTTCAATTAATAATTTTCCGTATGTAGTGTTTAACTGTATGCCGGCTTCTGGGTTGTTATGTTGTACAAATGAATCGCATTTTTTGTAAACCGATTCCAATTCATTTAATGCTCGCAGTTGAAAAAAACATTCAGCAATCCAATAAATATTTTCAGCCGTTTTGTAGTTGTTTCTGTCGGCAACAGAGGCATGAATTTCTTTAGTAAACTGAATTAAAGCCGGAATAGTTTGTTCCTCCAAAATCAATTTATTTATTGCATGATTCGGTGAGGCAAAAGATTGCCAACATATAAAAATGCTGAATAATATAAATACGGATTTTTTCAAAAAATAATTCTAACCATATAAATTTAATAACACTCTCGAGATAATTAATACAATACAGTTGTTTATTTTTGAAATATGAAGAAGATTGCAGTATTACCCGGCGACGGTATAGGTCCTGAAATTATTGAACAGGCAGTGAAAGTATTAAAAGCGATTGAGAAAAAATTCAATCATACATTTGAGTATAATTATGGTTTAATAGGTGCGGCCGCTATCGACCAAACCGGAAATCCGTATCCGGACGAAACACATGCGTTGTGCTCTAATAGTGATGCAATTTTGTTTGGTGCAATTGGCGATCCAAAATATGACAACAATCCAGCAGCAAAAGTGCGACCGGAACAAGGTTTGCTAAAAATGCGTAGCAGTTTGGAGTTGTATGCAAATATTCGTCCTGTAAAAAGTTACGATGCATTGTTAGATGCATCACCATTAAAAAATGACAGAATCAAAGGTGCCGATTTTGTGGTGGTGCGTGAGTTGATTTCCGGTATTTATTTTGGAAAACCTCGCGGTAGAAGCGAAGACCAATCTATTGCGTATGATACGTGTGTTTATACAAAAGACGAGATTTTGCGCATTACAGAAAAAGCATTTCAATTTGCACAAAATAGAAAGAAAAAAGTAACCTTGTTGGATAAAGCCAATGTCTTAGCTACCTCAAGATTGTGGAGAGAAGTAGTAACGGAATATGCTAAACAATTTCCGGATATTGAATTAGAGTGTAATTTCATCGACAGTGCTGCAATGGAAGTAATCACCAAGCCAACCAAGTTTGATGTAATACTTACAGAAAATTTATTCGGCGATATCATCAGCGATGAAGCATCTGTAATTACAGGTAGTTTGGGCTTGTTGCCATCGGCATCTTTAGGAAATAAAATTTCATTGTATGAGCCTATTCATGGTTCGTATCCGCAAGCAGCCGGAAAAAATATTGCCAATCCAATGGCTACGATATTGTCGGCAGCAATGATGTTGGAATATAGCTTCGGACTTTTAGAAGAAAGTGCCGCTATTACAAATGCTGTTGAAAGAGCCATGAATGAAGGATTTGTTACAGAAGATATCAATAAAGGAACATACACCACCTCACAAGTAGGTGATAAAATTGCTGAATTTATTTTGGAATAATTCGTAACTTTAAAGTATGAGTATTGTAAAACTTACACTAAAAGAAACGCCTAAAGCAGAAGTGTTAATTGATATGCTAAAGGAGTTGGATGTTGTTGCATCCATAGAAGTGGATAATACTGTTTTACAAAAAAAATCATCTTCATGGAATACGCTTACCAAAGAGCAATTTTTGAAAGGATATACAGAAGAAGATTCAATATATGACCATGAATAACTATTCATTTGGAGATATTGTTTTATTGGCATTTCCATATACCAATCAATCTCAAATAAAAAAATGCCCGGCATTAGTATTGTGTGATACAAATGATAATGATGTAATTGTTTGCAGAGTAACTAGTAAACTAAAAGAAAGCGAATTTGATATTGCTATTGAAAATTGGGAAGAAATTGGATTAAAAATGCCATCAATTATTCGATTACACAAAGTTGCAACTATTGAAAAAAGTATTATAGAGAAGTCGTTTGGAAAAATAACTTCTTCCTATAAAAATAAAATTATATCTACCTTAGCACTCGCAGTTTCTACTATCCAATGAAAGTTGTAATTCTCGGTTCAGCACATCCACTTCGTGGCGGCTTGGCAGCGTACAATGAACGCCTGGCAACAGAATTTTTACACGAGAAAGATGAAATTAGCATTGAAACTTTCTCATTGCAATATCCTGAATTTCTATTTCCAGGAACAACGCAATATTCCTCTTTGCCGGCACCATCGCATCTAACCATACACGTTTCCGTTAATTCTATCAATCCACTGAATTGGCTTCGTGTAGGTTGGAAAATAAGAAAACAAAAACCGGATATTTTAGTTGTCAAATTTTGGCTGCCCTTTATGGCACCTTGTTTAGGTACTATTTGCCGAATTGTAAAAAGTAATAACCACACCAAAATCATTACTATATTAGATAATATCATTCCTCACGAAAAAAGAATTGGCGATACTTTGTTTACTCAATATTTTGTCAATAGTGTAGATGCATTTATTGCCATGAGCGATGCTGTTTATAATGATTTAAGTGTGTTTGATAAAACAAAACCACGTTTGCTAAATCCGCATCCACTTTTTGATAATTATGGAAATGCATTAGCGAAACAAGATGCCATTCAACAATTGAAATTAAATCCAGCTAAAAAATACATTCTATTCTTTGGGTTAATCCGAGATTATAAAGGATTGGATATTTTGCTAAAAGCCATGGCAACGGATGCTTTACGTAATTCTGATATACAACTTATCGTTGCCGGAGAATATTATTCTAATAAAGAAGAATACGAAAAGTTGCTGAACGATTTAAATTTAAAAGATAAGGTAGAATTACACACACGATTTATTCCGGATAATGAAGTAGGGCAATATTTCTGTGCAGCAGATTTGGTGGTGCAACCATACAAACATGCTACACAAAGCGGTGTTACACAAATCTGTTATCACTTTAACAAACCCATGTTGGTTACTAATGTAGGTGGTTTGCCTGAAATTGTTCCGAATAATAAAGTAGGCTACGTCGTAGAACCCAATGAAACGGCAGTTGCAAATGCCATTCTTGCATTTTATAACCAAAACAAAGAGCCGGAATTTGTACAGCATATATTAGAAGAGAAAAAGAAATATTCTTGGAAAGTAATGGTAGATAAAGTGAAACATTTAGCGGTGGTACGTTAATCTTATTTTTGAAGTAGTTTAGTAGTATTTACAAGTGCAATATTTCAACTGTCTTTTGTTTCATTAGCTATTTTAAATCCTAAATCGTAAATTCGTTTCATGATAATTCGTTCCAAAGCACCTTTACGAATAGGCCTTGCCGGTGGTGGTACCGATGTTTCGCCGTATTCGGATATTTATGGTGGTGCCATCTTAAATGCAACATTAAGTTTGTATGCTAATGCATCTATCAAGCCAAGAAATGATGGAAAGATTGTAATAAATGCCATTGATAGAAATGAGATTATTGAATTAAATAGCACAGAAGAATTACCAATTGACGGGCAATTGGATTTAGCAAAAGGTGTGTATAATCGCATTGTAAAAGAGTTTACGAAACAACCGCTTTCTTTTGAAATTAATACGTATGTAGATGCACCGCCCGGTTCTGGGTTGGGTTCTTCATCAACCTTAGTAGTTGCCATTTTAGGCGCATTTGTAGAGTGGTTAAAATTGCCTTTAGGTGAATATGATATTGCACATTTAGCCTATTCCATCGAGCGGGAAGATTTGAAAATGGCAGGTGGAAAACAAGATCAATATGCAGCTACTTTTGGTGGTGTAAACTATATGGAATTTTATGCCAATGATAAAGTAATTGTAAATCCATTGCGCGTTAAATCAAAATTTTTGCATGAATTGGAACATAACTTAGTATTGTTCTATACACAAACTTCTCGATTGTCATCTAAGATTATACAAGAACAAACGGACAATGTGCACGCAAAAAAATCAACTTCTATTGAAGCAATGCATCAACTAAAAGAGCAAAGTATTTTAATGAAAGAAGCGATTTTAAAAGGAAATATGGATGATATAGGCACCATATTACACAACGGTTGGATGCATAAGAAAAAAATGGCGGATGGTATTTCCAATGCGTCTATAGATGATATTTATGAAACAGCATTACAATTTGGTGCAACCGGCGGAAAAATTTCCGGTGCCGGCGGCGGTGGTTTTATGATTTTCTATGCACCCTATATTCATAAATATCAGTTGATTCGCAAGTTGAGTGAATTTGGTGGTAATGTAATTAATTACACACTGACCAACGAAGGTCTAACTACTTGGATTGTTTAATGTAAAACTATATTTCTGCTTCGCAAAGAAGCAGATATAAATAAAAAATGCGAGACTCTAATCTCGCATTTTTTTATGGTGTTGTAGTGCTTATTCAGCTTTCGCATGGGCTGCTAAATAATCATAAATGTTAGCTTTTTGTTCATCTGTGATTTTTGCTTTTGGAGCCATTTTGTCCATCCAGCCCACCCATTCTTCTTTGGTGAATTTTTCCGGTTCTACTAATTGGTGACATCTTACGCAATTGGCTGCATACAATGCACCTTTTGCTTCCATCGTCAAACTCGTGGCTGTTTCTGTTTTGGTTACTGTAGATGTTGTTTTGTGAGAACAAGCATACACCACGAAAGATAAGATACTAATGATTGCCATTTTTTTCATACACATTCTTTATTTTTTTGAAGAAATAGGAGGCTTGTAGCCATCCGTTAATGTTTTCATGAATGCAATAATATCATTTATTTCTTGTTTAGACAATTTTAAATCACCTAAATCTTCCGTATTCATCGTAGAAAGTACTTCCGGTGGTCCAAATTTTGGATTGACATCACGCTCGTTGTAGAATTCCATCACCTCTTCTAACGTTTCAAAAATACCGGAATGCATGTAAGGTGCCGTCTTCTCTATATTGCGTAAAGTAGGCGTTTTAAACCTTCCAACTTCTAATGGATTATTCATTTCAAATTTCGCTAAGCCACTATCTATAGGTAAATTTTTTTGCAATGGATTTTTGGGCAAGCCAAGATTGTCATACGAATAATCTGTAAATAAAATTTTGTTGGTTGATGCATATTCTGTTGGTGTACTTAAATGACAAAGTGAACATTTCGCTTTCAGTGTATCGTTGAAGAGTTCCATGCCTCTTTTTTCTTGTTCCGATAAGCTCACTTTTCCTTCTAAATAGTAATCAAATTTGCTGGTAAATTGGTTGACTTGATATGAACGTTGGAAGGCTTCTAAACACATAGTAGCATAAAACACAATAGTTTGGCTATCGGCTAATGCTTGTTTTCCAAATAGTTTTTCCAATTTAGGATAATATGGTGCCCGTTTTATTTTAGAAGACACATTGGTGAAGCTAATGTTATTCATTTCATGTGCTGTAATTAAAGGAAATAATGCTTGTTGGTTTAAAAACTCTGCTTTCCCATCCCAAAAAAATCCACCAACATCTTCCCAAATTCCTCTCACAATTTCAGCTCGGCGGTTCGGTGCAAATGCCATATAGTTAAGTGCGTTTGCATTTCTGTTTCCGGCATCACCAGTAGAGCCGATGGAAAATGCCTTATTACTTGGGTCGGAAAAACCACTCATAGGTGAATGACACGAGGCACAACTAACACCGGCAGGTTCAGATAAATTTTTGTCGAAGAAAATTAATTTTCCAATCCGAGCAGAATCAGATAAACCTTCATTATTGGCAATAAATTCTTCTTCTGTATCGTAGTAAAATGGTTTTATTTCTTTTTGGCAACTGCTGATGCAAAAAACAAATAAAAATAAGTAGAGTAGTATTTGAGTTTTCATATACTTAAATGTACTGATTAAATGAACAATAGCCTTCATTTTAATCTAACTATTTTCTATTATTTTTTAAGAATTTTACCATTGAAAAGTCGGTATGATTCAACGCATATAGAAACAAAAAATGCCGACTAAAATGTCGGCATTTTCTTTTATTTTCTTTTATTTTTTTGTAATTTTTGTTATAAGGAGCTTACAAATTTCACTAAATCATCTCTATCTTTTTTAGATAGTTTTGATACTTTTACTTTTTGATCTTCCGCTTCACCGCCGTGCCACATAATGGCTTCTAAGATATTGCGTGCTCTACCATCGTGCAATAAACTAGTATGACCATTTACCAACTCAGATAAGCCAATGCCCCAAAGTGGCGGTGTTCTCCATTCGTTTCCATTCGCTAAAAAATCCGGACGACCATCGGCTAATTCCGAGCCCATATCGTGCAACAACATATCGGTATATGGATAAATTGTTTGATTATTTAAGAATGCAAGAGGTGAAGTATTTCCTGTAATATATTTTTGAGTATGGCATTTGTTGCAACCTATTCTAAAGAAGATTTCTTTTCCGTTGTTGGCATTTTCATCATTAAAATATCGACGTTTAGGCACTGCTAACGATTGTGTGTAAAAGGCTAATTTTACTAAAGAGATACTATCAATTTCCGGTTCGTCATCCATGCCATCATCTTGCACTTGTCCATAGGCTGCTTCTTTAGGAAATACAAAATTTGTTATTCCAATATCTTGATGAATGGCTCCGGCTGTTTGTTCTAACAGGGTGGCATTATTGGCTTTCCAACCAAATCTACCTAACTCAAATAAACCACTCACCGGATTAAAAACTTTGTTTGCTTTCCCCGAAATTCCATCACCATTGCTATCCGAAATATCTTGTTGTGCTATTATGTCTGCTTCTGAAATGGCTTCTAATAAACCTAAGCCTATAACTTGTTGTGCTATACGTGGTGAAACCATCATATTAGAAGGAATAGTTGCCGTAGTAGATGTCAATGTGTAAAGCGGTTTTCTTAATGCGTAGGTTGTTCCATCGGCAAAGGAATGTGTGGTTTCTGTAAATGTAATACTTACGGAACCTTCAGAGGTTGTGCCTACAAGTGAGCGTTGTTGAAATTGACCACCTAAGCCCGGCACCGGTGTTGGTCCTTGGCTTTCATCAGCACTTGGAATACTCACTCTAAATAATAATCCTTTTAAATCGCTGCCGGAAAATGGTTGTGCTGATTTTCCATTTTTTGGATGACATAATGCACAAGAAGCATTATTGAAAATTGGGCCTAATCCTTGGTTTCGAACTGCCGGACTGCCCACAAACATGGCTTCAAAATGTGCATCGCCTTCTAAATGCAATGCCACTTCTGCTGCATTCATGTTGTTGGATGGTTGCTCAAAAGAACCACTAAAAATATTGTTGTACGTTGTAGCACCACCCGGAAATTCTTCTGATGCCTCGTTGATACTTTGGTTATCCTTTCCGCAGGATAGACAAAGCGTAATAATGGAGATATAAAATAATTTTTTCATTGTATAATAACTTTAAAAAGGTTTGTTTCTATTTCTCTATAAAAAATAAATGTCCCAATTAATTGGGACATTTACGTGTATTTATTGTTTAGATTTCATTACTATTTTTTATAAGCTTTGAATCAATGGAAGTAATTGTGTTCTAAGCATTTCTTCTAATTCTTCCACTTCTGCTTGGGCTGCTTCAATGGAGGCCCTATCACTACTTAATGCTTCGGAGTAAGTAGCACTTGTGGAACCACCAATTTGTTGTATTGCTTCAATTGCAGCAAGAATTTGTGCTTTAATATTCGCATCCAAAGTGGCATTTTTAGAAGCTACTACATCTGATAAGCCTTTTCCATTGCCATTTGTACCGTATTTTCCTAAATAGACATTGGATATACTTTGTATATTATTGGTAAAGTCATTTTTAGTATTATTGCTAAAGCGACTTTCTTCTTCTCTAATACCACCGGCAACACCATCTAAATCTAATCCGTCTAATGTATTTTGGATTTTTGTATCAAAAACTTCACCGGAAATTCCACGAATACCTTCTGCTAATTCTATTAATACATCTTTTTCCGTTGGATAACGGCTACCATTTTCTTTTAACTCATTTCCAAAGTTTCCACCAGTAGCACTCCAAGCATCGTATAGTTCTGCTGTTTTTCCTTTTAAGCTTTCAGTAGCCGCTACTAAATACTCTAATTCACGAGCAGTTAAAGAAGCTGCAGTTCTGTTTCCGGAAGTTCCCCATAAGAAATACTCGATGGCGTGGAATCCTTTTAATCCTGTTCCACTTTCTCCGGCTAAAGAATCAATGTAAGCTTTTGTAATAACGTCTGAAGAGGCTAATATGTCGTCTACACCTATACTGTCTAACGGCCATGTATCTATGTTTGGATCGATTTCATTATCGGAAACCGGCCCGAATAAAAAACCTTCACTCGCTTCCCAAGGTGCACGAGTTGCTCTGAATGCTTCACGTGCTGCGGTTAATTCGATTTCAGTAGCACCACCTGTATTTAATGCGTTCACGGCATCTAATAATAAGCCGGCTTTGGTGTCTAAGTCAGCGTAGGTTTTAATAATAATATTATCTGTAATGTTGCTAATTTCAGCATTGTAAGCACCCACTTTATCTTTGGTGCAGCTTGCTGTAAATAGAATAGTAAGAATAAAAAGTGCGTAAATAGAAATTTTCTGCATATAGATATATTTTACACAAATTTAGACTTAGTCCAAATAGAAACAAATACCAAATATTAAGATAAATGATACCAAATTTTAGGTATAGTTGAATTATTTTTTAGTGTGCCAACGGAAAGCAATACTTCCAAAAACGCCGATACCGTCGCTCGGTATAATTCCCGGACCGGGATAACTTTCTGCTCTACGTGTAAAATAAGTATGATTGCTTAAGTTATTAATGGAGCAACTGAACTTAAACCATTTATAGATATACGAAGTATTTAAGTCCATCACATAATAAGTAGGAATTTCACCAATCACTGCTGTTGATGCATATTTGGCATTCGTAGCATCTGTAAATTGTTTTGAAATAGTTGATATTTGCCAGCTTAGTCCAAAATCTTTATACTTGAAACTCACACCACCTCTGAAAATAAATTGCGGTGCAAATTCAACGATGTTACCACTAATTTGTTTGTTTTGCGAGTGAACATAAACGGCATTAGTGTACGTGAAATTGGAGAATATAGAAAATCCAAAGTTTGAATTTTCATCGATGCATTTTACAATATCAACCTCTACAAAAGATTCCACACCCAAACTTCTAGAATTGGAAATATTGGTTTTATATCGATAGATATTATACATAGAATCGACCTGTTGGATAGACCCAACTTTTTTATTGTAGAACAACGAAAAGAAGTTGACGTCGTAATTTACTTTTTCACCTTTTTTGCCTCGCACACCGATGTCACCATTAAATCCTTTTTCATCTTTAATATTTGGATCAACACGTACATTCGGGTTGTTGATACGCAAATCGGTGTAGTTAATACCGCGATAGTTTTGCGAAATATTAGCATACAATTCGGCTAACTCATGTGCTTTGTAACTAATGCCAACGCCGAACAAGGGAAAAATACGTTTGTAGTTTCTACTATCGGTATATTTTATAGAATCTGTTTTGTAATAGCCACCAACATCCGTCATTAGAATTTCCATTCGCATGCCCGGTGTGATACTTAATTTAGGGGTGATTTTAAAAATATTTTCTGCTGAGAAGGCGATATTATTTCCTGTAAATTGATAATCGGAATTTTCTAAATCTGTTGGATTTAAATAATTAAAATTAGCATCAGCAGCATCATTTCCTAAACCTTGTTGCTTGTTTGTAAATCCACGGAAATATCGCATACTGACACTTAATGAAGATTGTTCTTTTCCTAATTTATATTGATATAAAACACGAGATTCCAGACCAAAATTTTTGTATTTATCTTTAATTAAATCACGTTCTCTGAAGTCATCCGCTCTGTTAGCATAACTTAAAAAACCTAAGGCATTTCTGCTGCCAATTAATCCAAATAAAACGGTGTTCCAACGGATATTTTGCTTGGGTTGATATTCTAATTTTACAGATGGAATATTCCAATTTATTTGAAACCAATTTCTCGTACGAGTGGATTGTCTCGGATTTTGATTAAATTGATTATCGGTTAATCCACCAGGCTGTTGCATTAAGTAATTTTGATGTGTAAACTCAACCGCGATATTTATTTTATCATTGATGTGATACGTGAAATTGGCAAATGTAGAATGAGCATTTAATTTGGAATTGATACGCCATCCTTTTGTGTGTTTGTATTGATAGTACACATAATAAGAGAGTTTTTTGTATGTTCCTTCAATGGCATTAAACGAGCTTACAGTAGCAAAAGAACCACCGGTAAGTTGCGTGGTTATTTGGAATTTTTTTTGAATAGGTTGATGCGTTTTAAAATTGATTAATCCGCCAAACTGCGTACCAAACTGTAAGGATGCGGCACCACGTACAATTTCAATTCTGTCCATTCCTTCGGTTGGTGGTGTAAAGTATGCATCCGGATAGCCAATAGCATCAGCGGTGATATCGTATCCATTTTGACGAATATTAAATTCAGCAGAACGATTGGGATTTAAACCGCGCGCACCGATGCCTAATTGCATGCCTGCGGCATCACTTTCCCATACATTTAATCCGGCAATACGATTAAAAATTTGTCTGCCGTTATTAGTAGCTACATTAGCTTGTATATTTCCTAAATCTACGATTTCAGTTTTTTTTCCATCAAATATGACAGTACCTTCTACGCTCTTTAAGCGTATTTCTTTCATCCTATCTGCACGAATGGTCACTTCATCAATTTGCTCTTGAATGGAATCGTATGCGTGTAATAATGAATCTATATTTTGGGTGTATGCCGAAAAACTAAAAAGAGATATAAAAATAAGTAGGTAACATTTCTGCATCTTCATCAATTTTCATTAAAAAATACGTTGCTGCTCATTGCGTGTTATGGTTGTGGTTTTTCGAATGGTAATATCCAACTTTTAGGTGCAAAGTTAATCGGTTGTTTAGCTAAATCTACGTTATTATTTATAAATGGCCTGCTCGGATGACCATTTAAAGCGGCGTAGCTATCAACGTAAACTTCTGCTTGTTGGAAACCGTGTTTGGTGTTATATTCTTTTGCTAAGAAGTGGGCAAATTGCAATATCATATCCGGCTGCGTACTCATTTGTTTCTCTTGTTGCGGTGTGAGATAATTGCAGTTTTGTACTTCTTCTATTTTTCCTGTTTTATCTTTTACGACAAAGGTGGTAAGGGCATTTTTTTCCATTAACATCACACGCCATGAAAACCGATAGCCTTGCTCTGTCCAAAATAATTTTCCCGGATATAGGACATAGCGGAACGGCAATAACAATTGTATAATAAAATGCAATGCAAAAAGCATCACCCAAAAATTGGCAAAAGAAAGTTGATATGTATTGTTCGATGTTGGTGTTGTTAACGGAGTATCTTGCTTAAAAATAAAAGAGAAAAGTTGGAGGAATTTTTGATGAAAATCGGCTGAAAAGAATATCCAAGTGGCTACTATCATAACATACGGAAAGACACCAATTTGGAATAGCCAACCTGTAACTACATGAAAAAACACAACAGCAGCATACGCATACGGTCGGGTTTTGGAATGGATTAAAAAGAAAAATATGCTGATGTCAAACAACATTCCGAACCATGAAAATAAGTACCATACAATTTTATAATCAAACAAAAATCCAATAACAGGTAAATAATCTCTGCTTTTTAACCAAATACTTAAAGGTTGTGCATGCAGTAACCAATCCGGATTTATTTTGGCAATGCCGGCAAAAAAATAAACAATTCCAATTTGTAATTGCAAGATATAAATGAACCAAATTGGTATATATTGCTTGGGTTTTGTGAGCCCAAATCGTACATCGAGAGAAGCATATTTATGTGCCGGTAAAAAACACATAACTAAGCTAACAATACTGACAAAATAATAGTGATTGAGATAATTTGTTTTGTCTAACAATTCAACATAGGTGAAAGCAAAGAAAAATAAGATGGTAGCAATTCTATAAAATAAGCCTAATAAAATGCACAATGCCGATAGTATCATGATACTAAAAACTACATACATGCCAATTCCCGGAAGCGGTCGTATGAATTCAAATCCTTCATATGAAAAATAGAATTTGGGTTGAATGTATAATAAATCAACCCAGCCTTTTGCAACAAAACGGATACTGCTAAAAAGTAACATTGCACCTAATAGCATTCTAAAAGAAGCTAAAGGTGCAATGGAAGTTGTACGAAATAAGAACGTGTGTATTTTGGATGTTATGGAGATGTCATTAGTCGCCATCGCTATCGGTATAAGTTATGGAAACACCTAATGCAGATGGTACGTCTACTTTCATCAAGACTAATAATTTTTTGGCTTCTAAGAATAATGCATCAGCTTTTGCAATATCAGTAATAACAGTATTAGAATAGTCGGTACCACATGCTGTTGCTTTTGTTTTGCATACCGCAATTTGTGCAATTACATCATCCGCTAAATTTCCACCGAAGGTGCTCGTGTAGTTTAATGTTTGAATGTAATTAATCAATCCATTACCGCCAATTGTATCTGTCGAGCTTTTGCCATTCAACACCTTTTCTAAATTATCTAAAGTAAGCAACATATACTCTACACTTTTTTTAGCGTAATAGGTTTGTGTAGCTTCGGGCTTGGTATAAATTGTTTTTACATTACCTTGATAGCCTGCCGGAATACCAACTTGGTGTCGTTTGAAATCATCTATTCTGCGTGCTATGGAATTTACCATTAAACTCAAAGAGCCTGCCGCATCTGTACCCAAACTATTAATGTATATATCTCTGTAGGTATTCCATTTGGTAAGGATGTCTGTATTAACTTGGATACAATTATCAATCAAGGATTCTAAATATGCTTTGTAAGCAGTAGCATTTGGATCTGTTGTAAATTGGATTAATGTTTGTGCATTGTCTTTTCCATATAATAGATATTCCATTGCCGGTAATCCTTTGTCAGATTTAATACGATTTTTTACAAAGCTTAGTGATGTGCTTCCGCGTTGAATGTAGGCTGTAATACTATCGGCTCTGCTAGGAAAATAATTGTTGTTATCAATTGCCATTACTTCATCCGAAGGTGTGGTTTTTTCATATATTTCACAAGATTGCCAAACTGTATATGCATCTAAAAATGCCGTTTGTAAAGCGGTCAAATTAGTCGCATCTGACGTCGTAGAAAAATTGGTAAATGCCGTTTTTAACGCTGCGAGTTTTTGTCCATAAGCTGTAAATGCCGGTTGGATGAGATTGTCTGCATAGTTGATAAACATTGCTTTTTTATCATAATCCGGTTGCTCCTTTTCCACACAAGCTGTAAGGAATAATATGGTGCAGGACAAAAGTATGGCAATACATCTTTTCATAAATGAGCTTAATTTTTCGTACTATAAAATTAGTATTTAGCTACTATATTTTAAGGATTATCGTTTATAGAAATTATTATCTTATTGCTTATCTGTTTTGTGCTGCAACCCAATTTGTTTTAAAGTCAATCATTTCTGAGTCAGTAAATTGATAGATTGATTTAATTTTTGCTATGGCACTTGTAATTTTGGCACTTTCAGTAATCGGTTCAGATACAAACTTATACATAGTTGATTCTGCATCTGTAGGTGCATTTAATAATGCTAAAATAGCATCAATTTCAGTATCACTTATTTTTCTATCTGCTTGTGGAATAGATTTAAATCCTAATATAAAACCGGCACATTCGCTTATGTCATGAATTCCGCCCGCATTGTCAGCTACAGTTGGTGTTGCACTCGTAAATTTAGGAATGGCAGCATATGAATAGTTTATAACTGTTGCCATGATAGCTTTTTCGATTAATAACTTAATTTTTGAAATAGCCGCATTTTTCTCATCATTATATGCTTCACCAGCCGCAATTGCAGCTTTCAACGTAATAAACTGTTGCTTAAGTTGCGTATAAAATCCTGTTCCATCGTTTTTGTCTCTTCTTGCAGTATATGACGCTATAAATAAGTCTGGATTGGAAGTGTTTGCAGCATTTGTTGTATTAGGAAATGTATGATGCGCACCAAAAGCACAAACCATTTTATCTACTGTAGCTGTTGTCATTGTTCCTTTAGAAAGCGATACTAATTGATTGTATAATGCAGTTGTAAATAATCCTTTTTCTACATATTGTAGCGTTTCTAATCCTCTTTTATCTAATAAACGACCTCCGTAAACACCACCATTTGTTGCGGTAGCACCATTGGCAACATCGTATGCATTTTGACTGCAATCTACTATTGTTGGAAACCAAGTATTTTCAATATCTGTGCTGAAACTTGAAATGGTTGTAGATTTTAATGATGGTGTGCCTTTGTCCGCAAATAATGCTTTCAATGTGTCTAAATTTAACTTCACACTTGCATTATTTCCAGATTTCATGTAAGAACTGAGATTTTTTAATTGTGTTATTAGACTTTTTTCGTCTGTTACATTCGAGTCATAATTAGTACTTTCATAGCTACTTGGAATTGTTAAAGGAGCTTTATCTTTTTTGCAGGAAATGCTGATAGCACACACGAATATTCCTGCACACATCAAGCCTTTTTTAATTACTTTCATTTTATTGTTATTTAGACTAAATTTATTTAGTGCAAAGGTAAAGTAATGTTATAGCTCTGACAATAACAAAAAGTAGTATGTTGATACCAAATCTTAGGTATTACATTTGCTCTACAAGTTCTTCGCGTGTAACGAGTCTGTTTTGGATGGCGTACACAATCATCTCAGAAGAAGAATTGATTTTAAGTTTCTTCATGATGTTTTTCTTGTGTGCATAAACGGTATGCGTACTTAAAAAAAGATGACCGGCAATGGTTTTGGCTGTCCAGCCTTTTGCCGTTAATTTAATGATTTCTGTTTCGCGTAAGGAAAGGTTGAATGCTTTGCAATTGTCATCGTCGGTGTGTATGTGTTTTTCAATGATGATATCAATTACTTTATGGCATAAAAATTTCTCACTTTTGGCTGTTGCATAAACTGCACCAATAATTTCTTCTTTATCGCATTCTTTGGTTAGGAAACTAAGTGCACCAAATTCTATTACTTTATAAATATTGGCTTTGTTGTCGTCCGAAGAAATGATTAAAAAATTAGTATTCGGCGAAATTGTTTTCACCATTCCAATATCTTCCAACACAAAATTTTTGGCATTATTATAGTCGAAAATAACAACATCGGGTTGGTTGTCTTTTACAACATGATATAATTCTTCAGAGTTGAGTGCTTCACCTACAATCTTAAATTCTTTTTCACTTGATAAAAGATTTCTCAGTCCTACTCGGATGAGATATTGTGTATCGGCAATAACAATTTTTATCATAAAAAAGGTGTAAGATTCAAACAAAAATAAAGAATAATAGCTTAATTCTTAAATGATTAAATCAATAAAATGCTAATTTTGCTTATCATTTGTAAAGTATGAACAATAATTTAACGTTCCAGCAATCTATCGCTGATTTTGTGAAGAGTAGTATAGATGTAAGTAGATGGAAAACAGCTCAAACACTCTTTGAAAACAAAATGTATGCAGATGCGATTCGAGCATGTATTAATTATATAAATCCGGAAATTGAAACAAAATATGCCAATACTGATAAAACACTTTACGATGTGCCACATGGTTCGGTAATCGTTCATATCCAAATTACGGATACAATTTTTAGTGTAAAAGCACCCTTTCTAAATATCCAAGATGCCAAAGTAATTCCGGTTTTACGGCAAGTAGCCCAATTAAATTTTCATCCATTAAAATTGTCTTCTATCATCTTAGCAGATAAACAATTGTATTTTTATTTTGAATGTACTTTGCCACATTGTGAACCTTATAAAGTGTATGATGTGTTGCGCGAAATTTGCATTAATGCAGATAATTATGACGATGAGTTTATTTCAAAGTTTAATGCCGTTCATCTTCAAGAACCTAAAGTTTATCCGTATGCTTCCAATGTATTACATCAAGCGTGGAATACATTACAACAATATATTGAAGAAACATTAGCCGCCTACGAGCAATTAGAGAATAAGCGGCAAACAGCCTATTTGTGGGATGTTCTGGCAATTACACTTTTAAAGTTGGATTATTTTTGTGTGCCGCAAGGTTATTTACGCGTGGAGTTGGAAAAAGCTATTGCCTACTTAAATAGTAAAGAAGATTATTACCAACGATTAAGCAGCACGAAGACTTTTTTAAAAGAAATACAAAGTATGGATTTTGATCGCTTTGGGAAAAGCTTATATCAAATTGAGATTTTTGTTCCATATAAATTCAGAACCGATTTGGAAGGTGTACGCAATATGTTGCAATATGCGTATGAAACCGCAGAAAAAGAACTAAAAGCATCGGATTATTTAGGAGCCGTTTTTACGTTAGAATATGGAATACTTAATTTGTTTTATAACCATCAAGTAGCACCACCAATTGAACAATTATTATCAGGTGCAATGATACAAACCTCTCAAAAATCTTTACAAGAGACAGCGAACAGCTTATTTGATGCCGTAAAAAAAGTAATGGAAACAGATATTACTCAAACAACATCTACAACTAAAACAGCAAACAAAGGTTTCTTCGGAAAACTATTTAAAAAATAAATTACATCGAAAGATATTGCAGCTATGAATCATCTTGAATTAAAAAATGCCGTTTATAAAATCAATACTGCGAATGGAAGTGGCACCGGATTTTATTTGAACGCACCCAATATTTTGGTTACCAATTATCACGTAATTGAAGGTAGCAAACAAGTATCTATAGAAAACCAAATTAAAAATAGATTTATAGCACAAGTGATGTATGTAAATCCCGATGCAGACATTGCATTTCTGAAAATTGAAAACCACCAACCACCCATTGGCATTCCATTTCGCGAGGTGCAAACCGTGCACAGTAGAGATAAAGTATTTGTTTTGGGTTTTCCTTTTGGCATGCCGTACACGATTACAGAAGGCATTGTCTCTAACGAAAACCAATTGTTAGATGGAAAGAATTTTATACAAACTGATGCAGCGGTAAATCCTGGAAACAGTGGCGGTCCGGTTGTGAATGAACGGGGCGAATTAATCGGCATTACCACTGCAAAATTTACCGATGCCGATAATGTAGGTTTCGCTATTCCGGCTAATATTGTGCAAGATGAATTAAACGATTGGAGCAAAAAAACAGCGGAAACATTTTCTTTAAAATGTGCTTCTTGTAAATCGTTGATTTATGAAAAAACAGATTATTGTCCGGAGTGTGGTTCCACCATAAACGAAAGTATTTTTAATGATAAAGAAGTCAGCAAATTGGCACTTTTTGTAGAAGATGCCATTCAGAATATGGGCACTAATCCCATTTTAGCACGATGTGGAAATGAGTATTGGGAATTTTATTCGGGCAGTGCGTTAGTGCGTATTTTTGTGTATGATAAAAATTACTTGTACGCCACTTCGCCTATCAATAATTTGCCAGTAGGAAATTTGGAACGTATTTTAAAATATGTGTTGAGCAATCCGGTGGCTCCGTATCAATTAGGCATACAAAACAATCAACTTTTTCTTTCTTATCGAGTGCATTTATCAGATATTTTTTCGGAAGACAATAAAGAAGTACAACAAAATTTAAGTCAGCTTATTTTAAAAGCAAATGAGATGGATGATTACTTTGTACATGAATTTGGATGCGAAAAATCCAATTATGCTAAAGAAGAGTAATGTGTTTTTTTTGGTAGATGTATCTTCATGTAAAATAAAAAAACTCAACCTTTTTTCATAAGATTGAGTTCTAATATCTATAAGTAGTTTTTGTTACTTCACAGTAAAACGTCCGGTAGAAATTATCTTGTCATCTACTTTTAATTGATAAAAATAAATGCCGGCATTTTTAAATAATTCTCTGCCAATTTTTTGCTCGTACTCTTTAATCTGATTGATTTTAAAAATCTCACTACCTAAGATGTTGTAAAATACAATACTCACTTTGGTTGTTTCTAAATTTAACTCATCATTTATTTTAATGGTAGATTCAGATACCAACGGATTCGGATATAATTTTACCATATCTTTTTCACCGTAGCGAACATCGGAATAAGCAGTTTCGATGGTGAAATTTGCCCGTGTATGTTTTGGAAAAAATAATACAGAGAGAAACAATAATAATATAAGTGTAAACGTTTTACGCATAGGCTTTAAATCAAAATTTGGTTTTTCGTCATGATATACAAACATAAATTTATGTTTTATTGATTAAAAAGTCAATAAGCATGCCAAAAATATTTTATTTCATATCAAATTGAAGCAATGGAAGTATAGCATCAAAAGAGGAAATAGAAAAATCAATTAATGCGTTTTCTTTGTATTGGTTTGATATACAGATAGTTGTCATGTTTACGGATTTCCCAAATTCCATATCAGAAAGTTTGTCGCCTACCATAATTGATTTTTGAAAATCGATATCCGAAAAATCCTGTTTTGCTAAAAATGCCATTCCATTGTTCGGTTTTCGCAATAGATTGGTGTCCGATGCTAAATCCGGAGCATAATACACCGCATCAATTCTACCACCATTCAGCTCTATCATGTTCATCATGTTTTGATGTATTTGGTTTAATGCATCCTGTGTGATGAGGCCTTTGGCAATGCATTGCTGGTTGGTAACCACTATTATCCTCGGAAATATTTTTGCCAACTTTGGCAAAGTGGTAAGTACACCATGGAGAAACTCAAATTGCTCCCAATCCAACACATAGGAGCCATCTATATTTTTATTGATGACACCATCTCTATCCAAAAATAAAGTCCAAGAATTATCTACATGAATCATGATGCTTATTCAAATTATTTGAAGTCGTTTTTTGCTTTTTCGTAATCTTCCGGAATGCCAATATCTATAAAATAATTATCAAAAATTTTACCTTGTATGTTGAGTTGCTGTGTGTGTGCTTCTAAAATATCTTTCTCAAAAGAAAATTTTTGTCCTGTTGGAATTTTATCAAACATTGTTTTATTAAAATAATATACACCACCATTTATTAAACCATGTTCACAGTATTTTTTTTCATTAAAGGAGATGATTTTATTTTGTGCATTGAGCACTACTGTACCGTATCTATCAAACTCAAACATCGGTTTTAAGGCTATTGCGATATCGCAATTTTCTTCTTTTAATTTTATTAAGTTGATATCAAAATATGTATCACCATTTAAAACAAACGCATCGTGTTCTATATAGTTAAAGGCATGTTTGATGCCGCCACCTGTTCCTAACGGCTCGTTTTCTATGGCATATTGAATGCTAATTCCAAGATATTTATCTTGAAAATAATCTTGGATAATTTCTTTTAAATGTCCTACTGAAAGAACTACTTGTTGTATTTGCTGAAATTCTAATTCTTGAAAAATATAATGTAAAAACGGTTTGCCGTTTATGGGTGCCATGGGTTTGGGCACGTCTTTTACCACTGTACTTAAACGAGTGCCGAAGCCACCTGCCAAAATAATTACCGGCGTCATAAATGTTTTTCTATGTCCAATATTATAATTCGAAAAATTTTTCTTCCACTAATTGGCAAACAATGTGTCCAACCGTAATATGGCATTCTTGAATTCGTGGTGTGTCAGTAGATGGAATGTTGATTAAGTAATCGCAGTATGCACGCATTTTTCCGCCTGTTTCACCTGTAAATCCAACAATTATCAATCCGCGTTCTTTGGCTACTTTAAATGCTTCAATAATATTTGCCGAGTTGCCGGAAGTAGATAAGCCAAAAAGAATATCACCTTTTCGGCCTTTTGCTTTCACCAAACGAGCATACACTTCGTTGTAGCTATAATCGTTGGCAACTGCCGTTAAATACGAAGTATTTACGTGCAATGCTTCTGCATCCAAAGGCTCTCTGTCGGTATAAAAACGACCGGAAAATTCCGCTGCTAAATGTTGTGCATCAGCGGCAGAACCACCATTGCCACAGAATAATAATTTTCCATCTTTCTTAAAACACGATACTATAACATCGGTTAATTTTTCCATTGTTTGCAAAATCACCTCATCTTGTAAAACTTGTTGTTTTACATTTATCGAGGCACTTAGGATTTCTTTTATTTTAGATTGCATGTTGTAAAGATAAGAATAGATTATTTGATTTGAAGTTTGTTTTTTATATTGGGTCAATGGGAATTATAGAAATAGATACATCGGCTAAGATAATTACAATTTCGTCCACTATTATTGGATACGGTAATGCTGCAGATTATGCCATTTGCCAACATATTAGCGAAGAAATTGAAACCATGTGGAACGAACCGAATGCAGTTGTTGAGTTATATAACAATTTATTTCATGTTCGGTTTAAAATCCAAACACAATATAATAGTTTGATGCACCCAAACAGCATTGTACAAAATGAAAATCCAAGAAATAATTATATACGAATAGAGCCATATTGCAACATGAATATTTCATTTGTGGATGCTATCGGTAGTAATTCGGGTTATTTTTTATTGGCGAATTTGTATAAAGGTTCCACATCTGCGGCACACGAATATGGACATACCTTAGGCTTGCCACATCCTTTAAATTTGAACATTTTAGGAGCCGGTCGACCAAGCATTATGTATCCTCGAGGTAGTATTGTGGATGCCGAATTTCAGAATGATGTACAAGCACAACCCGGTGGTCCGGGCGGCACACTCAATCCGCAAAGCAGAAAAGTAATGCAAGCAAATATTGACCAATTGCAATTGCCACAAAAAATTAGTAAAGGTATTTTTGTGTTAGGTCGGTTTACCAATAAATATCACGAAGCACACCAAAAGACATCCTAAAAAAAATAAAAATAAAAGCCTGTTCTTAAAATTGGAACAGGCTTTTTTATTAACTTAATTTATGGTGATTCTTATTTTTTATTTGGCGCCATTAAATTATTCATCGCCATCATTTCTTTCATAGTTTTTTGCATTCCATCCGATGAGCCATCTAAGAAAATAACATTGCCTTTTCCGTATTCTGCAAAATTTTTAATCGCTTCTGTCCACATCGAAAATAAGATAACCGAAGTATCTAAGTTGGCTTGTTCCATTTCTTTCGCTGCTGATGTCATACCTTTTGCCACTTCTTCTCTAAAGAGTGCCACACCTTGACCGCGTAATTGTGCTGCGGTACGTTCTGCTTCAGCCGCAATTTTAATTGCATTTCCATCTGCTTCGGCGGCTTTTGTTTTCGTAATTAATAAAGCTTGTCCTTCATTCTCAGCCGCTGCTTTTAAGTTAGCAGATGCTACCACTTGTGCCATTGATTTGATAATGGCTTCGTCAAAAGTGATATCGTTTAATTGTAAGTCTAATAAATGGTAACCCCAAGCTTCCAATGTTTGGTCTATTTGTTCTTTCACATCTTCCACAATTTCTTTTCTCAACGAAAGCACTTCGGCTTGTCGCTTAGTGGCAACAAATCCACGAATAGAACCTTCAATAGTGCGTACTAAAGCTTGCATTAAATTGCGTTCGTCAATAAATTTGAACGCGACATTTTTGATGGTATTTTCTTCTGTATTTACAACAGCATATAGCAACATTGCTTTGAAATATACATTTGCTTGGTCAGTTGTAATGGCTTGGAATTCTAACTCCACGGAACGGTTTTGAATGGAAACACGTCTATAGATTTGTTCTATAAATGGAATTTTCATGTTTAATCCCGGATTTAATATTCTTTGATATTTTCCGAAGATGGTAATAACAGCAACTGTTCCTTGCTGTACAGTAACAAACGATAAAAAGACAGTTAATACGATTAACCCTAAAATTGCATACGTCGTCATATTTTATGATTTTTAATTAGTTAGAAAATATGAATTTAAACAAGATAATTGAAATTATAGTTCCAATATGCTGTTTTTTTAAAGGATTTATTTCCAAATACAATATTAAGATTGATGGGTAGATTTACAAATACGTGTTAGTACGGATAATTGGTTATAGAATATGGATTAATTTTGAAAAACGATACCATAAATGTTTGGTATGGTTTTTGAAATTAAAATTAATTAACTAAATTTATAAAACACTTAAAATTACATGCTATGAAAAAGACACTAACTACTTTGCTCTTTGCGTTCTCTATGGTAATCGCATTTGCTGCAGACAAAATTTACTTACACTCCGGAAAAGAGATTGACGGAAAAGTTGTTCGCGTGGAGGAATTTATCGTTGTATTCAAATATGATGGTGAAGATGCCGAGCAAACTATTGGGAAAAAAGCTGTTGCTAAAATCCAATACTCAAGCGGAAGATCAGAAGATATTTCTGAAAAAATTGTTATTGCCGGTAAAGAAGACTGGGAAAAAGTTGAAATCTTGATGGATAAATCAGAAATCGTTGGTTTGAAAAAATTAGGCGACGTGAAAGGAAAAAGCACCGGAGGTTTCAGTGGTTCTAAATCAGATAAAAAAGCCAATAAGAAATTATTAGAATCTGCAGCTGAAATGGGTGCACCGTTCATTTATATGATGGCTGACCAAAAAAGCAGTGGTGGAAGCTACAGCGGTTGGGGTGGCGGAATTGCAGGTATTGCATCTGCTAACCAATCTTTGAAAAAAGGAATTGCTTACACATACGAAGAAGTAAAATAATTCCACTCATTTTTTACCTAAAATATTTAGCACGACTAATTGGTCGTGCTATTTTTTTGTATTATTTGTAATATTGAAGTATGAAAATTAAACATTCCAAAATACTCATTACCGGCGGTAGTTCCGGAATCGGTTTAGCAACTGCTGAATTATTAATTAAGAAAGGAGCACAAGTTGTTATCAATGGAAGAAATAAAAAAACTTTAAATGAAGTTGCCAAGAAGATTGGTGCTATTCCAATCGTAGCCGATGTTACTGATGAAAAAGATGTCATCAAATTAGTAAAAAATTCCATCAAACAATTAAACGGATTGGATGCATTAATTAACAACGCAGGTTTTGGTTATTTTGATTTATTACAAAATATAGATTTGCAGAAATTTAAAGATATTATGGAAACGAATGTTGTTGGTGCTATGTTGTGTGGCAGAGAATGTGCAAAGTATTTTATTGAACAACAATATGGAAATATCATTAATGTAGCATCCACATCGGCATTAAAAGGTCATCAAAACGGAACAGCATATTCTACTTCCAAATGGGCTTTGCGTGGCATGACCGAATGTTGGCGTGATGAATTACGTCAACATAATATTCGCGTGATGATGGTGCATCCAAGCGAAGTGCAAACTAATTTTGTAGTGAATTCCGGCCGGCCAAAACGAGATTTCAACAACACCAAATTAGAAGCACAAGATATAGCACATACCATTGTAGCTATGTTGTCCATGCGCAATGTAGGCTTTATTCCCGAAGCCACTATTTGGTCAACCAATCCGAGATGAGATTGGCGTTTTAATTTACTGAAATAATAATGTAGTGCTTGTGTATTGTATTTCTGAGTTGTCAAAAATGCCAACTTGTCAGCCTGTTTCCATTGGAACAACTTTTGCATATAAAACAAAAAAATCTCATTTCTTAAATCAATAAATCTAAATATCTATGTCAGTAGAAACCGGAAAAATTAATGTACAGACGGAAAACATTTTTCCTATCATCAAAAAATTCTTATACTCTGATCATGAAATCTTTTTGCGTGAATTGGTATCAAACGCCGTTGATGCGACCAAAAAACTAAAAGGACTTTCTCAATTAGGCGAAGCCAAAGGTGACTTAGGCGATTTAACCATTCAAATTTCTATCGATAAAGAAAAAAATACCTTAACAATTGCCGACAAAGGCTTGGGTATGACAGCCGATGAGGTGAAAAAATACATCAATCAAATTGCATTTTCTTCGGCAGGTGAATTTGTGGAGAAATTAAAAAATACCGATTCTAACTCCATAATCGGGCATTTTGGATTGGGCTTTTATTCGGCATTTATGGTGGCAGAGAAAGTGGAAATCAACACCAAATCATTTAAAGATGAACCTGCTGTAAAATGGACCTGTGATGGCTCGACAGATTTTACATTAGAAGAAATTACAAAAGAACAACGTGGCACAGAAATCGTATTGTACATTGCAGAAGATTCTAAAGAATTTTTAGAAGAACATCGCATCAAATCCTTATTAAACAAATACTGTAAGTTTTTACCTATTCCAATTCAATTCGGTTTTAAATGGCAAAGTGAAGATGATAAAAAAGCAGAAAAACCATTAGAACCGGAAATTATTAATAATCCGAATCCGGCTTGGACAAAAGCACCTTCTTCGTTAACTGATGAAGATTACAAAAATTTCTATCGCGAATTGTATCCGATGAATTTTGAAGAGCCTTTGTTTTGGATTCACTTAAATGTGGATTATCCATTCAACTTAACCGGTATTTTGTATTTTCCAAAACTGAAAAAAAACTTTGAAGTACAAAAAGATAAAATTCAATTGTACTGCAATCAAGTGTTTGTAACGGATAATGTGGGCGAAATTGTGCCGGAATATTTAACCTTATTGCACGGCGTTATTGACTCGCCGGATATTCCATTGAACGTTTCACGTTCTTATTTGCAAAGTGATGCCAATGTCAAAAAAATCAACCAACATATATCCAAAAAAGTATCGGATAAATTGCAAGAAATTTTCAATAACGATAGAAAACAATTTGAAGAAAAATGGAGCGACATCGGCTTGTTTGTGAAATATGGCATGATTAGCGATGAGAAATTTTATGAAAGAAGCAACAGCTTTGCCTTGTTTCCAACCATTGATAACGCTTTCTACACTTTATCTGAATTAAAAGAAAAAATAGCCACCAACCAAACGGATAAAGATGGCAATCTTGTGATTCTATATACAACAGATGAAGAGGAGCAACACAGCTACATCCAACAAGCAAAAGAGCGTGGCTATGAAATTGTAAAATTAGATACGATGATTGACAATCATTTCATGCAACAAGTGGAAATGAAAAATGAAAAAACACACTTTAAGCGTGTAGATGCCGATATCGTTTCTAATTTAATTCCAAAAGAAGAAGCTGCAGATTCTGTGCTTTCTAAAGACCAAGAAGAAAAATTAAAATCATTGTTTGAATCAACTATTGAAAAAGCAAAAGCAGATATTGAATTGAAAGCATTATCGCCAACGGATGCACCAATTGTAATTACCAGAAATGAATTTATGCGTCGTATGATGGAAATGCAAAAAATGGGCGGTGGCTCACCGTTTATGTTTGGTGGCATGGATGAAAAATTAAATTTAGTCATCAATACCAATCATCCGATTAATGCTAAGTTATTGGAAGAAGATGCAACGCAACAAGAAAAACACATCAAACAATTATACGATTTGGCATTGCTTTCTCAAAATATGTTGAAAGGCGAAGCCTTGACCAACTTTGTACAACGTAGTTTTGAGTTGATATAATAAAATTATGAAATGCCAATGCATACATACAAACTCAGACTTTGCTTGTATCGTTGGCATTTCTTTAATGAAACTATTTGCGGATTTTTAACGTTATAGTGTAACAATAATCTTTATTTTTATAACATGTTTCGTTTTTTTAAATACATACTCATTTTTATTGCAAGTTATAAATTGATAAAAATGATTTGGGCACAATTGCAACCGCAAGAAGAAAAGTTGGAGCCAAAGCCACCGCGACAAAATGTATATCAGCAAAACCATTATCATCAATATCCAAACCAAACACCACAGCAGCCACCAGCTGCATCAAAGTTTAATGATGCTGAATTCATCGACTATGAAGAAGTGAAGTAGCTTCACAACATTTATTGTATCTTAGCTTCAAATAAATTATTTCATTATCTCCTTATTTCATTACCATGTCTCTCGACCAAAATATAAATACAGAATTAAAGGAAGCAATGCTTTCTAAAAACGAAGTGAAATTACGCACCATCAAAGCGATTAAAGCCGCCTTTTTATTAGCTAAAACCGAAAAAGGAGCAACAGGCGAAATCACTGAAGAACAAGAAATCAAAATTTTACAAAAGTTATTCAATCAACGGAAAGAATCATTCGAGATTTTTACAAAAGAAAATCGTCCTGAATTAGCCGTGAAAGAGAAAGAAGAAATGGATGTTATTGCATCTTATTTGCCCAAACAAATGAGCGAGGATGATTTAAAAACTATCGTGCAAACTACCATTGCAGAAACCGGAGCAACCTCTATCAAAGATATGGGAAAAGTAATCGGTTCCGTATCTAAAAAAGTAGCCGGACAAGCCGAAGGAGCACGTATTTCTGCTATGGTAAAAGAATTATTAGGTGCTTAGCAGATAGATTGGTGTAAAAAATGCAACATCTTATTTTTGATTTAGACGGCACTATTTCCAATCCGGAAGTTGGTATTCTCAACGGATACAAATACACTTTTGATAAATTGGGATTGCCCATTCCTGATGATGCTGTGTTGAGAACATTGATTGGTCCGCCTTTGCGTATCGTTTTTGAGCATACGTATGGTTTGTCTTCAACTCAGGCTGACTTTGCAATACAAACGTATCGCACTTATTACAACGAATTAGGCGGTGCGTATGAAAATACACTGTATGATGGCATGTATGAAATGTTGCATTTATTGCATCAACAAAAAAACACCTTACACATTGCCACACACAAAGGAAATATGGCACATGAAATATTAAAGTATTTTAAAGTCAGAGATTTATTTTCTCAAATTCAGCATTATAATGAAGCGGCATCTATTACTACAAAAGAAAAGATGATAGCATTGATAATGCAGTCAGAAAATATAACAGATAAAAACCAAGTTGTTATGATAGGTGATAGGCACAGCGATATTGAAGCGGCACATTATCATCAAATAAAAAGTGTTGGTGTAACGTATGGTTTTGGCAGTAAGGCTGAATTAGAACAATCCAATCCAATACACATCGTGAATAATGTAGCAGAACTGCACAAAATTTTGTGTTCATAAGAAAGTAATCAATCGTCTTAGTAAGAAAGCAAAATGTACAAATTAACGTAATGTACAATATACTTCCTCATAAGGATCTGAATTATCACTACACTCGTCTTCATTTAAACCTGTATAACTTGCTACTTCCTCTCCATCTAAATTAGTACACGTACATAATGTAGAATCATCTCTCACTTTGCCACAAGCACCAATTGCAACTATATTCACAAACATCAATATTACTTTTTTCATAGTAGTAGATTTTATTAATTAAATGCAATCAACATAGATGGAGTGATTGTTAATTTATTGTTGAGTTGGATATTGTTTAACAATTAAATGTATTCATTTCTATGTACTTTTGTTAAATTTTCTAACGGGTTTTTATGAAAAAAGTAAGTTGCTTCTTCTTGTCGATATTTGTATCTTCTTTCTTTTTTGCAAAAAATAATCATCTAAAAGAAATAGAAAAACTGCGAAAACAGAATTATCGTTAAAGCGGAGAATGGTAATTTATATTTGATAGTGGCAATTCAACACCTGAACCAGTAAAAAAATATTCATGCAAACACGAATTATCCAACCTATTATTTCCACCATCAAAAAATTATCAGTAAGTGGTAAGTTGGGTGGTGTTTTATTAATTCTATCTACCATTGTTTCTATTAGTGTTACAAATAGCCAATGGGGTGAAACGTATTTACATTTTTGGCACATTGAAATTGGAAATGCATTTTTATCTATGCATTTGGAGCATTGGATAAATGATTTATTGATGGCTGTTTTTTTCTTTTTAGTCGGCATGGAAATCAAACGAGAATTAATGATAGGCGAACTATCAACTATCAAAAAAACACTCTTGCCTTTATTAGCAGCTATTGGTGGTATGTTGATGCCGGCAATTATTTATGCCCTTTTCAATCATCAAACAGAACAAGCACATGGTTGGGCAATTCCTACGGCTACGGATATTGCATTTTCCTTAGGTGTACTTTCTTTGTTGGGCAATAGAGTGCCAATGTCTTTAAAAATATTTTTGACAGCATTAGCTATTATCGATGATTTAGGAGGAATATTAATAATTGCTATTTTCTATACAAGCGAAATTCATCTTGATTATCTAGTGTATGCCGGAATAGTATTGATGGTGCTCTATTTGATAAATAAGATGAAAGTAAAACATTTCATTGTTTATTTTATTCCAATGATGGTTTTGTGGTATTGTATTTATAAATCGGGCGTGCATGCTACCATTGCCGGAGTGTTGTCAGCGATGTTTATTCCGCTTCCAAAAATTGAAAAATACGAATCCGTTTTACATCAACCTGTGAGTTATTTTATTTTGCCTTTATTTGCATTAGCCAATACAACAATTGCTTTATCTACCGATAGCTTGGCACATTTAACTTCACCATTAAGTTTGGGTATTGTGTTGGCATTATTTTTGGGTAAACCCATTGGAATTAGTATGATGGTTTATCTTGGATTAAAAACCAAACTTTGTGCACTTCAAGATAATTCGGATATAAAAGATATTTTTGCAGTAAGCTTGCTGGCAGGTATTGGCTTTACAATGTCTTTGTTTTTTACGGCATTATCGTTTCGCGAGCCGGAAAGTGCCAATGTTGCACGATTATCTATTATTATCGGTTCGGTGTTATCCGCAGTTGTCGGGCTCCTGTTATTGTCTTATACATTACGAGATAACAACATCCAAAATCCAACGTAATTATTCATCCAATAAAGCGGAAATTGGGCTGCTGGCTTGTGCATTATCGGATGTGCTACCTAATTTTGCGTGATAAGCCATTCGTCCGGCTTGTACCGAAAGTTTAAATGCTGTTGCCATGTCAACGGGTTGCTGTGCCACTGCAATTGCCGTATTTACTAACACCGCATCTGCTCCTAATTCCATCGCCAATGCAGCATGAGAAGGTGCACCAATGCCGGCATCTACAATCACCGGAACATTACTTTGCTCAATAATTATGCGAAGAAATTCTTTTGTTTCTAATCCTTTATTGCTGCCAATTGGTGAACCCAATGGCATTACAGCATGTGTTCCTACTTCTTCCAAACGTTTACATAAAACAGGATCTGCATGAATATAAGGCAACACAATAAAACCTAATTTCACTAATTCTTCTGCTGCTTTAAGTGTTTCAATAGCATCGGGTAGTAAATATCTTGGATCCGGATGTATTTCTAATTTTAGCCAATTGGTTTCTAATGCTTCTCTGGCTGCTTGTGCCGCAAATACTGCCTCTTTCGCTGTGCGAACACCACTCGTGTTTGGTAATAAATGTACGTTTGTTTTCTTTAGATAACTTAAAATATTATCGGATTGATTTTTTAAATCAATCCTTTTTAATGCCATAGTAACCAACTCTGTTCCGGAAGCGATTACCGCATCTTGCATGGTTTGTGCCGAACCAAATTTTCCGGTTCCTAAAAATATTCTGGATGAGAATGATTGATTGCCTATTTGTAGTACATCTTGCATACGTTCTATTTTAAACGAAAAATCGTTATAAATTGTTTGTCATTTCTTTTAATTCTTTAGCAGCATCGTCCAACGTAATTTTAGGATTGTAATTAAAATCTCGTTTGGCTTTATCTATATTTCCGGCAATGTCATAATCAAATTTTCCTGCAGCATGAATGGTTGGATGCAGATAGTTGAATTTTCCTAAAAACGTATCAACCCATTCCATACAACGACATACAAATTTTGGAATATAGAAAGGTTTGTACGTAACATTAAATGCCTTAGCAATTGCACTATAAATATCATCTACAGTTGGATGCGGTTGGTCGTTTCCAATCCAATACCAATTGCCAAAAGTAGTTGGATTATTTTCCACTTGAAAAAATGCTTCAATAATATTATCGGTATGCGATATACTTCGTAGATTTTTTCCATTGCCAAAAACAAGTTGACGTGGCCACGAGAACATATTGACAAAAGTGAGCTGACGTGCCGGAGCAAACGGGCCAAAGAACCAGAATCCGCGTAAAGATGTTCCATTTAATTTGCCTTCTTTAGTTTTGTCTAATACATATTTCTCTGCTAAGTATTTACTATTTCCATAGTTTTTATACGGTGTTGCGAGCGTATGTTCATCAAACACACGTTGCTGCGAAGTGCCGTGCCCACAAGTGGAATCAGTGGACATAAATACAAAACGTTTAACACCATTTTCAATGCAGGCATCTACTAAATTTTTGGTTCCATCTTCGTTTACTTTGTATAAAACGTCAATATTTTTGGGATAAATGGCACCGGCTAAATGGAAAACTGTTTGCACATTTTTTACAGCATCACTTACTTGTTGCTTGTTGGTAATATCGGCATAAACGAACTCGAAATTCTTTGGAAGTTGTATAAGATTTTTGAAATGTGGCTCCATCATTATACGCACTTTTCTATTGCTTTGATGATTGCCAAATCGATCTCCATTAATTAAAATATCAATCATGCGATTGCCCAACCAGCCCGGCACGCCGGTAATTAAAAGTGTGTTGTCGTCTGCTGATTCTGTTGTGTGGTTTACGGTGTGTGTCTGTTTTGTTTTTTTACCTAATAAATGGATGCCCATTATTTTCTTTTGTACATCGCGAACCGCTTCTTGTATTATTTGCTCTGCCGGACGAGTTTGGTAGCCCAATTCTGTTTTTGCTTTTGTGCAATCATACCAAGAATACGAACCTGCAACAGCTTTTGCATAATCCGGACTTATGGGAAATTCTTTTCCAATTAATTGGAATAATTTGGTGAAAATCCACGCTGCCAAAACTATCATGAATTTTGGAAGTTTCAAGAGTGGCATGCGTTGTCGGCTGTTGGCAACTAATAATTCGTATAGTTGCTTAAACGTAATGTTTTCACCGGAAAGAATATAGTTTTCTGCAAATTTTCCTTTTTCATAAGCCAATACATGTCCATTGGCAATTTCTTCCACAGATGCCAATGAAATACCGCCATCAAAATAAACAGGAGCACCTTTCTCTAAGAAATCTTTAATGACTTTATGTGGTGGTGTTAGTTTAGCGTCGTTGGGTCCAACAGCCCAAGATGGATATACTCTTCGAACATCGTAATGGTGTTTTTGAATAAAATCTACTACAAACTTTTCTGCTTGCATTTTGCCCAATACATATGGGCTTTCCGGAAAAATATTTATATCTTTTTCTGTTAATAATTTTCCGGCTTCAGGGCTTCTTCCAATAACTACAACAGAGCTTGTGTAAATGACCGTTTTTACTTGTTGTTCATGGCAGATGGAAAGTATTACTTGTGTAAGTTTGTCGGTATTTTCTAATACACGTGAAGCATTTGCCATCGATGTGGTGTTCTCCGCAGCTAAATGAAAAAGTACATCGGCATCATTAATGATGTCTGCGTAAGAACTTGTTTCAAAAAGATTACATGGATATACTTTTGCTCCGGCATCTTCCAGCTCAATTACATTTGTGTTGATACTGCGTACCAATAAATGAACATCGTAATTTTTTTTCAAAAGGAGTTTAGTCACATGATACCCAATATGACCGGCTGCACCTGTTACAATCGCTTTTGGCATAATATAAGCAAAGATAACAGAAATTATTTTTTATATGTAGGTTATTGTCGCCAACTTATTAGAAGTATGCTTTCCTAATTTTTATTAAAATTGTTACGTAAATCCAACTAAAACTATAGTAACTTGTTATTTTATTTTATATGAAATGGATATTGATTTTAGGTGGTTTGTATGGCATTGTGGGCTGTGGTCCGGCAAAGGTGCATTCTCATTCTGCTACGAAACAACAGGCAAATAATAAAACGATAAATATGAATACAAATGAAGCAATTGCCACCTTTGGTGGCGGATGTTATTGGTGTATGGAAGCCTACTTTCAACGTTTGGATGGTGTTGTAAAAGTGGAATCCGGTTTTAGTGGAGGCAACACATCAAATCCATCTTATAGAGAAGTATGTAGTGGTATGACCGGACATGCAGAAGTGATTCAAATTACCTACGACACATCGAAAATTTCATTTGCTGAATTATTAAAGGTGTTTTTTACTATGCATGATCCAACTACATTAAACCGGCAAGGGAATGACATTGGTACACAATATCGTTCTGTGATTTTTTATCACGATGATGTACAGAAAACCCAAGCAAATGAAATTATTGCTGAGCTAAATAAAGCTGCTGTGTACGACCAACCCATTGTTACAGAAGTGAGTAAATGGGAAGCATTTTATAAAGCGGATGATTATCATCAAAATTATTACAACGACAATCCCAATGAAGGATATTGCCGTTTTGTAATACAACCGAAGTTGGAAAAATTTGAAAAAGTATTTAAAGAGAAATTAAAAAAATAGTGGATTTATTACAACTATTTTTCTTGATTATCTTCTTCAATAGTTTGATGTCTTGGATAATTAAATAATAATGAAGTAACCACCGGAACAAAGAAAACTAATACCGTTAATATCGACACAAATAAATCAAATTTTTCGGATTCGATGAATTTGAAAATTGGCATATCGGTGCAATAATGTGCCGGAATTGACAGTAATAATTTTACGCCTAAAATTCCGATTACTATAAATGCAGCTTTCTCTAAGAATGTATATTTTTCCATCAATTTCACGAAAGATTGAGCCACAAAACGCATCGCTAAAATTCCGATAAAAACACCTGTCCAAATTAAATAGATATTGTCTGTAAAGGCCACGGCAGCAAACACATTATCTATGGAAAATGCTAAATCCATTAATTCTACCAATGCCACAGTGGACCAAAAGTTGCCAAGCAATCCAATGGTATATTTATAGAATTTGCTTTCTTTCTTGTTTAATAAATCGTCTTCTGTCTTTGGTGTAGATTTGGTATAAAAATAATCGATAAAAAGATAGAGCAAATACAAACCACCCAATGCTTTGAGCCACCATATTTTGATTAACCATGCTGCTAACACCAAACATATACCTCTAAATACATACGCACCAATAATACCATATTTTAGTGCTTTCTTGCGTTGTTCTTTCGGTAAATCCATTACCATGGTAGCCAACACCGCAGCATTATCTACCGATAATAAACTTTCGATGATGATAAGGTTAAGGATGATTAAGAGTGCTTGTTGGATAGAAATGTCGTGTAGGATGTGCTGTAGTATCGAGTCCATAAATTATTTTGTCAAAGATAACAACATTCGAATTGGAAAAAAAATTCCAAGCAACACGTTAATTTATGATTAATAGCTGTGCAAATTAAATTTTATATCCAATTTCAATGGATATTCTTATTCAAAAATCAACTTCCAAGGTTTTGCTGCTTCTAACTCAAGTGCCAATTCCAGTAAAAGTCTGTCTTCGCCAAAAGGAGCAACGAACTGAACACCGATAGGCATATTGTTGGATGATGTTCCTAACGGTAATGAAATTCCCGGAGCGCCTGAAATATTAAACAGCGGTAAATAGGTCGCAAAATCCGAACCTCGCCAAGATACTTCATCATACGGTAAGTTGGGTGCAAAATAGCCGATTTCCGGTGTGCATTTTGTGCTCACGGCTGTCATGACAACATCGTATTTGGGATTTAATTCTTCTTCAGCTTGTCTTGCAATTTTTGTTAATGCACGAATACTGCTGAATAATTTGGATTTTCTATTTGAAAACGTTTCTGCCAAACCTAATGTAAAGGAATCCATTACTTTTGATTTATCTACTTTGGAGCCATGTGCCAAACGTCCAAAATTAATAGACATATACGCTAAAAATCCGTAGTAGGTAATATAGTGAACAGTAGTTTCTTCAATATTTAAAGGCACTTTAATCATCTCTACATGATGCCCTAAAGATTCCAATAATTTGGCTGTTTCTAATTGCACTCTAAACGTATCGGCATCCATGTGTCCTTGTTTGCCTTCCGGCAAATTTTCAAAAAATGCGATTTTCAAACGTTTTTGAAGTGGTGCTTGCACATGACCTATTTTGGGTAATTTTTTATTGTAATAATATTGCTCTGCAGCTGCATAAAATGCGGCTGTGTCACGCACACTTCGTGTTAGCACTCCTTGATAAGCAATGTTTACCGGCAAAGTTTCAGTGCCTTGCATATAATACACACGTTTACGTGTAGATTTTAATCCAACTAAACCACAACAAGAAGCCGGAATTCTGGTAGAGCCTGCACCATCATTGGCAGTAGCAATAGGAACTACACCACTTGCCACCATAGCTGCAGAACCGGAAGAAGAACCACCTGTTGTGAAATCTGTATTCCAAGGATTTCTTGTAATGTTTAATTTTTCATTCTCTGTACTACAAATAAATCCAAATTCCGGAATGGTTGTTTTTCCGATGCAATTTACACCTGTAGAGAAAAATTGATTAACGTATTTACTATTGCTTTTGGCAATCTTGGAAACAAAAGCATTCGATCCTCTTTGCGTTGGGTAACCTTTGATAAAGTCGTTGTCTTTTACGAAAGTAGGTACACCGGCAAAAATTCCACCTCTTGGTTGTAAGGCAGCATTTCTGGCATCGTCGTACATTTTAATAGCGATACCATCAATTTCTGTATTTACCTTTTCAGCTCTGGCAATTGCAGCTTCGGTAACTTCTTGTACTGATACTTTTTTTGCTGCAATCGCTTCTGCTAATGCGGTTGCGTCCATTGTGCCTAAGGCATCATCACCAAATGCGTTTATTTTATTTCCCATTTATCAAATATACTCATTTGCAAAAAATGTTTTTTTGTTTTTTATCAATAAAATCAGAAAGTGTATATTTTTCTATCTTTGCTTTGATGCAAACACGAACGCAACATTTTTTAGATACTCCGATTGAATTTTTGAAAGGCGTTGGCCCTGAGCGTTCAATCGTATTAAAGAATGAAGCTGCAATTTATACGTTTGGTGATTTATTAAAACTCTATCCATATCGATATATTGATCGTACTCAATTTTATTCCATTGAACATATAGATAATACACAAACCTATATACAACTCAAAGGAAAAATTAAAAACATACAAGAAATTGGAAACGGAAGAGCCAGAAGAATGACGGCTGTTTTTTATGATCATTCCGGACAAATTGAATTGGTTTGGTTTCAAGGATTAAAGTGGTTGCAAAAAAGTTTAAGTCAAACCGAAACCTATATTTTATACGGTAAACCCACTTGGTTTAATGGTAAATTAAATATCACGCATCCTGAATTAGAAAAGTTGGCTGATTTTAATGCTGAAACCGCCGGAACATTTCGGTCGATGTATAATACATCTGAAAAAATGAAAACAAAAAACTTAGATAGTAAAGCTATATTTAAGTTGATGCAGCATTTACTTTCCCAATTAAAACCGGAACATATTTCAGATATGTTGCCTGCTTCCATTCTGTCAAAATATAAATTATTAAATAGGTTTGATGCTATAAGGAATATACATCTGCCACAAACACTTGCATTACAAAACGAAGCAGTAAAACGATTGAAGTTTGAAGAGTTATTTTTAATTCAATTAAATCTGTTGCAATTAAAAATAATAAGAAAGAGAGAAGCCGGCATTTATTTTGAAAAGATAGATACTACATTTAAATCTTTTTACGATAACTATTTACCATTTGAGCTTACCAATGCACAAAAGCGTGTATTAAAAGAAATACGAAAAGATACACTTTCCGGCAAACAAATGAACCGTTTGTTGCAAGGTGATGTGGGTTCCGGAAAAACAATGGTTGCTTTTCTTACGATGTTGATGGCAGTGGATAATCAGCATCAAGCAGCATTAATGGCACCTACAGAAATTTTAGCACAACAACATTTTATTGGATTGTCAGATTATTGCACGCAAATTGGTGTACGGATGGCACTGCTCACCGGATCGACCAAAGCAAAGGAACGCAAGCAAATTTTACAAGACATTGCATCTGGCGAAATACAATTAGTTGTAGGCACACATGCCCTTTTAGAAGATGCTGTTCGATTTCATAAGTTAGGCATCGTAGTGATAGATGAACAACATCGTTTTGGTGTGGCACAACGTGCAAAGTTATGGAAGAAAAATATCGTGTTACCACATGTTTTAGTAATGACAGCAACGCCCATTCCTCGTACGTTAGCGATGACACTTTATGGCGATTTAGATGTGTCTGTTTTAGATGAATTGCCACCTGGAAGAAAACCTATCAAAACAGTGCATCGCTATGAAACGCAACGTATCGCTGTTTTTGAATTTATGCGAGATGAAATTGCAAAAGGAAGACAAATTTATATCGTATATCCGTTAATTGATGAAAGTGAAAAATTAGACTTAATTGATTTGCAAAATGGATTTGAAAGCATTAGCAGAGCGTTTCCGTTGCCAACCTATAATGTGAGCATTGTACATGGCAAAATGAAAGCTGAAAATAAAGATTTTGAGATGCAACGATTTGTGAAAGGCGAAACGCAAATAATGGTAGCTACTACAGTAATTGAAGTGGGTGTGAATGTACCGAATGCAAGTGTGATGATAATTGAAAATGCGGAACGATTTGGATTGTCGCAGTTACACCAATTAAGAGGTCGTGTTGGGCGAGGTGCCGAGCAGTCATTTTGTATTTTGATGACAACTCAAAAGTTGACAGCAGATGGCAAAAAACGCATTCAAACAATGGTGGAAACCAATGATGGTTTCAAAATATCTGAAGTAGATTTAGAGCTACGTGGTCCCGGAAATATGGAAGGCACGCAACAAAGCGGAAATATTGATTTGAAAATTGCCAATTTAGCCACCGACGGACCGATAGTGGAAGAAGCCCGAAAAGCGGCTATCACCTTATTAGAAGAGGATGCTACGTTTAATAAAGTAGAACATCTTTCTTTGAAAAATTATCTATTGCAACAAAATACCAATAAGAGTTTTTGGCAAAATGTAAGTTAGAATATAATTCGCCTATTTTGAATTATCTACTGTAATTTGGTGCTTCGTTGGTGATGGTTACATCGTGTGGATGACTTTCATTAACGCCGGCTGTCGTGATTTTCACAAACTGAGCTGTTTCTTGTAAAGCCGGAATATCTTTTGCTCCGCAATAACCCATTCCGGCACGTAATCCACCTACAAATTGGTAAACGATTTCACTCAATGTTCCTTTATATGGCACACGGCCTACAATACCTTCCGGTACTAGTTTTTTAATATCTTCTTCTACGTCTTGGAAATAGCGATCTTTGCTACCTTCTTGCATTGCTTCTAAGCTGCCCATTCCACGATACGTTTTGAACTTTCGACCTTCAAAAATGACTGTTTTTCCCGGACTTTCTTCAGAGCCTGCAAAGAGTGAACCTGCCATGATAGTGCTTGCACCGGCCGCCAAGGCTTTTACCATATCGCCGGTGTAACGGATACCACCATCACCAATAACAGGAACACCAGTGTTTTTTAATGCTAATGCTGCATCGTAAATGGCACTTAATTGCGGAACACCAACGCCGGCAACTACACGTGTAGTACAAATAGAACCCGGACCAACACCTACTTTTACGGCATCTACACCGGCATCAGCCAATGCTTTTGCTGCTGCTCCGGTAGCCACATTTCCGCCTACTATATCTAAATTTTTAAAGGTAGTTTTAGCATTTTTTACCGCAGAAAGTACACCTTGTGAATGTCCATGTGCCGTGTCAATACTAATAAAATCAACGCCTACACTTACAAGTGCTTCTATACGTTGCATCATATCGGCAGTAACACCAACAGCGGCTGCTACACGCAATCTTCCGGAATTATCTTTAGAGGAATTTGGATAATTTTTTACTTTTAAAATATCTTTATACGTGATTAAGCCAACTAATTTGTTGTTTTTGTCAACGATAGGTAATTTCTCAATTCTATATTGATGTAAAATATCTTCTGCTTCTTTTAATGTTGTTTTTTCCGGAGCAGTTATCAATCTTTCTTTTGTCATCAAGTCGGCAATCAACATGTTTCTATCTTTGCAAAATCTCAAATCTCTATTCGTTAAGATGCCAACTAAAATGCCGTTTTCATCTGTAATCGGAATTCCGCCAATTCTATTTTCAGACATAGATGCAAATGCATCAGCAACGCGAGATGAAGGTTTTAAAGTGATAGGATCGGTAATTAACCCACTTTCGGAGCGTTTTACTTTTCGTACTTCGGCAGCTTGAGCCTCAATAGACATGTTTTTATGCAATACACCAATTCCGCCTTCACGAGCTAATGCAATTGCTAAGTTAGATTCCGTAACGGTATCCATAGCCGCAGACAGAATCGGAATGTTGATGCTGATATTCCGCGTTACTTGCGTGCGTAAATCGGTTTCTCGTGGTAAAATTTGTGAGTAAGCCGGTAATAATAATACGTCATCAAAAGTAAGACCTTCTCCGGCAAATTTATGTGTAGTAGAAAAATGAGAGAGTGTTTCCATGTGCAAAAGTAGTAAAAAAGTAAGTAGTATGAGCAGTTAAATGCTGATTTTTTTCATTCTTAACGTTATTGCAAATACAAATTGACACAGAATATACAATGCTGGTTTCTGTAAATGCTTGAAGTAAATAGTCTATTGATGCTGTTGTGTTATTGGAGCTTTTGCTTAGCTTGTTCAAACGCTTTCAGTAATGTGTCAATATCTTTTAAAGATAAGCTGACGCGTGTTTTTTCAATAGATGAATTAGGTTGAGCCATAAATTCCCAAGTAAGTTTATCCTGTTCATTTAAAATGGTAATTAAGGCTATTTGAAAACCCAAAGGTGTGCTGTATTTAATTTCGGTATAATTAGATGGAACTGTATTGCTTTTTAAGATAGTTTTGATGTATTGTAATGCTGTAATTACACCACTTATTTCATTTGCATCGATGTAATTGGTAAATGTTTCCGGATTTTTTCCAAAAATTCTTTTCTGAACCACTCGAACACCGGTAGTAATGTCAAATTTTTCCAGATTAGTTACTTTTATGGCATCTAATCGGAAAGCGGTAATATTATCTACTGAAAAAACTTCTTGTTTATATAAAGAGCCTTTCGTGAAAACAGCTTCTTCAATTTTTGTTTTATTTGTTTGAGCATATCCAACTACAAAGAAAAGAGATAGGCATAAAATGGAAATATATTTTTTCATGTGCTTGCTAATGGATTAAAGATACAAACTAATTTCATCACAATTTACTTGTATTATGAAAGATAACTCAAGTATTCTTTCTCTACGGCCTCTGCTGCTTTTTTTGCCGGTAAGTATGCCGCAATTAAACTAATTAACATAACAACAGAACCAACCGCTAAGAAATCGGTGAATAGCATTTTTACCGGATAATAGTTGACTAAAAAAGAGCTTCCCGGCATTGGTATTATTCCAATTTTATCTTGAATAATACAAAGTATAAATGCGCATAACATACCTAAAAACGCACCAATGCACGACATCAAAATGCCTTCTATTAAAAAGATTTTTAGAATACTGTTTTTTTGCAAACCTAATGCAGTTAAAGTGGCAATGTCTTTTTTCTTCTCTAAAACTAACATAGATAAAGCACCGATGATATTGAATGCTGCAATTATCATGATAAAAATTAAAATGGCAAACGTTATCCATTTTTCACTCTTCAATATTTTGTAAAGCACTTCATTTTGTTCGTATCTACTTTTGATGGTGAATGCGTTGCCTAATATTTTTTTGAATGTTTGAATAGCTTCGTTGGTTTGCTGTGGATTTTTAAGTCGAATTTCAATTTTAGATGCCCGATTTTCATTTTCTGTTAATGACTGAAAAAATGAAATAGGAACGATGGTGTATCTGGAATCAAATTCATCGGAAACAGCAAACGCACCGCTCGTTGTGATATAACTTTTATTAAATGCATTTTCCATTGATGCAAACGAACTCGATGTTTTTTTTGGCATATAAATAGAAAGTGGCTCAAAGGATGCTGCTGCATTCATGCCGAGTTTAAGAGCTACTCCAACACCTAAAATGGCATACGGAATACTGTCTTTTTGTATTATTTTTTTTCCATCAATGATATGTTGATCGAAATGTTGTACTACTTTAAAATAATTGCTGTCCACACCTTTGATGGTGCAAATATGTTGACGGTCGTTGTATTCTAAAAGTGCATTCTCTTCTAAAACATACGTAGCCGCATCGATATAAGAAATGCTTTTTAATTTTTGTTGTAATGCATCGGTGATTTCAAATGATTTTCCTTGCGCCGGCAACACCGCAACATCAGCATAGAAAACAGCATACAACGATTTTATTAAACCTTCCAAACCATTAAATACTGACAAAACCAAGATGAGTGCCATAGTGCCAAATAACATAGCAACGCCACTTACCAACGAAATGATATTAATGGCATTTGTTGATTTTTTACTAAAAAGGTAACGTTTGGCTATTTGCAGTTCGAGGTTCATGCCGTTTGTATAAACAAAAGAGTTTATTTGTTTTCATCTTTTTTTCGGAGTTGTTCTATCTCCGCATCTTTCTTTTTAATCTCACTAAAAATGCGTTCTAAATTTTGGACATCTTCCAATGTGTCATCTTTAAAAAATTCTAACTGTGGTATGGAACGCACTTTATTTCTGATTTTATTTCCTAAAAAACCACGTATTTGTTTATTGTTTTTATCCAAAATATTCAAGATAGCATCGGGTTTGGCATGATTGTAAATGCTGACATATATTCGTGCTGTATATAAATCTGGTGTTACACGCACGCCGGAAACAGTCAACAGTGCACCTTCTAACATGGGTTGTATTTCTTTCTGTACCAATTCGCTCATGGCAATTTGGATGGTTTTCGCTACTTGTCTTTGTTTTATTGATTCCATAAAACAAAAGTAAATAATATCTTTGCTATTACATGCACGATTTACGCAGTTTATTAAAATATGGCAAACCGTATATTCCGAATATCGTTCTGAGTATCCTTTTTAATTTGCTGTCCACTATTTTTTCCATTTTTTCATTTTTGATGTTGATTCCATTTTTGAACATCATTTTTAATGCTGATAAATTGGCATTGAAAACAATACAGTCAACATCGTTTCATTTATTAGATATAAAAAATTACATCACACAAACGTTTAACAACACACTCATATCTTATATTCAAAATAGTGAAAGTATAGAAGTTGGTAAATCAAAAGCACTGTTGTTTGTATGCGTGTTTACAGTTGGTGTGTTTTTGATAAAAAATTTATTTCGGTATTTGGCGGCACACAGTTTAGCATCGATGCGAACCGGAATTGCGGGCAATATTCGCCAGCAATTGTACGATAAAATTTTGCACTTACACGTGTTGTATTTTTCGGATAAACGCAAAGGCGATGTGCTGACGCGCTTAACCAATGATGTACAAGAAGTAGAGTACGGCATTTTACATTTTGTAGAAGTAGCTTTTAAAGAGCCTATTACCATTCTTGCTACGTTAATAACAATGCTGCTATTAAGTCCGCAGTTGACGTTGTTTGTGTTAATTATCTTGCCTGTTTCCGGTTATATAATCGGACGAATTGGCAAGACATTAAAAAATGCATCTTCGAAATCACAACAACTACAAGGTGTTTTAAATTCAATGGTAGAAGAAACCATTTCCGGCATACGTGTCATCAAATCGTTTACGGCAGAGCAGCAATTGTCTGCAAATTTTAAGAAGATAAATGAACAGCACACTGCCATTGGAACCACTATGATACGCAAACGCGATTTGTCCACGCCGTTATCAGAATTCTTGGGTATTAGTGTGGTAGTTATTGTTTTATATTTTGGTGGTAAGATGATTATTCATCAAACTTCACCATTGAGTGCAGAAGCTTTTATAGCCTTTATTGTTATCTTTTCGCAGATTATCCAACCGGCAAAAGCTTTCTCCAATGCCTTTTATTTTATTCAAAAAGGCATTGCTTCTTTACATCGTATTGAAGAAGTATTACATCAAGAAATTCAAATTAAAGATGCACCTAAAACCATTGATATAAATACGTTGACACACAAAATAGAATGGAAAAATGTGTCGTTTGCATATGATGGAAATGAAGTATTTAAACACTTAAATTTAGAAATTGAGAAAGGTAAGAAGTTAGCTATAGTAGGTGTTTCCGGTGCCGGAAAATCTACATTTATACAGTTATTAATGCGTTTTTTTGATGTGCATTCCGGCGAAATTTGCATAGATGGCATTAATATAAAATCCATGAAACAATCGGATTTACGTAGTATGATGGCGTTTGTTTCGCAGCAATCTTTTTTGTTTAATGATTCCGTTGCGAATAATATTGCATTAGGACAAACACTGCTTTTGCCTAAAATAAAACAAGCTGCTGCATTAGCGTATGCCAATGATTTTATTGACAAGATGCCGCATGGATACGATGAAAATATTGGTGATAATGGTATTAAACTCAGTGGAGGCGAACAGCAACGTTTATCTATTGCTCGAGCTATATATAAAGATGCACCGATTTTAATTTTAGACGAAGCTACTTCGCATTTAGATAGCAATGCCGAGAAGTTAGTACAAGATGCGTTGCAAAATTTGTTACGTGATAAAACAGCAATTATTATTGCACATCGTTTGTCGACGGTGCAATTTGCAGATGAAATTATCGTTTTGAAAGAGGGCAAAATTGTGGAACAAGGAACACATAACCACTTGATGCAATTAAAAGGCGAATATCAGAAAATGGTGGCATTGCAGCAATTATAGTATTAGTCACCTTAATTCCTTTTTTTTATTTTGAATCAATAATAGCACACTATTTGTGTTGTACTTAAGAAGATGTATTATGTAAGTTGGTAATATGTGTGTGGCCTAAAAATGACTTGTCCGACCCAAAGGATCGGACAAGCCACAAAAACCATAAAACTATGAAAAACCCAATTGCCTCTCGGCAATCAATAGAGTTAAAATTAATTAGATACAATCTTCACAACAAAACCAATTTCATTCTTTATCGCCTTATCGCCAAGCCCTTCGAAAAAACTGGAAGACTTATACTTTATGTCCCATAAAGTTCTGTCTATTGTGATATTTGCATTTGCTTCAATTGCATTTCCGTTGGTACTCAATTCCACCGGAAATTTTATTTTTTGGGTAATACCTTTGATAGTTAAATCAGCTTCTACGTTGTACGCCTGCTGTTTTTTAACATATTTTAACACTTTTGTGATTTTTAAGGTAGCTGTTGGATGAGCTTCTACATTAAAAAAATCAGTACCTCTTAGGTGTTTTACCAAATTTGCATTGTATGCTGCATCTTTTATATCTGAACAAGTAATAGAATTCATGTCTATCACAAAACTTCCACCTGTTAAAACATTATTTTTAAGGTGTAATGTTCCCGATTTTAAAGATACATTGCCATTATGTTGCCCTAACATCTTCTTGCCAACCCACTCTATAGAACTCTTTTGTGTATTAACACTCTTTGCCGCTGAATTGTTTTTAGCATAGATAAAAACTATACTTAAAAACCAAATTGTAATTGTTGTAAAAACTGTCTTCAAATTCATGTATGTATTTTTCTATATAACTACAATAATGAATCCAAATTGTTTATCGGCGAATCAAAATTAGTTAAAAATTCAACAAAAAACTATATTTCACCTATGTTTAGTGCATTAATTGACTTGAATCAATACCTTAGTGCCTAAGTTAACAACTATCGTATGAGAAATTTTAAAGACAAAATTGCTGTAATTACAGGTGCCGGCTCCGGCATCGGACAAGCATTAGCTATTGAGTTAGCAAAGAAAGGTGCTGTTTTAGTTTTATCGGATAAGAATCCGGATGGTTTGGCAGATACGCAGAAACGCGTGCAAACAATAGGTGCAAGCTGCTATACGTATGTAGTAGATGTTTCTGATGAAAAAGCAATTGCCAACTTTGTAAAGAAAGTGTTGAAAGAGCATGATTACATTGATTTGTTGTTTAATAATGCCGGATTTGCTTTAGGCAAAATTTCACTCAATGATGTGAAAATAGAAGATTTTAGAAAGATTATTGATGTGAATGTGTATGGTGTGATTTTACATACTAAATACTTTTTAGAAACTTTATTAGCTAGACCGGAAGCTGCCATCATCAATATTTCCAGCTTGTTTGGCTTAGTTGGTGTTTCTGATCAAGTGCCGTATTGCACAACAAAATTTGCTGTAAGAGGATTTACTGAATCTTTACGCATGGAATTATTTGATACCAATGTGGAAGTATATTGCGTGCATCCGGGCGGCATAAATACTAACATTTTAAGAAATGCAGTACAGTATGAACGCGACGCTAACTTAGAACGTAAATTCCAAAAAGCATTAGAACGCACTTCACCGGAAGATGCAGCTAAAACTATCATTCGCCACATTGAACAGAAAAAACAACGTGTATTGATTGGAATAGATGCAGAAATGGGCGATAGAATAGCACGTACAATGCCATTGGGTTACACAGCAATCACCAAAAAAGTATTTGATTTTATTACAAAATAATTGAACTTTTTTTGAGTAATTTTTTACTCAAAATATTTGAATAATTTATGAATTTGCGAGGCCGCCGTAGGCGGCCTCGCTTTATTTTGTTTATTGAAAATCTAAATTAAGAATAGTAGTTGTATGACCACAACAGAAAGGTAATAAAGTGTAGATAAAAGTTAGGTTGACTTTATACTCTTATGTCGCTACTCACTACGCATCCAATTATCTGTATTCTTGAATCTCATCTATCAAAGAATTTTCCTCTTTGTAAACATATTGTGCATCGCCAAAAGCTAAAATCGGAATAAAAATAAACGACAAGAAAATCAATCCCAATGTGAAACCTACATCTTTGCCAAAAGCTTTGGAAATGCCGTGTACGTGACGGATGCCAAAATAGATATTCAAAAAAGGAATAAAGAAAAATAACATCCAAATAGCAGGTTGTTTCGCAATCTTCAATTGAATATAAATGTTGTAAATGGGCACTAAACTTTTCCATCCGGCTTGCCCGGCTTTTTTGAAAATTTTCCAATGACAGACAATAAAAAAGAGTATTAAACAAAAAAAGAAGAACATAAAACTTAAAAGATACGTTGCCAACATACCTACATTTTGACTTTCCATTGTATCGATTTTATTACAATATAATAATTACTTTTTATATAAGGCAGAATTGCTCCGTATAATTTGGTATTAAAATCGTATTTTTGCACTCTATTTTTTGATTATGTTAGACAAGTTAGAGCTTATTTACTTTCGTTATAAAGATTTGGAATCGCAACTCAGCGACCCTGAAGTAGTAAGCGATATGCAGAAATTTAAGAAAACATCTAAAGAGTATAAAGATTTAGAGTTGATTGTAAAAGCCTATTTGGAGTATAAGAATTTATTATCCAATATCGACTTTAATAAGCAAGTGTTGAATGAAGAAAAAGATGCTGAACTGCGCGATATGGCAAAGTTGGAATTGGAGGAACAACAAGAAAGACAACCTGCTTTAGAAGAAGAAATCAGGTATTTATTGATACCAAAAGATCCGGAAGATGACAAGAATGCTATCTTGGAAATTCGTGCCGGAACAGGTGGTGATGAAGCCAGTATTTTTGCCGGCGATTTGTTGCGTATGTATTTAAAATATTGCGAGAACAAAGGTTGGACAACTGAAATTATGAATGAAAATTCCGGAACTGCAGGCGGTTATAAAGAGGTAGTGGTAGAAGTTACCGGAGAAGGTGTGTATGGTGTTTTAAAATATGAAAGTGGCGTGCATCGCGTGCAGCGTGTTCCCGAAACCGAATCGCAAGGTCGAGTTCACACGTCGGCGGCATCCGTAGCCATTTTGCCGGAAGCCGATGAAGTGGATGTAGAATTGAACATGGCCGATATTAAAAAAGATGTGTATCGAGCATCGGGTGCAGGTGGACAGCACGTTAACAAAACAGAATCTGCGGTGCGCTTAACGCACTTGCCGACAGGTATTGTTGCAGAATGTCAAGATGGTCGCTCGCAACATAAAAACTACGAAAGTGCGTTGAAAGTATTGCGTACGCGTTTGTATGAGAAAGCATTAAACGAACACAACGAAGCCATTGCCAAACAACGCAAAACACTCGTTTCTACAGGCGATAGAAGTGCCAAAATTAGAACATACAATTATCCGCAAGGACGTGTTACCGATCATAGAATTAACTTGACTTTGTATAATTTATCCGAGATTGTAAATGGCGATTTACAAGATATTATTGATAAATTGACCTTTGAAGAAAATGCCGAAAAATTAAAAGTAGGTGGTTTGTCGTAAACTTTAAAGTTGGTTTATCTCAATATTTCACTGAGTACTTGTGGTGATTTTAGGTCGATGAATTCCGAAACATGCCAACGGTAATATAGCAATAATTTTTCTAATAAAATTTTGCGTTCGGTAGCGTTTAGTTTCAATTCATTCTTATCGTAATAAATGGCAATAAGCTGCTTAAATAATGATGTTTCGTAAGCAGACAAGCAACTTTGCGTATTCGTACTTTCTAATTCAAATCGACCGTTTTCTAAGTTAAAATAATTGCCTTTGGAAATGTGTTGCATAGAAGGCTCAAAACCTAAAATACCGGCAACTTCTAATAAAAAAAACAAAGGTTTGTTTTCAATGCCGGTAGTTGTTTCATCTAATTCCATCAAAAACAACGATAGATATTGGTATAATCGTTCGTTTATTTCTTGTTCTTTGATGCATTTTGAAATCAACTCAACACAAAAAATAGCTACACTTTGTTTGTGAAAATCGGTATATAAATTTTTGTAGATGATATTTGAACTATACTCTTTAATCTTATTTAAATTGCGTTGTTCTTTTAAATAGATTTCTAAATTTAAACAATTAAATGGCTGTAAAATATTGCCTTTTTGTTTGTTCTTACTACTGCGAACACCTTGCACCATAAAACTTAAAATGCCATGTTTTCGGGTAAATATTTTTACTATTAAACTGCTTTCGGCATATTTAGTTGTTTTCAGTACAATGCCTTCTGTTTTGTCCAGCATGCCAATTATTTTTTAAGGAAATTGTATGGAAATACAATGCAATTTATGAAAGAAAACAAGCTTATTTTTCATGCATGATTGTTTCTATTTCATCTACTTCAATCGGGATATCTTCCATCAAATCTATAATGCCGTTTTCAGTAATTAAAATATCGTTTTCAATGCGAATTCCTAATTTTTCTTCTGGAATATAAATACCCGGTTCGCAGGTAAATACATTGCCTACTTGCATCGGTGCGTATCTATTGCCAATGTCGTGCACATCTATTCCTAAAAAATGCGAAGTGCCGTGCATGAAATATTTTTTGTACAATGGATTTTCCGGATCTTGTTTGGCAACGGCATCTTTATCTAATAAGCCTAAACCAATCAATTCACTTTCCATTATTTTGCCAACTTCTTTATTGTAATCAGCTAAGATAGTGCCCGGTTTTAGCATGGTTTTGGCTTGTTTCATCACACGAAGTACGGCATTGTAAACGTCTTTTTGTCGTGGTGTAAATTTGCCATTTGCCGGAATTGTTCTGGTTAAATCCGCAGCGTAATTGGCGTATTCTGCACCAAAATCCATCAACACTAAATCGCCATCATTACAAACTCTATTGTTCTCTATATAGTGTAACACACAAGCATTGGCACCACTTGCAATTATGGGTGTGTAGGCATGTCCTGTAGCGCGTTGTCGAATAAATTCATGAATAATTTCGGCTTCCACTTCATACTCCATTACACCTGGTTGCATAAATCGCAATACACGTTTAAAGGCATCGCGTGTAATGGCACAAGCTTGTTTCATTAAGTCCACTTCTACCGGATGTTTAATGCTGCGCAATTTTGCCATAATAGGGCCTAATCGTTTGATTTGGTGCGCCGGATAATTGTATTTTAATTCATTGGCAAAACGAATATCTTTATATGGAACAGCATTGTCGCTTCGGTCGTTTTCATTGATGTTGACATACACATTGTCGCAATACGTCATTAGTGCTTTGAGTGCACTTTCAAAACTTTCTTCCCAAAATATTTGCTGAATGCCGGAAGCTTCACGTGCTTCTTGCATGGTATATTTATGACCTTCCCAAACTGCAATTACTTCATTGGTTTTGCGAAGAAACAAGGCTTCTCTATACAATGGATTGGGGCAATCCGGATAGATGATTAAAATAGTTTTTTCTTGGTCAATTCCGGAAAGCCAAAATAAATCCGGATTTTGACGAAATACAAAATTCTGATCGGCACTGCGAGGCATCTCGTCGTTGGCTAATAAAATAGCCATGGAGTTGGCAGGTAATTCTGCTATAAATTTCTTGCGATTATCTATAAATAATTGTGCATTAATAGAGGAGTATTTCATTTTAGCAATCTAATTTATGGATGAATAGATTATATGGAATATCAAAGGTATAAAATATTAGATTGATAACATCTATCCATTAACTTTTGTTGTCCTTCTTTTAAACAGCATTTTTTGTATAGAGCGTTACATCTGTTCTTAAAAATAAACCCTGTTAGTGTGAAGGATTCTAACAGGGTCTATTTTTTTTTGGATAGAAAATTATTTTCAGATCAACTAAGCTCTCGCCATTTGTTTGTTGATGTCTTTTAAGTGCTTTTTGATTTCGTCGCTTTTTACTTTTAAAGTGTTGGCTCTGCGTAAGTATTCTTTGGCTACTTTTATTTCTCTGCGTTGAGCATAAATAGAACATATTTGCAAATAGGCAGTCGCTAAATTGTCGTCGTCCGGTAAGCCTTTTTGAACCGCTAATTTCAAGTTTTTTAATGCTTCTTTTGAGTCGCCTTTTTGCAAAGCAATGCCACCTAATTGCAAATACGAAACACCTTCTTGCGATGTTCCCATCATATCGCTTTTATTGGCTAAACTTTTTCGGATATTGGCTTCTGCCGCATCCAAATCTTGGTTTGCCATATCAAAATTAGATTGCAACATGTAATATCCTTGTCGCACCGGTTTTATTAATAAATTCGGGAATTTTATCCAACTCATTACTTCTTTAGCTCCATCAATATCGCCGGCTTCTACCTTCTTTTGCAAATAACGCATTGGACCGATTAAAATATCAAACAAAATAAAAGAAATACTGATGATATAAATAAAGATAGACCATTGCCAACCTTTGTGTACAAAGATGTGTAACAGAATTCCAATAATTAAAAATGCAATTGCTGCGTAGAAACGATATTTAACGTATAATTTTCCAAAATCCATAATTGTGTAATTGATGGGCAAAAATACTTTAAGTTTTGCAAACTTCTAAGTAATCCGTTTTAAGTTATTAGAAACTTGGCGAGAAACTGATGGCCCAACGGAATTTTTGTATGTTCGGCTGATTTAATTGTGTTAATCGCCAACTAAAATCTACTCGAATTAATTTGAGGATGTTTTCAATACCAAATCCAACTTCAGCATAAAATCCGTTAAGTCCTTTCATATTGGTTGGCAAATCTGAGAAGGTTACATTTTTTGGGTTTAAGCTGGAAACGGCCATTTTGGTGGTGAATACTTCTCTCAATCCCAAACGACGCCATCCTGGAATTTTGTTAAAGAAAAATCCGTCGAAATGATGTTCCAAAAAGAATGTCAATTGTTGGTCGGCAATAAATTCGGTTTCTTTCATATTAGTGAAGCGTTCTTCATCGTATAAGAAAGATTGATTTCCGGGATGTATGTGTAACAAAGGATAAGGTGCTTCGCCGAATAATTTGGTGCCTACTAATTTAAAGATGGTGTGCCCAATTGGTGATGGCAAACGCTCATCAATGATTAATTCTATTTTATGGAAGTTAAAATCACTTCCGAGTTTGCGTTCACTAAACGTATAGGTGAAATTAAATCTTGGCAATTTACCTTTTAGGAAACGATTGCGTTCACTTCCTTGCAAAAATTTTGCACCCGGCGTATATACAACATTGATACTTGGCGAAAAAACTCTAAAATTGCTAATCGTGTCCGGTGTAAACGGAACACCGTTGGATTTGGTAAACGTAATACTGCCCGGAACGGTTTGATATATTTTATAGTTGAAATTTAAATTGGTGGTTAAATTTGGAATCCATTCTCTGGAATAGGTCAACATCACATCTTTTAAATACACTAAATCTGAAATAGCATTTTTACGTGTGATGGATTTGTAAATGAAATCGTATCCTAAACCATCTTTACTTAATGTGAAACGCTGATAGTCATCTCTGAAAGAAACTGTGATGCTGTGTTTCTTTTGTCGTTTATCCGGTAAATTGGCACTAATTTTCGCACCGTATTTGAATTTTTTATCTTTAATTCCGTACGCACCATAAATGCTCCAATTTACCCATTTTCCAATGCGCCAATTGTTGCGTAAATTAAGACGAAGTCGCACGCCTTCCAAATCATTCCACGTAACCATTTGATAAAGGTTGCCGTATTCCAATGTTTTGGTTTTGTAATATCCACTTACAAAAAAGCTTCCAATGCCATTCATTGCTTTGTAAAAACGCGTTCTTTTCAGCGAGTCTATCAAGAAATACACTTTACTTTCCGGTGTGGTTAATGTATCGTGTCGGCGAGCTACCCAAAATGAATCCGATAGTTTGCGGTAATTTTTTACAAACACCGTATTTTCTTGTTTTAAAATGGTATCTGCAATCGGCTCATTAATTTTGATACTATCTCTACTTAAATAACGAGCAATTCGGACACTCTTAGATTTTTTTCGCTTTGTGATAGCAATACTGGTATTTCTGGATTCTTTATTTTTAAACCAACCTTTGTCGGTATGTTCGAAGCTTTGTTTTAATGAAAAATCGCTGATGAAATTAATATTAGAGCGACTGTCGATACTCAACTCGATATCCGTAATGGCGAAGGTTGAGTCTTGGATAGCAGCTTTTCCTTTAAACAAGAAATCGCCTTTGGCTTTGGGCACAAACGCAAGATTGTAAATCCAAATACTATCACGAACTACGATTGTGTCAAATGTAACAATGCTGTCAGTTACAAGTGCACTGTCTATCGTAGTGATTGTCTTATAAAGTATGGAATCCGGTAACAAACTAATATTGACTACGCTATCTTGCAAAATACTATCATTCATTACCGTGGTAATGGACGTGTCGTATGTGGTTCTTTGTGTGTAGGCTACTTTTCTGTTGTGTATAAATTTGCTGCTGTCTATCGGTTTGGATGCATCCATAATCTTCACACTATCTATTAAATAGTAATTGTAAAGGGTAATGGCACCATTGGCAAAAGGCATTACAAACGCTTTTTCTTGTACCATAGCTTGGTTGTCGTATGCATCAATTTCATCAAAAGCGTAATCTAATAATTCGGCGAATCGCAATTGCTCAATTCCGGAAATTTTACTGGCTTTAACAACTGTTTTATTTTTCTTCGGATCTTTATTGAAGTATTGGTCCGATAAGGTTTCTTTTAAAATTAATGGAATAAACTTATTGCCTTCGGCCGTGCTATCTTGGTTTTCTAAGATAAATTTGAATGGTTTAAAAATTTTCTTCGTTGTAATTTTTGAGCTGATGTTATAGAGTGAAGCAACCGTCTTTTGGTATTCTTCAAATTGATAGGAATCATACGACTTGGGTCTGTTTTCATCTTTATGGCTCACTACATTTCTATATAATCGAATGGCAACGGTATCTTTTGGGATTTTTTTACGTCTTGCTTTCACGGTAAATTCCTCTAACATAAAATTATCCAAGTGCATTTTTACGATAATGGAATCTTTTTTAAAGAAACGTTTTTTGAGCACTTCATCCTTGTAGCCTAAATAGGTAAAAACAATAGAGTCGGTTTTGGCACTTACATTAAACTCAAATCGACCGCTATCATCCGTGGTGCTACCTTCCGTTAAGCCTATATAATAGTTGACAAATGGTAAAGCTTCTTTAGTTTTGGCATCAATAACAACACCTTTGAGCGTAATTTGCCCAAAAGAAGTAAAGAACAGGAGTGATAAAATTATGTTGAGTCCTATTTTTTTCACACAATCATCTAATAACATACAAAGTTAGAAATTAGTTTAGCGCTATTTTTATTTATTTATTTCTTTAAAGTATTCATAACAAATCGTTTGCCATAAAAATAGGTATGTTTGCGAATACGTGTATTTAATGATAGAATCATATTTTTCTTTATACATTTAACTTTAATTAAAATCGGATAGCATGCTACTAAAGGAGAAAGACGCAAATTTGTTAAAACGAGCAATTGACGAATGGAAACAACAACAAATAATTTCGGATGAACAGGCTTCCCAAATGGATGCACAAATTGAAAAGCATAAATTAGATTGGAAACAAGTAGCAGTGTATGCATTTATTATTGCCGTTTCGTGTGCTATCTTATCTATTGTTGTGTTATTAGCAGATGACCTACTTAGAGAATTTATTGAACGATATACACAACTTACAGATATTGTATTTAGCATTATATTAAGTATCAGCACATTTTTTACGTTTTGGTACACCAAAAAGCGTTTCAAGAAATATATCAATGCACCAATAGGCAACACAAGTTTCTTGTTATTGGGTGCATTTTTATCATTGGCTTGTGTGTCATTTTGGGCAAAAAGCTTTCATGTATTCCAAAATGAGTATTATGCTATCTTTTTAATAGCAGCTATATTATATATAATAGTATCCGTCTATTTTCAGTCTAATACACTTTGGGTACTGTGTCTTCTCATGTTTGGATTGGCTTATGGCTCATTTACACTGTCACTGGAAACAAAAGACCAATTTTTTTTGGGAATGAATTTAATTTTGAGATACATTCCATTTAGTGTGTTGCTTTTTGTAGGATTGTATTTTGTAAAACAAAACGAAAAATGTATCAAATTTGAGAAGATACATTATATAAGTAGTCTGCTGGTTTTTTTTACCGCTATTTGGTTATTGTCCATCTTCGGTAATTTCACTAAATATGAAAATTGGCAGCAAGTAGGACAAATTCATTTTGTAATTTGGGCAATAGCTTTATTTATGATAGCTGCTTTAGGTATGTATGTTGGTTTAAAACGAGAGGATTTTATCTTAGGTAACATTTCCTTAATCTTTTTTATACTCAATTTAATCACTCGATATTTCGAATATTTTTGGGAGCCACTACACAAATCTGTATTTTTTATGATTTTAGCTTTTATATTCTGGTTTATAGGTAGCCGTGCCGAAAAATTATGGAATTTAAAATTTTTGGATGAAAATTATTTTCAATCTCTAAAATGACAAATTTTCATTTGTTATTTGCAAATTCATTAATAATACCACTCATAATTTGCTGTTCTAATGTAAATTCTATAATAAAATGGGTGAAAATTGAATAGCAAATTGATTCGCCTTCGCTTTGTTCATCTATAATAAAGTTAAATAAGCATTCTTAACTCGAAATTAATATAAAAAAATTTTCCACAAATGGGAATTAGTTTGTATCTTTGCACCCACTTCAGGAGGAAAATCCATTTTTTGGTGGATTCTTCTTGTAGTAACTGCCTTCGGAGGGAAGGTAAGACTACAAAAAACATAACTTCTTCTTTACAGTTATGTTTGGTATTCTTCACTCAAATCCTTACCTTTGCAGTCCAAATTTTTTAAAGAGTAACGAATGCCTACAATTCAACAATTAGTAAGAAAAGGAAGAGAGCAACTTCAATATGCTTCTAAATCAAGAGCGTTAGATGCTTGCCCACAACGTCGTGGTGTATGTACACGTGTTTATACAACTACACCTAAAAAACCAAATTCAGCATTACGTAAAGTAGCTAAAGTGCGTTTGACGAATAAATTTGAAGTTATCGCTTACATTCCGGGTGAAGGTCATAATTTACAGGAACACTCAATAGTAATGATTCGTGGAGGTCGTGTTAAAGATTTACCGGGTGTGCGTTATCATATCGTTCGTGGTGCTTTAGATACTGCAGGTGTAAATAATCGTCAAAAAAGCCGTTCTAAATACGGAACTAAAAAAGGTAAAGCTGGTGCAGCGGCACCAACAAAAGGTAAAAAATAATCAATAGGAATACATCGTATTCGTATAAAATAATAGAAAATGAGAAAGCAAAAAGCAAAGAAAAGATATTTAGCACCGGATCCGGTTTATGGTGATCCTTTGGTAACTCGCTTTGTAAATAACTTAATGATTGGTGGTAAAAAAAGTACAGCCTATACTTCATTTTATGAAGCAATGGAGCGTATTAAAAAATCTACCAATGAAGAAGGATACGAAATTTGGAGAAAAGCAATGGATAATGCCATGCCAGCTGTAGAGGTGAAAAGTCGTAGAATTGGTGGTGCTACATTCCAAATTCCTACACCAATTCGTGAGGATAGAAAATTGTTCATGACGATACGTTGGTTGATTCAGTTTTCAAGAAAAAGAAACGGCAGATCAATGGGTGATAAATTAGCTGCAGAATTAATTGCCGCTTCAAAAGGTGAAGGAGCAGCAGTGAAAAGAAAAGAAGATACACATAAAATGGCTGAAGCAAATAAAGCATTTTCACATTTTAAAGCATAATAAAAAAAAGTAAGGATGTTTGTAGCATCCACAAATAGAAAAATAAAATGGCACGCGATTTAAGATATACAAGAAACATTGGTATTGCAGCTCACATTGATGCTGGTAAAACAACGACTACAGAACGTATCTTGTTTTATTCAGGAGTTAATCATAAAATTGGTGAGGTGCACGATGGAGCATCTACAATGGACTGGATGGTGCAAGAAGCAGAGCGTGGTATTACAATTACATCTGCAGCAACAACAGTTGGCTGGAAATATAGAGGACAAGATTATCACGTAAATATCATTGACACACCAGGACACGTTGACTTTACCGTAGAGGTAAATCGTTCATTGCGTATTTTGGATGGTTTGGTGTTTTTATTCTCAGCAGTAGATGGCGTGGAGCCTCAATCTGAAACAAACTGGCGCTTAGCAAATAACTATAATGTAGCTCGTATCGGTTTCGTAAACAAAATGGACCGTTCCGGTGCTGATTTCTTAGCAGTTGTAGAGCAAGTGAAAAAGATGTTGGGTTCTAATGCTGTTCCATTGCAATTACCTATCGGTGCTGAAGATACTTTCAAAGGAGTGGTTGACTTAATTAACTTCCGTGGTATCGTTTGGAATACACATGACAGAGGTATGACTTATGAAGTGGTGGATATTCCGGCAGATATGGTACAAGAAGCTACGGAGTGGAGAGAGAAATTATTAGAGGCAGTTTCTGAGTATGATGAGAGATTGATGGAGAAATTCTTTGACGATCCAACTACTATTACAGAAAGAGAAATATTAGATGCATTACGTGCAGCTTGCTTAGATATGAAAATTGTTCCAATGGTATGTGGTTCATCTTTTAAAGATAAAGGTGTTCAAACAATGTTGGATTTGGTAATGGAATTAATGCCATCACCATTAGATAGACCAAATATTAAAGGTACTCATCCTGATACAGGTGAAGAGATTTCTCGTAAGCCAAGCTATGATGAACCATTTGCAGGTTTAGCATTTAAAATTGCTACAGACCCTTACGTTGGTCGCTTAGCATTTACACGTGCTTACTCTGGTGTATTAGATGCTGGTTCTTATGTAATCAATACAAGAAGTGGTAACAAAGAGCGTATTTCTCGTATCTTCCAAATGCACGCAAATAAACAAAATCCAATTGAGAAATTAGGCGCTGGTGATATTGGTGCAGTAGTAGGATTTAAAGATATCAGAACAGGTGATACACTTTGTGCAGAAGGTAGCCCAATCGTTTTAGAATCAATGGTATTCCCAGATCCGGTAATCGGTTTGGCAATCGAGCCTAAAACACAAAAAGATGCAGATAAATTAGGGATGGCTTTAGCTAAGTTAGCGGAAGAAGATCCAACATTTAAAGTGCGTTACGATGAAGATACTGCACAAACAGTAATCTCTGGTATGGGTGAATTGCACTTAGAAATCATCGTTGACCGTTTATTACGTGAGTTTAAAGTAGAGTGTAACCAAGGTGCACCTCAAGTTAACTATAAAGAAACTATCACACAAACTATTGAGCATAGAGAAAAATATGCAAAACAATCTGGTGGTCGTGGTAAGTTTGCGGATATCCAAATTGAAATTGGTCCTGGCGATGAAGGTAAAGATGGATTGACGTTCGTGAATGATATCTTTGGTGGTGCAATTCCAAAAGAGTTTGTTCCGTCTGTAGAGAAAGGATTTAAAGAGGCAATGAAAACGGGTGTTTTAGCGGGTTACGAAGTTCCAAGTTTAAAAGTTCGTTTATTTGATGGTTCTTACCACCAAGTGGACTCCGACTCTTTCTCGTTTGAGCAGGCAGCTAAGTTCGCATTCCGTGAAGCTTGTAGAAAAGCTAATCCAATCTTGTTAGAGCCTATCATGAAATTGGAAGTAATCACACCGGAAGAAAATACAGGGGATGTTGTAGGTGACTTGAACAGAAGAAGAGGTATGATGGAAGGTATGGAAATGAAAAACAATGCGAACGTAATCAAAGCAAAAGTTCCATTGTCTGAGATGTTCGGTTATGTAACAGATTTGAGAACGATTACATCAGGTAGAGCAACCTCTATCATGGAGTTCTCACACTATGCTCCAACACCAAACAACATTACAGAGCAAGTAATCGCAAAAGTAAAATCTAAAGTAAAAGCTGATTAATAGTAATTATATCATGGCACAAAAAATTAGAATAAAATTAAAATCATACGATCATAACTTAGTAGATAAGTCTGCTGAGAAAATCGTGAAAACAGTACGCAGTGCAGGAGCTGTAGTAACAGGTCCAATTCCATTGCCTACTAACAAAAAGATTTTTACCGTGTTAAAATCTCCACACGTAAACAAAGTGGCACGTGAGCAATTTAAATTGTGTACGTACAAAAGATTATTAGACATTTATAGTGCAACACCAAAAACTGTAGATGCATTGATGAAATTAGAATTACCAAGTGGTGTGGATGTAGAAATTAAAGTATAATAAGTCATGGCAGGATTAATAGGAACAAAAATAGGGATGACCAGTATTTTCGGCGAAGGCGGTGCAATAATTCCATGCACAGTTATTCAAGCTGGTCCTTGCGTAGTTACTCAAAAAAAATCAAAAGATAAAGATGGGTACGATGCAATTCAATTAGGATACGGCGATAAGAAAGAAAAAAATACAACAAAGCCTATGAGAAATCACTTCGAGAAATCAGGTGGTGCTCCAAAAGCAAAATTAGTAGAGTTTAAAGGGATGGACAACTTAAATGTTGGTGATGTCGTAACCTCTGAAATTTTAGCGGAAGGCGAAAAAGTAAACATAGTTGGAACATCCAAAGGTAAAGGCTTCCAAGGTGTTGTAAAACGTCACAACTTTAGTGGTGTAGGTGGTCAAACACATGGACAGCACAACCGTTTGCGTGCACCGGGTTCATTAGGTGCTTGTTCTACACCGGCACGTGTTATGAAGGGAATGAAAATGGGTGGCCGTATGGGTACTGATAGAGTGAAAGAACAAAACATGAAAATCGTGAAAGTGTTGAATGACGAGAATCTAATCATCGTGAAAGGTTCTATTCCAGGTCATAATGGCGCTTACGTAATAATCGAAAAGAAAAAATAATCAAAGAATCCTACGGATTTAGATTGAAATAAAATAAAGATGAAAGCAGAAGTATATAATGTAAACGGACAAGCTACAGGTCGCAGTATCGAATTGCCAGATGCAATTTTTGGTATCGAACCGAATGAGCATGTTATCTACTTAGCTGTTAAACAATACTTAGCAGGAAGAAGAAGTGGTACGCATAAAACCAAAGAGAAATCTGAATTATCAGGTTCTACCAGAAAATTACACAAACAAAAAGGTACAGGTGGTTCCAGAAAAGGAAGTATCAAAAACCCATTGTTTAAAGGTGGTGCTCGTATTTTCGGACCTCGTCCACGTTTCTATGATTTTAAATTAAATAAAAAAGTAAAATCATTAGCAAAACATTCTGCATTATCTGTAAAAGCTGCCGGTAGCTCTATTAAAATAGTAGAAGATTTTTCTTTCGATGCACCAAAAACAAAAGAATATTTAAAATTCTTACAAGCATTTGGTTTAGAAAACAAAAAATCATTATTGATTTTACCAGAGTTAAACGAAAATGTTTACTTATCAAGTAGAAATGTACAAGGTGCTGCAATTGCAACCGCAGATAACTTGAATACATACGAAATTATGAACAACAATGCGATTTTAATTAGCGAAAAATCGATTGAAGCATTAGCGAATTCACAAAATTAATATAGAATGGAAATTCTGAAAAAACCTTTAATTACCGAAAAAGCATCTGCATTATCAGATAAAGCAGGAAAATATACTTTTTTAGTTGAAAAAAAGGCAAACAAAGTAGAGATAAAAAAAGCTGTTGAAAAAATGTACGGCGTAAATGTAGAAGAAGTAAATACAGCAATTATTGCTTCTAAACCAAAAAATCGCAATACAAAAACAAGAATTATCTCAGGAAGAAAAAGTAGCTACAAAAAAGCAATCGTTCAAGTAGCTAAAGGAGAAACAATTGATTTCTACAACGAAATTTAATTAAAAAGAAGTACAAGCAATGGCAACTAAAAAATATAATCCGATTACGCCGAGTTTAAGATACAGAATCTCTAACTCTTACGCAGAAATCACTACCGACAAACCGGAAAAATCCTTATTAGTTTCTAATAAGAAATCTGGTGGTCGTAACCAAAAAGGTGAAATGACAATGCGTTATATCGGTGGTGGACACAAAAGACAATACCGTATTATTGATTTTAAAAGAAATAAATTCGATATTCCGGCAACTGTAAAAACAATTGAATACGATCCTAACCGTTCTGCATTTATTGCATTAGTAGTATATAAAGATGGTGAGAAAAGATATATCATCGCACCGGAAGGTTTAAAAGTTGGACAAGAAATTATTTCAGGTAAAGCAGTTGCTCCTGAAGTAGGAAATACTTTACCACTATCTAACATGCCATTAGGTTCTGTAATTCATAATATCGAATTACAACCGGGTAAAGGAGCGTCTATCTGTAGAAGTGCTGGTACATTTGCTCAACTTTCCGGTAAAGATGGAAAATATGCAAACATAAAATTACCATCAGGTGAGTTAAGACAAATCTTAGGTACTTGTTTAGGTACTATCGGAAGTGTTTCAAATTCAGATCATAGCTTGGAAGTAAAAGGTAAAGCTGGTGCTAACCGTTGGGCAGGAAGAAGACCTCGTACACGTGCCGTAGTGATGAACCCAGTTGACCATCCAATGGGTGGTGGTGAAGGTAGAGCTTCAGGTGGTCACCCACGTTCAAGAAAAGGTATCCCAGCTAAAGGATTAAAAACTAGAAGCAAAACAAAAGCTTCCAACAAACACATCATTTCAAGAGCTAAAAAATAATAAGTAAAGCATAATGGCAAGAAGTTTAAAAAAAGGTCCGTACATAGCATACCATTTACAAGGTAAAGTGGATACTATGAATGCATCGAATAAAAAATCGGTAATCAAAACTTGGTCTAGAGCCTCTATGATTACACCAGATTTCGTAGGACATACATTTGCAGTACATAACGGTAATAAATTTATTCCGGTATATGTAACAGAAAATATGGTAGGGCATAAATTGGGAGAATTCTCACCTACAAGACAATTTAAAGGACATTCAGGTAACAGAAAATAAGAATAAGCCATGGGTCAAAGAAAGAAATTAGCAGCAGATGCTAGAAAAGAAGCGAAAAAGTCAGTTTGTACTGCACGTGCTACAAATGTGCCTACTTCTCCTCGTAAAATGAGATTATTGGCAGATGTTATCCGTGAAAAAGATGTAATGGAAGCTTTAAACATCCTTACATTCTCTACAAAACACGCTTCGAAAACATTAGAAAAATTAGTTCGTTCTGCCATTGCTAACTGGGAACAAAAATTCGATACAAAAGCAGAAGATAGTGATTTATATATCAAAGCAGTATTAATAGATAGTGCAAGAATTTTAAAACGTTTTCAACCGGCACCTCAAGGAAGAGCATACAGAATACGTAAACGTTCTAACCACATCACCGTGCAATTAGCAAGCAGAAACCAATCTGAATTGGTTGCTGAAACAACAGAATCAACTAACGAAAATTAAAATAAAAGATAATTAATGGGTACTAAAGCAAATCCGATAGCAAATAGATTAGGTATCATCAGAGGATGGGATTCTAATTGGTATGGCGGTAAAGATTTCAGCGATAAATTGATCGAAGATCAAAAAATCAGAAAATACTTAAACGCACGTATTCAAAAAGGCGGTATTTCTAAAATAGTAATCGAAAGAACTTTAAACAGAATTACGATTTCTATTAATACTTCTCGTCCTGGTATCATTATCGGTAAAGGTGGTAACGAGGTAGATAAAATCAAAGAAGAAATCAAAAATATTACGAAAAAAGATGTTCAAATTAATATCGTAGAAATTAGAAGACCGGAAATTGATGCTGCTATCGTAGGTGAAACAGTTTGCAAACAATTAGAAGCTCGTGTAAACTTCCGTCGTGCGGTGAAAATGGCGATTGCTTCAGCGATGCGTTTAGGGGTGGAAGGTATTAAAATCAAATGCTCCGGACGTTTAGGTGGTGCAGAGATGGCAAGAAGTGAAGAGTACAAAGAAGGTCGTACACCTTTACATACATTCAGAGCTGATATCGATTATGCTTGGAAAGAAGCAGAAACGATTTACGGAAAAATTGGTGTAAAAGTATGGATTTGTAAAGGCGAAGTATTTACAAAACGTGATTTGACACCAAATGTAGGAATGGAAGAAGGTAACAAAAAAGGTGGTGAAAGACGTGATGACAGAAGAGGTGGCGAAAGACGTGATGATAGAAGAGGCGGTGGCGATAGACGTGGTGGCGGAAAACCAAGAGGTGAAAGAACAGAAAACAGAGGTCCAAGAAAAAAATAATTAACAAAACGATTTAGGAAAATCTCAAATCGTAAATCATAAATTGTAAATAAAGTTGTTATGTTACAACCGAAAAGAGTAAAATTTAGAAGAGTACACAAGATGAAAATGAAAGGCATTGCGTACAAAGGTTCGCAATTGTCATTCGGCTCATTTGGCTTGAAATCATTAGAAGAGTGCTGGATAACAGACCGTCAAATTGAAGCAGCTCGTATCGCTTTAACCAGACACATGAAACGTGAAGGTAAAGTTTGGATCAATATTTTCCCAGACAAACCAATCACTAAAAAACCGGCAGAGGTGCGTATGGGTAAAGGTAAAGGTTCTTTAGATCATTGGGTTGCTGTGGTAAAACCAGGCAGAATCATGTTTGAAATTGAAGGCGTTTCTAAACAAGTAGCTCAAGAGTCATTAGCATTAGCAGCTCAAAAATTACCTGTGTTAACTAAATTTATCATAAGAAGAGATTACGACGGTAACTAAAAATATAAAGTAAAATGGCAACAGTAGCATATAGCGAAATAGCAGGATGGAGCGTAGAAGAATTGAATAATGAATTGTCAGCTTCTAAATTGAAATTGACAAAATTAAAGTTCAATCATGCGATTACACCATTGGAAAATACCAATGATTTAGGACAATTGAGAAAACACATTGCCCGCATCCAAACAGAATTGAGAAAAAGACAATTATCTAATCAAGCATAAAATAAATGCAGATGTCAACAGAGACAACAATAGAAAGAAAATTAAGAAAAACTAGAGTCGGAGTTGTTACTTCCAATAAAATGGATAAAACAATTACGGTGGCAGTTGTTCGTAAATTAAAACATCCGAAGTACGGAAAATTCTTAAAGAAAACTAAGAAATTCCACGCTCACGATGAAAAAAATGAGTGCAATATCGGCGATACCGTAAAAATTATGGAAACACGTCCTTTAAGTGCAACAAAAAGATGGAGATTAATAGAAATCGTAGAAAAAGCTAAATAACAATGGTACAACAAGAATCAAGACTACGAGTAGCTGATAACAGCGGCGCCAAAGAAGTACTTTGCATCAGAGTATTGAAAGGAACAAAAGCACGTTATGCTTCAATTGGCGATAAAATCGTCGTATCTGTAAAAGATGCAATGCCAGGCGGTAACGTAAAGAAAAAACAAGTAACGAAAGCAGTAGTTGTTCGTACTAAAAAAGAAATTAAACGCAAAGACGGTACTTACATTCGTTTTGATGATAATGCAGTTGTATTATTAAATAACAACGACGAACCACGTGGTACACGTATTTTCGGGCCGGTTGCGCGCGAATTGAGAGATAAAGATTTTATGAAAATCATTTCATTAGCACCGGAAGTATTATAAAAAAATAAGCGTATATCATTATGAATACACCAACTCAAAAGCGCTTTGCGCCAAAATTAAAAATCAAAAAAGGAGATACCGTTATCGTAACTGCCGGAGAAGATCGTGGTAAAAGCGGTAAAGTATTAGAAGTATTTCCTGCAAAAAATACAGCATTGGTTGCCGGAATTAGAATCGTTTCTAAACACACCAAACCAAATGCACAAAACCAACAAGGTGGTATCATTAAAAAAGAAGCACCTATCCATATCTCTAACTTAATGTTGTCAGTTGGTGGTAACGCTACCAAAGTAGGTAGAAAAGTAGAAGATGGAAAAATTGTACGAATTGCAAAAAAAACAGGAGAAATAATTAAGTAATGGCTTATATACCTACATTAAAAAAGAAATATACAGACGTTGTTGTTCCAGCTTTAAAAGCAAAATACAACTACAAATCTGTAATGCAAGTACCTAAGTTAACTAAGATTGTAATCAATCAAGGTGTAGGTGCCGCAGTTGGCGATAAAAAATTAATCGATAATTCACTCGACGAAATTTCTCGTATTGCCGGACAAAAAGCAGTAGCAACAAAATCTAAAAAAGCAATCTCTAACTTTAAATTAAGAGAGAACTTGCCAATTGGTGTTCGTGTTACATTGCGTGGTGAAAGAATGTTCGAATTCTTAGAGCGTTTAATGGCAGTAGCTTTACCACAGGTACGTGATTTTAAAGGTATCAACGACAAATCATTCGACGGAAGAGGTAACTATACATTAGGTATCACAGAACATATCATCTTCCCGGAAATTGATATCGACAAAATTGCTCGTATCAGCGGTATGGATATTACATTCGTTACAACTGCAAATACAGATGACGAAGCACATTCATTATTAAAAGAAATTGGCTTACCATTTAAGAAAAAATAGATTATGGCAAAAGAATCAATGAAAGCACGTGATGCAAAACGTTTGAAACTCATCAACAAATACAAAGCAAAACGTGAAGAATTAAAAAAAGCAGGTGATTATACAGCATTGGATAAACTTCCTAAAAATGCATCTCCGGTTCGTTACAGAAAAAGATGTAAGTTAACAGGAAGACCACGTGGCTATATCGGATTCTTCGGATTGTCAAGAATACAATTCAGAGATTTAGCAAGCTACGGTATGATTCCGGGTGTATCTAAAGCAAGCTGGTAAAAAATGAAATCCAGAGATGAGAAAAGAGATAAATAGCATTTCTCTCGCATCTTACCTCTAAAACTCAAAGAGTCAAAAAAAATAAATTATAAATAAAAAGTGAAGGTGGGAAACTGAGCCGTACTCGACTTAAGTCTCACATCTAAGCGGTCTAAACAAAAAATTGAAATGGTTACAGATCCAATAGCAGATTTCCTGACACGAATCAGAAATGCACAACTTGCTGGTCACACCATCGTTGACATTCCTGCTTCAAACATGAAGAGAAAATTAACCGAAATCTTACACGAAAACGGTTATATTTTAAAATTCAAATTTGATGAAGAAGGTCCACAAGGAACTATCAAAATTGCATTGAAATACAATCCGGAAACAAAAGAACCGGCAATCAGAGAGTTAATTAGAATCTCAAAACCGGGCTTACGTCGCTACGCTCATGTAGCAGGCATCCCAAGAGTGAAAAACGGCTTAGGTTTAGCTATCTTATCTACATCAAAAGGAATTTTGACAGATAAACAAGCGAAAAACTTAAACGTAGGTGGTGAAATTATTTGCATAGTATCTTAAAATTAAAGTCATGTCACGCGTAGGAAAATTACCAATAACAATACCGGCGAAAACTGAAGTAAGCGTTGCAGATAATAACGTGGTTACAGTAAAAGGGCCTAATGGAACTTTATCAGAAAAAGTAGATAGAGATATCACGGTGAAAGTAGAAGACGGAAAAGTTATCTTAGAACGACCAACAGATCAAAAACGTCATAAAACTTTGCACGGTTTATATAGAGCATTGTTGAACAACATAATCGTTGGAGCAAGCACAGGTTACAAAAAACAATTGGAAGTGGTGGGTGTCGGTTTCCGTGCCAGCAATCAAGGACAATTGTTAGAGTTATCTATCGGTTTCTCACATCCAGTTTATGTTGTATTGCCAGAAGAAGTAAAACTTTCAACTGTTACAGAAAAAGGTCAACCACCTCGTATCATTTTAGAAAGTAATGATAAACAATTAATCGGACAAGTAGCTGCAAAAATCAGAAGCTTGAGAAAACCAGAGCCATACAAAGGTAAAGGTATCAAATACGCCGGTGAAATATTGCGTAAAAAAGCAGGAAAATCTGCAGGTAAAAAATAAAATTAGAACACATTAAGTGTCTATCAAAAAATAAAAATTATTGTCATGGCAGTAACCAATAAATTATCTCGAAGAGAAAAAATAAAATACAGCATCCGCAAAAAAATCAGCGGTACAGAAGCTCGCCCGAGATTAACTATTTTTAGAAGCAACAGCGAAATATATGCTCAGATTATTGACGATGTTTCCAAAAAAACTATCTTATCTGTTTCTTCTCAAAAATCAACAGGAAGCAAAACAGAAAAAGCAAAAGCAGTAGGTGCAGCAGTTGCCGCAAAAGCAAAAGCAGCAAACATCTCTACCGTAGTTTTTGATAGAAATGGATTTTTATACCACGGCAGAGTAAAAGCATTAGCTGATGCAGCCAGAGAAAACGGATTACAATTCTAAAAAATAAGAAAGGCACCTCGCCAGTGTCAGTCAAAAAAAAATGATATGTCAAAAGTAAAAGAAAATAAAGTTAGAACAGCAGCCGAAATCGAATTAAAAGAAAAGGTAGTAGGCATCCAACGCGTAGCAAAAGTTACGAAAGGTGGACGTACGTTCAGTTTCTCAGCATTAGTTGTAGTAGGCGACGGAAATGGCACCGTAGGTCACGGTTTAGGTAAAGCACGTGAGGTACAAGAGGCTATCCAAAAAGGTATTGATGATGCGAAGAAAAACTTAGTGAAAGTACCTATTTTAAAAGGAACTATTCCACACGATCAATTAGCTGAATTTGATGGAGCAAAAGTATTAATCAAACCGGCTTCTCAAGGTACAGGTGTTATTGCTGGAGGCTCTATGCGTGCAGTTTTAGAAAGTGCTGGTATTCACGACGTATTAGCAAAATCATTAGGTTCTGCTAATCCGCACAACGTAGTAAAAGCAACTATTCAAGCATTGACATTATTAAGAGACCCATTCCGAGTTGCTCGTGATAGAGGTGTAAAATTATCTAAAGTATTCAACGGATAAGACTATGGCAAAGATAAAAATCACGCAGGTAAAAAGTACCATCGATAGAAGTAAACGCCAAAAAGATACCATCAAAGCATTGGGTATCCAAAAAGTAAACAGAAGCGTAGAAAAAGAAGCTACACCACAAGTATTGGGTATGGTAGCAAAAGTAAAACATTTAGTAACGGTAGAAAATATCTAATATAATGAGTATCAGTTTAAATAATTTAAAGCCTGCCAATGGTGCCGTAAAAGGTCGCAAACGTATAGCAAGAGGTCAAGGTTCTGGCTCTGGTGGTACTGCTGGGAAAGGCCATAAAGGTGCTAAATCTCGTTCTGGTTATAAATCTAAAAGAGGTTTTGAAGGTGGTCAAATGCCGTTACAACGTCGTTTGCCAAAAAGAGGTTTTAAAAATCCAAATAGAATCGAGTTCAGAACAATTAATTTAGCTGAATTACAAGCACTTGCGGAGAAAAACAATATCACTGAATTCAACTTCGAAACATATAGAACTTTAAAATTGGTAAAAGCAACCGATAAAATTAAAGTATTAGCGAATGGTGATTTAAAAGGTTCATTGAACGTAGCAGCACACGCATTTAGTAATAAAGCAAAAGAAGCAATCGAGAAAAATAGTGGTACTGCCACAATTATAGCATAAGCTTATGAAGCAATTTATAGACACCTTAAAAAACATCTTTAGCATAGAAGACCTAAGAAAAAGAATATTCTTAACCTTAGGTCTATTGTTTATTTATCGTTTAGGATGTTTCGTTGTTCTTCCGGGCGTTGACCCTGTTAGCGTTTCTGCACAACACGGCGGAGCCGGTGGTTTGTTCCAAATCTTTGACCTTTTTGCAGGTGGTGCTTTCTCTCAAGCATCCATTTTTGCATTAGGTATCATGCCTTATATCTCTACATCTATCGTGATGCAGTTGTTAACCTTAGCAGTTCCGCATTTCCAAAAAATGCAAAAAGAAGGCGAAAGTGGTAGAAAGAAAATTACACAATATACTCGTTACGGAACGGTAGTAGTAGGTGGTTTCCAAGCATTTGCTTACATCTCTTTATTGTCAAATCAAATGAGAGTGGTGTCACCAAATGTAAATATGGTATTGTTTACTATCGCCACTATTATCATCTTAACAGCAGGTACTATTTTTGTAATGTGGTTAGGAGAACAAATACAAGAAAGAGGTTTAGGTAATGGTACGTCTTTAATCATTATGGCAAACATTATTTCACGTTTACCGGCATCTTTTTGGGCAGAAGTAAAATCTAGAACAACAACAGGAAGTGGTATCTTATTTTTAGTGTTTGAAATGGTGATATTAGCATTGGTAATTTTAGGTACAATAATGCTGATACAAGCAGTACGTAAAGTGCCATTGAGCTATGCAAAACAAATGTCAGGCGGAAATAATGCATACACACAACGTAGAGGTTTCTTACCATTAAAAGTAAACGTTGCCGGTGTAATGCCTATCATTTTTGCACAAGCATTCTTATTTATACCAGGTACTTTCGTTCAATTATTTCCGGATAGTGCAGCTTCCGGTTTCTTACGCAAGTTGACTGATTTTACGTCGTTACCGCATAATATATTAATGTTCTTAATGGTGGTATTATTCACCTACTTTTATACTGCATTAATCATGAATCCGGTACAAATGGCAGATGACTTGAAACGCAATAATGGATTCGTTCCGGGTGTAAAACCAGGCGCGAATACTGCGGAATATATTGATACAGTATTATCTAGAATTACCTTGCCGGGTTCTGCATTCTTAGGCTTAATTGCCATTATGCCGGCATTCGCTAGTATGTTAGGTGTAAACACACAATTCGCCTATTTCTTTGGAGGTACATCCTTGTTGATTTTAGTAGCGGTTGTCTTAGATACAATGCAACAAATAAATTCTCATTTATTAAGCCGTCATTATGATGGATTAACCAAATCGGGAGCAAAAATAAGAGGTAGAAATTTGACTACCACAGACTATTAATTAAATTTTAGGTGCGATGATTCATTTAAAAACGCCCGACGAAATTGAATTAATAAGAAAGAGTTCTTTGTTAGTTAGCCAAACACATGCGTTGTTGGTAGAATATATTAAACCCGGAATAAAAACATCTAAATTAGATGAAATAGCGGAGCAATTCATTCGAGATAATGGTGCGAAGCCTTCATTTAAAGGATATGGTGGTTTCCCGTCAACCTTATGTATTTCTGTAAATGAACAAGTTGTTCATGGATTTCCATCCGATAGAGAAATAGTAGAAGGAGATATTCTATCCATCGATTGTGGTGTGTATAAGGATGGTTTTCATGGCGATTCTGCTTTTACTTTTCCCATCGGTGAAGTAGATGCAGCTGCTAAAAAACTATTACAAGTAACCTTTAATTCGCTCTATATAGGTATAGAACAGGCCGTAGTGGGTAACAGGATTGGTGATATCGGATTTGCGATTCAAAATTACTGCGAATTCACTCATAAATATGGTGTAGTTCGAGATTTAGTTGGTCATGGTATCGGAAAAGACTTACACGAAGAGCCACAAGTACCCAATTATGGCAAGCGAGGAAAAGGTCCAATGTTACAAGAAGGCTTAGTAATAGCCATTGAACCAATGATAAATATGGGAACTTATCAGGTACGTACATTATCCGATAAGTGGACAATAATAGCGAAAGATGGCAAGCCTTCCGCACACTTTGAACACACTATTGCTGTGAAAAGAGGGAAGGCAGACATACTTAGTGACCATAATTTAATATTCGAAGCGATAAAAAAGTCAGAATATATTCAGGATTTCAGATAATTATTACGATATTTGCAGTCCGAAATTTATGGGTAAAACAGATTTAATAAAATTAGATGGTACGATCACGGAAGCTCTTTCTAACGCAATGTTTCGCGTTAAATTAGAAAACGGCCACGAAATTTTAGCTACAATATCCGGCAAAATGCGTATGAATTATATACGAATCCTGCCGGGCGACAGAGTCGCAGTTGAAATTTCTCCTTATGATCTCTCCAGAGGAAGAATAACTTTCAGATATAAATAAACTAAAAAGTAACTACCATGAAGGTAAGAGCATCAGTGAAAAAACGTAGTGAAGACTGCATCATCGTCCGCAGAAAGGGCAGAATTTATGTAGTAAACAAAAAGAATCCAAAATTTAAACAAAGACAAGGATAATCATGGCAAGAGTATCAGGTATAGATCTTCCTAAAAACAAAAGAGGAATCATCGGGTTGACGTACATCTACGGAATCGGCGCATCTACATCTAAATATATTTTAGAGAAAGCAGGTGTAGATCCGGAGAAAAAAGTACATGAGTGGAAAGATGACGAAGCAACAGCTATTCGTAACGTTATCAACGCTGAAGTAAAAGTTGAAGGTGTTTTGCGCTCAGAAACTCAATTAAATATTAAACGATTAATGGATATTGGTTCTTACAGAGGTATTCGTCATCGTAAAGGGTTACCGGTTCGTGGTCAAAGCACGAAACGTAATGCACGTACACGTAAAGGAAAACGTAAAACGGTTGCCGGTAAAAAGAAAGTAACTAAATAATAAAATTTGAAGCTGATATATAATGGCACAAGCAACTAAAAAGACAACGAAAAAAAGAGTAGTGAAAGTGGAAGCCGAAGGCTACGCTTATATTAAATCAACGTTTAATAATATCATTATCTCCTACACCAATAAAGCTGGTCAAGTAATTTCTTGGAGTAGCGCCGGAAAATGCGGATTCAGAGGTTCTAAGAAAAGCACTCCGTATGCAGCACAAATGGCTGCTCAGGATGCCGGAGCAAAAGCATACGAAGCTGGCTTACGCAAGGTAGAAGTGTTTGTTAAAGGACCAGGCGGTGGTCGTGAATCTGCTATCCGTACAATCGGAGTAGCTGGTATCGAAGTGACTATTATTCGCGATGTTACACCATTACCACACAATGGTTGTCGTCCACCTAAAAAACGTAGAGTATAATAATTAATAGTATAGATTGAAATTTGACATCAAATAACCAATCTTAAATTTTAAATAAGTTATGGCAAGATATACAGGACCTCGTACTAAAAAATCAAGAGCATTTGGTGAGCCGATTTTTGGCTACGATAAAGCATTTGAAAAAAGAAAATATGCTCCGGGTCAGCATGGAAGTTCTAAAAAACGTTCGTCTAAATCTGAATATTCTATTCAGTTAAAAGAAAAACAAAAAGCAAAATATACCTACGGTGTTTTAGAACGTCAATTCTATAAAACATTCGAAGAAGCAACTCGTAAACACGGTGTGCCAGGTGAAAACTTATTGCGTTTGTTAGAACAACGTTTAGATAATACTGTTTACCGTTTAGGATTTGCACCTACTCGTAGTGCTGCTCGTCAATTCGTGAACCACAAACACGTTACCGTGAACGGAAAAATCGTAAACATACCTTCTTTCACTGTGAAAATAGGAGATGTAGTAAGTATCCGTGAAAAATCTAAAAATTTAGATTTTGTACAAGATACCTTAAAATTAGGTGGTGTGAAAAAATATGGTTGGTTGGAATTGAATACAGAGAAATTGGAAGGTAGATTTGTGGAAATTCCAAATAGAGACCAAATTCCTGAAACGATTAAGGAGCAATTAATCGTCGAGTTATACAGTAAATAATACGTACGTTTGGCTCGTATTTGTTATGTCAAATACAAGATTATTAAACATCAAAAATTAAACAATAAAATATGGCTATTTTATCATTTCAAAAACCGGATAAGATTCTTTTACAAAAGGCAACAGACTTCGAAGGAACATTCGAGTTTGCACCATTAGAACCAGGTTTTGGAAATACCATCGGTAACGCTTTGCGTAGAGTATTGCTTTCTTCTTTAGAAGGTTATGCTATTACCAATATTAAAATTGCTGGTGTTAATCATGAATTTTCTACTATAAAAGGTGTTATCGAGGACGTTACAGAAATCGTATTAAACATCAAACAAGTACGTTTGAAACGTATTTTGCAAGATGCTGATGCCGGTTATGAGAAGATTTATATCTCATTAAAAAATAAAGAGCAATTTACTGCAGGTGATATCGAAGCACATACAAACGTATTTGCTGTAACAAATCCTGATTTGGTAATTTGTAACATGGAAAAAAATGTCAACTTAGAGTTAGAGATTTCTATCGGTAAAGGTAGAGGTTACGTAGCGGCTGAAGAGCATTATGTAGACAGCTCTATCGTTGGTTTAATTCCGGTAGATTCTATCTACACACCTATCAAAAATGTACGTTACAAAATCGAAAATACTCGTGTTGAACAACGTACAGATTTTGAAAAATTAATTATAGATGTAAAAACGGACGGTACTATTCATCCGGAAGATGCAGTAAAAGAAGCAGCTAAAATCTTGATTCAACACTTAATGTTGGTGTCTGATGAAAATATCACGTTCGACTCAGAAGAAAAAGGACAAGAAGAAGTTGTGGATGAACACATCTTACACATGCGTAAAATATTGAAAACACCATTGGAAGATTTAGACCTTTCAGTTCGTGCTTACAACTGTTTAAAAGCAGCTAAAATTAATTCATTGTCAGAGTTAGTTCAATACGATACCAACGAATTATTGAAATTCAGAAACTTTGGTCGTAAGTCATTAGTAGAAATTGAAGAGTTGATTATTGAGAAAGGTATGCACTTCGGTATGGATCTTTCAAAATTTAAATTAGAAGACTAAATTATAAATGAGTAGAATAAAGATAGTCCAACAGTCGGATTATTTATTACACACTACTTAATATTCATAAAATGAGACACGGAAATAAAATAAATCACTTAGGTAGAAAATACGGACACAGAGCCGCTTTATTGAAGAATTTATCTTCAGCATTATTTCTACACAAAAGAATTGAAACAACGGTAGCGAAAGCAAAAGAATTGAGAGGATATGTAGAGCCTTTAATTACAAAATCTAAAGACAATACAACACACTCTCGTCGTACAGCGTTTTCTTATTTACAAGATAAACATGCTACGAAAGAATTGTTTGATGTAATTGCTCCAAAAGTAGGTGACAGACCAGGCGGTTATACAAGAATTGTACGCTTAGGACAACGTTTAGGTGATGCGGCTGAAATGGCTATCATTGAATTGGTAGATTTCAACGAAACTTACACAACGAAAGCTACAAAAGCAGCAGAACCGAAAAAGAAAACACGTCGTTCCGGTGCATCCAAAAAAGCAGCAGAAAATGCAGAAGTGGTAGCAGAAAAGGTAGAGGAAACTACACCACAAGTAGAAGATACTACTGCTACACCAGAAAAAACAGAAGAATAGAATGTAATGATATTCTTAATTCATATACAAGGATAGTGTTTTCACTATCCTTTTTTTTATTTTTGCTAAACGAATCTTATGAATCAGACACCTGCTATATTATTACTCGAAGATGGTGCCATATTTAATGGTTATGCTTGCGGGAAAATCGGTACTGCAACCGGCGAAATTTGCTTTAATACATCTATGACAGGTTATCAGGAATTGTTTACTGATCCAAGTTACTATCGTCAGTTGTTAATTTCTACCAATGTACATGTTGGTAATTATGGAATTAAACAAGCAGAAGCTGAATCTGACCAAATTCAAATTTCTGGTTTGATTTGTAGAGATTATACCAATCAATTTTCCAGAAAACAGGCAGATAGCTCTATCGAAGATTATTTCATCGAAAATAATTTAGTAGGAATAACCGGCGTTGATACACGTGCTGTGGTTCGTCACGTTCGAGAAAAAGGAGCGATGAATGCCATTGTTTCTTCTGGAAATACAGACGTTGAAGCTCTAAAAGCTACATTGAAATCAGTGCCAAGTATGGAAGGTTTGGAGTTGTCTTCTATCATCTCTACCAAAACAGCATATACTTTGGGTAATGAGCAAGCGAAGTATAGAATTGCAGCATTGGATTTTGGCGTGAAGAAAAATATATTGCGCAACTTTACAGAAAGAGATTGTCTGGTGAAAGTATTTCCGGCAAAAACTACATATGCTGAGTTGCTTGATTTTCAACCGGATGGCTTTTTCTTTTCTAACGGCCCCGGCGACCCAAGTACCATGGATTATGCCATTGATACCATGAAAAAAGTTTTAGATGTGAATCATCCAACATTTGGCATTTGCTTAGGTAGCCAGATGTTAGCACAAGCAGCAGGTGTTCCAACGTATAAATTACATCACGGACATAGAGGTGGCAATCATCCGGTAAAAAATTTGAAAACAGGCAAATGCGAAATCACTACGCAAAATCACGGCTTTGCAGTTGATATGGAAGCGTTGAAAAATTCGGATAAAGCTCGTTTGACACATGTGAATTTGAACGATAATTCGGTAGAAGGATTGGAAATTATTGGTAAAAAGGCATTTGCCGTACAATACCATCCGGAAGCGGCACCTGGCCCACACGATTCTCGTTATTTGTTCGATGATTTCTTAAAAATGATAGACGGAAATTAATTCGTGCTTTGAACTATTTTTTTCATTTTATTTGAACTTATTTTTCATTTTCTTTGTTTTTGAAAATATAATTTTTTATGGTGGATGCAATAGTACCTTTAGTAACCTTGATTGCTTTAGAAGTAATTTTAGGTATAGATAATATCATCTTCATTTCCATTTTATCCGATAGATTACCCGACGAACAACGAAACAAATTACGCGTTACCGGTTTATTGTTGGCAATGGTGATGCGGTTAGCATTATTAACAGCCATTTCATGGATTTTAAAATTAGATACTACTTTATTTACCATATTAGATATTGATTTCTCCGGTAAAGGTTTGATATTGATTTCGGGTGGATTATTCTTGATTTATAAGAGTACCAAAGAAATATATCATAAAACAGAAACCAAAGAAGAAGGATTGGAAGATGTACCCAAAAAAGCTGGTTTTCCTCGCTTGTTAGCAGAGATTGTCTTGTTGGATTTAGTATTCTCAGTGGATTCTATTATTACGGCTGTAGGTATGGTAAAAGAATTATGGGTAATGTACACGGCAGTGATAATTACCGTTGGTATCATGTTGATAGCATCAAAACCTATTGGCGATTTCATCAAAAAACATCCATCTTTTAAAATATTAGCATTGTGTTTCTTAATGATGATTGGTGTTTCCTTAATAGCAGAAGGAATGCATTTTGAAATTCCGAAAGGCTACATTTATTTCTCTATGGCATTTGCTTTCTTGGTAGATTTAATACAGATGAAAGCCGTTAAACACGACCACAAATAATGTTGTTAGTGTAACGAATACGGGGGCTTTAAATAGTTGTCCCTTGCCCTTCCTGCAAAAAAAAAAGGCCACATTAAAAAATGTAGCCAGTTGGGGAATCAAAAAAAAATACTTGTTTAATCGAGTGTAATGTCCTTCATGGCGTTCGGACGAATCTCTATTTTCGTTGGATCTTCTGAATTATTATAAATGATATAATTAGAGAAATTAGATTCATCTGATTGGATGTTGTTGTCTAATTCCAAACCATATCTTTTGTAAGCCGGTTCTTTCTCTAATTCATAAATGCTGATATGGTGTTTTTCCATATCCAAGGTGATGCGTTTTTTTATCAAATCGCGCTCTAAATCTTGTTTCTCGATAGCACCACTTTTCACTTCCAGATTAGAGGGTGTTTCAAATAAAGTAAACTGATGGTCTATGGTAGCAGTTGCTTTCGTATCTTCATCAATCTCATTAATGAAATTATTCCTCGGCTTATCTACCAATTGAATATCAAATTTAGGAGATGGATTTTCTATCTCTAATTCTATCTCATTTGTTTTTTTTTCTGAATCTAAAGAAAGGATAAATGTATCTTCCTCATCGTCTACATCCAACTCCATTTCCTCTTGAATGCTTTCATTTGTTGGTTGAATATTTTCGATAATTGGCTCTTGTCTTTTTGCACTTTCTATCACACCTACCATTTCTCTATCTGCATTTGCGGTTGGTGTTTCCTTGTCAGAAACAATGGTTTTTTCTGTTTTATTTTCTACTGTTGTTGTTTGTTGGTTTGTTTGCAATGTGTACACCACTTTATTTTCTTTCATGCGTTGTACTTGTCTGCGTTCTTTGCTACTTTCACCACTTTGAAATCCGGTAGCTACTAAAGTAATAGCAATGTTATCACCTAACGATTCATCTTTACAAACACCCCAAATAATTTCGCAATCGGTTTGTGTTTGAGCTTGTATGGATTCTGTAATCAAATCTAACTCGCGCATTTTAATGCCGGAACCATACGAGATATACAACACAACACCTTTTGCACCATAAATATCTGCATCTTCCAACAATGGTGAGTTCATTGCTTCGTTAATAGCATCTTGTGCACGGTTATCGCCACTGCCGGCACCAATACCAATAATTGCTACACCACTGTTAGACATCACTCTTTTTACGTCGTTGAAGTCCACATTTATTTTGCCCGGTTTGGTAATGATTTCTGTAATACCTTTTGCTGCAGTGGTTAAGATGTCATCTGCTTTTGAAAATGCATCATCAATATCGATATCCGGAAAAATATCGTAAAGTTTATTGTTAGAAACAACGATTAATGCATCCACATTCTCTTTCATGTTTTGGATACCACGTTCTGCTTTATCGCGTTTGGGTTTGCCTTCATTGGTAAATGGAATAGTAACAATGCCCACGGTAAGGATTCCTAATTCTTTAGCAATTTTTGCAACGATAGGTGCACCACCGGTTCCGGTTCCACCACCCATACCTGCGGTAACAAATACCATTTTGGTATTGTTTGATAAATACATGCGTATTTCTTCTTCCGCTTCTAAAGCGGCACGTCTTCCTTCTTCCGGATCAGCACCAGCACCTAAACCTTCTAAAAGGTTGGTGCCTAATTGTATCTTTGTAGGTACCGGACTTTTCAATAAATCTTGTTTGTCGGTGTTGCATACACCAAAATTTACGCCCGGAATGCCTTGCTCGTACATATAATTTACAGCGTTGCAACCGCCACCACCAACACCTAATACTTTGATGATGGAGCTATTTTCTGTGAACATTTCAAATTCCATTTTCTAAATTTTTATGGTTATTATTTACTTTCAAAATCATCTAAATCCGATTTAATCCACGTGTTTAAACGTTTACTAAGTGTAGATATAAATGATGGTCTAGTTATGTCTTGTCTTATAGATTCTTTTTCTTTTGCTTCTTCTTTAAAAGTAGTTGTCGTTGCTGCTTCCAATACTTCCTCTTGTGTTTTTTCTACGGGTTCGTCTACATTCACTATTGTATCTGCAGCAATAGGAGTGGTTGTTTTTCCTGTTTCCACTTTTATTTCTTCTTGCGTTACGATATCCAATTGGTTGTTTTCTTCATTGCAAAGTGCTTCTTCATCTTTTATTTTAAATGCACGTATCAATAAACCAATACCTGTAGCATAAATCGGACTTTCGATATCCGGATTTTTAGATGCTACTAAATGCTCTTTAGGCAAACCTAACCGTGCACTTTGTCCGGTTTCTTTTTCTGTTAATTGAGTTAAGTGTTTTAATTGAGAACCACCGCCGGTTAATACAACACCACCAATTAATTTTTTACTGTATTTAGATAAACTAATTTGATAGTTTACATGTGCTAAAATTTCTTTCATTCTAGCAGATATTACTTTGGATACGGCTAATAAGTTTACTTCACTTTTTCCAATTGCTCTGCTGCCTTCGCCTTGCATGGAAACGTGTTTGTTTTTTAATTCTTCAAATGGAATGGCACTGCCATAACGTACTTTTAGTAATTCTGCTTGTTCTCTTAATATTTTAAAATCTTTTAAATCTTCCGTGATGATATTTCCACCAAATGGAATAACCGCCGTGTGTCGGATAACATGATTTTCAAAAATAGCAATATCTGTTGTTCCACCACCGATATCTACTAAGCAAACACCGGCTTCCAATTCTTCGTTGCTCAATACAGCATCGGCAGATGCTAATGGTTCTAACTCGATGCTGGCAACTTCTAAGCCTGCAACGATGATACAACGTTCAATATTTTTGATAGCAGTTTCGGCACCGGTGATGATATGGAAATTTCCTTCCAATCGAATGCCCATCATACCAATAGGTTCGTTGTGAATGCCCGGCTCGTTATCTACAATATACTCTTGCGGTAAAACGTGTAAAATACGATCGCCCGGTGGCAATGCCAATTTATACATTTCATCTTTTAGTTTTTTGATATCGTCGTAGTTAATCCAAGTATCATTGTTGTTGCGTGTAAGAATACCGCGATGTTGGATACTTTTGATGTGTTGACCTGCAATACCAACATGTACTTTAGTAAATTTAATTCCGGATTGACGCTCTGCATCCATGACCGCTTTGCGAATGGCATCAACCGTTTTAGCAATATTGACAACTACACCACGTTGCACACCAAAAGATGGACAATTACCAATTCCTAAAATTTCAATTTTATTGAATTGATTTCTTCTGCCAACTAATGCAGCAATTTTTGATGTGCCAATATCAATGGCACATACGATGTTTTCTGTTGGGTTTGCTAATACTTTTTCCATAGCAGAGTTTGATACTTTTTCAAATTGCATATTTCATATTTTTATTTTAAACAAACGACTTGATTTTTATACATTATGTTTATAACCTTGTAATAATTCCATCCTACTTTCTTCAATACATCAAAATAAAAAATTTCTAACTGTTTTAATCTTTGTTCGATGTTCTTATCGTCACCCACCAAAATGGTTGCCGTACCAAAACGTGGAATTAATTCTATCTGATTTTTTTCGTTGATATAATACTGTCCAATGAGTGCATTCCATACTTTATTTTCTTGCACGGCTTTAATAATTCGATAGACTCTTTTAAGCTCAACTGCCTGTATTTGCTGCTGTGTTGAGTCCATTCGCTCCATTATTTTTCCATTTACAATTGGCACTTTTGCCGTGAAATTTGGTGTGGTAGAAAATTTTATTTTGTGCTCATCTACATAAAAAGAATTTCCTTGCAAGTTGTACACTCTAAAAAGTGGAACGCGTTGTACAATTTTTATGTTGAGATTTCCTTGGTCATCTGTAAATGCATTAGCTGCTTTTACTTGTGGAATGATATAAAGCGATTGCTCAATTTTTTCTAAACTTTTTCCGGACAAATTTTTTCCTAACACATCAAATCTATTGTTTAGCGTAGTTAATACTTGCTCTTCATTCGTAAAAAACAGTCCGTTCAAATCATCTATTTCAACACGAATCGTTTTTATTTTACTGTTATCTCTATTGATTTTTGCCAATACCATTAACCCAATAAATACTAGTATTCCCAATAAAATGGAAATTCGTAGTATAATATTTTTAACGGTTTTATTCACAATAATTTTTATTTCGTTTTGAGTAGATTTTTTATTTCAGAAACTTTTGTATCAATATCACCGGCACCTACAGTAAGTAATACTTCGATTTTTTCTTCTTGTTGTAATGTGGCTATCAATGCTTGTTTAGATACGATTCGTTTGTTTGGAATACTTACTTTGTCTAAGATTATTTGGCTGGTAACACCTTCAATAGGTAGTTCACGTGCCGGATAAATATCTAATAAAATAAGCTCGTCTGCATTAGATAAAGAAGCCGCAAATTCATCACATAAATCTTTGGTACGAGAAAATAAATGTGGTTGAAAAATAACTGTCAGTTTTTTATTTGGATACAATTCTTTCGCTGCGGCGATTGTTGCATCTAATTCGCGTGGATGATGTGCGTAATCATCAATGTACACATGTTGCTCATTACGAACCTGTGTTTCGAATCTTCTTTTTACACCTTGGAAAGTTGAGATAGCTTTTCTGATGTCATCATCTGAAATATTAATATTTACTGCTATGGCGATGGCACCTATGGCATTTTCGATATTGTGTTTTCCACCGTAATAGGATGTGATATTTTGTATTATTCCTTTTGGATGCACTACATCAAAAGTGTACGCACCATCATTAATTTCTAAGTTGATTGCATGAAAATCAGCAGTTGTGTCGTTTAAGCTATATTTTAAATGTGTAACATTTTTATTGATTATTCTATCTGTAACCGCACTGTGCGTAATTAAAATTCCATTCGGTCTTACTTTGTTGCAGAATTGTCGGAACGATTGTTCAATCGCATCCAAATTGCCATAAATATCTAAATGGTCTGTATCTACAGAGGTTATCAATGCGATGTTGGGTTCTAAATTCAAGAAAGAACGATCGAACTCATCAGCTTCGGCAACTGCATATTCGTTGCCATCTATAAAATTAGAATTAAAGTTGATGCAGATACCGCCTAAAAATGCTGCAACACTTTTATTGGCAGTTTTTAAAATATGTGCTGTAATAGATGATGTGGATGTTTTTCCATGCGAGCCACCAATAGAAATGTTAAACATGGAATTGGCTGCTAATCCTAATATTTGTGCACGTTTTAAAACAGTATAATTATTTTGTAAATACCAATTGTACTGAAGATGATTTTTGGGAATTGCCGGTGTGAAAATGATTAAATCAGCTTTCTTGTCTAAGGTGTCTAAATTATCTTCAAACGTGATTTCGATACCTTCTTTAATTAAAGCATCGGTTAGTGTTGTCGGTGTTTTATCATAACCGGAAACTACTTTGCCGTGCAAATTAAAATAGCGTGCCAACGCACTCATGCCAATACCGCCGATGCCAAGAAAATAAATGCGTTGTATGTTATTTAAGTCAATCATTTTTTATAATTATAAAATGGAATGTTTTTATTTATTGTGTTGTATAATGTTATTTACAATTTCATTGGCAGCATTCGTTTTTGCTAAACTGCGAATATTCGTTGCTAATGCTTGTTGCTTGTTTCCATCTTTTAATATGTTCAACAGCACCACACCGAGCGTATCTTTTGCTTCATTATCTTTCACCAATACGGCTGCTTCTTTTTGCACTAATGCCATAGCATTTTTTGTTTGATGATCTTCAGAAACATTTGGCGATGGAATAAAAATAGCCGGCTTGCCGATGATACATAATTCAGATATGGATAATGCTCCGGCTCGCGAGATAATTATATCAGCAGCTGCATATGCATAATTCATCTCCTTAATAAATTGATGAATTCTAATGTCTGTAGTGTTTTTGTTTTTAGTGCGTTCAATGATACCATCGTAATACACTTTGCCTGTTTGCCAAAGTACTTGTATGTTGTTAGTAGAAAATAAATCAACATTTAATTCTATGGCCTCGTTAATTGTTCTGGCACCCAAACTACCACCAATTACTAAAACAGTCTTTTTTTCTTTATTCAATTGAAAAAAGTTAAGTGCATCTTCTTTACTCGGTAAGGTGGCTGTGATGTCTTTTCGTACGGGATTGCCCGTTAGTATTATCTTACTTGGATTAAAAAATGCAGATAAGTTATCGTATGCTACAAATATTTTTTGAGCAAATTTGGATAAAATTTTATTGGTAATGCCCGGATACGAATTTTGTTCTTGTATAAAAATGTTTATTCCTAAAAGTGCTGCAATAAATAATACAGGCCCACTTGCATAACCACCAACACCAATACATGCATTGGGTTTAAATCGGCGAACAACACTGAATGCTTGAAATAAACTTTTTAAAAGCTTGAATGGGAAAAATAAATTTTTAATGGTTAGGCTACGTTGCAAACCTACAACTTCCAAACCAACAATCTCATATCCGGCTTGAGGCACTTTTTCCATTTCCATTCTACCACTTGCCCCTACGAATAATATCTCGCAGTTGGGTTGTTGTTGTTTCAAAGCATCCGCAATAGCTACTGCCGGAAAGATGTGTCCGCCGGTGCCACCACCTGCGATGATGTATCGCGGTGCACGTTGTTCGTTATGTAAATTTTTATTCAACTATTTTTATTCTAAAATTTTTAACCATGAATTTCATCTACCACTTTTGTTTTTTCTTTTTTTGTAGTAGATGTGTTGGTCGTTTCGTTTTCTCTTTCATCGATATATCTACTTACACTCAAAATAATTCCAAAAGCAAAAGCATTAAACCAAATACTCGTTCCACCCCAACTGATAAGAGGTAAGGTGATACCGGTGTTGGGCAATAAATGAACATTTACGCCCATGTGAATGATGGCTTGTAATACGATACTAATGCCTAAACCAACAGCCATCAATGCACCAAATGCTTTTTTGGATTTTTTGAGTAATAAGATAATTCGCCATAGCAAAAACAAATACATGAACAACACAAATGCACCGCCTAATAATCCGTATTCTTCAATTAATGTGGCATAGATAAAATCGGAAAATGCATCCGGTAAAAAATTACACTGCGTTGATTTTCCTGGAGCAAAACGCACTAATCCGCCTTTTGCAATGGCAATGTAAGCTTGTTTTTGTTGATAAAACTCATCTGCATCATCATTCGGATGAACCCAGTGTTCTACACGGCTAATCCATTCGTCAGCACGTCCATGATCTTCCACAAAAAACCATATACTAGCAAATACGATAGCTCCCAATATAATGCCGCCAATGCCAATGGCAACAATGAACTTGGTACTTACTCTTCCAATAAATAAAACAACGATACAAGTAGCAAATAAGATACCTGCAGATGAAAAATTATCAAACATTATTAAACCACAAATAACGCCTATTGGCAACATTAAATGCTTCAATACTTCCGTCATGTTTTTAATTACGCCTTGCTTTTTTGATAAGGTTCTTGATGTGTACATGATTAAAGCTAATTTTGCAAAATCAGATGATTGGAAGGTTAATCCAATTATCGGGATGCGTACCCATCGGCTGGCTTCATTAATTGTAACACCAAAAAATTTGGTATATACTAATAAAGGAACCGCCAAGAATAACATCATTTGTGCAATGCGAGAAAAGTAACGGTGGTCTATTTGATGTACTAAATAGATGATACCCAATCCGGCGAGTAATATAAAGCCATGTCGGAATAAATAATACTCGGTATTTCCTTGCATATCTTTATATGCTAAAGAGCGTGTAGAACTATATACCAATAAAATAGAGATAATGCTGAGTATGCCAATGACATACCAGATGTATTTATCTCCTTTAATATTGTCTCTTATTCTACTTAGCATGCTGTCTCTTTTTTTATAAGTTCATTACATTTCTTTTGAATTGTTTGCCTCTGTCTTCGTAATTTTCAAATAAATCAAAAGAGGCACAGCAAGGTGATAATAGTACGACATCTCCTTTTTCGCTGATGTTGTATGCCATTTGTACAGCTTGTTCCATGCTTTGTGTGTCAACGATATAACCTACTTCTGATGCAAAGGCTTCGTGTAATTTTTCATTGTCTTTACCTAAACAAATGATGGCTTTTACACGACTGTTCACTAAGTCTTTTATTAAAGTGTAATCATTTCCTTTGTCTACGCCACCTGCAATTAAAACAGTTGGTTTTGTCATAGACTCTAATGCATACCAAGTAGAGTTTACGTTGGTTGCTTTGGAATCATTAATAAAATCTACACCTTTGATAGTGGCAACAAATTCCAAACGGTGTTCTAAGTTTTTGAAATCTTCTAAACTTTCACGGATTTTTTCGTTGCGTACGCCTACTAATTTTGCAGAAATGGCAGCAGCCATAGAGTTGTAGGAATTGTGGATTCCTTGGATAGATAATTCGCTGATTGGCATAGTAAAGTTGTTTTTATTGAGTTGTATAATAATTTCTTGATTGGATACGAATGCACCATTTTGTATTTCTTTATGATAAGAAAATGGGATTTTTTGTACGTTCGGATTGGCTTTGTTTAGATGTTGCAAGGTAACAGCATCATCTTCACAATAAATAAAATAATCTTGTTCAGTTTGGTTTTTAGTGATGCTAAATTTAGATTGAATGTACTTTTCAAACTTATAATCATATCTATCTAAATGATCTTCGGTGATGTTGCAAAGTATAGCAATATGTGGTTTGAAGGTGATGCAGTTATCTAATTGAAAACTACTTAACTCCAACACAAAATATGCTCTGTCGCCATCGGCCACTTGCCTTGCAAATGATGTTCCGATATTGCCACCTAATCCAACATCTAATCCGGCTTTTTCCAAGATATGATAGGTGAGAGAAGTAGTGGTGGTTTTTCCGTTTGTGCCTGTGATAGCAATAATAGTTGCTTTAGAATATCGATAACCGTATTCTATCTCAGAGATAATTGGAATATTTTTTTCTTTTATTTTTTTTACGATGGCAACTTTATCTGCAATTCCAGGACTTTTAATTATTGTTGTTGCCGATAAGATAATGTCTTCTGTATGTTTTCCTTCTTCAAATGAAATTCCACGAGAAGCCAATTCTTCTTTATAAGCTGGTTTGATAGTGCCAAAATCAGATACAAATACATCGGCACCTTGCTTTTGTGCTAAGATGGCAGCACCTACGCCGCTTTCACCACTACCTAATATGACTATTTTCTCTTTCATTTTTTTCTTTCTTACTCTTGCAAAAATTTTATTCTGTTGTTATCTGATTTTTAGAGTTACAAAGGTGATAACGGCTAATAGTATGCTCACAATCCAAAAACGTAATACAATCTTTGCTTCGTGGTATCCGGATTTTTGATAATGATGATGTAGTGGTGACATTTTAAAAATGCGTCTGCCTTCACCATATTTTTTCTTTGTGTATTTGAAGTAGGCAACTTGCATCATCACGGATAAATTTTCTACGAAGAAGATGCCGCATAAAACTGGAATCAATAATTCTTTTCGCACGATGATGGCAATAGTAGCAATAACACCGCCTAACATTAAACTGCCTGTGTCGCCCATAAATACGGTAGCCGGAAAGGAATTGTACCATAAAAATCCGATAGTTGCCCCAATTAAGGCTGCACAAACAATTACTACTTCACCCGTGTTTGGAATGTATAATACATTTAAGTAATCGGCGAATTTTATATTACCGGAAACATACGCGAAGATGGCCAATGTAATCAATACAATTACAGACACACCTGCTGCCAAACCATCAATGCCATCAGTGAGATTGGCGGCATTGGAAACGGCCGTAATTACGAATATTACAAATGGGATAAAAATTATCCAACCCCATTTTTGATAATCATTGGTAAAAGGTTTTAGTAAATAGGCATAATCTAAAAGATTATCTTTTAAGAATGGAACATTGGTTTTTAATGTGCGTGTTTCGTGCGAATAAAAACGATCGCCTTTCACCACGCCTTCTCCTTCATAAATAGCTTTACTAACAGAATATTCTTTTATGGGTTTGCTCCAATCTATTTTATTTTCTTCATTAATTTGATATTCAAAAACTGTATTGTAATCGCGTACTTTTACGGATGAATGGAAATATAATACGCTGCCAACAACTAATCCTAATACTACTTGTGCTAAGATTTTAAATTTTCCACGCAAACCTTCTTTATCTTTTTTAAATACTTTGATGTAATCATCTAAGAATCCGATTCCGCCCATCCAAATAGTTGAAATCAACAATAACACTACATATACATTATCTAAACGAGCAAATAATAAAGTTGGAATAACGATGGCTGCAATGATGATAACGCCGCCCATTGTTGGTGTTCCTTTTTTTTCTACTTGACCTTGCAATCCTAAATCGCGAACAGATTCTCCGATTTGCATCTTTCTCAACCAACGAATAATTCTTCTGCCAATCAACATGGAGATGATGAGTGAAAGAATAATTGCCATGGATGCGCGGAAAGAAATATATTGGAATAATCCGGAGCCGCTTAGTCCGAAATTTTCTTGTAGATATTTGAATAAGTAGTATAACATACTGCTATTTTTTCTGATTATTTGTTTAATTCATTCAATGTTTCTTCCAATATTTTCTTGTCGTCGAAATCGTATTTCACTCCATCGATTTCTTGGTATTTTTCATGCCCTTTTCCGGCTAATAGAATGATGTCTTTGCTGTTTGCCAAATTGCAGGCTACACGAATGGCTTCTCTTCGGTCGGTGATGGACATAACTTTATTGAAGTTGTGCGGTGGTACGCCCACTTTCATTTCTTGAATGATGTCTTCAGCCTTTTCATTTCTTGGATTATCGGAAGTGAGGATTACTTTATCTGAAAGCTCACTGGCAATTAATGCCATGTCCGGTCTTTTTGCTTTATCGCGGTTGCCACCACAGCCTACAATCGTTATTACTTGTTCGTTGTGCGTGCGTATTTCGTTGATGGTATCCAACACATTTTTAAGTGCATCCGGTGTGTGTGCATAATCAACAATACCAATTATTTTGTGTGGTGATTTTAATACATCAAATCTTCCTTCTGCACCTTTTAAAGTAGAAATAGCACTTAACGCTGTTTCCGGTTGCATGCCTAACAATGTACAAGTAGCATAAATGGCTAAAAGATTGTACGCGTTGAATCTTCCCGTCATTTGTAAGTGCACTTCTACATCGTTGCATTGTACCACTAATCCACTAAAAGTATTTTCTAATATCTTGAATTTGAAATCTGCTAAACTTTTTACGGCATACGAGTATTTTTTTGCTACTGTATTTTGTAACATTACTTCACCACGTTTATCATCGATATTAGTTAACGCAAATGCTGTATTAGGTAAGTGGTCGAAGAATTTCTTTTTTGCGTAAATATATTCTTGAAATGTTTTGTGGTAATCAAGATGGTCGTGCGTAATGTTGGTAAACACAGCACCTGCAAATTCTAATCCAAAAATTCTATCTTGATCTGCAGCATGTGAGCTTACTTCCATAAACGCATGAGAGCATCCGGCTTCTACCATTTGATGCAATAAGGCATTGATGGCAATGGGATCCGGTGTGGTGTGTGTAGATGGAATTTCTTGATTGTCAATTTTATTTACAATTGTAGAAAGTAAGCCTACTGTATAGTTTTGTTGTACATAAATTTGATGCAATAATGTAACAATAGATGTTTTTCCATTGGTGCCGGTAATGCCTACTAATTTTAATTTTTTAGATGGATGCTCATAAAAATTACAAGCCATTTGTGCCGATGTTTGTCGAGCATCTTTTACAAGAATAAAAACAACATTAGATGGAATTTCTGTTGGTAAATATTCGCAAACAATAACTGCAGCTCCTTTTTCTATTACACTTTGTATAAAAGTGTGTCCATCTACAGTTGTCCCTTTTACAGCAAAATACACATCGCCTTGTTGTACACGACGAGAATCTAATTTTAATGCATTTATTAAAATAGAAGTGTCGCCCAAAACTTGTAGTGCGTTCACATTTGTTAATATGTCTTTTACTGTTTTCATCTTTGTTGTATTCTATTTTTTTTGAATTTTAATTCAGATATAATTGAATACTATTTCCTTTTGTAATTTGACTTCCCGGTGTAATTGATTGCGCCATCACTTTTCCTTTTCCTGAGAAAATCACTTTTAATCCTTCATTTTCTAATAAGCTTACAGCATCATCCAATAACATTCCGCGTACGTTAGGAACTACATTTGTTTGCTCATTTATTTTAGAAATTGTTTTTTTATTTGTGCTATCACTTTTTAAAAGAGCATATTCCCAATCTTCTTTAAAATCAAATTTTAATTTGAAGCGTTGCATTAATACTTGTACATTATTCGCGGTACTGCTGATAAATGGAATTGGTTTGTTCGGTATTAATGTGTCTTTATTAATTGCAATATTGGATTGAATATTAGAGGTAATAATTTTATCTGCCATTGTTCTAAAAATAGGAGCAGATACGACACCACCTGTGGTGAACAAACCTTGTGGTCCACCAATTACAACGATGCAAGAATATAACGGATTGTCAGCCGGAAAAAAGCCGACAAACGTAGATAGGTTTTTGTTGGTGTAACCCGCACTGCCTTCGCTCATTTTGGCGGTACCTGTTTTGCCGGCAATTCTGTAATACGGCGATTTTATTTTGCGAGCTGTACCATTTTCATCTTCCGTTACGCGTAATAAAATTTCTTTTGCCATTTCTGCTGCTTGCTCGCTGCATATTTTTTGTGCCGTGCCTTTGGTAGAGTACTCACGAATGATGGTCCCGTTGTCTTCGATACGTTGCACCAAATAAGGTTTTACACGAATTCCTTTGTTGGCAATGGCGTTGTAGAAAGTAAGTATTTGAAGTGGTGTGAATTTTACTTCATAACCATGTGCCATCCAAGGAATAGACATGGCACTCCAATTTTCCGATTTGTTTATAAATGGTTTGCGTTCACCTTTTAAGTCGATGTTGGTTTTGGCAGTTAACCCAAATTGTACATATTTGTTATACAATTTTTGTTTGTTATCACTGTAATATTTCGCCATCCATTTTGCAATGGCTACGTTGGACGAGATAGCCAATGCTTTTCCGGGTGTCAAGAAATTATATTGAGAATTGTGGCCATCATCGGTTAATATTCTTCCTGCAAATGTGGCTCTTGCACCATTGGTGTTGATAGAATCTTTGGTTGTGATAAAACCATCATCAAAAAGGGCAAGATAACCTGCTACTTTAAAAACAGAACCCGGCTCATTGGATAATCCGATTGCATAATTAAAATTCTCAGTATAAGCAGATGTCGCATTTTTTCCAAGATTGGCAATGGCTTTTATAGCACCTGTTTTTACTTCCATTAAAATGGCGCAGCCAAAATCGGCTTGGTAATCTGTAACCGCTTGTAGTAAAGTAGATTCGGTGATGTCTTGTAAGCCTAAGTCGATAGTAGAAATAATATCATATCCATTTTTAGGTTCTTTTCCTTTGGATGATTTTACCGGAATCCATTCGCCACCGGCAATTTTTTGTTTGATGATGCTACCTTCAGCACCTTTTAGTAGTGAATCCATCGCTTCTTCTAATCCGATATCTTGTGCATTTTCTCGGATTAGTCCGATGGTTCTTTGCGCTAAATATCCGTATGGATTTTTGCGTTCTTGATGCATTTCTATTATTAAACCACCTTTGTATTTTCCTTCTCTAAATAATGGCCATTTTTTGATTTGTTTTAATAAAACATAATCGGCTTTATCACATAATGGAAAATATTGATGCCTCTTGTTGCGTGCTTTTACTAATTTTTGACGGTATTCTTTTACACTAAGTTTTCCAAATTGTTTCCACATGTAATAGGCTAAAGAATCTACATTGCGTTGGAAGATTTCTTGCGTCATGGCTTTTGAACGGAAATCAACATGTAATACAAAATACGGAACAGACGTAGCTAATAATTTATCATCTGCGGAGTAAATGTTACCACGTTCTGCCTTTATGTCAAACTCTTTAATGTTGCTGCTGTCAGCCAATGTTTTCCATTTTCCATTATCTTCTGTTTGTATAATGTAAATTTTTCCCAACACTGCAATACCAAATAAAGTGCAGATTGCACCAATTAGGTAAATGCGTAATAATATGTTGGATTTTATATTCATTGGTTGGTTGGTAGTTGTTTATTTTGCAAGGATATCTTTGGGTACTTCTATTTTTTTTGGTGGTTCTTGTAATGCTTTTATTCCGTGTGGTTCCAGTATTTTTTGTAATTCTGATTGTTTGCTTTTTAAATTCATTTCAGTTTTTACACTGATATATTCCCATCTTAATTCTTGAATATTTTTTTGTTTTTTATTGATATTTCTGTTGAGTCGAACGGCAAGATGTGTGTTGAATATTTCGATGATTCCGATAAGTACAATGGCTAACACAAAAAAGAAATTATGCATGACATGTGCGTACGAAATAAAATCGTCGATACCAAACACCCGCAAGATGGCTTCTATCATGCGTTGCCAGCGATTTGGCGTTGTGATTGGTTCTGTACTTATTTCTTCTTGCATTCTTTTATTGTATTGCTCCGTTGTTTTTTATTTTGTTTTTTCTGCTATGCGTAATTTGGCACTTCTTGCTCTTGAGTTTATTTTTAATTCTTCTCTGCTTGCTTCAATTGGTTTTTTGGTAATTACTTTTAAATGATGTTGAAAATTTCCAAAAATGTCCTTTTCCGGTTCGCCTTCAAAAACACCATTGCGCATATAGTTTTTGGTTAGCCTATCTTCTAAAGAGTGATAACTCATGATGACTAATCTGCCGCTCGGTATTAATACTTCTTCGCTTTGTTGTAGAAACTCTTTGATGGCATTTAATTCATCGTTTACTTCAATGCGGATGGCTTGAAATACTTGCGATAAATATTTTACTTCAATGCCTTTTGCCACCATTTTACATACATCTACTAACTCAGCGGTAGTTTCAATAGGTTTTAATGCACGTTGTTCTACAATTTTATTTGCCAATGTTTTGGCATTTATCACTTCACCATAAAATCCTAATACATGTTGTAGTTGTTCGGCAGTATATTCATTCACTACTTCTTTTGCAGAGATGCCTTCTTTTCGATTCATACGCATATCTAAAGCAGCATCAAAGCGAGTGGCAAATCCACGTGAAGGCTCATCTATTTGATGTGAAGAAATTCCGAAATCAGCCAAAATGCCATCTACCTGTGTGATGTGATGTAATTTTAAGAAACGTTTTAAATGTCGGTAGTTTGCTTGGATTAAGGTAAAACGTGCATCATCCGGTACATTTCGTTTTGCGTCATCATCTACATCAAAAGCAAATAATTTTCCATTTTCTCCTAAGTGTTTTAGGATTTCTTTGGAATGCCCACCGCCACCAAACGTTACATCTACATAAATTCCGTTGGGTTTTATTTGTAACCCATCTATACACTCGTGCAGCATTACCGGAATATGATACATGTTATTGGCTGATGTTTTTAAATGAAAGAACTATTTTTGGTTACCTAATTTGGTCCAGATATCATCTGCCATTTGTGCAAAATTTTCCGGCTCTTTAGCTACATTGTTGTAATAGCTTTCGCTATTCCAAATCTCAATTACATCACCGTAGGCAATGATGACCACTTCGGATTGTATACCTGCACTTTCCGTTAATCTTTTGGGAATAATAATTCGGTCATTACTATCTAAATCTACTTGTGCTGCTGCTTGATAGAAGTAACGTAAGAAAATACGCTCATCGGATTTAAACCAACTTAAGTTTTTATTCATCTCTTGCGTAATGGCATTCCATTGTGTTATGGGATACAATCGTAAGCAATTGTCTAATCCTTTATTGATGACATATTGTGTGTTGGTTTCTGTAGGAATTTGTCGCAACAAGTCAGATGGTAAACGAAGGCGGCCTTTGCCGTCTACTTTTACTTCATATTGACCTGTAAAGGAGAGCATACTTAGATATTTGAATTTCTAAGACAAAAATAAATGAAAAATTACCATAAATTCCCATTTAGTCCCATTTTTTACCACTATTACATGTGTTAATAACTCAAAAAATGTGCATATCTCTCTTTTTTCTGTGTATTGAGTGTGAATTTCATACTTAACTATATGGTTTTCAAGCTTGTTTTATCAACAAGTGCTTATAAACAAAAAAGTAGATTGTAGATAAATTGGTGGTAAGAAATGGAAATGTGGTGGTAATTAATGTAGTTGGTTTTTAAACCTATTTTATTAAAAGCAAGCAGAAAATTTTCTATTTATTTAAAAGGTGATGTATCTTTATTGAAAACCAAGATAGATGAATCGCATTTATCATCTTATTTATTTTCTAATTTTCAATTTCTTCTGTTGCACGGTTGGTGTTGCAGAGGAAATCTCTTTTGATAGTTTATGTGTTCAAGCAAAGGAGCAACAAAAGCCTATTCTACTTTATTTTTCCGGTTCCGATTGGTGTGTCAATTGTATACGATTTGATAAGCAAATTGTGCAAGATACTGCATTCCGAAATTTTGCTTCCGAAAATATTTTGTTATATAATGCAGATTTTCCTCAACGAAAAAAAATAAATCCGGAACAATTAAAACAAAATGAAACATTAGCAGAGCTATATAATCCGGAAGGAATTTTTCCATCTATCTTGTTGTATTATTCAAATGAAGAATTTGTTCCAATAGAATATAAGAAAGATAATACACCTCAATTTATTGCTAAAATTCAACAACAGCTTAAGGCACATCATAAATGAAAGAATATAGTCTTCATACGCGATTGATGGGCTCTGCCTTTGAAATTATAGTAGTGCACCACGATGATATAGAAGCCGATGTATTACTGCAAACAGCTATCCAAGAAATAAAGCGAATTGAATTATTATTGACAGAATTTTCGGATACTTCCATTACAACGGCCATCAACCAACATGCCGGAATAGCACCTGTAGAAGTTTCGGAAGAAGTTTATCATTTGATACAACGAGCTCAAAATATTGCATCTATTACGCAAGGTGCATTTGATATGACGGTGAGTCCTTTGAAACAGTTATACAATTTTAAACAGCAAGATTTTTCTTTTCCATCGCAAAAAATAATTCAAGAAACGCTGAAAATAATAGGCTTTCAGTATCTACAATTAATAGAAAATAACAAAGTGTTTCTAGCAAAGAAAAATATGAGAATCAGTTTTGCCGCAATTGGAAAAGGCTATGCGGCAGATTGTGTTCGAAAAATATGGCAAGATAAAAATGTATGTAGTGGTGCCATAAATGCGAGTGGCGATTTATCGGTATTTGGGAAACGTGCAGATGGTACAGATTGGAAAATAGGTATTCCTAATCCGGATAATAAATCGGAAATATTGTTTTCTATTCCAATTATAGAAGGTGCTGTGGCAACATCCGGCGACTATGAACAATATTTTATGAAAGATGGAATTCGGTATTCGCATACCATACATCCCAAAACAGGTTTGCCATTAACAACGATAAAAAGTGTTAGTATTTTTCATAGTAGTGCAGAACTTTGCGATGCATTGGCAACAGCAGTGTATGTAATGGGAACAGATGTTGGTTTGCATTTTATTAATCAATTACCACATACACATGCAATTATTATTAATGCAGAAAATAAAGTATTTTTATCTAAACACATTCAATTAAATAATGCATTGGTTTAAATATTTCGTGCTAGTAATTTTTCTATGTTTTCTAATGGAAAGTTGTACTGTTGTAAAACCCTATCAGCGTGTATATTTGAATGATAGAGAAATGCAAATGAGCAACGATGTAGGAAAGCAATTTGAGCAACATGTGCAAGATATTCGCGAAAGTGCCTATCCTGCGGGAAGTGCAGCCAATGCGGGCAGTTGTGGTTGTAATTAAACAGTATGAAAAAGCGATATATACTTTTTGGATTAATGGCGTTAACGCAAATAATAAAAGCCAAGTCTGCTTTTTCTGATACTACATTTCAAAAAAAGAAATTATCTAAAACAAACATCGATTTTGCCTTTTCATATTATGGGCAAAATGGTAATAATTCTGCCATTACCGGCGGTGTTGGTACAGAAAAATTATCCGTCTATGTAATAGATGCAAAGGTGGCACATCAATTTAAAACACTCAATACATTTTCTATAAATACAGGAATAGATATTATTTCATCGGCCTCTACGGATAAGATAGATTTTAGGGTTTCGTCGGCGTCCATACTTGATCAACGAATTCATGCAGATATTGGTTATGAACGACAATTGAAAAAAACGGATGTGAAAATTAAAAGTGGAATTGGACTCGCATTTGAGTCCGATTATTTAGCATTTCCGATACATTTATCTGCGGAATATTCTTCGCCATCTAAAATGCAAACATATCAATTTGGGTTTGCCGCCTCTATAGATGATTTACGTTGGGGACGTGGAAAAAAAGACGAACCATTAACGTTGGTATATCCATCTGAGTTGAGATATAAAGATTGGTATGGCACGCATAATCGATATACCTATCAACTTAAATCAGGCTTTACTCAAGTGCTTTCCAAAAAAGTTGTTATGGGAATTTTTCCGGAATTTATTTTTCAAAAAGGATTGTTAGCAACACCATTTCATAGAGTGTATTTTACAGACGATACGAAGCGAGTAGAAAATCTTCCATCATTTCGTTTTCGATTTCCAATGGCAATAAAACTTAACGCTTTTATAGGTACACGCTTTATATTGAAAAACCAATATGGATTTTATGTCGATAATTATGGTGTAGTTGGAAATAGTATAGAAATGGAAGGTGTTGTAAAGGTGAAACCTCAATTTGGTTTATTAGCTAATTTTCGTTTCTATCACCAATCGGCAGCACGATATTTTAAACCATATAAGGAACATACGATAGATGAAATATACTATACATCCGATTATGATTATGCTCGATACAATACGTATAAAGCTGGTGTTGGTTTTAAGTTTTTTCCATTAAATAAAAATCAGAAGAAAGCGATGGTGGATGCAATATTACTGCGATATGCGTTTTATTATCGCTCCAATATTTTACAAGCACATGCTGTTTCATTTGCATTTTCATTAGCAGCAGAAAACAAGAAATAAATTATTATTTCTTATAGTAATATAGTAATTCAGTTTTTATTATATTTAATGTATGCAGCAACATTCTATTGTTTTATTAGTTCAAAAAATGGAAGTTTCGTATGCTAAAGAAATTCAAAAATATTTAGCATTATCCAAAAAACAACGCACTGAAAAATTATACAAGCTTATTGCAACTGCAAAGAATGAAGAACAGTTACAAAAAGAATTATTGTTTAAGAAACTTTTTGGTAAATCCTATTCAGATAAGGGTGATTATTTGTGGCGTAATGAAATACGCTT
>CAZDOT010000002.1:145799-175562 GCA_964507125.1 uncultured Chitinophagales bacterium | reverse complement strand
ACAGGCTATAAAATGCCACAAGGTTTTTTATTTCGTTATATTTCCTGCCCTAACCATTTTGGTGAAATGTTGGAGTGGTTCGGTTTTATGTTGATGGTTTGGAATTTAGCTGGTGTTGCTTTTTTTGTTTGGACGGTGAGCAATTTAGTGCCTCGAGCGTTGCATCATCACAAATGGTATCAACAACATTTTCCAAATTATCCTACAGAAAGAAAAGCTGTTTTGCCTTTCATTGTATGAAATAAAAATTAGAATCTTGTATTGAATATTGAAATGGCTTATACAACTACATAAATTAATTCCATTCTTTTGTCAATTTTTTTCTTCTATCACAAAACTGGAAGGAAAGTATGGTTTGATTTGTTTCATGAATTTGAATGCTTCGTCTTTGCTTTCAAAATCGCCAACGCGTAATTTAAAATTTGGTGATGCATATTTTATATACGTAGTGATTCCTGGATAGCGAGCAGAAAATTGTGCTTTCGCTTCAAAGATATCATCTCTGGAAGCAGCTTGTGCCACTTGAACTCTTATATTTTTTTTATTCGGATCTACTGCTTTGCGTGAATATATTTTTTGTAAAATATCTACTCTTGGATCTTTAAAAAACAAGATATTATTTTTTAAATCCGTATCCGTTGAATCGTTTGCTGCGATACACGGAATGGATAAAATAAGCAATAAACTGAATGATAAAATATATCTCATCTACCTTCTTTTAAAATAATAAACACAACATACTAATTGCATGGTGTTTTTACTATAACAAGCATTATGCCATTTCTTTTCCGTGGCAATGTTTAAATTTCTTTCCACTTCCGCAAGGGCACGCATCATTTCTTCCCACTTTTACTTCTGCTCTTACCGGTTGTTGTTTTTCTCTAGTTTCACCGGATTCTGCACCTTGAAATTCATCGCCCATTGTTTCGTCACCGCGAGATTCTTTTGTTTTTTCTACTACTCGTTTTGCTTGTCTGTGTTGTTGGATGTGATTAGCATCTTGTACAGGCAAACTTCCTTTCATCAAGAATGTTGTTACATCTTTATTTATAGATGATAACATTTGATTAAAAAGTTCGTATGCTTCGAATTTGAAAATCAACAATGGATCTTTTTGCTCGTGCACTGCCATTTGAACGGAATGTTTTAATTCATCCATTTGTCTTAAATGGTCTTTCCAATGATGGTCAATAAACGACAGAATGATATTTTGTTCAAACACCTTTATCAATTCTTTTCCGTTGCTATGGTAGGCTTTTTCTAAGTTAACTACGATTTGAATATTTCGGCTTCCATCTGTAAATGGAATAACGATATTTTGGAATTGACTACCTTGTTGTTCGTACACATTTTTGATAATAGGCAAAGCTTCTTTTACAATTGCTTCTGATTTGCGTTGGTATTTTTCATACACTTCGTGATATAGTGTATAAGAAAGATCTTCTGCTTTTTTTGTTTTTAAATCGTTTTCGTTGATTGCCGTATCAACAGAAAGGAAACGAATTGCATCGAGTTTGAATGCTTCGATATCTTGTGCTATTTTACCATCTCTACTAACTTCTTCACATAAATCATAGAACATATTAATCAAATCAAACGTAATACGTTCTCCAATTAAAGCGTGTTGTCTTCGTTTGTAAATTACTTCGCGTTGTGCGTTCATCACGTCATCGTATTCCAATAAACGTTTACGCGTACCGAAGTGATTTTCTTCCACTTTTTTCTGAGCTCTTTCTATTGATTTGGTAACCATAGAATGTTGGATGACATCTCCATCTTTGTAGCCCATTTTATCCATAAATCCTGCGATACGCTCAGAGCCGAACAAACGCATTAAATTATCTTCCAAAGAGGAATAAAATTGAGAAGAACCGGTATCACCTTGACGTCCGGCACGACCACGCAACTGTCTGTCCACACGACGTGAATCGTGGCGTTCTGAGCCAATGATTGCCAAACCGCCAATGTCTTTAATACCTTGTCCTAATTTAATGTCGGTACCACGACCTGCCATATTGGTAGCAATGGTTACTTGTCCGCTTAATCCGGCTTGTGCTACAATTTCTGCTTCGCGTTGATGCTGTTTTGCATTTAATACATTGTGTTCTATTTTTCGCATACTGAGCATTCGGCTCAATAATTCAGAAACTTCTACATTGGTTGTACCTACTAAAACCGGTCTGCCTTCTTCTTTTAATTTTATAATTTCTTCGATGATGGCATTGTACTTTTCTCGTTTTGTTTTGTAGATAAGATCTTCTTTGTCGTCACGTTTCGTTGTTTTATTCGTTGGAATAACGACTGTATCTAATTTGTAGATTTCCCAAAACTCAGATGCTTCAGTTTCAGCAGTACCTGTCATACCACATAGTTTGTGGTACATACGGAAAAAGTTTTGCAAAGTAACCGTTGCAAACGTTTGTGTTGCTGCTTCTATTTTTACATTTTCTTTAGCTTCTATTGCTTGATGCAAGCCATCACTGTAGCGACGACCTTCCATGATACGTCCGGTTTGTTCATCTACGATTTTTATTTTTCCGTCGATGATAACGTATTCAATATCTTTATCAAATAAACAATACGCTTTTAATAGTTGGTTTACGGTGTGTAAACGTTCTGATTTGATATTGAAATCTTGAAGAACAGCATCTTTGTTTTTTAATTTCTCTTCGTGTGAGATAGGTTGATTTTCTATATCCGCGATTAAACCACCCACATCCGGCATCACAAAGAAATCTTTTTCTTCACCGCTGGATGTAATTAAGTCAATCCCTTTTTCCGTTAAATCTATTTGGTTATTTTTTTCATCGATAACGAAGTATAATTCGGTATCACATTTCGGCATTTCTTTTTGTTGGTCTTGCAAATAATAATTTTCTGTTTTCATTAATATTTGCTTGTTGCCTGGCTCACTTAAAAATTTTATTAATGCCGTATTTTTGGGTAAACCTCGGTGTGCACGTAATAAGGCTAAACCACCTTCGCCTTCGCGATGTCCGGTATTGCCTTCGGCAATTAGTTTTTTAGCATCTATTAAAAATTGCTGTGTTACTTTTCGTTGAATGGCTACTAATTTCTCGATGCGAGGCTTTAATTCTTGGAACATTTGTTCTTCGCCTTTTGGCACCGGACCGGAAATAATTAAAGGTGTACGAGCATCATCAATTAAAACGGAATCCACCTCATCCACCATAGCAAAATGTAATTTGCGTTGTACTTGTTCATCTGCGGAACGCACCATATTGTCGCGTAAATAATCGAAACCAAATTCGTTGTTGGTTCCGTAAGTAATATCGGCTAAATACGCTTTTTTACGCTCATCGGTATGTGGTTCGTGTTTGTCGATACAATCAACTGTTAATCCTAAGAAATTAAACAACATGCCGTTCCATTCCGAGTCACGACGTGCTAAGTAATCATTCACCGTTACAATATGCACACCGCAACTTGCTAAAGCATTCAAATACGCCGGTAAAGTAGAAACGAGTGTTTTACCTTCACCGGTTGCCATCTCAGAAATTTTTCCTTGATGCAATACGATACCACCAATTAACTGTACATCGTAGTGTACCATATTCCAAACGATATCGCCACCGGCAGCTTGCCATTTGTTTGGATAAACGGCATCTTCGCCTTCAATTTTGATGAATGGATTTTTTACTGCTAAATCTCTATCTAAGGAAGTTGCTTTTACACGGATAAATTCGTTGGTAGAAAATCTGCGAGCAGCTTCTTTTACCACAGCAAAAGCTTCCGGTAAAATTTCCATTAGAATTTCTTCTATGGCTTCGTCTCTTTCTTTTCTGAGCTTATCTACTTGTGTAAAAATGACTTCTTTTTCTTCTAATTCTAATTCTTCCGTTTCGGCTTTGGTTGAAAGCTCTTTTATTTGTGCGTCAATTTCTGATAAGTATTCTTGAATTCGATATTTAAAATCTTGTGTTTTTTGGCGTAATTCATCGTGCGAAAAATTTTGATACGATGCAAAATGTTCATTGATTGTAGCTACAATGGGTTCTATAGATTTTATGTCGCGATTGGATTTACTACCGAAAATTTTGGAAAGTCCTTTTTGAATAATATTTAGCATGTTCGTTTATTGAAGATAGGTTGCAAAGTTAATATTTTACGTTTATAATGACGTTAATAAATGTAATAAGTCAAATATCGTGCAAAATATTATTTGGACAAAATGACAGATTTTATTTAAAAATTAAAATCCGTATTGAATAGGTAAAGTGATGTAACAATTTACGTTTTTGCCATTCTGTGTTGCCGGTGTCCATTTCGGCATATTTTCTATAATCAAGAGTGTTTGTAAGTCAAACGAAGGATTGTCTGTTTTTATAATTTTTGGATTTTTAGCATCACCAAATGTATTGACATAAAATTTCACCATTACGTTGGCTTTTTTATCTATCAAGGTATCGGCTACAAAAGTGGTTGCTGTTTTCAAATATTCATTTAATCCGGTTTGTCCACCTTCAAATTGGGGCATTTTTTCCGCTTTTTCGAGTATAACACTTTCATCATCGATGCTAACGGTGTCTTTGTCGATGTCTTCAAATGTTTGATATAAAAATGGACGATTAATAGAATCTAATCTTCGTTCTCCATTCAACATAGAATCTACATTTCCACCATATTTTGAATACAAAATATCATCTTTAGGAGATTTGACATTTTTAGGTGGTTTAAAGCCAAACAATAATACGGCAATGCCTATTATTCCGATTAATGGAGCGTATTGTAATTTCATGTATTCTGCTATCTAAATTAAACAGAAATCTACATATATCAAATTATTTTTTTGTTGATTGATTGTGTTGAAAGGCATTCCAATAACTAATGAATGAATATACAGCATAACTAAGAAAGAAATAATAGTAATCTGTGTTTATTTTTGATTTTGTATAGATAAAATACGATACTACAACAGCTGCTGAAAGCATAAATTTTACAATAATGGCGGCTAAGTTTCCGACTATATTGTTCGACTTATAATAACAAGTCATATAATAAAAAATAAAGGCAACCAATGCCATTCCAATGCTCATCCAACGAAAAGCAAATTGGTGGTTTGATGGCAGTACGAAACTAACAAGAATGAAAATGGATGTAACCAAAATAAGACTATAAAGCCATTTCATATTATTTGAATTTGTTTATTTGCTTAAAAATTAGATAGAATGAAATGAATAAACCGAAAAGCAAAAGTACCAGTGTGAAAAGTGGTGAAAGTTGCCATTTTTTATCTATTTGAATGCCTATCCACGTAAACACTCCAATAATAGCAAACATTTCGATTGCCATTCCGGAATATATGAGCCATTTGTTCGTTGGATTATCCAAGTTGATGCACCTTATTCGATGTTTCTTGTACGTTTAAAACCGGCTTTTGTGTTGCTTGTTGTTGAGTTGGTTTTGAAGTGCTAACCAATGAACCGCTGATGCTTGCACCTTCTTCTACTATTAATTTTTTATACGTAACATCGCCTTCAAATTGAGCATTGGCTCTGAAAAATAAAGTGTCTGCTACTTCAATAGTTCCTTTTAGTTTTCCTTCAATAGTTAAATCGTTGCATTTGATATTTCCAAGAACAATGGCGGAACTACCAATCACTACTCTTGAGGTAGACGTAATATTTCCGGTTATTTTTCCGTCGATACGAATATCTGTAGCAGCTTGTATATCACCGTTGATGATGGTGCCTTCGTTTATTTTATTGGCAACCATTGTTTCTATATTGCTTTTAGCGGCTAGTTTTGCGAACATATTTCTCTATTTTATAAATTTTGCAGCATTGATAGCTTGGCCACGATACCAAAGTTCTAATGTTGTGGTGTAATTATTATTGTTTGATTTTCCGGCTAAGGCTATTGTTTCTCCTTCTTCAACAAAGTTACCGATTTTTTTTAATACTTGAGCATTATTCTTTAATATGTAAACCAACTGATTTTCAGCTTGTATGACAATAAATGCTTGGTTAGGATGCTCGTTGTCAACCAGAATAACATTGCCCGAAAGAATAGCTTTTACTTCTTTGGTAGCAGTGGATTGTAAAACAATAAAAGGATTGGTTTCACTGAATTTAGTTGTAATGTTTCCGTTTAATGGTGCAATAATTTCTAAGTTTTGCAATACACTTGACTTGTGGTCGTACACATTTTCCATTAATTCGGCGTTTTTTAATCCTTTTTCCACTTCTTTCACAAACTTAGATAAATTGGGCGATTTGACACTTAAAATACCGGTGTCTACTTTTGTTTTTTTTAGGTTGGATTTAACCGCATCTACCACAATCTTATCGTTTAATATATTTTGGATATTGGTGATGTATTTCTGTTGTGCATTTACCTTTTCTTCCAATTCTTCTGTTCGTATACTTACCTTTATCACATCTTTTCTATCTGATGAACCATAACCCGGAATATATTGTTTGAGCGGTGTAAAAGCAATGAAAATAAAATTTAAAACAGTGAAAATAGCCAACAATAAACCTGCACCAATAAGCACGTTGAGTCGGTTTAATTCCCAAACTAACTTAACATCGTAGCTTTTTTCATCTACAATTTGGAAGCGATAAACATTTTTTAGTTTAGCAACCCATTCTTTCCATTTCGATATTTTTAACGACATTTGTAGCAATTAAATAAATTTCACTCGAATAAGTAAAATAAATTTAAGAAATTGCGTTAAAATTAGGCAATTAATACGAGTATGCACCTTTCTACGGTTAAAAAACTATTTTTATTCTTGGGTTGTTTGTTTTTGATAACATCTTATTCTTTTGCTGATAAGAAGAAAAAAACAACATCTCAATATCAACGCCCGAATATTATTAAGCGGGCTTGGGGTGATTTAACCACACGGAATAATTACTATTTTAATGCAAATGAACTCTACAAAGAAATTGTAAAAACACATCTCTTTAAACGAGAATTAAATTACAATGAATTACTTCCATTTTATTATCACGATGGAGCTGATTTTTCCGGCAATACGGCTGAATTAGAATTGATAGCCAAAAAAACAGGCATAGTGTTGCAATTACACGATTATAGTCGCTGGCGAGATAATGCTTTTTTACTTTTAGGAAAATCTCAATTTCTAAGAAAACAATACGATACATCTTTAATTACGTTTCAATACATCGTAACCACCATGAAACCCGGAAAGATGAATATGAAATTGGAGTTTAGCAATAAAGATAGATTGAAGTATTTAAAACAACGCGAAAAAGAATTAGCCAAAAAAGCCGGACAAAAAAAGAAGATTATCGAATTCCAATTTAAACTACAACAAGAACAAGCAGAGCAAAAAGCAGAAGATGCTCGTGAAAAACAACAAGATGCTATTGCTAAAAAGAAGAAAGAAATAGAAGAGATTATTAAAGCCAAAAAGAAAATTCTGGAACTGCAGAAGAAAGGCAAAAAAATTCCGGCTGAGTTAATAGCTAAAGCAAAAGGAAAATCTACTAAAATAGATTCGGCAACATTGAATGCCAATACCACAGCAAAAAAACAGCAGAAGCTCGATTTTAGCAAGGATAAACAATATATTTTATTAGGCGATCAATATATCGATAATCCATATTATGTAGATTCTACCGGCAATCGCAAAAATCAAAATCCATTAAAAGAATTGGATCCTAAAAAAGAAGCCAAATTAGATAAGCTTACTTTCTGGGAAAAAATTAAACACAAATTGTCTCGTCCGGAATCAATAGTTTGGATGTCAAAATCATTAATAGAACTTGGCAATTATGGCGATGCAAAAAGTATGATTTCGTATGGAAAAGCATTGCGCAAGTTGACCAAAAATCAACGGAGAGATTTTTATTTGATAGATGCCTATTATCACATGCGTCGTAATGATTATTCTCCGGCAATTGAAGAGTTGGAAAATGCCATGTTGTATTTTAAAAAGAAAAAAGATAAAGCTTACTACGAATATTTATTAGCACAATTATATCAACGTAATAACCAACCTGCGGATGCTGTAGATTATTTTGTAAAAGCCGGTAAACACACGAAAACAGAAGATATGCTCTTGTTTTCCAAAATACAATTGGCAAATATTTATAGTGCAAATCCTGATTTAGCCGATGAAGATGTGGTGAAAATGCTAACAAAACTTATTAAGCTAGGAAAAAATAAAGAACACGCCGATGAAGTTTTGTACACCATCGCTAACTATTATTATTTCCAAAAAGATACAGCACAAGCAATTACCTATTTACAAAAATCTGTTTCAAAAGCACTTGCCGATAATGAGCAAAAAGGAAAATCGTATTTGCGATTAGGTGAAATCTACTTTGAAAAAGAAGCATACGCGCAAGCCGCTATTTTTTATGATAGTGCCATTGCGTATTTGCCCAATACATTTAAAAATTACAATGAAATTGCGGCTCGTAAAGCTATCTTAAATGACTTAGCCGAAAACGCACAGACAATTCACGAACAAGATAGTTTGCAAGTGTTGGGTAAAATGAAACCGAAAGAATTAGAAAAATTCTTAGCAGAAATTCAAGCTGAAAAAGACAAAGCAGCTAAGAAAAAATCTCGTTTTAGTTCGGATTTGGGTGATGGCAATAACACCAATAACAATAACACATTTACACCAAGTTCTGGTATTTCCAATGGTTTGTGGTATTTCTATAATCCGGAAACAAAAAGCAAAGGTTACAACGAATTTATTAAAATTTGGGGCGACCGTAAATTAGAACCCAATTGGCGTAGAAGCAATAAATCTGCCTCTTTTGATGAGGTGTTTTCCAATAACAATAATTCCACTTCTTCTGATACAGCTACATCTACCATTAAGAATAAAAATACTAAAAACAATAAAGCCGATTCGACAAATGCATCGTTGAAAATTCCAAAAACACCTGAAGACTTTATAGCTTCTGATAAATTGATTGCCGACGCATTGTTTAGTTCTGGTGAAATTTTAAAAAATAAATTGAATAATTTGCCGAAAGCCAAACAAGCTTTTGATGAACTCATTCGTCGTTTTCCAAATAGTGATGAAGATGCCAAAGCACATTATTATCAATATTTGATGCATATAGAAAACAACTTAACCGGATTGGCAGAGAAAGAAAAAAACTACATTTTAGAAAACTATCCGATGAGTGATGTAGCAGCTGCATTAAACGCTATTGGTAAAGAAAAAACAGTGGATGAAAAAACAGCGTCTGCAGAAGCTCTTTATGCAAGTACGTATCAATTGTTTTTAGATGGAAATTACCAACAAGTCATCAATAATAAATTTATTGCACAAACGAAATATCCAAAATCAGATAAGATACCACAATTTGAATTTTTGGAAGCGGTATCATTTGGAAAAACAAAACAATTCGAAAATTACAAACGTTCTTTGTCTGAAATAATTATGAAATACAAAGATGGCGAAGTGAAAGAAAAAGCACAAGCCTATTTGATTTCCTACATTCAATACGAAAACAAATTAATTGACACGGCAACTACTCATTTGAACGCGAAAACAGATACTTTGCCGAAAGATACATTGAGTGCTTTATTTGCGGTAGATACCAACACGCTTTGGGTAATGGTTCGTTTGAAAGATAAATACATGAAAGTGTTGGAAGTAAAAGACCAAATTCAAACATTCAATAACCAACATTTCAACGATTTTAAATTGAAAGTAAATCCAATTTTTATGGAATCATTTGCCATCATGCAAATAAAGAAATTCGAAGGATTTACGGAAGCATCTAATTATGTAACACAACTCAACACTAAAACAGCAGCCGTGTTTGGAAAATATAATGTCGATAAAGTTCAATATTATATTATTTCGCAAAAGAACTTTAAACTGCTGAAGAAATTAAGTGATTTTGATATTTACGAACGATATTTTAATGCTAATTATCCGAAATAATGAATAGATTATTGGAATGGTTAAAGCAACCTAAAAACTTATGGAAATTATTTGGAGCATTGGTCTTCAGCATATTTGCTTTTTTCTTTTTTGTGCGCATCGGATTATTTGGCAAACTGCCGAGCTTTGAAGAAATTGAAAATCCAAATTCCAATTTAGCAACAGAAATCTATTCTGCCGATTCTGTTTTGATTGGAAAATATTTTGTAGATAATAGAAGTAATGTAGCGTACGAAGATTTACCACCATATTTGGTAAAAGCATTGGTGGCAAATGAAGACGAACGTTTTTACGAGCATTCCGGAATAGATTTATTTGGAACCTTACGTGCTATTGTAAAATTAGGAAAAGGCGGTGGCGGCAGTACAATCACGCAGCAGTTGGCAAAAAATATGTTTCACAACAGAGCCAAAAATATTGTGCAACGTATTATGCAAAAAGCCAAAGAATACGTGATATCTATAATGTTGGAACGACGTTACACTAAAGAAGAAATTATTGCGATGTATTTTAATACATTCGATTTTGTGAATAATGCAGTCGGAATTGAAAGTGCATCCAGAATTTATTTTAATAAAAAACCGAAAGAGTTAAGCATAGAAGAAGCCGCCATGTTCGTTGGTATGTTGCAAAATCCATCGTATTACAATCCGAGAAGATTTGGACAACGTACTTTAGAAAGAAGAGCCACTGTTTTGCGTAAATTAATGGAGCAAGGTGATATTACCACAGCACAATTTGATGGATTAAAAGATAAACCAATAGAATTAAATTTTCATCCGGAAACGGCCAATGATGGTTTAGCTCCGTATTTTAGAATGATTGTTGCAGAGCAATTGAAAAAATGGGCTAAAGAAAATAAAAAAGCAGATGGAACAGAATATAATATTTATACCGATGGATTAAAAATTTATACGACCATCAACACACGTATGCAAAAATATGCCGAAGAAGCCGCTGTACAACATCTTACAAAATATCAAAAAAACATGGATGCCCAATTTAAAAGTGGTTGGAATCCTTGGGAAACTAAAGATGGGAAACGCATTCTGGAAACAGCTTGCAAATACACGGATAGATGGTATGCATTGAAAGATCAAGGCTTGAGTAAGGATGCTATTTTAGAGAATTTTAAAACAGATAAACACCGCATGAAAGTGTTTACCTATACCGGATTAAAAGATACTACTTTGTCACCGTATGATTCTGTAAAATATTATAAATCGTTTTTGCAAGTAGGTGTGATGGTGGTTGAGCCGTACACCGGTTACGTGCGTGCTTGGGTAGGTGGTCCAAATTTTGAATATTTTAAATACGACCATTGCAACATAAACACCAAACGTCAAGTAGGTTCTACGTTTAAACCAATTGTGTATGCATTGGCTGTTGATAATGGGTGGTCACCTTGTATGGTAATTGCACCGGGACAAGTACGCATCGGAAATTGGGCACCGCGTGGTGGAAGTGGTGGCCCGCAAACGTTGGTGCAAGCACTTAAAACTTCTAATAACCAAATGGCGGCATATATCACCAAACAATTTGGTGTCAATCCAATTATTGATTTGTCGAGAAGATTATTTATTACCTCTGATTTGCCACCGTATGCACCCATTTGCTTAGGTGCGTCAGATATTTCATTAGAAGAAATGATGGCAGCATATAGCGTGTTTCCAAGTGCCGGTATTTGTACGAAGCCACAATATTTATTGCGTATCGAAGATAAAGATGGCAACGTAATCCAAAACTTTGCTACCAAAATGAAAGAAGTATTCAACGATAATATTGCGTATAAGATGTGTCAAGTAATGAAAGGCCCTGTTGGTCCCGGTGGAACAGCAGCAGGCTTACGTGGCTACTTCAGTTATCCGGTGGATGTTGCCGGAAAAACAGGCACGACCAATAAAAATACAGATGCTTGGTTTATTGGATATACGCCGGAATTGTTGTGTGGTGTTTGGGTTGGTTGTGACGATCCAATGATTCGTTTCTTATACACCGGAACCGGACAAGGTGGTAGAGCTGCCATGCCGGTTTTTGGTATGTTTATGCAAAAAGCTTACAGCGATCCAAAATTAGCATTGAATAAAAATGCGAAGTTTTTCCGTCCTTCCGATTCGACGTTGGTAAAAGATTTATGTGAGTCAGAAAATGAAACGTTGATTAGTGGAGGCGACACCGGAAATTGGGGGCAAATAGATGAAGAAAATCAGGATTCGGAATATTAGATTTTTTGTTTAATCTTACATAGCTATTTTCCATTGCCGTGAAAAATTGGATTCCATTTTTATTAAGTATTTCTATTGGATTCGTTTTCATAGTATCTGCTATAACAAAATTATTTCCTATTGAACCATTTGAATATCAGTTTGTAGATATTGGATTGGCATCGTGGAATACTGCACCTTATATAGCACGTTTTTTTATCTCCATTGAATTTTTAGTTGGTTTTCTTTTTGTACTGAATCTTTCCTTACGGAAATGGACAATTCGCTTGGCAACCTTTATTTTATTGGCATTTTCCATCTATCTTCTATATAAAATAATAAGAGAAGGAAATGTTGGAAATTGTGGTTGTTTTGGTGAGGTATATAAAATGACACCGTTGCAAGGATTGCTGAAAAATATAGGTTTAATCGTTGCTGTAATGGCATTGTATTGGTCTGCTGAAAAAGAATATTGGTCGAGTAAATACAAAAGAATTGCCATTCCTATGTTGATAGTAGGTAGTTTTATTTTGGGATTTTTTATTAATCCTATTTATACAAAATATCATTCCAATATTTCAATGAATAGAGTGAATTATGCATTGCCTTTATCTTATTTATATGAAGACTCATCGCAAGCACCACCAACAGTGAATTTAAAGCAAGGTAAGCATATAGTGGCGTTTCTAAGTTTATCCTGTTCGCATTGTAAAGTAGCAGCAAAAAAATTGCATCTCATCCAAAAAAGAAATCCGGATTTGCCCATCTATCTTGTTTTAAACGGTGATGCCAATATGTTAGATGCTTTTTTAAAAGAACATCAAGTAGAAAATATTCCGCATAGTTTATTTTTAGGACCTGATAAATGGACACAGTTGGCAGGTTTTTTTCTTCCGGTTGTGATGTATGTAGATAATGGCATTGTACAGAAAAAAGTGAACGGTGTTTTGATAGAACAAGAGGATATGGAAAAATGGTGCAATCCGTAATTATTGAATAGTGAGTTGCTGCGTTTGCGTGTGCTGTTTGTTTGAAACTGCCAGTAAATACACACCTTTTGGCAAATATGTAAAATCAAGAGTTTGTTTTTGTGTTGAGCTGTTTTTGTTATGAATGGTGTTTTCATAAAGTGTGGTGCCCATCATATCCATTAATTTAATTGTAGTTACATCATTCCCAATTTCATTTTCTATTTCAAAAATTCCATTACTTGGATTTGGAAAAATGGAAAAACCTTTGGTTGATTTATTTGTATTGATAGCTGTAGTTGTGGGAACTTCATACACATGTACAATTTCAAAATGTGCAGAGTCATCATCTTTGTTGGCGGCCATTCCACGCACACGCATAATATTTTCCAATAACCAATAATCGTAATCAATATGAATATGTCCTGCCATCCACAATGCTAAATTAGGCTTGAATGGACGAAGCATATTAATGAGTTTTCCATATTCATCAAAATCAAAAACAAAACCGGATAAAATAAATAATAAGTTATCTGTTGCCGGATGATGTGAAATGAAAAAGATATTTTTGTTTCGTTTATTTGGTTGGTTGATCAATTCATTTTTCAACCATCTAAACGTGCCACCATTCCAATCCATCAATTGGGCTTCCGGCCCGATGCCCGGCTCCGCCTTATTTACATGGTATCTTGGATTAAAATCTAAACCATAAAAAATAAAATCTTCGTATTCAAATGAAAAATTTTGGAAATAATGTTCAATGCCTGTTTCCGGATTATAGGTTCTGCTGAGTCGTGTGCCATCATTCCAATTGGTAAAGAAATTTCTATTCGCATCAAAAGTAGATGCAAATACTTCGTTCATTAAAGAATCGGCATTGGCATACGGTGCTTCTTCTTGATAGCGTACATAAGGCCAAATATCGTGATTGCCGATAACCGGAACATACGGAACGGTTAATCCATCCAAGATTTTTTTGCACATCTGAAACTCCGATTTTTCGGCACTTCCGGTTAAATCGCCCGATACAACGACAAACTTTATGTTCTTTGTAATCTTGTTTGTATTTATCCAATCTACGGCTCTTTGCAGTCGCGTTGCCGGTTCACTGTTATCCGTTGCCGGCATAGTGTCGTTGTAAAATCCGGGTGTGCCGTAATCACTAATACCTTCTCCAATATGTACATCCGAAATGTGTACAAAGGAAAACTTATAAACCGCACCATTTTGTTCTTTGTTTACATCAAATTCTTGGATGTTATACGTTTGAGCAAATAATAAATGGGCAAATTGACATAAAAAAAAGAACAGCAGTATCTTTTTGTATTGTTTCATGTTTTGGTGTTTTCTATCAATAAAGATAGTCAAATAACCTTAATAGAATTCTATACTTTCAGATACCACTGATATATGTTGTTTAATGTCTTAATTCAGCTAAGTTGAAAGTTGTGTTCTCTTCATCTTTGATGTATTGTACATCTCGAAGAAATTCTACTTTTCCGGTTTCAACATTATACATCGCACCTACGATTCCAATTTCCCCATTTTCCACCATTTGTTCTAAGATATAACTTCGTTCCAAAAGTGCTTTAACACTACGTTTTACGTTGAGCACAGCAACGTTTTCTACGAATACAGCATTGCTGGAATTTCTATTTTCAATGGTTTCTTTTTCTTGATAAACCGCAGGTTGCAATTTAGATAATAACTCTGTTAAATTGCCCATTTCTACATGGTCGCACGCACCTTTTACAGCACCACATTTTGAGTGTCCAAGCACTACAATTAATTTAGATTGTGCTATTTTACAAGCAAACTCCATGCTGCCTAAAATATCAGTATTTACTATATTTCCGGCAATTCTAACAGAAAAAATATCGCCTAATCCTTGATCAAATAATAATTCTGCTGAAGTTCTGCTATCAATACAGCTTAAAATAGTGGCAAAGGGCCATTGTCCATTTCTGGTGTCGTTTACTTGTTGTAATAAATTTCTATTGGCACTTAAATTAAATATAAATCGAGCATTGCCTTCCTTTAGTAAGTTAAGGGCAATTCGAGGTGTGATGGATGCTTGTCTTTCTTTATTGAGTGTTTTCATTCTGTTGTTTTTTTATTAGATGCTTTTATTTTGCACGTAGATTTTTTTAGATAGTTTTAAATCTTGGATAAGTCTTTTTTGTGAACCATGTGTGTGTGCTATTAATTCATCCATCGAAACAAAATCAGCATTAATCATACTGATGTGTTCCGTGTTTTCTATTTCATACGCTTCTTTGAAGTTGGTTAGTATCACTTTTACATTTTTATCTACAGATTTTATTTCTTTAAATTCTTTGATTACTTGAAGTACATCGTGGTCTATAAATTTTGATTTAGATGCATCGATAATCACCATGCTATTTTCCGGTACATGATCCAAGGTCAATAAAATACTTGCTTTGTTTAAAAAGGAAACTTCTTCTGATAATTCAATTTTTATTACATCACCATTTTTATAACTGGAGCGATGGAAATAGTAAGCATTTTTGATGTTTTGTCTTAGTAAATATGCAATACTTACAACCATTCCTATGGCAACACCTTTTAATAAATCGGTAGCCACTACTGCCACTACTGTTACAGCAAATGGTATAAATTGCCATTTTCCTTCTTTCCACATTTTTTTAAATACGGCAGGATTACATAATTTATAACCGGTAAGAATTAGCACAGCAGCCAAGGTTGCTAACGGGATTTTGTTTAATAAAAATGGAATACTAACACAAGCAATTAATAAGAAAAACCCATGAAATATGGCGGATAATTTTGTTTTGGCACCAGCACCTAAATTAGCCGATGAACGAACAATTACCGACGTAATAGGTAAACCACCGATAAAACCACTTACGATATTTCCGGTTCCTTGAGCAATGAGTTCTCTGTTGGTTGGTGTGTTGCGTTTGTGTGGATCTAATTTGTCTATTGCTTCAATACATAATAATGTTTCTATAGACGCTACAATGGCAATAGTAGCTCCAATAACCCAAATATCAGCATTTAAAAAACCGCTAAAATTAGGCAAAGTGAAACTATTTATAAATTCACCGAAACTGGAAATAACAGGTATGTTTACCAACATTTTTTTATCTGTAATAGCAAAGCTATAATTGTTTGCAATAAAAAACTCATTGAGTAAAATGCTCGATACTACTGCAATTAAAGCACTTGGTATAGCCTGTAGTTTATTCATAAAAGGCAGTTTCCATAACAACAAAATTCCAATAGAACTAATCGTGATTAATAATGCTCCGATATGAAATAGGTTATTTTTTATCGCATTAAAGAAGGTGATGATTTTTAATTCTTCTTCTTCTTTTTGGATGCCACCAATTCCGATAGCGTGTTCTATTTGGTTTAAGATGATGATGATGCCGATTGCTGCAAGCATTCCTTCAATAACATTCGATGGAAAATAATAGGAAATACTACCGGCTTTGGCAATGCCTAATAAAACTTGAAAAATTCCGGCTACAATAACAGCGCAAAGAAATATTTCAAAAGAACCAATACTGGTAATGGCTGTTAAAATAATGGCTGTTAGTCCGGCGGCCGGCCCACTAACACTTAAAGCAGATTTACTTAGCGTGCCAATCACTAAACCACCAACAATGCCAGCTATTAATCCTGAAAATAAAGGTGCTCCGGAAGCTAATGCAATACCTAAACATAAAGGTAATGCAATTAAGAATACGACTAAACCGGATGATAAATCATATTTGAAATTAGAGAAAGTATTTTTAGAGAAAGTCATGAACTTTAATATTTATTGTGAGAAATATATAGGTGATTCTATCTATAAAAAGTATAGAAAGTATGTGTAATAAATAAGGAGAAATTATGCTAATTCTGGTGGCGGTAAAAAGGTTTCTAACCAATCTACAGGAAAAATATGTAGAATAACGTGATTGAATTTATTTCGTTCACATAAATAAAAATAATCGGCTGCTAATTTTAAATGTTTGAATTGGTGTAATAGTTTTAAACTCTTTTCATTTACATCAATTCCTTTAGATGTGCCGTGTTCTTCTTCTGCTGGAATGGAAGTGATATAACTTCTGGAATTGTTTTGGAGATAGCCAATACCTATCGTAAAAGTTACGAAATTAATTAAGAGTAATATGGTATATATCCTTTTCAAATAGAGTTGATATCCAAACAACAAATATCATTCAATTTTGTTTGATTGCGTGCTACTTTATTATTTAATAACATATTTTATGTTTATTGCCCTATTCTGTTGATATTGTTGTGTTTAGTTTTCTTTCTGTGAATTTTTAGTGAACTTTTCCTCCGATTTATGAAAAATAATAACAATGTGAACAGATTTGTTTTTATATTGCGTTGATATTTAAATAGTTAACAAAGTTAATAATAGCTTCATTCTTAAATGTGTGTAATTGTAAAACGGGATAAATAGCACAACCTATCACTATTTTATAGAACTTTGCATCGATGAATTTTGCCATCTATTCAACTTACATCGATTATTGTTTTGGCTCGTTTGATGAACTCATTTCAAGTGTGAAGCTGATACAGAAACAAATGAGCTCGTTGCTTCATCATTATATATTACCTCTAATAAGTTTATGTTTTAGTAAGCAATTTTTATTTTTATTGATTGCTGTTTCAACATCAAAAATAAGTGCTGCAAAAAATGCCAACGTCTCTTTTAAACTTGGAAATGGAATGACCGTAACAGATGCCGATTCATCTATGTCATTTAATTTAAGTTTGATAAATCAAGATAGAATAGATGTAAGCAAAGTATTTTTAAAAGGATACAAACCGACAGTTTCTGCACAAATACAACGCTTGAGATTGCGCACACGGGCAACCTTCTTTCATAATAAATTATTGTTTGCCTTACAATTAGGATTTGAACCACGCGAAGTAAAAAAAGGTCGTGTATTAATTGATGCATATCTACGGTACACACCAATAAAATATGTGTCATTGCAAATAGGTCAAGCAAATTTGCCCGGAAATAGAGAGTCGATGACATCAGCACACCTGCAACAATTTATAGATAGAAGTCCGACGAGTGCGTTGTTCCGTTCCGACAAAGATTTTAGTTTTCAAGTACAAGGTAATTTTGGAAAAAAAATGTTGGTGAAACCAATTGTTTCTATTGCCACCGGAGAAGGTAGAAATTATACAGATGCATCGTTCCAACATTTTGATTATATGGCTCGTGTGGAATGGTTGCCGTTGGGTAATTTTAATAGTTATTCGCAAGTTAATTTTTCCAGAGACATCAAACCGAAATTAGCACTTGGGTTGGCTTATGATTTTAACCACAAAGCTATTTTTCAATATGGACAAATGGGCGGCAATACCATTGCAGATACGGCACAAAAAAGTATTCACACTGTTTATGCCGATTTGAATTTTCAATGGAGAGGACTTAACATCAATTCTGATTATGTGTATCGTACCGTAAAAAACGATACGGCAAATTTGTACAAAAAAGGACATTCATTTTATGTAGCAGCAGGCTACACTTTTAAGAAACACTACGATGTGGCTTTTCGGTATAATCATTCATTTGCCGGAAAACATGGAAACATCGAGCAAATAAATGATTACACCATTGCCTTTACAAAATACTTTTTTGAACACAATTTAAAAATTCAAACAGATTATACTATTTCAGACAATAAAACTAAAAAACAAACAAGTGGAATTTGGAGAATGCAATTCCAAATTATCATCTAATTTTTAAACTATTAAATCAAACAATATGTCAATTCCATTATTAAAATTTTTCCAACCTAAAGACAAAATCTTCCACAATTTATTTGAAAGAGGAGCAGATGTTTCTGTGAAAATTAGCGAAGTTTTTTTAGAAGCAATGAAATGCACAGATGCTAAACGTATGGAAATTTTAGCACAAACCGGAAAGTTGGAACACGAAGCCGACGACATCGTTCATAATATTTATTTAGAACTCAATAAAAATTTTATCACACCTTTTGATAGAGAAGATATTTTAGCATTAGCTGCTGCTATGGATGATGTAGTAGATTATATTGATGAAGTAGGTAACAAAATGAAAAACTACGAATTCAATGAGTTCAATGATTATATTTTGAAAATTTCTGAATTAAATGATGAATCAGTAAAAGAGCTGAAAACAGCAATTTACGAATTGAGAAATATGAAAGATCTTCAAAAAGTAAACGATGCTTGCATTAAAGTACACGGTTATGAATCTAAAGTAGATATGATATACAACCAAGCAATGGGCGATTTAATTCGCTATAATAAAGATAATCCGGTGCGTATCATTGTAATGAAAGATTTGTATGAAGAGTTGGAATTAATTTCTGATAAATGCCAAGATGTGTCGAATGTCATTGAATCTATCGTTATTAAATACTCATAGTGTTTTTTATTTTGAAACACAGTTATTACACTAAATACTCTTTATGGAATTTGTAATTATCATTATACTACTAGCATTATTATTCGATTATATAAATGGTTTTCACGATGCCGCTAACTCCATCGCAACCATCGTTTCTACCAAAGTATTAACGCCCTTTCAAGCAGTAGTTTGGGCAGCATTTTTTAATTTCATTGCATTCTTAATTTTCAAAGACCACGCTGTTGCCAATACCATTGGTAAAACTGTAAATGAAAATTTCATCACGCTACCTGTTATTTTTTCCGGATTAATTGCCGCCATTATTTGGAACTTACTTACGTGGTGGTATGGCATTCCATCGTCCTCTTCACACACCTTAATCGGTGGATTCGCTGGAGCAGCTATTACACATGCATTTATGCAAAAAGGCTTCATTCCGTTGCATCTAATTATTGATAGTGCTAACGTACTAAAAATTATTATGTTCATTTTTCTTGCCCCATTTATAGGCATGGGAATCTCCATGTTTTATACACTCATTATGATGCAACGTACTACTTGGTTAAAGTGTACGGTTTTGTTATTTACATGTGTATTGGTGTGGTTTATGTTTATCCATTTCCAAGAAAAGAAAATAGATAAAAACATAGAGAAATTTTTCAAAGTATCATCTTATCAAAAAGCTATTGAAGATATAGATAAAGTAGCAGATAAAGCATCGAATGAAAAGAAATATACTATCGCGTATGCCAACGCACATAAAGCGTTTGAATACGTACGATTTTACGAAGCAAAAGGTGCAGAGCAAGTAGCAACGGATATCGTTTCTAATATCGATATGGAAATGGTAACTGCCTCAAGAATTGAAGATAATATCAAGTTGTTTTTTAAGGTAAAACAATTAGAAGTATTAGCTAAAAAGGACAAGAAACATGTGCAAGCATATCAGTTTGCTAAAGTAGCCATTGACTCGCTGAAACCTATTACCAAACAGTTCAAAACGTTAGGTTATGATAGTATGGTGCAAGTAATGTTAACCAAAGTGCCGATACAACCTAATAAAATGGCAGAGTTTGACCAGATTGTTCGTGTTGACATCAAGAAGGATTTAATAAAAGAAATTGAAAAAGGCGACAACAAAGTAATTCGTTACAGTTTGATTGTAATGTTGTTGATTTTAATAGCATCTTTTATTTATACAGAAATTATCAGAGAGCCAAGTGCACAACGCACCGCCAACAACTTTAAGAAAATGCAGTTGCTTTCTTCTGCCGCCTTTAGTATTGGACATGGTGGAAATGATGCACAAAAAGTAATGGGAATTATTGCTGCTGCATTAATGGCAAATGGCAATATCGTAGATTTAAAAGCTATGCCGGATTGGGTGCCGCTTTCTTGTTATGTAGCGATTAGTTTGGGCACGTTGAGCGGTGGTTGGAAAATTGTAAAAACAATGGGAACAAAAATCACCAAAGTAACACCGTTAGAAGGTGTTTGTGCAGAAACTGCCGGTGCCACCACCTTGTTTTTAACGGAGCAAATGGGTATTCCGGTTTCTACTACACACACTATTACAGGAGCAATCATTGGTGTTGGTGCTACCAAACGTTTGAGTGCAGTGCGTTGGGGCGTTACAGTTAATTTATTGTGGGCTTGGATTTTAACCATTCCAATAAGTGCTATACTCGCAGCCATCACCTTTTATATCGTTCAGTTTTTTGTTTAATTAATTATTGACAGATAGAAAACAATTAGGTCGCTCATTTGAGCGACCTAATTGTTTTTAAATATATTGTAAGATGACTTTAAGATAGGATTCTGCTATCATTTTATTTAAAATTTCAACCAATGCCAAGCTACTTTGCTTCCCGTTTTATTGTTGTTGAATTCAATTGCCGGAGCTGGAAGTTTAATGATGTTTAATACTTTCATCAAACCTTTTGCCCAATGTTTTTTCACCGGTAATTTTGTCCAATCAATATCAAAAGAAAAATAAAAACGATGCAATCGTTGTATGTCTGTACGGTCAACAATATCAGCCGGATCTACGTTCTCTAAATCATCACTACTTAAATTGTTTTTATTCCAAATGTTTTTGTAACCACCCAACATACCGGATGCTCCGTATCCAAAAGAAACTTGTAAGCATTTCGGAAATTTTGATTTCGGATTTTTAATAAATGCACCCGGACTAACACTCCACCAAAATGTAATTCCGTTATAGTCTTTCAATAACGTTTCTGTAAACGATGTGCCGTATAATTTATCGGCTCTGGCTTTTACCATCGGGTCGTTGTACTTGTTGTAGTTTACCGGAAACGCCGACATCTTCATCGTTATCTTTTGGTCGTGCCATAAATATTGTTGGATGCCAAATAATAAACTACCACTTACATTCATCACAATATCACCCCAAGAAAATCCCCATTTTTTTTGAAAACCATCATTTACTTCAATGGAAAGTTGCCACATATTGCCCATTAACATGCCAATCCAAATGGCATTTTTTTCTTTAACACCTGCCCATCTATATAAATCATAATGCCATTTCGATTCGAAATAACAAGAGTAGGCATGTCCTAACTTATCCATCTGGTTCCATTCGCCCCAATCATTAAAAAGATGGAATTTTTCTCGCTCGGATTGCGAATACCACGCGGCACTCCACCAAGCATTTGCCGTTGCATATAATCCGGCTATCATTCCGGAAACTAAACCAACACGCGGTTTGTTTAATACTTCCGAATTCCTGAAAAAGGAATACGGTTTTCGCATTTTTATTTTTCCTGTATAAGCATACGCCGGATCAACCGGTGCATAATCGTAATGGAAAACAGTATCATAATTTATGATAAAAACATTTGGATTTTGCCAAGTAGTATCCGGAACTAAATCATAATTTGCAACTACTCTCTTTATCGCATATTTCGTATTAAAAATTGTATCGTCGTGCACGGTGAGTGAATCCGCTGTGTGCAATGTGTCTTTTATAATAAGATATGGCGTGTTAAAATCAGGAGTTAATGCCGTTTGGATAGGTTTTTTTTTATCTTTTTTTAGATTGATAGCATACGAACCGGAATAAATAGAAAGTACAAGGAGTAAGAAAAACAGTCTAATTATGCGGTTTGTCATCAATTTGGCATTTTATTTGAAAGCTAAAAATAGTTAAATACTTTGAATATAAGGTTATCCACAATACAATAGTATATTCAATTTGTACGTTTATCTTAAAATCTTAATTTTGTTCAAATAAATTAAATACATGGGAATTTTTTTGCAAGCAGTTACAACAGCAGTCGTTGATTCTTCTAATATCATAGCTCCGGCAGCGGCAGCACCTATTGAGGAGCTTTCAGTAATGAGTTTATTAATGAAAGGTGGTGTTATTATGATACCATTGATTGTTTTATTTGCTGTATCTATTTTCTTTATTGTAGAAAGATGGTTGTTTTTTAATCAACGTTCTAAAATCAATAACAACTTAGTTAGAGAAGTGTTGGATAAATTATATTCCGGAAATTTACAAGGAGCCGATGCACTTTGCACTTCCGATAAAACTGCATTAGGCAATGTATTGCAAGCGGGTATTTCTCAATTAGGAAAACCGATAGACCACATCGAAAAAGCATTAGAAATTCAATCGAATATTGAAATTAATGAAATGGAAAAACGCACCAGCTGGATTAGTATTATTTCGGGTGTGGCGCCACGTTTAGGATTTATCGGTACAATTTTAGGGGTAATTTTAATCTTCTTTAAAATATCACAGACTGCGGATATTTCCATCGGTACAATTTCGGCAGGTTTATATCAAAAAATGATTACTTCAGCAGCCGGATTAGTAGTAGGTGTTATTGCGTTTATGGGTTACCATTTCTTATTAACGTTGATAGATAATTATTCCATGAAATTACAAAAACAAATTTTTGAGTTTGTTCGTGGTATTCAAAAACCGGTTAATAAATAAATCAACTTAATTCCATTTTACAACAAGAAAAATAACTGTATGAATATCAAGAGAAGAAGACCGTTTCACGATGAAGATGCTATGGCATCCATGAACGATATTATGTTCTTTTTAATGTTGTTTTTCTTGATTATTTCTACGATAGCAAATCCAAATGTAATTAAGTTGATGTTGCCAAAAGCAAATACGACGGAGCAATTGGCAAAACAACCGGTTACTTTATCGGTTACCGAAGATAAACGATACTACATTAACACCACAGAAATCCCATTAGAAGGTTTAGAAAATGCATTAACAACAGCGATGGGCAATAATCCGGATCAAACAGTAGTATTGCGTGTAGCAGACAATCTTACCGTACAAGATTTAGTGGATGTGATGTCTTTAGGTGCTAAGTTGAAATTAAAAATGGTATTAAGTACCGTAAAAAATTAATCCAATTTATTACTATACTGTTTTCTTTATGAAAGCTTGTATATCATAATAGGATTGCATACTTTCAGAAGATAATTTTGGTAGATTGAAAAAACCGTGTATCAGTTTTTTATAATCTTTATACAATACTATATTTCCATTTTTCTTCAACACATCAGCATAGTCCGAACCATCATCTTTTAATGGATCATATTCGGCAGTGAGTATAAATGCCGGTGCTAAATTTTTGAAATCCTTTTGGTAAATAGGCGATACGAGCGGATTAAGTCGGTCTTCCACTTTGGGCGTGTATTGCTCTTGAAACCAATGCATCGTTTCCTTTGTTAGCAAATAACCATTGCTATAATTTTCAATCGATTTGGATTTTAATTTTCCATCTATCCAAGGATAAATTAATACTTGTGCCGCTAAGCGTATGTTGGGATGTTTTTTGAAATGATGTGCGGCACAGGCTGCAATGTTTCCGCCGGCACTATCACCTGCAACAATTATTTTGGAAGCATCTATTTGGTAATCCGTTGCATTTTGTGCAATATGTTCAATTACTTTATACGCATCTTCGTGTGCTGCCGGAAAAGCGTGTTCCGGAGCTAAGCGATAATCTACTGAAATCACGATACAATCATTCATGGCACATAAACGTCGGCAAACAAAATCGTGCGATTCGATATTGTATAGCACAAAACCACCGCCGTGGAAATAAATAATTACTTTTTGATTTTTCTTGTCGGATGGTTTATATAAGCGAACCGGAATATTTTCTATTTTAAAATCTTCGACTTTCTGAATAGGAATTTTTCTGTCAAATAGTATTTTGCCTAATTCAGATGCACGCAATACATTTTTTCGTTCAACGTCTAATTTATTTACATCTATCTTCCGAATAGGTTGAACGTTATTTACAAACCATAATAAAAATCGAAGTTTCCAATTCATATTTATCTCTTAACTTTGTACAAGATAAAAAGATTATGCTATGAGTTGGATTACAAAAGATAATAAACTTGTGAAAGAGTTTATATTCAAAGATTTTGTCCAAGCTTTTGCCTTCTTAACCAAAGTGGCAATGGAAGCTGAAAAGCAGAATCATCATCCGGAAATTTTTAATGTTTATAACAAAGTAATTATTTCCTTACAAACGCATGATGCCGGAAATATGGTTACAGAAAAAGATTATAAATTGGCGGCTAAAATTGATGCTTTAATATGACACACGATTTATTTTCTTCCATTCATACTGATAAAATTCAACTAACAGAAATATTACTTTCTAAGTTGGATGATTTTATTGCGGAAAATGAAATCGAGCAATTTTATGAGGATTTAAAAACAGTCATTCAGTTTCACGATGCACAATACTACGTACAATCAAATTCCATCATCACCGATTATGATTACGATAGATTATTTGCCAAATTAAAAGAAATTGAACAACAAAATCCCAATCTCATCACGGCAGATTCACCTACACAACGTGTTGCAAGTGGTTTAAATGCAGCGTTTACGAGTGTGCCGCATCTTGTACCAATGATGTCGTTGAATAACTCTTATAATCTAATGGATTTAGAAGAATTTGATACGCAAGTGAAAAAGGCATTGCCCTCCAATGTAAATATTGCTTATGTGGTGGAACCTAAATTAGATGGAAGTAGTATTGCACTTGTGTACGAAAACGATAAATTAGTTCGTGCAGCAACTCGTGGAAATGGAATTGAAGGCGATGAAATTACACAAAATGCAAAAGCAATAAAGTCGATTCCATTGCATGCTGCATTCTCACAATTTGGAATTAAAAAAATTGAAGTACGTGGCGAAGTACTAATAGAATTGGCCATCTTGGAACAATTAAACGAAGAACGCAAAAAACAAAATGCACAACTGAGAGCCGAAAATAAAAAAGAATTAGAACTATATAAAAATGCGCGAAACACAGCTGCCGGAAGTTTACGTTTAAAAGATAGTGCCGAAGTAGCCGCCCGAAAATTGGATGCCATCATTTATCAAATTGGATATGCCGTAGATAAAAATGGAAATGAATGCACTGATATTTTCCAATCACATGCAAAAAATTTAGAAGTGCTATCGCAACTTGGTTTTAAAACCACTTTTTCTGAAAAAGGAATTTTTAATGCCATTACAGAGGTAGAAGCTTTTTGTAAAGAATGGGAAAATAAACGCGATTCGTATCCGATAGATATTGATGGCATGGTGATAAAAGTGAATGATATGCATCAGCAGCAGTTGATAGGCAAAACCGCACATCATCCCAAATGGGCTGTTGCCTATAAATTTAAAGCCAAACAAGCTACTTCCAAACTATTGCAAGTAGATTTTCAAGTAGGCAGAACCGGTGCTATTACGCCGGTAGCTAAAATAGAACCGGTACAATTAATGGGCGTCGAAATATCTTCCATTTCCTTGCACAATGAAGATTTTATTTTAGATAAAGATATTCGATTAAACGATACGGTAATTGTGGAGCGTGCCGGTGATGTGATTCCGTATATTGTAGGAAGCATTGCAGAAAGGAGAGATGGCAGCGAACAACAAATTCAATTTCCAACGCAATGTCCTTCGTGTGCTCATCATTTGGTAAAGCCGATGGATGAAAGCGTTTGGCGTTGCATCAATCCCAATTGTGCAGCACAAACCGAAGAGCATCTAATACATTTTGTTTCCAAACAAGCAATGGATATTGTCGGTTTTGGCGAGGAAAATGTACGCAGTTTTTTGCGAGCAGGCATCATCCAAAATATTACTTCTATTTATACCATTGATTATGATAAAGTAAGTTTGTTGGAAGGTTGGAAAACAAAATCTATCCAGAATTTAAAAAATGGAATTGAAGCATCCAAACAAAATGAACTTTACCGTTTAATTGTGGGCTTAGGCATCCGACACATCGGAAATACTACGGCAAAAATGTTGGCAACGAAAGTAAATAAACTAACCGATTTTCAACATTGGAGTGAAGCACAATTCTCGGAGTTAGAAGATGTTGGTCCTAAAGTAGCACAATCTTTATTTCAGTTTTTTTCTGATAAAGAAAATATCGCATTGATTAATGATTTAGCGTCATTCGGTATCAATATTAATAAAACAGAAACGGTTTTAACTTCCGATAAATTAAGTGGCAAAACATTCTTATGCACCGGAACTTTTCCGAAAAATTCGAGAGATGCAATTAAGTTGATGGTGGAACAACATGGCGGTAAAAATTTAAGTGCCGTAAGTGCCAATTTAGATTTTTTGATAGCCGGAGAAAAAGCCGGAGGAAAATTAGCCAAAGCACAGAAAATTTCATCCATACAAATTATAGATGAAGATACGTTTCTGAATATGATTGCAGTTTGATTATCTTTGCTTTGAAATATAATTTCTGTTCCATGAAAAATAGCTTGTTTTTTTGTTGTGCTTTCTTTCTTTTAATTGCTTGTGAGCAAAAGCATTATTTCAATCAATACAAATCAGTGGATATTAAAGCATGGAAATCGACAGATACTATTTCATTTCCAATTGAAATAAAAGAAGAAAATAAAAAGTACCAATATTCCATTAGCATCCGACATACCAAAGATTTTGAGTTTAGTAATCTTTGGGTGAAAGTATTGATTAAAGGAAATAAAATAGATACCAGCTTCCGATACGAAATTCCGTTGTTTAAAATAGATGGAAAACCGTATGGCGAAAGTTCCGGAAGTTTATGTACACAAACCATTCCATTAAAAACGGATTTGCCCTTATATCAAAAAGGTAATTATCAAATCTCAATTATACAGTTAATGCGTAAAGACCCATTAGATGGAATTTCTGATGTAGGTATATTTATAGACACCAAATAAACACATACAATTCTTTATTTTTTTGGTTGGGTAGAAAAGAGAGTTAGTAATTTTAACTATCTTTATATAAACCAATCTTATGAAAAAGTTCCGCTTTTTAAGTTTTCTTATTTTATTTTTTAGTGCTTTTGTAAACGCACAAACATTGCAACGTGGTCCGTATTTGCAAAGCATGACCAATAAAAGTGTGAAAATAATGTGGCGTACCAGCGATTCAACGTATGGTGTGGTTCGTTACGGCAATGCACCGAATGCACTCAATAATATTATCAACGATACGGTGCTTACCAAAAATCATATTGTTCAAATTTCCGGCTTATCTGCTTATACTACCTATTATTACAGTGTTGGATTTGACACAATTGTATTAGCTGGTGGTGATGCGCATCATCATTTTAAAACAGCATTAAATCCGGGAGATACCACGCCTTTTAGATTTTGGGTTACCGGAGATTTTGGTAGCGGAAATACCAATCAACGTAAAGTGAAAAATTGGTTTCAAGATTATTTATTGAATAATGAAGTAAACGGCTGGTTGTGGTTGGGCGATAATGCATATACGAATGGAACCGATATCGAATATCAAACAAAAGTATTTGATAATTATTATGGCTACGATTCCATTTTTCGTTTTTTACCTTTTTATCCAATTCCAGGAAATCATGATTATAATAGTGTAAATGGAGCAGATGATCCACAAACGCATCGCGGACCTTATTATGATGTAGTAGAAGTTTTCAAAAATGCTGAAATGGGCGGAAAACCATCGGGCATGGAAGCGTATTATTCTTATGATTATGGTAACACGCATTTCTTAGCATTAAACTCTGAAATGTATCGTGTGTATGTGTTTTGGGATTTATTTGGTGGTACATTTAAAAATTGGTTGATTGATGATTTAAAATCCAGCAACAAACGTTTTAAAGTGGCGTATTGGCATCAACCGCCATACACCAAAGGCACGCACGACTCCGATGATTTTTGGGAAATCTTTATGGCAAGTATGCGCGAGAAAGTAATTCCAATCTTGGAACAATATGGAGTTGATTTAATTATATGCGGACACAGTCATGTGTATGAGCGTTCGTATTTAATTAATAAGCATTATGGTCCATCTTATACCTTTAAAAGAAACACGATGATGGTAGATAGCTCGTCAGGAAATCCAGATAGCAATCGCACATATATCAAATATACCTACGGACCTAACAAAGACAAAGGCACTGTGTATGGCGTAATTGGGAATAGTAGTAAATCAGACGATGAAAATGGAAAAATGCATCCGGTGATGTATAAAAAATACATGAGCGATGATGCTGTAGGTAGCATGATTTTAGAAGTAGAAAACAATCAATTAACCGGTATATTTTATAAAGAAACCGGAGAAGTATTTGATAAATTTAGAATTATTAAACAAGATTCTGCGGTGCTTTCCGGTATAAAACATCATACCACGATAGAGGCAATGAAAGTATATCCAAATCCATTTAGTAATTCCGTAATGGTAGAGTTTAATGCTAAAGAGATGAAGCCAACCAGCATCACCATACAAAATTTAATTGGGCAATTAATCGTCCAAACTGTCTGGAGTGGTAAAAGCAATATTGGACACAACAAAATTGAGTTGAATGATTTGCAAGATTTACCTTCCGGTGAATATGTTATTTCTGTGAAACAACAAGGCGAAGTAGTGAGTGAAAAACTAATAAAGTTGAAATAAGAAGCTGTTATATATAGCGTTTTAAAATTTCATCTACTCGTTTTTCTACTTCCATATTTTTTTCTAAAATTGGTGCATGATGTGGTTTAATGCGGGCATCTATAATCATCGTATCGCAACACCAATGCTTGTTTTCAAAGCGTTCATTTATTCCATAAATATCATGCGATGGATTACATCTTGTAAAAGTAACCCAAAGAAAATTATTAAAGTTTTCTGCTAAGAAATGGGCATCATCACAAATCACAATTAATGGTATTTGAGATAATAGTTGAGCGTCGATAGATGATAGTTCTTTTGTTATATCA
>CAZDOT010000002.1:0-145699 GCA_964507125.1 uncultured Chitinophagales bacterium | reverse complement strand
TGGTATTTGAGATAATAGTTGAGCGTCGATAGATGATAGTTCTTTTGTTATATCAATATTGACCATTGACCATTGGCTATTGATCATCTCAATTGCTAATATTCCTTTTGTTACTAATTTGGGATTTTTAAATGCTGATGGTAACGTAAAATTATTTGGTATTGCATTTAATAATTCTCTTTTCTTTTCGCCGCAAGCTGCAATGATTACCTTGCTTCCGGTATTCAATCCGTCGCCACTGTAATCTAAGGTGTCAATAGAAGTTTTAGTTTGGAAATGTATATCGCGCGATAAATCAATACGCTCCAAAATATGATGGAAAAATTTTTCTTCTTGATGTGTGTTTAATGTTTCATCATCACTTTTGTTGGCAATAAATAAGAATTTTGCCAAGCTTAATTGTCCGGTTCCCAAAATGTGATTCGCAATCGTTAAGATTTCTTGCGGTCGTTTGTTTTGGTAATATGGTGTGTATCGTTCGCTGCCAATAGCGAGTAACAACGGATGCACACCGGCTGCATCCACAGCATGTACTTCGTGTAAGCCTGGAATTTCTTTGCTAATTGCAGTGCCGGTCATGCCATGTATCATGTTTCCAAATGCTGTATCTTCTTGTGGAGGCCGACCAACCACCGTAAAACTCCAAATGGCATTTTTTTTAGCATATACATTTTTTACACGCATCAACGGGAAATCATGTTTCAATGAATAATATCCCAAGTGATCACCAAATGGGCCTTCCGGTTTATTTTCATTCGGATATACTTCACCTGTGATAACAAAATCAGCATCTGTACTTAAGCAAAAACCATCTTCATCATACATATATCTAAAACGTCGTCCACCCAATGCACCTGCAAACGTCAATTCGGATAATCCTTCGGGCAATGGCATAACAGCAGCAAAGGAATGAGAAGGCGGACCGCCAATAAATACGGACACTTTCATGGGTTTGCCTAATTTATTCCATTTGGTTTGATGCACGCCAATACCACGATGCAATTGATAATGTAATCCAATTTCTTTGTCTTGTTCGTAATCATTGCCGGAAAGTTGTATGCGATACATTCCGAGATTAGATTGCATAACGCCCGGCTGGTCGGCATCTTCGGTATATACAATTGGTAAGGTAACAAAAGCACCGCCATCTTTTTCCCAGCAATGTACTTGTGGTAAATCTGATATTTTTATTTTTTCAAATGAATGCGATGAAACTTTTTTGGGTAATGCTTTAATAGCAGAAAATGCCACTCCTAAATATTTCAACGGATTTTTTAATGCTTGCATCGGATTGGTTTTTAATGCAATCATTGTTTTTACATTTTCAATGGAATCTCTGAATAAAAATTTACTTCTTTCTGTTGTGCCAAATAAGTTAGAAACTGCTTGATATTTGGAGCCTTTTACCTTTTCAAATAATAGGGCTTTTCCTTTTGCTTCATGTATGCGAAGATGTATAGCCGCCATTTCTAAATACGGATCTACTTCTTCTTTTATGCGGATGAGTTGCCCTGATTTATCTAAGTCATCAATGCAATCTTGTAAGGATGAATATGTCATATAAATTACAAAAATACACTATAATTTAGCTTATGTAATTGATAACTGTTATCTATTTCAATTTTAGGATGAAAAATATTAAAATTAGTTAGGTATAGATTAAAAAAAAACTGCCTCCTGAAAACAGAAGGCAGTTTATAGGGGTTGGTTTAAAATAAATCAATTAGAATGCATATACTGCAGCTAATGATAAGGTGTTTTGAATTTTAGAACCATTTCCTTTTCTGTTCAAGAAAACGTTTGATGTTCCATAATCCAATCTGTATTCAGGTATAAGTTTTAGTCCTCCGATAACATTTACATGAGCTGTTAAAGTGAAATCTACAAAGTGTTTAGCAGGTCCGGCAACGTATGGAGCTGCTGCATCCGGATTGAAGAAATAACCTAAACGTGCGCCAATGCTAGCTGTTTCGTTGATATCGTATTGTCCGTATAAGTATGTTGTAAAGTATTTGCTGCGTGTTGGTTTGTCAGATTTTAGTTCTTTGTATCTGTATTGATGATATGCAGCATTTACACCTAATTTACCTTTTTTGTTTTTACCTAATTTGATAGAGCCGGTAATGTCGTAAGAGTGTTTGTAGTTTTTATATGCAAGTGCTTCTGTAGAGTCGTTGATAGCATACATCGTAGGTTCGTTACCACCAATGAAGTTAACATACACACCGCCATTGTCGCCAGTGTAACCAACTTGCGCACCTACATATTTGTTTCTGTCGTTGTCAGATTTGGTGTCGTTGTCGTTGAAAAATCCGGCCATAATATTCCATTTTTTTATCATGAAGTTGGCTTTTAAACCGGTGTGATAAAATGGACCGTTTTGGAATGCCAATGAAGTAGAATAGTTGAAGTTATTTTGTGGCTCAATCAATTCATAACCAAAGAATGTACTGAAGTTACCTAAAGTAAATTCCACCCAGTCAGCCGGAGCATACGTTACATATAATTGTTTAATGGCAATGATAGAATTGGCATAAAGTGTATTGTTAGCAGTTTCTGCACGAGGGCCAAAACCTAAGTCAGCTACAAAGCCTACTTTTTTTACTTTCTTTTTCATCATGATATTCACCATGCCTAATTCAAAAGAGTTTGCTTTAGGAGCAAAAGCTCTATTTAAAACAGCATTAGTTTGTTTACCATTAAAATTTGTTTGTACATATACATCTACGGAGCCGCTCAAGTCAAAAGGGATTTTTGCTTTCACTTTTTCAATTTTCGCATCGTATTTTTCTTTCAAGGTGAGTTTGGGTTCTGTTGCTTCTTCTGTAGAGTCTACAACGTCTAAGCCCAATTGTTTGGTTAGCATCTCAACTTTTTCTTCCAATGATTTAATTCTTTCATTGTCATCATGTGCCATTGCCGGGGAAACAATTGAAACGATACCTGCAAGGAGTAGTAATAGGGATTTTTTCATAACTAAGAATTTATTTGTTAATAATTTTACAATTGCAAGAATAGAAATTTAAAATCATAGTTTTCACATAAAATAACATGATAATATTTTCATAAAACAATAAAAACATTAAATAAAACCAAAAATAGTTTAGATATTTATTTCTATAATATGATATGTATTTTGCGTTTTTTTGTTTTATAACTAAAATGTTAAGTAGTTTTTTAATGTTTAAAATTTTCTTAAACGCTTAGATAGATGTCGTGAACATCTTTTTAGCTAATATTATAAATTGGTCTGAAAGTGTTTTTTTTACTTTCTGCCATTTTATCTGTTTCAATTACTTATTATTTAGATTATATATGAGCGTTACAAACGAAAGTCAAGGGTTATATCTGCCGCAAACAGAGCATGATGCATGTGGTATTGGTTTTGTTGCACACCTGAAAGGCGAAAAATCGCATAGAATTGTGCAAGATGCACTTACTATGTTAGAGAATATGGAACACCGTGGTGCTTGCGGTTGTGAAGAAAATACCGGAGATGGTGCGGGAATATTAATGCAAATTCCGCATGAATATTATAAGAGTGAAGCAGAAAAAATAAATATTCAACTTCCGGAAGCCGGAAAATATGGTACAGGTTTTATCTTTTTTCCTCAAGATGAAACCAGTAGAAAGCAATGCAAAGAATTTATTGAATCAACAGCTCAGAAATTAAATTTTAAAGTTTTAGGTTATAGAGTTATTACCACGAACAATGAACCAATCGGTCCTACTGCACAATCTGCAGAGCCGGTGGTTGAGCAATTGTTTATTCAACCTCTTTTTGATTTTAAAGAAGATATTGAGTTAGAGCGTAAATTGTATGTGTTGCGTGCACATACCGTTCGAGAAATCAATTATATTTTGGGTGGTAAAGATCATTTTTATTATACCAATCTTTCTTGCCATACCGTAATTTATAAAGGACAGTTAACTACATTTCAAGTACGTCAATATTATCCGGAGCTGAGTGATGAAAGAATACAATCTGCCTTAGCAATTGTACATTCTCGTTTCTCTACTAATACATTTCCACGTTGGCGATTAGCACAACCATTTAGATATATTGCACACAATGGTGAAATCAACACCTTGCAAGGTAACTTAAATTGGATGCGTACGCGCGAACATTTATTAGAGTGCGACGTGTTTACGAAAGAGGAGATTGATATGTTTATGCCAATTTGCTATCGCGATCAGTCGGATTCTGCTTCTTTAGATAATGTAATTGAATTATTGTATTTAGCAGGTCGTTCTTTGCCGCATGCAATCATGATGTTGATACCGGAAGCATGGCAAGATAACGACCAAATGGAAGATTGGAAAAAAGCATTCTACGAATACCACGATTGCTTAATGGAACCTTGGGATGGTCCGGCTTCTATTTGTTTTACAGATGGTAAAATGATTGGTGCCACATTAGATAGAAATGGACTTCGTCCATCTCGTTTTGTAGTGTATAATGATGGCCGTGTGGTGATGTCATCCGAAGCAGGTGCAGTGCCTACGGAAGAAGAAAAAGTAGTTCAAAAAGGTAGGTTGCAGCCGGGCAAAATGTTCATCATTAATATGGAAGAAGGTCGTATTATTTCAGATGATGAACTAAAGAAAAAAATATGCACCGAACATCCATATCGCGAGTGGTTGAACAAACATAAAATTACATTTTCAGATTTGCCTAAATCTACCATTGTAGAAGAGAAATTAAGCAATGAAGAATTGATGCAACAGCAATTAGCATTTGGATATACATCGGAAGATATTAAGACGATTATCACACCAATGGCTGAAACGGCTAATGAACCCGTAGGTTCTATGGGAACAGATACACCATTGGCTGTTTTATCCGATCAATCTCAGAATTTATCCAATTATTTCAAACAATTATTTGCACAAGTAACCAATCCACCGATTGACCCAATTCGAGAACGTATGGTAATGAGTACATTTGCAACATTAGGTGGTGCAAGTAGTATTCTTACAACAACAGAAAATCATTGTAAACAAATTTCTGTTCGTCAACCAATTCTATCCAACGACGATATTGCAAAATTGCGATACATTAATCATCCTGATTTTAAAGTAATCACGATTCAAGCCTTGTTTAATGTAAATGGTAAAAAAGGTGCGTTAGAGAGAGGAATTGATAGAATTTGTAAAGAAGCAGAAGAGGCGGTTGCAAACGGAAATAACGTAATTATTATTTCTGATAAAGGTGTAAATAAAGATTTTGCACCTATTCCGTCTTTGTTGGCAACCGGAGCCATTCATCATCATTTGGTACGTACCAAAACACGTATTGATTGCTCTATTATTGTAGAAAGTGGTGATATTCGCGAAGTACATCAAATTGCAACACATATTGGTTATGGAGCAACTGCCGTTAATCCATACTTAGCATATCAAACTATTTATCATCTTAATACAGATAAACTAAAACATCTAAATAAGTCGGATGAGAAATTAGTAGAAAACTATACCAAAGCAGCCAGCAAAGGATTATTGAAAGTATTCTCTAAAATGGGAATTTCAACACATCAATCTTATCATGGTTCTCAAATTTTTGAGATTGTTGGTTTAGGAAAAAATGTAGTAGAAAAATGCTTTGCAGGCACTATTTCCAGATTAAACGGTATTGGATTTGATGAAATAGCACGCGAAGTGTTAACGCGTCATTTATTAGCATTTCCGGATGCAGAAAATAACAGCCTTCGTTTAGAAGTAGGTGGTCAATATCAATGGAAACGCAGAGGTGAAGTGCACATGTTCAATCCGGATACTATCCACTTATTGCAACATTCTACGCGTAAAAACGATTATGCATTATATAAACAATATGCAGAGAAAATAAACAATCAAGCATTAAAAGCAATTACTTTAAGAGGCTTGCTAGATTTTGATTGGAGCAAAGTAACGCCAATAGATATTAGTGAAGTAGAACCGGCAGAAAACATATTGAAACGTTTTGCAACAGGTGCTATGTCATTTGGTTCTATTTCACACGAAGCTCATGCAACATTAGCTATCGCCATGAATCGCATTGGCGGAAAATCCAATTCCGGTGAAGGTGGTGAAGATGAAATTCGTTTCGACCCTAAAGAAAACGGTGATTGGGAACGTTCTGCAATTAAGCAAGTTGCTTCTGGAAGATTTGGTGTAACTTCTTATTATTTAGCCAATGCAGAAGAGCTTCAAATTAAATTAGCACAAGGTGCAAAACCGGGTGAAGGTGGTCAGCTTCCGGGACATAAAGTAGATGAGTGGATTGGACGTGTTCGCCATTCAACACCAGGTGTAGGTTTAATTTCACCACCACCACATCACGATATTTATTCTATCGAAGATTTGGCACAATTAATTTTTGACTTAAAAAATGCAAATCCAACGGCACGTATCAATACCAAATTAGTGGCAGAAGCCGGTGTAGGTACAATTGCTGCCGGCGTTGCAAAAGCAAAATCAGATGTAATCTTGATTTCCGGTTATGATGGCGGTACAGGTGCATCACCTATCTCTTCTATCAAACATGCCGGATTACCATGGGAATTAGGCTTATCAGAAGCACATCAAACATTAGTAAAAAATAATTTACGTAGCCGCGTTGTATTACAAACAGATGGAATGTTGCGTACCGGAAAAGATATTGCCGTTGCTACTTTATTAGGTGCAGAAGAATGGGGAATTGCAACCGCTGCTTTAGTGGTTGAAGGTTGTATCATGATGCGTAAATGCCATTTAAATACTTGTCCGGTTGGTATCGCAACGCAAGATCCGGTTTTAAGAGCACGCTTCACAGGTGATCCTCAGCATATCATTAACTTCTTTAATTTCGTCGTTCAAGATTTAAGAGAGATAATGGCTCAACTTGGATTTAGAACAGTGAATGAAATGGTGGGACAAACGCAAATTCTAAAACGTAGAGATAATATCGATCATTGGAAATACAAACACCTCGATTTATCACCTATTATTTATAAAGAAAATGCAAGTGAAGATGTTGGATTGTATAAACAAATGCGACAAGCACACCCAACAGATGATGCTATCTTGGATAAAAAATTAATTGAAGCAGCACAACCATCTTTAGAAAATAAAGCAACTTCAAAAGCTCAATTTAATATCATTAACACTGATAGAACAGTTGGTGCTTTATTGAGTTATGAAATCTCATCTAAATATAAAAAAGATGGATTGCCGGAAGATACGATTCAATTTAAATTTACAGGTAGTGCCGGACAAAGCTTTGGTGCCTTTGCCGCAAACGGTGTCAAATTTGAATTGGAAGGTGAAGCCAACGATTATTTCGGTAAAGGCTTATCAGGTGGTAAATTAGTAGTTTATCCTTCTGATAAATCCAACTTTAATCCATCGGAAAATATAATTATCGGAAACGTAGCATTTTATGGCGCTACCAGCGGAGAATCTTATATTAATGGTATGGCTGGTGAGCGTTTTTGTGTACGTAATTCCGGAGCAAAAGCAGTAGTTGAAGGTGTAGGTGATCATGGTTGTGAATATATGACGGGTGGTTTAGCTATTATTCTTGGTAAAACAGGACGAAACTTTGCTGCTGGTATGAGTGGTGGTATTGCGTATGTGTATGACATTGATAAAACATTTGAAAAGAATGTAAATAAAGAAATGATTGACTTAGAAGAATTAGATGCGGAAGATTTTGAAACATTGAAATTCTATATCAGTCGCCATCAAGCATACACTAATAGTAGTATTGCTAAAAATATTTTAGATAACTGGGATGTTACATCTAAATACTTTGTGAAAGTAATGCCAACAGATTATAAAAATGTATTAATAGCAAGAAAAGCAAATGCTGAAAGCATCAACGCATAACATCCAAATTAAATTATAGAATAAAGAAAAAATAAATGGGAAAAATTACCGGTTTCTTAGAGTTTACAAGAGAATTACCAAAATATAGAAGTGTAGAAGAGCGTGTAAAGGATTATAAAGAAATTCCAATAGAATTCTCTGACGAAAAAACAAATCATCAAGCAGCGCGCTGCATGGATTGTGGTGTGCCTTTTTGCCACAATGGTTGTCCATTAGGAAATATTATTCCGGAGTTTAATGATGCAGTATATAATAATGATTGGGAATTGGCTACTCAAATTTTATTGTCCACCAATAACTTTCCGGAATATACCGGAAGAATTTGTCCGGCACCATGCGAAACTGCTTGTGTATTAGGTATTAACCAACCACCGGTTGCCATTGAACACATTGAAAAATCTATTATTGAAAAAGCGTATGCTTTAAATTTAATAAAACCACAAATCCCAAAAGTACGAACAGGAAAAAAGGTTGCTATTGTAGGTTCAGGTCCGGCAGGTATGGCAGCTGCAGCTCAATTAAATAAGGCAGGCCATTTGGTAACTGTTTTTGAAAGAGCCGATAGAATTGGAGGTTTATTGCGTTATGGAATTCCAGATTTTAAATTAGAAAAAACGGTTATTGATAGAAGATTAAAAGTGATGGAAGAAGAAGGCATCATTTTTCAAACAAATACCAATGTTGGAGTAGATATCTCTATCGATGATTTAAATAAAAATTTCGATGCAATAGTGTTGTCCGGTGGTTCCACTGTTCCAAGAGATTTGCCCATTAAAGGTAGAGAATTAAAAGGCATTTATCCGGCAATGGAATTTTTATCACAACAAAATAAACGAGTTTCTAATATAGCAACAGAAGTAGATCATCAAGGTCAACAATATGCAAATGGAGATATTCTTGCAACAGATAAAAATGTCATTGTTATTGGCGGTGGCGATACCGGTTCGGATTGTGTTGGTACTTCTAATCGTCATAAAGCAGCTTCTGTTACTCAAATTGAGTTGCTAACAAAACCGCCGGTAGAAAGAGCTGAAAACACGCCATGGCCAAATTGGCCAATGATGTTGCGTACATCCAGTTCGCACGAAGAAGGTTGTGATAGACAATGGGCAATTTTGACAAAAGAATTCATCGGAAATGAAAATGGTGAACTAATTGGGTTAAAAATTGTTGACGTAGCATGGAAGTCTGTTGATGGTAAAGCACAATTAGTGGAAATAGAAGGCTCAGAACGTGTGTTGAAATGCGAATTAGCTTTGTTGGCAATGGGTTTCGTTCATCCGCAGCACGAAGGATTATTAAAAAAATTAGATATTCAATTAGACGAAAGAGGAAATATTTCAGCTAACAACTATAAAACGAACGTGGATAAATTTTTTACGGCTGGAGATATGAGAAGAGGACAAAGTTTAGTAGTTTGGGCAATATCTGAAGGACGTGAATGTGCACGTGAAGTGGATTTGTATTTAATGGGCGAAAGCGCATTAGAGTCAAAGGATAAAGGTGTTTTACAAGTGAATTAACATTCATCTTTCCATTTTTAGGAATAAAAACTGTACTTTAGCTTACACAATAATAACTGCTATTTTTGCGCTTGCTGTTTTTGCATATAGTAGTGAAACCCGACCAATTGGTCGGGTTTTTTTCATTTATTTTGATTAAAATCAAGAAAATCAATTTAATGAATTTTCTAGTTGATAATTTGGGAAAATATGCTTAATATTGAATTAACATAAATTACCCTTTTATGAAAACCCTATTCTGCACCGCAATGCTATTGCTGTATTTAAGTGTAAATACATTTGCACAAAGTTTAAGTATAAATGATTTTATACAATTAAGAACGAATGATAATGCTGCTATTGAATCAAAATTGGCGCAACAAAATTTCGATTTGTATGATGAATATGAAATTGGATATGGTAAAACACATCTCGTTTACCAAAACAATGCCAATGAAAATAATACTATTCAATGGATAGATTTTGTTTGTGAAAAAAATGGACCTTGGAATAATCGTTTATCATTCCAAATTCAAGATATCGAACAAGTAAAAAAATACTTATCCGAGTTGAAAACATTAGGCTTCTATTTTAATAATAAAAAGATTGTTGATAGACAAATTTTTGAAGTGTACACCAATGGAATTTATACCGTAGAATTAATTACATCTCAAAGTAAAAATGCCTATCATTACGACAATTCCATGTATTTTAATTTTGCTATTTACAGTAGCAGTGAGTACAATTATTCATTTGCAAATGAAAATAAAAAGTACAATATTTCCAGTGTGACACAGCAAGATTTATATGCAAGTTTAGTAGACTTACCAATGACATCTGAAAGATAATTTTTGTATTTAGTTTATTTTTTAATCATATTTGTTGCCGGCGTTATAAGTACTATTTATAACGCTGTTTTTTTTAACTTTGCATTTACTTTTAGCACTAAAAATGCTACAGTTATGAAGAAGCAAATACAGCTAGAGTTAGCACCAGAGTTAGCCTTTGATGAAATATCTTTTCATCAACATATAAAACATCTCTTACAAATAAAAGATGAAAATTCGTTCACTGTACGCATTACCAAACGAAGTTTAGATGCTCGTTCAAGAAATATAAAAGTGAACATTCAAGCAGATGTTTTTATAGATGAATTGTCTATATCTATTTTTGAAAATTCATTTAATTATAAAGATGTCACCAAAAGCTCTAAACGTGTAATTATTGTAGGTGCCGGTCCGGCAGGACTTTTCGCAGCATTGCGTTTGTTAGAATTAGGCATAAAACCCATAATTATTGAAAGAGGAAAAGATGTGCAAGAACGCCGTCGTGATTTAGCCAATATCAATAAACAGCATATCGTAAATGAAAATTCAAATTACTGTTTTGGCGAAGGTGGAGCCGGCACATACAGTGATGGAAAATTATATACACGCTCTAAAAAACGCGGTGACATACATCGCATTTTGGAAATAATGGTGCAACATGGTGCTACCGAAAATATACTCTTTGAGGCACATCCACACATTGGCACCAATAAATTGCCCAAATTAATTCAAGCTATCCGACAAACCATTTTTAAGCACGGCGGTGAGATACATTTTAATACGAAAGTAGTTGATTTTATTCTTCATCAAAATGAAATAAAAGGTGTAATTACACAAGCAGTTTTAGAAACATTCAAATCAAATCAAACATTTATTGGAGATGCTGTATTGTTGGCAACCGGACATTCTGCACGTGATATCTTTGAGTTGCTACAGCAAAAAAATATTTATATTGAGAATAAACCGTTCGCATTAGGTGTGCGTGTGGAACATGCGCAAGCACTCATCAACCAAATTCAGTATCATGGAAATACTTGTAATTTATTGCCTTCTGCATCCTACAGTTTAGTGGAGCAAGTGAAAATAAATACACTTCAAAAAGCAGCATTTTCGTTTTGTATGTGTCCCGGTGGTTTTATAGTTCCGGCAGCCACAGCACAGCAAGAAATTGTTGTCAATGGCATGTCGCCATCTAAACGTGATTCGCCTTTTGCTAATTCAGGTATTGTAGTTTCTGTAGATGAAAATGATTGGAAAAAATACACCAAAGCACATCGAAATTTAGCAGCACTCGAATATCAAAAACAAATAGAACATACAGCTTGGATTGCAGCCGGAAAAACACAAGCAGCACCCGCACAACGTTTACAAGATTTTGTGTCGAATAAAACATCGGATGCATTATTAGAAACTTCATACCAACCCGGATTAATCGTAGTAGATATGCATAGCATCTTTCCTGATGATATTGCATTGGCATTGCAAGCAGGCTTTAAAGCTTTCGGTAGAAAAATGAAAGGTTATGTAAGCAATCAAGCTCAGATTATTGGTGTAGAAAGTAGAACTTCTTCTCCTGTAAAAATTCCAAGAGATAAAACCTCTTTTGAGCATGTACAAATAAAAAGATTATTTCCATGTGCCGAAGGTGCCGGATATGCCGGCGGTATTATGAGTGCAGCCATAGATGGCGAACGCTGTGCAGAAGCAATTGCCAAATGTTATTGTTTGGTTTAACTTTAAAGTACATTGGAATATTCCAAAGATAAAAATGTTTTTTTAGCGAATATTTTGACTTTTAGCAAATACCGATTTTTGGTGATTCATTATATTAGCGTTTCAATTTAATTCTATTTAAGTTAAGATGTGTGAAATAGAATGAATTGTAAATACTAACCAAAAAAGATTTGTAATGAAAAAACATGTAGTACTTATTTTATTGTCGATTTTTGCTTTTTCTTGTAAAAAAGGTGAAGAAACCAAAATCACATACGAAGAAGATCCAACCATCATCCAAGACCAATATGGAAGACAACTTATTCTACATGGTTTAAATACAGCAAATAATTCTAAAGCAGATACACTCAGAAGCCCATGGATTACAGAAGCAGATGTAGATAGAGAAGATAAACAATTCGGTTTTAACTTTGTGCGTTATCTAATTTTTTGGGATGCCATCGAACCACAAAAAGATGTTTTTGATCCTGTTTATTTAGATAGAGTTGAAGAACGTGTTAATTGGTACACTTCTCGTGGAATGTATGTTATGTTGGATATGCATCAAGATTTATATTCCATTATATTTGGCGGTGATGGTGCACCGGCTTGGGCGATTCGTTCCAATGGCGCTTCACCAATCAACTTGCCGGGCGGCACACCATGGTGGTTAAAAAATATCGACCCTGCTGTGGTAAATTGCTGGGTTAATTTCTGGGCTTATACCAATCATAAAGATTTACAAGACCATTATATTTTAGCTTGGAAATATGTAGCAGAACGTTTTAAAAATAATCCGTATGTAATTGGCTACGATTTAATGAATGAACCTTGGGGTGGCGATTTAATAAAATCATTTATTACCGGCGAATTTGAACGTGTACAACTAACGGCATTCTACAAAAGGTTAATTCCGGCGTTAAGAGAAGTAGAACCAAATAAGTACTTTTACTTTGAACCAACACCGGCACCAGTAACATTTGGTGCTCCATCACATTTATCTAAAATTACAGACTCGCGTAGTACTTCAAAATTAGTGTATGCACCACATTGTTATCCATTCGATACGCATGAAGGTGGTGGTTATACTTCTACCTCTAAACAACAATTAAAAGATTGGGAAAGAGAGCGTTTGAAAGATGTAAAACTACATAATAATACACCATTATTAGTGGGTGAATATGGCTTGTCATACGGACAAGCAGGTTTTGATCAATACTTGAAAGATTTCGGTGCTATGATAGATAGAAATCAATGGCATAGCACGTATTGGAGTAACGATTTAGGTGGTTGGAGTCCATTAGACGAAAATAGAATGGAAACACCAATCTTACCATTGATAATGAGAACATATCCGAAGGCAACTGCCGGAAAAATTAAATCTTTTGGATTCGATCCGGATACAAAAATCTTTAATATGACCTTTACCTCCAATGCAGATATCAATCAGCCAACTGAAATATTTGTGCCGGACCGACATTATCCAAGTGGTTGGGATTTAACTGTCACAGGAACGACCAATTATACACAGAATTTTGACAATACAAAACAAGTATTGAAGTTTTCTACTCCGGATGATGCGAAAGAAATCACGATATCTATAACTCCAAAGTAGATTGTGCGTTTTTTTTGTTAAAAATTAGTGAAAGTATACTTTATTTTTTGAAGATATATATTCAATAAAAGCTATAATAAGTATTTTAGCGGTTAAATTCTGTTAAAATACATGTTATCTGCATACTTTAGAACTATTTTCCAAAATTGGTCGGCTTTTTTAAGTCAGAAAAACTTTAGATGGCATTTTATCTTCACCATGCTTTCTTATTTTTTCTTATTTAAATACAGTCGTATTGTAATGACAATTTTAGAAAACAGAAAAGGCACACAAATCTTTGATAAGTTTTTAGCATTACTGCCGACTGTAGATTCTTCTACGACAATATTTATATTGACGTATTCCGTATTGTTTATTTTTATACTAACATGTATTCCCAATCCAGAACGTTTTTTAAAAGCAATGCAAGCCTATTGTTTATTGATGGTGATGCGAACTATTACCATCTATTTAGTGCCATTAGAACCACCGATAGGATTAATTGTTTTAAAAGATCCGGTTTCTAATTACTTTATGAGTGGTCATCATGGAAGTTATATTTTAAAAGATTTATTTTTCTCCGGACACGTATCTACCGCTATGTTGTTTTTTATTATTTCGGAAGATAAACGTGTGAAATATCTATTGTTAACCTTGTCAATTGTAATTGCAAGTTTGATTTTATTGCAACATGTACATTACTTAATGGATGTGGTAGCAGCACCATTCTTTTCATTATTAGCATTTACTATTGTTCGTATGGTACACAATGATATTCAAGTACCGGTTTTCATAAAACGACGAAGCAATAGCAATCATTAAGGTTTACGTTTTATAAATACTGTTTATAAGATGAAAATCGTATTTTTACGATATGTCCGAAAGAGTATTCGATATTTCATTTGATGATTTAGTCAGCAAAAGTAAAGTTGACGCAGCACCCGAATTGGCACATCAAAATTTTGCAGCAGGAATTGTTCCTTTTCTGCGTGGACCTTATTCTTCCATGTATGTGAATCAACCTTGGACTATCCGACAATATGCAGGTTTTTCAACGGCTGAAGCATCTAATGCATTTTACAAACGAAATTTAGCACAAGGACAAAAAGGATTGTCTGTCGCTTTTGATTTAGCTACGCATCGTGGTTACGATTCCGATCACGAGCGTGTTTTTGGAGATGTCGGAAAAGCCGGTGTTGCTATCGATTCAGTAGAAGATATGAAGATTCTATTTGATAAAATTCCATTAGATAAGATTTCGGTTTCCATGACGATGAATGGTGCTGTATTGCCCATTTTAGCTTTTTATATTGTAGCAGCAGAAGAGCAAGGCGTTGAACAAAAATTGCTTAGCGGAACTATCCAAAATGATATTTTGAAAGAGTTTATGGTGCGCAATACTTACATCTATCCACCACAAACTTCGATGAAAATAATATCGGATATTTTTGAATATACGAGTCAAAATATGCCAAAATTTAATTCGATTTCTATCAGTGGTTATCACATGCAAGAAGCCGGAGCAACTCCCGAAATTGAATTAGCATATACCTTGGCAGATGGTCTAGAATATATCCGAACCGGAATAAACGCCGGATTAAAAATTGATGATTTCGCTCCTCGCTTGTCGTTCTTTTGGGCAATAGGCATGCAACATTTTCAAGAGATTGCCAAAATGCGTGCAGCACGTTTATTATGGGCAAAAATAGTTTCTCAGTTCAATCCAACATCTGATAAAAGTATGGCATTGCGAACGCATTGTCAAACTTCCGGTTGGAGTTTAACGGAGCAAGATCCATTTAACAATGTAACACGTACTTGCATCGAAGCAATGGCAGCAGCATTGGGCGGCACACAATCATTACACACCAATGCACTTGATGAAGCCATTGCTTTGCCAACAGATTTTTCTGCAAAAATTGCGCGCGACACACAAATCTATATACAAAATGAAACAGCAATTTGTAGAACCGTGGATCCATGGGCAGGCTCAGAATATGTAGAACAATTAACCGATGAAATAGCCCGAAAAGCTTGGACTTTGATAGAAGAAGTTGAAAGCTATGGTGGTATGACAAAAGCCATTGAAGCCGGAATTCCTAAAATGAGAATAGAAGAAGCCGCAGCACAAAAACAAGCTCGAATTGATAGTGGTGCCGATGCCATTATAGGCGTGAATCTCTTTCAAACACAAGACGAAAAAGCAATCGAAATATTAGATATTGACAATGCAGAAGTGCGTGAAAAACAAATTAAACGATTGCAAGAAGTTAAGCAAAAAAGAGATAATGCTGCCGTTGCTGTTTGTTTACAACAAATAACCGATGCGGCAAAAAATGCCGATAAAAATTTGTTGGCATTAACCGTAGAAGCAGCGAGAAAACGAGCTACTTTGGGCGAAATTTCCTTAGCTTTGGAAAAAGTGTACGGCAGATACAAAGCCACGATTCGCAGTATTGCAGGTGTGTATTCTGCAGCCATAAAAATGAATGAAGATTTTAATATAGCACGTAATTTGTCGGATGCGTTTGCTGAAAAAGAAGGCAGACGTCCAAGAATTTTAGTGGCAAAAATTGGTCAAGATGGACACGACCGCGGTGCGAAAGTAATTGCTACAGCATTCGCAGATATTGGCTTCGATGTGGATATTGGTCCTTTATTTCAAACACCTAAAGAAGCTGCCATGCAAGCTGCAGAAAACGATGTACACGTAATTGGCGTTTCGTCTTTGGCAGCTGGACATAAAACTTTAATACCGCAATTAATAGATGAATTAAAAAAGATAGATAGAAGTGATATCTTGGTAGTTTGTGGTGGTGTGATTCCAAAACAAGATTATGATTTTCTATATAATGCTGGCGTTGTAGGTGTTTTTGGACCGGGAACGGTTATTGCCAAAGCAGCAATTGAAATTTTAAAGCAATTAAATCACTAAGTTATTATTCGTTTTTTTGGTTCGTTATATTTAGCATTTAAATCTTCTTATGAAACGCTCCGATATAAAAATACTATCCCAATATTTTGAAAAATATATTGAATTAGTAGATGATGTAGAATTGGATGATGCGTTTAATAAAAGTATTCAGCAGTTAAATGAAATACAAATACCGCAGCTACAGAAGATTGGATTACAAACGTATGCAGAAAAAAAATGGACAATTCATCAGGTGGTGCAGCACATTACCGATTGGGAACGAATCTGGTGCTATCGAACATTGTTGTTTGTGAGATGTGAAGGGACGATTCCGTCCGGACACGATGAAAATAAAATGGCAGCAAATTCTAACGCAAATGAGATTCCGATTACTCAACTAATTGAGGAACTAAAAAGTGTTCGTATGGCTACACAAGCACTTTTTCAAACCTTCAATAAACAACAATTTGAAATTACGTGCAAATTCATTAATTACGAAATGTCAGTTTTAGCAATGGGTTTTAATATCATCGGTCATCAATTGCATCACTTTAATGTAATTCAAGAACGCTATGTTCCATTAGTATCGTAAGTACATTGTGTTCTTAAAAAGAAGCAACATAATTGTCGAGATAATTTGCTCTTGCATCCATCCAATTTAATGCATTGTTCAAATCTAAATTGAAATTATTAGTAGAATTTCGTTTACCCCAAATTGCATGATCAATAGTATATCCTAATGAAATAATAGACGAATAGTTACTTACGTATTGTCGCAATTCATTGTATTTATTGGCTCTAAACCATTGCCAGCGTGCTTTAAAACGTTGCTGTACTTCAGGGTCTTGCATGAACTTAGAGAAGAAAACATTGCCATATAAAGTAGAATTGGCATCTAATAATGGATTGTTGACTACATTCATATCAAAATGTTTTCCGTTTGCTGCGTATCCAAAACCCCAATCAAAATCCCAAATTATTCCCATTTTATATTTGCCTTTTCCCACTCGATGCATGTATGTACTTTTAGGATAGTAAATTTCTTTGTTATACGTAAACGTATAAACAATCATATAATCTACAATGGAGTTTAGGTCAATATATTTATCGTAATCGTTGTTAGGAAATGTACTGTCTTTAAGCAAGGTTTCAAATTCTTCCAAACAAAGCTGTATATCGTATAGTTGCTTGATACTATCTATTTCCGGATAATGTATTACGCAAGGTAATTTATAATGTCGGGTTCTAAAAATCCAATCTTCACCAAGGTAAGTGTCCAATTCCAACAATAAACCATCATCGCCCACATCAATCCTATTTTCGCCCACTTCTTTATGTTCTGTAAAAACATAAATTCCCTTGTTTTGCCCATTAATAATCAATTCTACCGGAATAATATGATTGGTAAATGGCATGCCAAGTAAATGTCCATACTATATGGAATCGCATCGGAGAGCATAGAGCCATCTAAATATTCAGCAAGTAAAATCCATTCTTTATAAGCAGGTAATCCAAAAATTTCAGCCGCTTTATTTAGTTTTATTTTATACGGTTTTTTAGGAAAACTCCACGAATTATTACCTCTTCCTTTTATCTTCATTGCTCCTTCATAATCCTGATATGCAGCTTTTCCATTAATAGAGATATTTCCTTCTACATATTCCTCTTTGGAAACAATTGGAGCATTATTTTTAGTTGTAATTTCAATTCGAGGTAAGACAGGTTTTAAAGGTGTTAAAATACCTGTTTCTATTGGTGGTTTGGAGTCGTCAATAAAATTTTCTAATCTGCTTTTAGTGTCAAAATAGTGGTTTTCATTTTTATTGCACGATAGAATTGTAAATAAAAATGGAATAAGAATAAATATGTTTTTAGAAAGAGGCATAATGAAGTTATTGGTTTTATTTCTTAAAGTTAATCCGAAAATAACAATAGTAGATGTATAAAAATAATGATGTGCAATTGTTTACATAGAAATAAATCGAACCCAATATCTGCGTAACATTCTTTAATTTTAAGTAATAAATTGGATGAGATATTCTTTTTTTATTTCCTTAATTATTTATAATGATATTTCTTTAAATAGAAATTAACTGCGTTTTTTTCATTATTTTGCATGCACATTTTTAGATAGAATGAAAAAACAATCTCTTTTATTTGTCGTATTCTTTGCCGTTTTACACTTGCATTCTATCGCACAAGCAGATAAATACAAAGATATTATCCGTCCGGAAGGTGTGAAAAATAAAAAATATATTGCTACGCTATCCGGATTGGCCGATGTGGAATTATTTAAGCCGGTTAATATTAATCTTGGAATGTCTGTAAGTGGAGGATTTCGCATTCTATATAAACCAAAATTCAATAAAAGTAAAAGTGTTTACAATCCTCAGGTTATAGAACGCGAAATTTATATTAAACCAACAGTAGGCTTTATTTATCGCAAACGCTACAACACAGCATTCTTTTTTATTCCGGAATTAGCGTATAGACATACTTTTTACAAAGGTTTTTTTGCAGAAATAAATTTTGATGCCGGTTATATGTATTCCAAGCTCAATGCACCGGTGTATGAGCAACAAGCCGATAGTACATTTAAAAAAGTAAACTTTGGCTATCATGAATTAATTTTAGGTGGTAAGTTTGTTGCCGGATATGATTTCTCCAAGAAATTAAAGACACCCATTGCATTAAATTTTGGTGCAGGTGTTTTTTATAAATATCCAAGCAATGAAAAATGGATTCGACACATCTATGTAGAAGCCGGTATTTCGTATGTTTTCAGAAAAGAAAAAGAATAACATGAATTTTGTAAAATATAAAATACGATTTATTCCAATCCTATTAGGTTTGCTTTTGATGGGTTGTAACAAAGATTCAAAGCCGGCAGATGATCAGTTGGATAATTATTATTTTGTGAAAGTTGGCAATGTCGCATTGCCGGTTCGTGTGTGTGGAAATATCAATGCTGATATAGCTGTCGTTTTTGTTCATGGTGGCCCGGGTGGCACAGCACAAGCTGAAAGGGCTAATATTTATTGGAAAGAAATTGAAAAATACTATAAAGTAATTTATTACGATCAACGAGGTTCCGGTACTACTCAAGGTAATTCCAAAGTAGAAGATATGAGCATCGAACAATTTAGTAAAGATTTAGATGTTATTGTTGACTTTACGAAACAAATTGCCAAAGCAAGTAAAGTATATATTCACGGAGCAAGTTGGGGCGGTGGTTTGGCCACTTATTATTTACTAGATACAGCACATCAAAATAAACTCAATGGTGCCATTTTGGAATGTCCGGCGTATGATATTGTCAACGGTACGCAATTATCCATTCAATGGATTTTACAAAAAGCTGATTCCAATATTAATGCCGGAAAAAACGTAGCATATTGGAATAATTGTAAGCAGTTTTATGCATTGCATACCACTACAACTGCCAACGAGTTTAAACAACATCAATCGTATTTAAACCAGGTTAATGGCATTGTTTCCAATGTTACAAATGTACAAGTACAAAGCACTAGCGTACCTAAGTTTGAACTGTCGTTGCTTTATAACAATGCAGAGTTTGCACCCAAAACACTCACATATCAAGGGCAATCTATTTTTTCGCATTTAGATTTAACTTCTCAACTCAATCAAATTAAATTACCTATTTTATTGGTTTGGGGCGAGCAAGATGGTTTACTTCCTAAAAATAATCTTGCACAAAAATTTATTAGTAATGTCGGTTCTTCCGTTAAAACGTATGACGCTATGAAATATCTGCTCTCGGCACATTTACCACACGCTGAAGAATGGCAACAATTTAATATCGATGCTAAAACTTTTATAGAGGCAAACAAATAATACCTTCTAAAATGGTACAGTTCTTGTACTATTATGTTTCATATTTTAATTGACAATTATGAAAATTAATTCATCTGTTTTGTTGTTCTTATTTATTTCGATTTTTGGATTAATGTCGTGTTCCGTTAATCCGGTTACCGGAAAAAAACAACTTAATTTTATGCCGGAATCGCAAGAGTTGGCAATCGGCAAAGAAAGTGATCCTGCTGTTATTGCACAGTTTGGTTTGTATCCGAATGATACACTACAAAAATTTATTAAAGAGAAAGGAAATTTAATGGCATCCAAATCGCACCGTCCGAATTTGCCTTTTGAGTTTCGTATCTTAGATTCCGATGTAATCAATGCATTTGCTGTGCCCGGAGGTTATGTATATTTCACGCGTGGCATTATGGCACACTTTAATAATGAAGCACAATTTGCCGGTGTTTTAGGGCATGAAATCGGACACATTACGGCACGTCATTCCTCTCAACAATATACCAAACAAATGTTGACTCAAATAGCCTTTATGGGTGGTATGATATTTTCTGAAAAGTTTAGAAATATCTCCGAACAAGCCATGCAAGGCATGCAATTATTGTTTTTGAAGTTTTCCAGAGATGATGAATCCGAGTCGGATGTATTAGGAGTGAAATATTCTTCAGCAATTGGATATGACGCCAAAGAAATGGCCGATTTTTTCAAAACATTAGAACGTGTTACAGAAAAAGAAGGAGCACGTGTACCGGAATTTATGTCAACCCATCCCGATCCTGGAAACCGATATACAACGGTTACTCAATTAGCTAAAGATTATCAAACATCTAATAATTTAACTGACTTAAAAGTTAATAGAGATAGTTATTTACATATGATTGATGGCATTGTGTACGGACCGGATCCGCGACAAGGTTATTTAGATAAAAGTAATTTTGTATTCTATCATCCGGAAATGAAATTTGAATATCCAATTCCTTCTAATTGGCAATTTCAAAATTCACCTCAAGCGGTGCAAGCAGCAAATCAAGATGGAACGGCCGCTATTATTCTTACCATGTCGCAGAAGAAAAGTTTTGCTGAAGCAGCATCCGAATTGTTAGAAGCTTATCAGTTGAAAAATACTACGAATCCGGCAAATACAAAAATTAATGGATTGGATGCATATACCTTTGTAGCAGAACAAGTGATTGATAACAGCACACAGCAACAAATGACAACAGAACAAAAAACACAAGCCGATGCTGAAAAATTGGTCGTATTGTTTACTTTGTATCAATACAATGGAGCAATTTTTGTATTGCAAGGTATGACTGCTAAAAAAGATTACAATGCACAGAAGAATAATTTTCTATATTCAATGAATGGTTTTAAACCATTGTATGATGCAAAACGAATCAATGTGTTGCCGGAACGAGTAAAAATTGTAACGGTAAATGCGGATGCAACACTCAAAGATGTGATGACGCAATACAAAATTGCAGCAAATAGAATGGAAGAAGTAGCTATCTTAAATGGCATGCAACAAACAACTGTATTAAAAAAAGGTACTTTAGTTAAAATGATTGAGAAAAGATTGTAAAAAAATATTCAAGTATAGCTAAAAGGTTGCTGATTTGTTAGCAACCTTTTTTTATTTCTACATTCTCTCGGATTTTATCTTTACTTGCTAACTTTGTAAAATCAAAACCGCTAAAAATAAATTTATTCATTTATATTTGCGACTCGTTCTTTCTATTCTTGCCCAAATGTTGAAATTGGTAGACAAGCTACTTTGAGGTGGTAGTGACCGTAAGGTTGTGCAGGTTCGAGTCCTGTTTTGGGCACTTCTTATTTTAAATGTTGGATGGCAATCCACGCCATTAATCCAGCTCCAATTTCCAAGCATTTTTCATCTACATCAAAAGTTGGTGTGTGTATGGATGATGTAATACCTTTTTCTTTATTTCCGGTACCTAATCGATAAAAACAAGCCGGCACCACTTGCGAGTAATAAGAGAAATCTTCTGCTGTCATACGTGTTGGCATTTCTTCGACGTTCTCTGCTCCTAAATACATTTGTGCTAATTCAAAAGCAGATTGTGTCATTGCTTCATCATTCTTTAAAAAGGGATAACCTTTGTCTATCAATACATCGCAATGGCCACCAAAACTGGCTGCTATCGAATGACAAATTGTTTCTATTTTCTGGTGCACTTCTTTACGCCATTGCTCATCAAATGTTCTAAACGTGCCTTCCATTTTTACAACTTCCGGAATAATATTGGTAGCACCATTGCCTATAATTTTTCCAATACTTAATACACTCGGCATAAGTGGATTGGCATTTCTGCTAATAATACTTTGTAATGCAATAACAATATGTGATGCAATTAAAATAGGGTCAATGGCTAAGTTGGGTTGTGCGCCATGACCACCTTTTCCGTGTACCGTAATAAAAATTTCATCACAACTTGCCATTGCTATACCGGATTTGAAGGCTACTTTTCCTGTTTCTAATTGTGGTAATACATGTTGTCCAAATATTTGTGCTACATCCGGATTTTTTAAAACACCTTCTTTAATTAAGATAGAGGCACCGCCCGGCAATTTTTCTTCAGCTGGTTGAAAAATAAATTTCAAGGTGCCTTCAAAATTATTTTTAAGTTCGTTTAAAATTTTTACAGCTCCTAATAAACATGTCGTATGCACATCGTGTCCGCATGCATGCATAACACCTGTGTTTTGTGATACATACGAACAATCATTTTTTTCTTCTATTGGTAACGCATCAATATCGGCACGCAAAGCAATTGTTTTTTTATCCGGATTGTTCCCTTTAATAATTCCTACTATTCCATGGCCACCAATATTAGTTTGATGTTCTATGCCAAAATCTGTCAATTTTTGAGAGATATATTTAGCAGTTTCCACTTCGTGGAAACTTAATTCCGGATGTGCATGTAAATGACGGCGAATGGCAACTAAATCATTAAAATAAGTAGAGGCCTGCAATTTAATTTTATCTTTTAATTCCATATTTCCGTAAATTCGTAATAGAAAATTTTGGTTACTAAAAATAATCATTTTCAAATTAATATATCTTCAAATTTCAATTCGATACTATGAATAACTTTGATTTGATAGTTATAGGCTCAGGTCCCGGTGGATACGTTGCCGCCATTAGAGCCGCGCAATTAGGAATGAAAGTAGCCATTATTGAAAAAGAACAATTGGGTGGCATTTGTTTAAATTGGGGTTGCATCCCGACGAAAGCATTGCTTAAATCAGCACAAGTGTTTGATTACATACAGCATGCCGCCGATTATGGGATTTCTATTTCTAATACAACGCTGCAATTTAATGAAGTAATTAACCGAAGTAGAAATGTGGCTGAGGGCATGAGTAAAGGCGTGCAGTTCTTAATGAAGAAAAACAATATTGAAGTTATTTATGGTTATGGGAAATTATTGCCCGGAAAAAGAGTAGAAGTAACATTAAGCGATGGCGGCATAAAAATATTCAAATCTAATTTTATATTGTTGGCAACGGGCGGAAGAGCAAAACAATTACAATCATTACCAATAGATGGAAAATATATTATCGACTACCGCAAAGCATTAGTGTTGCCATCATTGCCAAAAAATATGGTGATTGTTGGTGCCGGAGCCATAGGAGTAGAGTTTGCTTATTTCTATCAAACAATGGGTTGTAATGTTACTTTAATAGAATTTTTTGATACCATATTACCAATTGAAGATAAAGATGTCAGCAAAGCATTAGAAAAATCATTTACTAAAAAAGGAATAAATATCTTGACTTCTACACGTGTATTATCTTCTAAAATAGAAAAAGAAAAAATACAATTATTGGTAAATGGAAAAGATGGTGAGCACATTTTAGAATCGGACATCGTTTTAAGTGCAGCCGGCGTGGTAGCCAATATTGAAAATATTGGGTTAGATATTTGTGGTGTGCAAATAGAAAATGAGAAAGTAAAAGTAGATGCCTATTACAGAACAAATGTAGAGCATGTATATGCCATTGGTGATATTGTAAAAGGGCAAGCATTGGCACATGTAGCAAGTGCAGAAGGTATCATTGCGGTAGAACATATGTGCGGACATCACCCACAAGCTTTGGATTATAACAATATTCCGGGCTGTACTTATTGCTCACCGGAAGTAGCCAGCGTAGGCATTACAGAACAAAAAGCGAAAGAAAATGGATTAGATATTTTAGTAGGCAAATTTCCATTTACAGCAAGTGGCAAAGCAAAGGCGGCCGGAAAATCTGACGGGTTTGTGAAACTTATTTTTAGTAAAAAATATGGAGAATTGTTAGGGGCTCATTTAATTGGTGAAAATGTTACCGAGATGATTGCCGAACTTGTGGTGGCAAGAAAATTAGAAACAACCGGAAAAGAAATTTTAAAATCAGTGCATCCGCATCCAACCATGAGTGAAGCAATCATGGAAGCAACAGCGGCCGCTTATGGTGAAGTGATTCATCTATAAAAAATAGGAGCTAACATATACGTATCTGACAACGTTCTCACCTAAAGAAACAGTATGGTTGGTGAAGACACACAACCATCTCTCTGCTATAAAAAAAATAGGCTGTTTCTTGTTTGAGACAGCCTATTTTTATGAATTGTTAGCATAAGTTATTATCGGATGATGTATAATTTCCCGTATCCTTTTTTGAAGTATTTATCAATCGAACTTTCTTTAATCTCTGTAGAAGTTCCATCTATATTTTTTGTCATCACTCGATAAAAATAAACACCATTTGCTAAACGATCGCCATAGTTATCTGTGCCATCCCATTTGTAATCGGTTACGTTTACACCAATATGCAAATTGCCTAAGTCTGCACGTGTAATTTCTTTTACCACTTTTCCACTCACGTTAAATATTTGAATAATCAATTGATCCGGAATGGTTGCACCGGTTAATGTAAATACAAATTGCGTGGTGGATGAAAACGGATTTGGATAATTCAATACGTTCGTAATAGATGGTTTGGAATCTACGCTAAACTTAATTCTATAGTCATATTTTCCGGCATCGTTTTTACTTCTGTCTATTCCTTGTGCTCTTATTTCATATGTACCATCGGCTAAAGTTGGTTTAAATATTAAACGAGCTTCATTATTTTTTCCTAAGTTGATGTTATTAGCAGGCAAAAAGGTAACATCTGGTCGGTTAGCTGAAATTTGTACAGGATCCGGATTGTTTGGATAGTATAAATAAATCAAAAATCCGGATGTATCATTTAATGCCAAGTATTTATTTTCATCTTTTAAACGGAATAATATTTCCGGATTGGCAGAAACGTATTCGCCATCGGTAATATGTCGGCCATCAAAAGTTACATCTAATAATGGATTGATTTTATCGCGTTCTACAAATACAGTAAATTCTGCGAAATTATTAAAGTGGAATTGTTCTATTTGGTCTTCATCCGGATTAACTTCTACCGTTACATAATTTAATCCAAAGAAATTGAAACCGGAGAAAGTATAATTAAAGTCGATATTGATATGCGATTTTCCCGGAAGTGGTGCAAATCGTTGATAGAAGGACGAGATATTTCCCGAAGCATCTTTAATGATAAATTTAACCAACAAACTATCCATATTTATTGGAGTCACATTTTCCACTGCAACAGACATGTTGAAGTTTTCACCGGAGATAATACTATCTCTTGTTTTAGAAAAATGAATAGTAGGATTTACCACTGCTTCGGGTGCTTTTTCATAATACAATCGCCAGAAATCCATTTGCGGTGGTGTGCCTAAAGAATCATCTCGTGTTATCCATTGCATCTGCAAAAATGGAAATTGTGTAGCATCAATGCTAACCGGTGTAATCGCATTTTTTACTAAATCAGAACGCAATAATGTTCTTGTTCCGGAGGTGCTATATCCGTAGATGTTCACTGTACCTTCGTCGTATGTAGTGGTTGGTGCTGCTTCTTTTGGATGCCAATCCATGTGGAAATCTGTCCAGTCGCTGGCAGGACCAATGATAGGCGTTTCCATATTTCCTTTATTCCATGTTCCGCTAAAGGTAAACATCGTATCTATAATATCCGGAATAAAACGTTGTATCTGTATAGGTGTGAAGGATGGATTACAATTTTGCAAGAAGAAAACGAAAGGTGCACTTTCTTGTTGCTGACGTATCTTTGTAACACCTAAATTTTCAAAAGCTTGATACAAATTGGCATCACCGACAGATGTACTATCCGACAACCATTGCGTGTAACCGGCGTTATAGAAACTATAACCCATAACGTATGCATTACAAGGAATGGAATTCAAAAAATTGATAACGTCCGTTCTGTATGCTTTCCCATTGGTGTAATCATTCGTAATAAATTCAATGACATTCGTTGGATAACGATTACATGTAATATCATTAAATGGTCCTCTACAAGTATTTCCTATTTGATACGTTTGCCAATTTTGTCCTGTATTAGCATCATACACAAAGAAAATAAATCCTTTTCTTGCCCAAGCGTTTCGTGCAATTAAATAAACATCCCAATATGCTTCAATTAATTGATCGTAAATTATACCATTTCGAATTTGTAGTGTGCGTGTGGTATTTGGATAATGAAAGAAACGATCGTTTTTAAGATTTAATGTACTGTATGTATTGCGCAAGTATTGATAGTAATGAGATTGATTCCATCCAGTAGAAAGAGATGTGTTGTATAAAAATGAACTTTTTTTCCAATTAGCCGGAACATTTGGTATTGTATCTAATGTACCTCGCCAATAATATACTTTGTTTTGTAAAAGTGGAATCGTTGGTTTCCATTTGATAGTTGCTCCGGGAGCAACTGTACTTAATTGTGTTAAAAGTGGACTGTTAAATTGCTCAGTAGTGTCAATTTGAAAGATGTAAGATTTGGGTGTTGCAAATGGATTGGCGGTTGAGAAAACCAATTCAAAATTGGGATCATTTACCATACAAAATTCGTATGGATAAATTGGAATAATATCATCTGCTAAAATTAATTTGGTAACGGTTATTTCGTTGTTTTGTTCAGAATATTCGGCAATGGCATTGGTGTAATCTACTTTAATTTTAAAGGTATTTAAACCGGGTCCATTTATCCTGTCAGATTTTATCCAAAGCAATACCGTATCTTGATTACGTGCGCTCGGTACTGTTACGCTGGTTACTTGTATTTGTCCATTCGGGAAAATTCTATCTACATTCACCACATACATATCGGGAACTGCAGCACCTAAATTTCGAACGATTAATTTTATCAAGAATGAGTCAGCTGCAGCATTAATATTTTGTGGTTCAAAAGAAACGCTATTTTCATCAATATAGTAATCCGGTTTGTAATGTGTATTGATGCGTAATCCCGGATCGCCATGGAAAATCATTTGATGTCCGATAGAAGGATTAATTAGTATTCCACTCTGAATAACATCCGATGCTGTTGATTTTAGAATAGTTCCTATTCTATCATTATACATCGTATTGGAAAAATAATTGTAAAACGCAGAAGAATATGAATTAAGATTAGATGCTACGGCGTATGTAACCGGTGCAATATAACCAATAGCAGCCTTGTTAGCACTTAATACAAATCGTTCGCTTAATAAATTGGACGCATCCTCAAAAACACTTCCAATAAAACAACCGTTAGAAAGCATTAAATGGTATTTCTTATAATTATCCATTCGTTCCGGCTCTAAGTTAAAGTCAGTTGTAGTAGTAGCGGAGTGTCCAAAGAAAGTAATTAAAGAAACTCCAGAATTTACTAATGAGTCTAAGAAAATATTTTGTGCAATTTGAATTGGATCTGTAGTATTTTTAAATAAACTACTTACTGTTCCACCAAATTTTGGAGCTTCAATAATGGATTTATAATTATCTAAAAAAGAACGAAAAACTTGTTGCTCAAAGTTGTTATTACCACCACCTAAGTGCAAAACATTTTTCATCCAAGATTTATTGTATGGTGTAAGTGAAGCATTTATTGTATCATTCAAAATGGCTTCGTAGTCTTTTACTTTATCTAAGTAAATTTTTATTTCATCACCAGTTTTTACAGACAATCGTCCGATACCAATTTGAGGATAGTTGAGTTGGCTGTTTCTTGCTGTTAACAAATTATCGGATGCCGGTTCTCCAAAAGTAGGTACTAAACTTTTGTCTATCAATCCTTGATTGCGATACATTTTTATGTAATCCAATCCTTTTCCGATGATAAAAACTAATTCCGGTTTTATTGAAAATTTGTCTAAGGCATAGTTAACGAAATTGCGGATAGCTAATGGATTTTCAGGAATACCAAATCCAAATTGGTCGTACAATTCGTCGATAAAATAGGTGCGTGCCGTAAAACTTCCACCAGCCGTTGAAGCGCGATATTTTCTGTATTCTTCTACATAATCAATTCCAGAAAGACTATTTTTTAATTTCTTATTTGTAATGATGATGTAATTTCCCGGTCCTGGTGTTGCACCCAGAAAATTAGTAAATGTAGTAGGTGTAAAAGAGGAGATAGTAGGTATCGCAGTGGAAGATTGAGATGATAGATATAACTTGTCTTTATCTAATAAAGTTTGGAATAAGTGGAATTTTAAAACCGTATCTGTGATGCCGGAATATCTTTGATTGTTTTTTAAATCGTATAAAATTGGTGTAGTAGATTGTGCATCAAAATTTTTTATTTCGAAATAAATATCATCTGATTTCTTAAATCCAAAATCGATGGTGGATTGATTGTTGAAATTAAATAAACGAGGATATTGCAATTCTACACCAGCTAAGTTTGGAATCAATCGAGTGGCAGCACGAGGTGCATCAAAATTAAAACGTGCCCAGCCACCTTCAGAAAAATTCATGCTGTTTACTTTGTACACCGATTTTTTGACCATCGGTCCAAAGTTGATGTCCGTAGTGTCAAATGAATTATAGGTTACTCGTATGTTTTGTCCACCTTCCGGTAACACATAATTCGCATGATAGTATGCATACTCATTAGGATCTCTATATACAAAATACGTGTTAAAGCCTACAAAGGTTTGCACACCGGGCGCGATGGAGCCTAAGGTGTGACCTTCACCAATGTCGAAATCAGAGTTATATAATTGGCTATACACTGAGGAAATAGGTAGTCCTCTAAATAATCCTGTACCGGTAAAATAAATGGAGTAGTAACAGAATTTTTCAGGAGTTGGAATTACACTCAAATCGTTTACTTGTTGTGTAACACGTGCATTGATGTTGAATGGATCGATAGTAAGAAAACAGATTGCAGTATCAGAGAACAAATTTATTTTATTATGTGGTTGGTCGTCCGGATTTTTATACAATAATGAATCCGGTTTGCCGTCATTTTTTTCTCCATAAAATTCAATAAAATCGGTAGCACTAAATTGCCCGTTTGTACTTACGTACAATGGAATTTCATTTCCATTTCGAATAATCTTAAAATAGGTGCCTCGCAATTGATTAGTAGGAATTCCTAAGTTGGTTAATTCCGCATAGGTAATTCTATATAAGCTTGTTTTGGCAATTTTAAACTTATAGTATGTCTTTGAATAATCTATCCATTCGTTGCCATAAGGTTGTGCTTGGCTAATGGAAAAAAATCCCAATAAACAGATAATATGTAAAATCTTTTTCATCTGCTTTTAGTTTTGAGTGGGTTCGTTAATAGGTGCTTGTGGTGCAACTTCTGTTGGTGTAGTATTTTGTTCTACAGGTTGCTCCGTCGCATTGATTAATTGCGCACCTTCTTTTCTTTTTCTTTTGTTGATGCCAACTTTTAATGACACAACGTGTGAAAATTGACTTTCAGAAGCTTTGCCTACATCCGTATAAGCATAATCTACAAAAACAAAATCACGGAAACGGAAACCGGCACCTAAATTCGGTTGTACTGTAAATGTCTTTTTTCCATCTGTGTTCAACATCTTTTGGAAATTACTTACACCGGCTCGGATGTAAAATATTTTCCACAATCCTAACTCCAATCCAATTCTTGGATCCATGCTTATTTTCTTTGTAGAAATAAGTGTATTTCTTCTGCCGTCTGTGGTGAGTTCCCAATCCAATTCTACTTTTAATTCAATTTTATCTTTAAATGTTTTTGCATACGCTACACCAAATTGAATTCTCGGTAAGGTAATCTCTGTAGAGTTTTTAGGTATGACATTATTCGTGTCTGCTAAAATTAATTTTTCCTTATCTGTAAAACTGTACGACCAAGCATTGAACGTAGTAGTAATATCTTTAACGGTTAATCCTATTTGCCAATCTTTAATGCGATATTGTGCACCAATATCTATACCAAAACCCCAAGACTTTGCAAAGCTGCCTGCTTTGTTGTGAACAATCTTAGTGGTAGCACCAATAGATAAATTGGGCAAAATTTTATAAGCATACGAAAGTAAGATGCCATAATTTCCTACGGAGAAATTTCGGACGTTATCATAATTTACACTGCCATCCGGTTCAATTAAATCCAAGGTGTATGGAATATCATCTACACCAAATCGCATAAAATTTAATCCGATTGCATGCTTGTTGCTGTCTAATGGAAATGCAATACCGGCATAATCATATTTTGCCAAACCGGCAAAGTATTCGTTATGCATAAAACTAAATTGCAAATTAGTAGGTATGCGTACCAATCCTGCCGGATTCCAATAACCGGAAGTGATGTCATTGGTAGAGGCAACGACCGCATTGCCCATTCCAAAATTATGTGCACCAACACCAATATACATAAAATCATTACTGTATTTAGGTGGCTTCGCCATCGTAAAAACGGCAACGCAACAAAGGAAAAGGAATAAACAGAATTTAGTTCTTAGTAAATTTATCATGCAATATAAACGATTCGTTTTTAATGGTATTGTAAAGCGGATTAACCCAACGTAAATTTATCCAATTTATCTTAATAATTAGATAAATATTTCTGTTTTTTAGTTGCATTTCCAACATTTTTAAGTGTTTATATAAAAATCATATATCGGGCTTGAGTTATCCATCACACAATTTGTATTTTTGCACAAATATTTTTTGAAATGATGAATTTTGTAGAAGAACTAAGATGGAGAGGAATGTTGCATGATATCATGCCGGGCACAGAAGAACTATTGAATAAAGAAGTTGTAAAAGGATATATCGGCTTTGACCCAACTGCCGACTCATTAGGGATTGGAAATATGGTGCAAGTAATGACCTTGTTGCATTTCCAACGTTGTGGTCATAAGCCAATTGCTTTAGTAGGTGGTGCAACCGGAATCGTGGGCGATCCGAGTGGACGTAGTACAGAAAGAAATATGCTGTCCGAAGAATTATTGCAACATAATCTATCTTCCCAAAAAAAACAATTAGAAAAATTTTTGGATTTTGATTGTGGAGCCAACTCTGCTGAAATAGTTAATAATTACGATTGGTTTAAAGAGTTTTCTTTTTTAGATTTTATTAGCAATGTCGGAAAACACATCAATGTAAACTACATGATGAGCAAAGATTCCGTAAAAAATAGGTTGGAAAATGGCATGTCGTTTACAGAGTTCTGTTACCAACTTATTCAAGGTTATGATTTTTACCATCTTTGGAAAACACAAGGTGTGAAATTGCAATTAGGTGGTAGCGACCAATGGGGAAATATTGTAACAGGTACTGAAATTATTCGCAGAAAAACAAATGGCGAAGGTGACGCATATGCATTAACTACACAGCTTATAAAAAAAGCAGACGGTACAAAATTTGGGAAAAGTGAAAGTGGAAATATTTGGTTGGATGCCAATAAAACATCACCTTATAAATTTTATCAATTTTGGTTAAATGCAGCAGATGAAGATGTGAAAAATTGGATTCGTGTATTTTCTATGAAAGGAAAAGAAGAAATTGAAGCATTAGAGCAACAACAAAATGAAACACCTCATTTACGCATTTTACAAAAAGCATTAGCAGAAGAAATTACAACGCGTGTTCACTCTGCATCTGATTTAGTACAAGCACAAAAAGCCTCAGAAATATTATTTGGGAAGGCAACGAAAGAAAATTTAGTGCAATTGTCGGATGCACAAATTCAAGATATTTTTGAGGGTGTTCCAACTTTTCATATCGCTAAAGACATTATTTCAAACGGTGTAAATATCTTGGATTTATTAGCACAAGAAACACAAATATTGCCGTCAAAAGGCGAGGCTCGCAAGTTGGTGGCCGCTAATGGCATTGCCCTAAACCTCGATAAATACGCAGACATTAATGGAATTGTGAATGCCGATTATTTAATTAATGGAAAATATATTGTAGCCAAAAAAGGAAAGAAAGACTATTTCTTGATAACGGTTTCCTAATTATTTTTTTGAGCTATGGTGATGTAGTAATTGAAGATTGCTTCTTGTTTGTACAAGATATTTTGCAAAATAGATAATTTTCTATCTACAATAAACTGATTGTATTCTGTAATATCTAATTGCACCGGATGTAAGATATCACCAGGAATAAGTTGGAAAATTTTTTTGAGAAAAGTATATCTATGTGCATCAGTTGAGACAATTAAAATGCCATTCGGTTTTAATGCCTGAACTAAGTTATCGTAACATCTTTCTATATTGTTTACGTGGTTAATGGCATTCATGCAAAAAATATAATCATACCTTTCGGTTTCTTGAAGTTCCTCAATTGCAAGGGTTTTAAATTGTGTCCAAGCAAACGACTGCGGTTGGAAATGCGGGAATTTTCGATACTTGTCTAATAGCGGATCAATCGCATCAACTTGATTCCCTTTGAGTGCTAAATAAATGCCGGCAGGTCCGCAACCTGCATCTAAAACTGTATTATTTTCCGGAAGTTCAATGTATTTAGAAAGCGAAAAAAGTAACTCATCCCAATAAGCACATTTCCATTCTAAATAAGTATCGGCATCTTTATTATTGAGATAATTTTCCCACCATTTTAATTCTACCGTTTGTGCTAATTTCCATTTACGTGTAGGTTTGTCTTGCACTTTTTTCTCGTTTGGTGCTAATATACTTATAATTTATAACCGAGCGTTAAAAGTACAGCTGGTTTTTTCAAACTTAAAACGGCAGATGGAACATCGTTGGCATTAGTCGTGTATGGTGTAAATATTTCTTTGCTGTTGGTTTGTGTATAAGCAATGTCTGCAAAGAAACGTTTTCCTCTATATCCAAATCCGGCAGAATAAGTAAGGCTCGACGTTTTAATGGTAGATGGTGCATCATCACTTTCAAAAGGCGATGTTCTGTATTGCACACCTACTCTTAAACGAATAGGATCATATTTGAATTCCACACCGGCTTTGATAGTATGGAAAATGCCATATTTTCCTTTGATAGTATTGTTTACAGTGTGCTCATACGTTTTTATACTTACATCGCTACCATTGAATTTAAATTTAGAATTTCCGGCATCACTTAATTCGTATTCAACCGCTACAAATCCATATTTATGAATATAGCCGGCACCGCTGGTAATTTTCCAAGGTTGCACATATTTATATTTGGATGCTCCATCTGGTGAGTCGCCCGTTAAAATTTCATTTAAACTTGCATAATCTACTTCCATACTCGTAGAGTAGGCATCTTTCATAAATAAAATACTTGGAGTTTGTAATGCAAGTGATAATCGTAAATTTTTGATAGGCATACCAATAACACCTACTTTTAAATTAACGCCGATTCCGCGTGTACGCAAATAATTTAAGTTGGAAAAATTATTTAAATCATCAACGTTACCTAATACATCTGTTTCGGTTAATAAAATTTTTTCTGTGTAAGTAATAAATGGAATTCCAACAGAAGCGCCAATCATCAATTTGTCGTTGTACACGCTGGCAGCACCAATGGCTAATTCGTTGATGCTTCCTTCACGACTAATGGTAAATTCTTGTTGAAGTGCAGAGCTATCTGCCGCAGTATAAATATTTCCTAAGGAATCCGACGTAATTAAACCCAATAAATAGGCGATACTTGCACCAAACGGATATTTTGTTTTAGCATCATTTTCTGATTGTATGATGTTTCTATCTTTTAATAAATTTCCGTAAGATGTTAGTAGACTGTTTTGCGTATTCAATCCATTGAAATAATAAGCACTATTAAAATCCGCTAATTTATTAACGGCAATACCAAATTTTAATCCATTCCATTTTGTGTTGGTCGGGCTGTTATATCTACTGGAAACAACAACACCTAAATTGCTTAATTGAAATTTTAATTTAGATTCTTTTTCAGATGTATTTAAATACAAAGAAGAAGATTTATTGATAGATAATGCCGGAGTTAAAGAAAATTCGGTAGAGCTAATTTTTCCAATGGCTGCCGGATTGGTAGATAACGCACTTGGGTCAGCACCAATAGTTCCCATGGTATTTGCAACCGCTGCATTGCGTGCACTGCCTTGCACATTGGTAGTTGCATATCTCAAAGCATCAATATCTGTTTGTGCGTTCAAAGCAGATACAACGATGAAGAGCAAGCTGAAAAATAGAACTTGTTTTTGCATGTGTAATACTATGTATGACGTTATTTTGGACGAGAGCCTATCTTAATTCCGCTGTTGTTATTAGAGTTTGAGTTGCTGTTGTTCCAATTGTTGTTATTATTAGATGGTTTAGAATAATTGTCGTTGTCATTATTCTTATACGGATTACTCCAACTTCCTTTCGGTGTGCTGTTTGTATTGTCGCTTCTATCCGTCCATTTATTTTGTTTCGGTGTTGAATAGTTATTCGATGAATTTGAATTGTTGTTTATATTCCATCCACCATTGTTGTTATTCGGATTAGATGGCGTGTTATTGCTATTGCCACTATTTGGATTGTACGTATTATTGTACGTGCCTGTTCTTGGTGTATAAATTATATTCTTATTATTAGTCTCATAATTACCATTGTAGTGATTATGATGATTATAATTGTTGTTGAATATTAGATTGTTGCAATACGGCGAAAATCCATAGTTTGGATAATAACTATTCCAAGAATTCCAAGGTGAATAATAACCGGTGTTGTACCAACTGCTGATGCCCGGTTGGAAAATGATATACGTTGTCGTATTCCAAAATGGATTATAGAAACTGTTGTAGCTATACATCCAACTTGGTGTAAAAGAATAATTGTTCCAATTATTCCAACCAAATAAGTTGTCGTAAGGTGATGAATACCAAGGGTCGTAATAATTATTCCAATTGCTCCATCCTATATTAAATTGAATAGATGGATTATGGAATCTTCGGATGCGATCTGTATAACCAAAGCTACCGCTGTAATCATCGCTGTAGTAATATTCATCATCGTTTCCTCTTGTGTTGTTATATGAAGATTGACGTTGAGATGAACTATTTTCTTCATCCAAATATGGTACTGTTTTTTCTACAGTAGATGGTGTTTGATATTGTGGTGTGGTGGTTGTTTTTTCCACCTGTTTTATTTTTTCTTTTTTAGGTGTAGGTGCATCATACACATCATCAGATGCCATAATATCTATACTTGAAAAAATACAAGTAAAGAAAAGACCTAAAAGTAGCGTGTTTTTCATGGTAGAATTTTAATTTTATGGCAAAATTAAATGCCGTACATTTGATAAACTAAAATTATACATAAATAGTTTCAAAAAACATACCAAAAATAGTTAAAAATTACGCAAATTATAAGATTTTAAGATGAGCAAGGAAATTACAAGCAGAGCAGAAAATTACTCAGAATGGTACAATGATTTAGTATTAAAAGGTGGTTTGGCTGATTATTCCGCCGTACGCGGTTGTATGGTGATTAAGCCATACGGTTTCACACTATGGGAAAACATGCGGGATGTGTTGGATAAAAAGTTTAAAGAAACCGGCCATGTGAATGCTTATTTTCCTTTGTTTGTTCCTAAAAGTTTATTCGAAGCAGAAGAAAAAAATGCAGAAGGTTTTGCTAAAGAGTGTGCTGTTGTAACACATTATCGCCTAAAAACGAATCCGGATGAACCCGGCAAGTTGATGGTAGATCCGGAAGCAAAATTAGAGGAAGAATTAGTGGTTCGTCCCACATCGGAAGCCATTATCTGGAATACATATAAAAAATGGATACAATCGTATAGAGATTTACCGATATTGGTAAACCAATGGGCAAACGTTGTACGTTGGGAAATGAGAACACGTTTGTTTTTGAGAACAGCCGAGTTTTTATGGCAAGAAGGCCATACAGCACATGCCACTAAACAAGAAGCCATTGCAGAAACAATACAAATGATAAATGTATATGCTGATTTTGTAGAAAATTATATGGCATTGCCCGTAATAAAAGGAGTGAAGTCGGAGAGTGAACGATTTGCCGGAGCAGAAGATACCTATACAATTGAAGCGATGATGCAAGATGGTAAAGCATTGCAATCCGGAACTTCACATTTCTTAGGACAAAATTTTGCCAAAGCATTTGAAGTAACATTTAAAAATAAAGAAAATGAAGAGGAATATGTTTGGGCTACGTCTTGGGGTGTTTCTACTCGTTTAATTGGGGCATTAATTATGGCACATTCTGATGACGATGGATTGGTAATTCCACCAAGAATTGCGCCTTATCAAGTGGTGATTATTCCGTTTTTATCTAAAAATGTAGAAGAAACCAATAATATGATAGCGAAAGCGAATGAATTAAAAGCCGACTTAGCAAAAATAGGCATACGTTCATTAGTAGATAGCGACGAAACCAAACGTCCGGGTTTTAAATTTGCAGAATACGAACTAAAAGGAATTCCATTGCGTATTGTTATTGGTCCAAGAGATTTAGCGAATGGAATGGTGGAAATAGCAAGAAGAGACACAAAGGAGAAATCGCAAATGGCTGTAACAAACTTAGTTTCTGATATTGCATCTTTATTAGAAACAATTCAGCAAAATATGTACGATAAGGCAAAATCTTTCAGAGATGCTAATATCACAAAAGTAGATGATTTTGAAACTTTCCAAAAATTATTAGATGAAAAGCCTGGATTTATTTTGGCACATTGGGATGGAACTCCGGAAACGGAAGAAAAAATAAAAGAACTTACCAAAGCTACAATACGTTGTATTCCATTGGATAATCCACTGGAAGATGGGAAATGTATATTAACCGGCAAGCCAAGTAAGCAAAGAGTATTATTTGCACGTGCATATTAATAATAAAAATCCCGATTCAATCAATCGGGATTTTTTTTAAACAAAGCATCTACTTATTTTACAGAACAAGATACATCAGAATCGCCAATTAATGTTTCTGCTCTATCACAGCTTTCTTTGGCATCACTTTTTTTTGTGTCTGGATATACAGCTACTGTTGCAGTATTTGTACCATCTGAACATTCACAACTCCAGTCTTTTACACAAGCAATAGAACTGAAGGAAATAATTGCAATAGCAATCCAAATCGTTTGTTTTTTCATAATTTTTAATTTTGGTTAATACTATCAATGTACAGAAATATTAGGTATATGTCAATAGAACACTGGATATTAATTGAACTTTATACAAAATCCTATTGTTTTAATCTTATAAAAAAAATATGTAGGTTTGCACAAAATTTATAAAATGTCAGTTATACAATTTAATTCTCTTAGTGAAGAACAACAAGCAATATTGATTCAAGCTCCGGTGTATATCGCTTATTTGATTGGCGGTGCCGATAATAACTTTGATGAAAAGGAAGTAGAGATAGCAAAATATACCGTTAATTTACGTAAAAATGTAGGGGATCCTTTCTTGTTTGATTATTATACTTTAGCCGCAGAAAATTTCAATGAGCAATTAGATGCATTGGTAGCTAAATATGAAAACTTAGAAGCCGAAGCAAGAACATCCTTGTTAATAGAAGAGTTACAAAAAGTAAATGAAATATTTCCACAAGTAGATAGCTTGTATGCAAGAACCTTATTAAATTCTTGGAAAAGTTTTGCACGTGAAGTAGCCGCTGCTTCCGGTGGTTTCTTAGGTATGCTAAGCGTATCTTACGAAGAAGAACATTTCTTGGATTTAGGAATGATTAATCCGATTGATTAATGCCGGAAATCAATGAGATAAAAGGTAAACCCATTCCGCCACAGCTTCATAAATTAGCCAAATTTACGAAGTTGATGGATAGCCAATTTAAAATTCCAGGAACATCTATCACTTTTGGTATAGATCCAATTATTGGTTTAGTGCCGTATTTAGGTGACTTAGTAGATTATTGTATTTCAGCCTATTTGATGATTGCCATGGTTAAAAATGGCGCAAGCGGACGTGCTGTGTCGAAAATGATTGTTAATATAACAATAGATGGCATTGTTGGTTTAATTCCATTTTTAGGTCGCATTTTTGATGTTTTTTACAAAGCCAACCGAAGAAATCTGATTTTGGCGGTAGAACATTTTGAAGAAGGAAAACATCAAGGTAGTGCATGGCCAATTGTATTGCCTATTTTAGGTGTATTATTCTTGATTTTTATCGCAATTAGTATTATAGGTTATTATCTGCTTAGCTATTTCTTCCAATTATTATTTCCAGCATAACTAATTTATGCTGTGTCGAATGTTTATGTTGATGCTACAACGAAAGAGAAGGAATTGTAATCTGTATTAAGCTATACAATATATTAACTCTTGTTTCTCTTATATAAAAAGTAAGGAGGCTGCCGTAGGCAGCCTCCTTACTTTAATTTTATTACGAATAAAATTACAATAGTTATTATTCATCATCATCATCGTCGCCACTGTCTTCGATGTCGTCATCTTCGTCATCTTCGTCGTCAAAATCATCGTCGTCGTCATCGTCGTCAAACCCATATTCTAAATCATCGGCACTCTTAACTTTTCCTTTGGCTTTTCGTTTAGGTGAATCATCGTCATCACCTTTGTCGAAATCATCAAAGTCGCCACCGGCACCTACAGAAATTTCTTTCTCGCTAGGTCCTGTTACATCTTGGAATAAATCATCATCATCGTAATCATCCACCATTTTTTGTAATTGGGTACTCACCTTTACCAAATAAGAAAATTCTCCCAATTCAATTGGAACTGCTGATACTAATTCTTTTTTAGCATTGGTAAATTGAATGATACCACGATTGTATCCATGAGGATATTTTTCAGATAAGGCTTTTAAAACTTCATCCGGTACATTTTTGTAATCTACAATTACTTTTTTAAATCCACCCGGCGGCGGCGTTGGTGGTGTTGGTTTAGCAATTGTTTTTGTTGCAGATTTTGTTGTGGTAGTTGCTTTTCCTTTTTTTTCTTCTACCACTACTTTCTTTTCAGTAGCTTCTTTTGCTGTCTTTTCTTTTACTTCCATTTTTGGTTTAGTTGCTTGTTCTTGCTTGGTCACAGGTTTCAATGTTTTCTTGTTGTCAATGATTGGTTTGCTTTTAGCAGTTACTGCTTTTTCTGTTGGTTTATTTAATGTCTTTTTCGGAGCTTCTTTTTTAAATACTTCTTCCTTCTTAAGGTTGGGTTTGGGCTTTTCTAAAGCTTTTTTTAGTGTTGGCTTTGCCGCACTCTTTTTAGGCGCAACCGTTGTGTTTTTTACAGTCGGTTTTGCTTTTGGTGCCGATTTCTCTTGCTTAGCTACAGCAGCTTTCTTAGCGCTAGCATTTGTTGCCTTAGGTGGTGTACTCTTTACCACTTTTTTAGGCTCTTCTATTTTAGCTTTTTTTCCCACAGAAAGTATGTTTTTAATTAGTTTCGAAATCATGGGCTAATGTAAACTGAAATTGTCCAATTATGCAAGTTTTTTTTTAAAAATTTACGCTTTTTAAACCTTTTTTATTTTTCATAGTCCAATCATAAAATTAAATACCATGAAAAATTTCACTTTAATACTTAGCATATTGTTCGTAAGTATCGCAAGTATAAATGCGCGTCCAAAAGTTTACGTACATCATGCACACCACGTACATTATGTGAAAGTAAAACCTTCCAATCCAATTGTTGTAAAGGTAAAACCTACTTGTCCGAGTTCTAAACATGTATGGATAGAGGGTGATTGGGTTTGGAGTCCTATGCAAAATCAATATGTTTATTCAGATGGCAGATGGGTTATCCCAACCGGAAGTGCAACTTGGATTCCGGGACATTGGAAGCATACGAAATATGGTTGGAACTGGATTGATGGGCATTGGAAAATCTGATTTGCTTTATAATTAATTGTGCAAATGAAATGTTAATGCAGAACTGTTTCTAGCGTCTTATTCACAAATCAATCAATTAATAACATTCCTTTAATTTGCATCTTCTTATTTTTGGAGTTGAACAATAGTATTGTAAACTATTTAAAACTCACAAAATGATAGAAACAGATATATGCATTATTGGAGCTGGTCCGGTAGGATTATTTGCCGTTTTTGAAGCAGGTTTATTAAAATTGCGTTGTCACCTAGTAGATTATTTACCACAGCCGGGCGGACAACTTTCGGAGATATATCCAAAGAAACCTATTTATGACATTCCGGGTTATCCAACAGTGGGTGCTCAAGAATTAGTAGATAACTTAATGGAACAAGCAAAGCCGTTTAGTCCAACGTTTACATTAGGAGAAAGAGTAGAAGCAATTGATAAATTAGAAGATGGCTCTTTTGAATTAACAACGCATTTAGATACCAAAATTAAAGCTAAAATCATCTGTATCGCAGGTGGTTTAGGCGTTTTCGAGCCTCGTAAACCGGCGATTGAAAACATCACTGCTTTTGAAAAAAATGGCGTGGAATACATGGTGTTAGATCCGGAAAAATTCCGCAATAAAAAAATTATCATTGCCGGTGGTGGTGATAGTGCCTTGGATTGGACGATGTTCTTAGGAGACATTGCTGCTGAATTAACAATGGTTCATAGAGGCGAGATGTTTAGAGGTGCTCCGGACAGCGTGGAGAAAGTGAAGAAAATGGCGGAAGAAGGTAAAATTAAAATGGCATTAAATTCCAATGTTACACATTTACATGGTGATGGAAAATTAGAACGTGTTACAATTTCCAATAATGATGGAACGGCTCAAGAAGTGGAGGCAGATTATTTCTTAGCATTGTTCGGTTTAAGTCCAAAATTAGGACCAATTGCCAACTGGGGTTTAAATATTGAGAAAAATGCTATTAATGTAGATACGAGAGATTACTCTACCAATGTAAAAGGAATTTATGCTATTGGTGATATTAATAACTACGAAGGAAAATTGAAATTGATTTTATGCGGTTTCCACGAAGCAGCTATTATGTGTCATAGCGCAGCGGAATTGATTTCTGGAAAGAAACCTTCCTTAAAATATACCACAGTAAACGGTGTAAATGCCTTTTAATGTTATAACATTAATTATTATTTTCTTGATTATTTCTCCAATTTTTTAATTTGAACTCAATTACAATTCAAATACAACAAGATGATTTTTCATTTACACCTTTGGAAATTCCCTTAGGTGTAGATTTATCTTTAATGGAAGTTCTAAAAGGTGAAGATCATCCAATTGACGCAGTTTGCGGTGGCATGGCTATTTGTGGAACGTGCCGAGTAGAAGTTTTAAATAAAGATGAAGTAGAACTCGATGGAATTGGCGACGCAGAAATGTGCATGCTTGATTCGCTTCCTTGTAACACCGGAAATTGTCGGTTGACTTGCCAAATTAGAATCTCAGAGAAAATTGATGGCCTGAAAATTTCTATTCCAAAAGATTACTAATTTATTTTTAGTAATACTTTTAATTACTACTAACTGTTTTTGGTTACTCTTATATTTGTAAATTACAATTGTTAACAACATTGCAATCTAAATTAGTTTCTTATACAGATATTTGCAATTAGTTTTGCACCCGAAAACGTATGCTTACAACCGTAAGAAGGTGTTTTCGTGCATTTAGATTAAATAAAACATTTATGAGGTTAATTTTTGTATTGGTATTCATTTGTAGTTCTTTTGTTTCCTTTGGACAAATTCAGCACAAAGAAAAAGAACATAAAGAAAAAGAACATAAGGAAAAAGACACGACAAAACTTATTGATAAAATTAAAGAAATCCCAAGTGTTTTCATTCGAAAATCCAATAAAGAGTTTACTATAAAAGGAAAGGTAATTGATAAAACAACCAATGAACCACTTATTGGGGTAAATATTTTCGTAGAAACAGATAAATTAAGAGGAACCGTTACCGATTTTGATGGCAATTATGAATTGAAAGCCAATGAAGGCGACGTAATCATATTTACTTATATCGGTTTGAAAGATGCTAAATATACAGTTACAGGCGACCAAACATATGATTTAAATATGGAAGAAGAAGGTAACGTAATGGATGAAGTGGTTGTTTCTGTAGGTCGTAAAAAAGAAAAAGCCTTAGATGCTCCTGCATCTATTGTTTCTGTAGATGCATCAGCTATTAAATCTAAAGCCGGATTAGGCATTACAGAATATATCCGAAATGCATCGGGTGTTCAAGTAATGAAAACAGGCGTTGGCGGTGGCCAACCTTCGGTTCGTGGTTTTGCCGGTTATTTTAGTAGTGACGTGATGTCATTAACCGATACACGTGTTGCTAAACTACCGAATACCGGTTTGAATATGTATCAAATGATGACGACCTCGGATGCAGATATCGAACGAATTGAAATTTTAAAAGGTCCGGCAGCCGCGCTTTATGGCCCAAATGCCAATCAAGGTGTAATTCATATCATCACCAAATCACCATTAAAATATCAAGAAGTGAAATTTTGGACATCCGTTGGTGCACGTGTCCGTATCAAAGATACTTTAGTAGATATCAATAGAGAAAATCCACGTTTTGATTATAAAAAATTAAAAGATAGAGTGTTGTTTACTGCCGGATTTTATGTAGCAGATACAATTCATACTAAAAATCCAAATGTTAAAACAGGTATTAAATTTTCAGGTCAATTTTTTACCGGTCACGATTGGAGATACAGCAGTTTAGGCGATCCTTATTCTGTAAAAATGTTCAAAGCGTCAAGAGATTCGGTTTATTATGAACGTCCGGATGAAACTATTGATCCAAGTGGTCAGGGAACATACGTGAACAGACCTCGAGATGAACAAATATTAAATGGTCAAGTGGATGGTCGATATGATATTCAAATAAAAGAAGATTTCAATATTGTGTTGGCGGGTGGTGTAAATGTAAGTAACGGCATTATTCCAAGTCCGGTAGGTGCCATTCAAAATCAAGGCTGGACCTATTCTTGGGCACAGATGCGTTTTACGTGGAAAGACCTTTTTGTGCAAGCGTATATGAATAGCAATAACTCCAGAAAATCTTACTTTGTTCCTGTAGGTGGTCGCTATATCGATAAATCTAAAATGTATTCTGTCCAAATTCAACATTCTTATTCTATAAAAAAACGTGTTGATTTGATTTATGGATTCGATGCTTTCTTTACAAGACCAAATACAGAAGGCTCGCTCAATGGACAATATGAAAATAAAGATGCCATTGATGAATACGGTGTTTACTTGCAAGGTGAATATAAATTACATCCAAGATTTAGTACCATCGTTGCCACACGATTAGATTATAATACAGCGGTGAAAAAATTATTGTTCTCTCCAAAAGTAGCCATAGTTTACAAACCGGGAACAGGTCATAATTTACGTTTTACATTTAATAGAGCGTTTAAAAATCCTGCCTCTGCAGCTTACTATGTAGATGTAAAACAAGCGGATATTCCTCTTGGAATAGAAGTAAGACAAGTTGGAACACCGGCCTCCGGTTTTAATTATAGTTTCAATGCCAATCCAAATTATGGTGGTCAAGTATTGCCTCAGTTCTTATCGCCGTATGGCACAACCGGACAATTCCATGATGTAGGAGATTTATCTTTCAACACTACCGGTTGGGAAGGTATATTATCTGCAATCAGAAGTCAATTTGGCTCGCAAGCTAATATCGATGCTACTTCACCAATTTTACCACTTATGAATGAAATTGTGAATTCTATTATACCACAAACGATTCCGAGTGATATACCGCAAGTAGTGAAGAATTTAAATACAAGTAAACAAGAGTTTGAAGCCAATAACGACCATTGGATGCAAACTCAAAACATCGGTAAATTAAAACCAACCATGACATATACGTATGAATTAGGTTATAAAGGTGTGATAGGAAAAATGTTTGGTTTGCAAGTAGATGTATATCGTACAGATTATAAAGATTACTTGGCTCCGGTGCAATTATTAACGCCGGCAGTAATGTTTGATGATGTGAAAATGATGGAATATTTAGCACCAAGAATTGAGCAAAACTTCAATAATTTAAATCCACTTATTAAAATTGCCATGAACGAGTTTTTAGATAAAAGCGAAAAGTTTGGCGGTAATAATAATGGAACGGCGAGTGATGAATTCGTTTCTTTAATAACTCGTGCCGTGAAAAACTTGCCAATTGGTGTAGTTACACCTTACGAAGCAGGTGGCCCTAATATGATATTGGTAACGCGTAATGTTGGTAATTTACATGTTTATGGTGTCGATTTTAATTCTAATTTATACTTGCCTTATGGCATCACGTTAAATGCAAACTATTCTTTTGTAAGTAAGGATTCTGTAGTGGTAAAAGATTCACCGTTAGGCTATGTTTCCTTAAATTCACCAAAGCATAGAGTGAATGTGGGTGTGAATTATGCAATCGAAAAAATTGGTTTAAATTTAGGTGTTAAGTTCAATTGGAGTGCAGGATTTCCTGTGTTATCCGGTAATTTCGTCGGTCACCAAAAAGCCACACACGACATGGATTTTGACATTTCTTACACGCCAAAATTCTTGAAAGACCATTTGAATGTAACGGTTACATTGTCTAATTTATACAATAAAAAACAACAGTATTTCGTAGGTTCTCCGGTTATTGGTTTAATGGGTATTTGTAAATTTACCTATACATTGTAACTTATATATAATACGACATTTTAATAGCATTTTTCTTGTAACAATAGAAAAATGCTATTTTCTTTTTTAGCCAAATCGGTTATTATTTAGCAAGTTGTTGTAAAATTTATTTGCTTACTGCTGATGAATTTTGTATCATTGAGTATGCAGTTGCAGCATATTTCCTTATTGCTCAATATTCCATTATTATTGCTCGGTTTTTTCCTGTTAAACCGCGGTAGTGGTATGTTGGTAGATGGAGCAACATCGATTGCGAGAAGGCTAAAAATGCCGGAAACCATGATACATTTTACAGTAGTGGCATTGGGAACATCATTACCCAAACTTTTTACTGTTTTATTAGCAGCATACAATGGTTTTTATGATATGGTGATAGGTACAATTTTAGGAAGTTGTATTTTTAATCTGTTAGGAATACTTAGTATTACCGGCTTTTTCAGGCCGATTAGAGCCAATAAAAATACAGCCGGAGTAGGATTCGTTTTTTTGATTTTATACACTATAATCTTATATGTACTGGCTAATTATTCCATTTTTTCTGATACCGTAAATGCCTTTTCCATTTCCAGAAACGAAGGGTATATCTTGGTTGGGTTGTTGGTTTTATTTATGACGTATGGCTATTTTAATATGCGAAAACAACAAGCTATTTGGTTTGATGATACAAGTGAAGAACCCACTTCTTATTACGCTCTTTGGTTTGCCATAATCCTAATATTAGTGGGCATTTTGAGCCTAATTGCTGGTGGCATTTTAGTAGTAGATAATCTAATTGATATTTCTAGGAAATTTGAAATGTCGCAGCGTTTCTTAGGTCAATTTGTTTTGTCTATTGGTGGTTCTGCTGTAATGTTGTATTGGATAATGAATACACAAACCAACCGCTCCAAATTTGAAGTGAGTAATCTACTCGGACAAAACATGTTGAATATCGCAGGAATGTTAGGTGTTGCTGCTATTATTCAGCCAATATCATTTTTTCCATCTTTTAATGTAGATATATTTATATTGCTTGGAGTAGCTGTATTTATTATGTTTTTGCTTTGGATGGGCAATAAAAGAACACTCAATATTTGGAAATGTCGTTTGTTATTTCTCTTGCTATTGATTTATGTTTTGTATTTATTTTTAAGATAAATCATCTGCAAATAAGTTTTCTGTGATGTAATCACAAAAGATTTTTCCGGCATCTGTTAAAGTGTAATTTCCATTATCTTCCACCACCCATTTATTCGATATAAACGGTGAAATTTCTAACATAAAATGTGCGTAATATAACTCGCCAAAATCTTGTTTTATAGTCTGAGCATCTACACCAAAAATAGTTCGTATGCGTGTCATTACATACTCGTTATACCGGTTGTCGTTAGTGAGTGTTTCTGTTTCGTATGCTATTTTATTTTCTTTTATTTTTTGTACATAAATCGTATTGTTAGCAATATTCCAATATCTATTTTTCCCATCATAAGAATGTGCCGCAGCACCAATTCCCAAGTATGGAATACCTTTCCAATAATTAGAGTTGTGTACTGCAAAATGCGATTCTTTTGCAAAGTTAGAAATCTCATAATGCACATAATTTTGCTGTCGCATAGCTTGCATTAAAATGGAAAATTGTTGCACCATTTGTTCCTCATCCGGTGCAATTGTTTTTTTCTTTTGAATATGATTCGCTAAAGCGGTTTTCACTTCTACCGTGAGTGCATAACAGGATAAATGTGGAATTTGCAAATCAAAGGCTGTTTGTACATTGTGTTGCCATTGTTCATTATTCATAGTTGGTGTTCCATAAATTAAATCAATGGATAAATTTTGGAAGCCCACATCTTGCGCCGTTTTAATGCAATTTTTGGCCTGCTCTGCGTGGTGAGCTCGGTGCATATATTGTAAATCCGCATCTAAAAATGATTGTATGCCAATGCTAAACCTATTAATCGGTGTGTCTTTTTTTAATGTAGATAAATATTCTCGTGACAAATCATCCGGATTAGCTTCTAATGTAATTTCTGCATTGGAAGAAACCGTAAAAAGTTGATGGATTTTTTCTATCAATTTTTGTATTTCACTCGGTGGTAAAATGCTGGGTGTGCCACCACCAAAATAAATAGACTCAATTTTCGTTTCACCTGAAAAAAAATCTTGTCTGTTTTCTAGCTCTTTTAGCATGGCTTGCAGTACGGCATCTTGGCTTTTTAATAAGGTAGAAAAGTGGAAATTGCAATAGCTGCACGCTTGCTTGCAAAATGGAATATGTAAATAAATGCCTGCCATTTGTGTGCAAGGTAAGAACGATTGCGTAATAATTAATAACTTTGGTACATTAGATAATACTTTCTATTGAAAATTCGATACTTATTGCTATGCTTGCTTTTAGTGGCTGTTCAAAATGGAATAGCACAAACAATCTATTTACAAATAGAGAAAGATAACTCTGCGGTTAAAATTAAAGCAGCAAAAAAATATAAGAGTGAAAAAGAGGTGGCACAATTTCTTGAACAAACAAAAGAAAAATTAATTCATCAAGGTTACCTGGAAACTTCTTTGGATAGCACGTCTCATAAAAATGATAGCATAATTGCCTATTTCCATATTGGTAAAAAATATGCGATTCAGTTGCCTAATCTATCTACAAAAAATAAAAACAAAAATCGAAAAATCATTAAAACAAAACAACCCGAAAATTCCATTTTTGCTATAGAATCAACAAAAGAATCGATTGTACAAAAGTTAGAAAATAATGGCTATCCGTTTGCAAAAATTGCATCCGATAGTGTGCAAATAAATGATAGTAGTTTGTCGTTAAAATATCGCATTGATAAAGGGAAATTTATTACGATTGACAGCATTAAAAATTTTGGAAATTCAAAGATTACTAAAGGATTTATTCAAAATTATATGCTGATAAAAAGCAAACAACCTTATAACGAATCGCGTATAAAAAAGATAGATGAGTTGTTGCAGAAATTGCCGTATGCAACGCTAAAACAACCGTCTAAAATAATGTTTAGAGATGATAAAGCCGATATTCATTTGTATTTAGATAAACGCAAAGTCAACTCGTTTGATTTTTTAATTGGTTTTTTGCCCGGCAGCAATAATGGAAAAATTTTAATTACAGGTGAAGTTCGCATTCATTTGCAAAATGCTTTTAAGCGTGGCGAGGAAATTTATATGGAATGGCGAAAATTACAACGTCATTCACAATTATTGGATATTCGGTTTAATTATCCTTATTTATTGAATGCACCTATAGGTGTCAATTTTACGTTTAATTTAGAGAAACGCGATTCATCTTCTTTGGATTTGGCGTGGCAATTAGGATTGCCATATATCACCAGTTCCAATAATTACATCAAAGGATTTTATAAATACAATCAAACTATTATTTTGGTGGCAGACACAACATTTGCCAAAGCCAACAAAGCATTGCCCAATAATTTAGATGCATCGTATCATCAATATGGTGTGCAAGCTTATTACGAAAAATTAGATTATTTATTCAGTCCGCAAAAAGGTTTTGAACTAAAGTGCAGTGGTTCCATTGGTACAAAAAAAATAAAACCGAATAGTCAAATAACAGCATTGCAAGATGCTTTTTCCGGATTTAATTATGCCAGCTTATACGATAGTATCAAACGGCGCTCTGTGAAAGGAGAGGTGTTTTGGATGGGAAATTATTTTTTGCCACTCGGAAAAAAACAAAAAAATATTCTAAAGTTTGGCGTTAATGGTGGTGCCGTTATCAATAGAGATTTATTGAAAAATGAATTGTTACGCATTGGTGGAAGTCGTTTGCTGCGTGGCTTTGATGAACAATCTATTTTAGCTAGCACATATAATATTGCTACGTTGGAATACCGTTTACTGATTATGAGAAATTCGTATTTTTTTATTTTTATGGATGCAGCTTATATACATCGTAAATTTAATAATACCATATTTCACGATTTTCCATTTGGTTTCGGTGCCGGTGTTACATTTGCCACTAAAATTGGTATTTTTGGACTTACGTATGCACTTGGACAGCAAAAATATAAAACCATTGATTTTCGAAATTCAAAATTACATTTTGGCTATGTGGCAACGTTCTAAGTTTGTTTTTTTGATGTTGCTATTTTTGTTAATGCAACAAGGGTTTGCACAAAGTGATACTTCCTCCATAAATCCCATTTTTAGAGATTCTATTTTGCGCACCCAACGCGATACAGTTGCTTGGAATAGTATGGTGAAACATACCGACCATTTTAAGGGAAGCACCATGTTACTTATTCAAAAACAAAAGACGGAGCCGCCAAGCATCGTGTTCTTTTATTTTGCATTGGCATTGATGATTCTTGTCTTAATTATGCGTTTATTATTTGAAGATTTTTCACTTTCCATGCTTGAAGGGTTGTTGAGCATTAAACAGTATTTTATGTATTATAAAAGTAAAAAGTACGATTCACTTTTTGCATTGGTGATGCTCTATGTACTAAATATTATCATACTTTCAATGATTACTTATGTTGGGTTGCAATATTTTAGAGGAAATAATTTTAGAGCATTTCATCTTACTTTTTTTATTAAAATCGTATCTGTTGTCGGCGGTTTCTTTGTGATAAAAGATATTCTGGAGTACTTATTTAATTGGGTAATTGATATGCAAAACATCTTCAGAGCCTATTTCTTACAATTGCTATTTTCAGAATTTATTATTGCCGGTTTCTTGTTGGCTTTAATTTTAATAACCGTTTATAACCAACAAATTTCCACTAATTTTTTAGGAGCATTATATTTGGTCAGTTTCTTGTGTTACCTCGTTTTCAACACTGTTAGAAGTTATCAACTTATGCGTAATGTGCAGATTGCTTATAAACTACACTTTTTTCTGTATATTTGTGCCTTCAAAGTAATGCCTTTGTTAATTTTAGCAAAGTATATTACTCATAATGTGATTGCTTAAAACAGGATAAATGACAAAAAAAGTGGCAGCAAAAAGCACATCGACTAAGAAAACGGCAACTATAAAACCTACTGCTAAAAAAGAAACGAAACCGGCTAAAAAAGCAACGGTTGCTAAATCATCTGTAAAAAAAGAAAAAGTAGCACCGAAAGTTGCCACGCCAACTGTTTTAAAACAAAAAGCAGCTATTTCTACAAAAGCAGAAAAGCCCGCCAAAGTAAGTGCTTCAAAGTCGGCTAAAAAACCACATGTTGAAGCTAAGCCATTACCTACGATTATTATTCCGGAAAAATTAAAGTCTGTTAAGTCTATTTTAATTTCTCAACCTGCACCGGAATCCGGTAAATCACCCTATATTGATTTGGCCAATCACTTTAAAATTAAATTAGATTGGCGTCCGTTTACACATGTAGAAGGAATAAAAGTAAACGATTTCAGGAAAGATAAAGTGTATATCGAACAATATGCCAATGTCATTTTCACCAGTCGTGTTGCTATTGAACATTACTTCAGAATGTGCGATGAAATGAGGGTGAAAATTAATGAGGAAAATAAATATTTCTGCATCAGCGAAGCCATTGCACTCTATCTGCAAAAATTTATCAATTACAGAAAACGTAAAGTATTTTTTGGCGATGGTAAATTGCCAAAGCTAACTGAACTAATTTTGAAACATCGTGAAAATGGTAAGTTTTTATTACCCTGTTCCAATGTGCGCGATAAAGCATTAGCAGACACGTTGCATTCGCATGGAATTCACTATACAGAAGCTGTTATCTATAAAACAGTTGCCAGCGATTTATCTGATTTAAGCGATGTTAAATACGATATGCTTGTCTTCTTCAATCCATCAGCTATTGATTCATTATACACCAACTTTCCGAAGTTTAGTCAAGATGAAACACGCTTAGCTATATTTGGAAATTTCACAGCAGAAGCGGTTACTGCTCATAAGCTAAATATTAATGTGTTTGCACCGACGCCGGAAAATCCATCTTTGGTAGATGCCATCAAAAAATACATTACAGTTGCTAATAAAAAAAGATAGTTGTATCGTTTATAATTGAAGTATATATGCGTGTATGCAAAAATAATTATCTACACAGCAAGCTTTTTATTTCAATATTCTTTATTACATTTACAACATGACATTCGGATTGAAAAATGCTTTGCTACTGCTCATGTTGTCAGTGTGTGCGTGTCCTATGATGGCGCAAATACAGCCTATTACATCGCATTATATGTTTAATCCGCAAGTTGTAAATCCTGCTTTTTATGGAAGTCATGAAGGTATTCGATTTGGTGTAAACTATCGACATCAATGGGCAAAATTAGAAGGACAGCCCAAAACAATAAATATCTTTTCTGATGCTTATTTGCCGCAAGCACATGGTGCTGTTGGATTGCAAATTAGTAATGATATGTTAGGAGCATACACCAATACAACTATCAACATTGGTTATACGTTTATTCAACCTATCAAAAATAAAATCAAAATTGCGATAGGCTTAAATACGGGATTTACTACATCTAAATTAGATGGTACTAAATTAGTTACTCCAGAAGGCGATAATACCGGATTAAACGACGATTATTTATCGAATCAAATACAAAGAAGCTTTCGCCCTAATTTAAATATTGGCTTTTCAATACAGCACAAAAACATAGAAGCCGGAATAGCTTATTCTAATGTAATACAAGCAAAAGATAAAATAGAAGGAACCAATAATACGTTAAAAACAAAATATGGCGGTACTTTTCAAGTATATGCATCCGGAAAGGTAGTTGTAGGGAAAGGAGTTGCACTTAAACCATCAATGGCTATCCATACAGATTTCAAAGAAATACAAACAGATTTTAGTTTTTTAGTCGGCTATAAAGAGTATGTAGGAGTCGGGTTGAATGTTCGAGGATACAATAAAAGAGCCTTTGAATCGTTATCCCCAATAATAAGTGTGGGTCCGATAAAAAATATTTGCATAATTTACAGTTATGATGTAAATTTGAACCAATTAAGCAAAGTAAACAAAGGTACGCATGAAATAACGCTTACCTATATATTGCCGAGAAACAAAATTTTTAAAAACCCTACAATTATCAATAATCCACGCTTTTTGTAAAATGATTATTAATATTTGTATAAAATTCTAATAGGGAAAGTACAACTAAAGAAAAATTTTCTTTATTTTTACATTTTATTCAGAAGAAAAACGTAAACAACTAAGATGAATAAACTCAAATTTTCATTAATTGCAATGATTGCAATGATTGCAATAGCATTGGCAAGTTGCAAAGGTGGTAAAAGTGGCACAGATGGTCAGTTAATTGGTGCGCAAGATAGACCATCATGGGATAATAATCTTTTACCATACGGAATGGTATACGTACCTTCCGGTGTATTTCATACCGGTCCATCTGACCAAGATGTAAATTATGCATTTAATACAAAAATGAAACAAATTTCCATTGTGGGTTTTTATATGGACGAAACAGAAATTACGAACAACGAATACCGTCAGTTTGTAGAGTATGTTCGCGATTCAATTGCACACCAAATGCTAGGTGGCGACCATTTAATTGAAAGCGATAACGGACAACAAGCTATCAACTGGGAAATGCCAATCGATATGGATTGGGAAACCGGAGGTTCCGTTACAGAAGAAGGTGCACAGTTAGAGCCTATGTTCTATTCTGAAGCTGACCGTATCAATGGAAGAAAAGAAATTGACCCACGTAAATTAGTTTATGAATATACTTGGTTCAAATGGAAAGAAGCAGCGCAGCAACGCCCTACGGATGCCAATCCATTACCAAGAAGCTCTTTCATGGAGAAAAAGAAAATCTCTATCTATCCGGATGAAATGGTTTGGATACGTGATTTCGTATATTCTTATAATGAGCCAATGACACGTTCTTATTTCACACACCCTGCGTATGATGATTATCCGGTGGTTGGTGTTACTTGGGATCAATGTAATGCATTCTCTGCTTGGAGAACATTAATGTGGAATAATTACAGAGCATCTCAAAAACAAGCACCATTAGATCAGTTCCGTATTCCTACAGAATACGAGTGGGAATATGCTGCACGTGGTGGAAGAAACTTAGCTCCTTATCCTTGGGGTGGTCCATACATCAGAAATACAAAAGGTTGTTTGTTAGCTAATTTTAAACCGGGAAGAGGTAACTATCCGGAAGATGGTGGTTTCTATACAGTAAATGCTAAATCTTACTGGCCAAACGATTTCGGTTTATATAATATGGCTGGTAACGTAGCAGAATGGACTTCTACAGCTTATGAAGATGACGCAAATGCATTTATTCATGATAAACAACCGGATTTCCGTTACGATGCTAAAACAGAGGATCCGAACGTAATGAAACGTAAAGTAATCAGAGGTGGTTCTTGGAAAGATATTGCATACTTCTTGCAATGTGGTACGAAATCGTACGAATACCAAGATTCAGCAAAATCTTACGTAGGATTTAGATGCGTACTTCCATTCATGGGACGCTCTATGAACGATTTCAGTAAATAACAAACTAAAACATAAAAAACATTTTTTCTTTTATAACTAACCAAATAAATTAAAAGCATTATGGCAACTCCTTATTTTAAAACTAAATCATTCAAAACATTAAAAAATTTCCTTTTTGGTGTGGGCGCGTCTGTGGTTATCGTGGGTGCATGGGCAAAAATCTTACACTTACCATTCGCCAATATGATGTTAACGGTAGGTTTATTAGTTGAAGCAATCATCTTCGCTATATCTGGTATCATTCCACCAGAGCCGGATTACTACTGGGAAAAATACTATCCAGGTTTGGATCAATATGATTCAGAAGCTTCTGCAGCAGCAGCTCCAATGGCACAAACAAGCAATAAAAAATCTTTATCTGCAGAGATGGATAAAATGTTAGATGCAGCAAAAGTAGATCAAAATTTAGTAAATAGATTTGGCGATAACTTGAAAAACTTTGCTGATAACGTAGGTAAATTAGGAAACTTAGCAGATGCTACAGTGGCTTCTAACGAGTTTGCTGGTGCTGCAAAATCTGCGGCTTCTTCATTAAATGGCGTTAAAGATTCTTTCTCAAGTGCTGCGGAAGGTATGAGTAAATTAGCAGCAGCTTCTGGTGATGCTTCTCAATATCATGCTCAAGTTCAAAGTGCTACTAAAAACTTAGCAGCATTAAACGCAGTTTATGAATTAGAATTACAAGACACAAATTCTCATTTGAAAACAATGAATAAATTCATCGGAAACTTATCAACGGCTATGACTAGCTTAGAAAGTTCTATCGCTGATACAGATAAATTCAAAACTCAAATGAGTGGATTAGCTTCTAACTTAGAAAAATTAAATGGTATTTACGGCAATATGCTTTCTGCAATGCGTTCGTAATTAATCATCGCTGTATATTTTATTCTTAAACATTGAAAATTTAAAATATGTCAATTCCTAAGGAAAACAGGCAGCAGATGATTAACTTAATGTACTTGGTGTTAACAGCACTCTTGGCATTAAACGTATCTGCTGAAATCCTGAATGCATTTAAAACAATAAACAACAGCTTAGAGAGCTCTAACGGATTGTTAGATATGAACTCTCGAGTAAACTATAGCGCTTTTAATGCTAAAAAAGCAAAAGAGCCGGGCAATGCCGAAATACCTAAATACCAAGCAAAAGCGGATGAAGTAATCGCACTTTCTAAAAACTTACAAGATTATGTGAAAAGTTTACAAGAAGGTATCGTAACTGAAGCTGGTGGAAAAGGGGAAGAAGGTGCCGTAATGAAAAGACAAGATGACTTAGATGCATCTACACGTTATTTCATTGAAGAAAGCAAAAAAGGCTACGAATTAAAGAAAAAAATTGATGAGTTTATAGCTAAAGTAAAATCATTAGTAGATCCTGCCGAGATTGATGTGGTGATGCAAAAAATTCCACTAACAACGAAACCTCAAGCTGCTAATGGTGACTGGGCAAGAGATAATTTCTTTCAAATGCCGGCTATTGCATCTTATACGATGTTGACAAAAGAATTATCCGATATCAAAGCATCTGAAGGAACTTTAGTACAGTATTTCTTCTCTAAAATAGGTTCTTCTGAAGAATTAAAACCGGAAGAAATTGTGTTTGACGCTTTCTCTGCTCAAGTAACTTCACCTACTGCTTATATTTTACAAGGTGAAACTTTTGAAGCAAATGTATTCTTAGCAGCTACTAGCTCTAAAAATGATAATATTTCAGTAAGTGTAAACGGTCAAGGTTTAAAACCGGATAACAATGGTATTGCACACTATAAAGCATCTCCGGGTGTAGGTGAGTATGAATTAAAAGGTAATATCTCTTTGAAAAATCCTAAAACAAATGAGGTTAAATCTTATCCATTACCTCCATTCAAATATACGGTTGCTGCTCCATTTGCAACGGTATCTCCAACCAAAATGAATGTATTCTATATTGGTGTTGATAATCCGGTTCAAATTTCAGCTGCTGGTGTTGCTAATACCAAATTACAAGTAAGCATCGATCAAGGAACAATTACCGGTAGTGCAGGAAAATATTCTGTACGTGTTACACAACAATCGAATGCAAACAACGTTAAAGTTTCAGCAAACGGTAAAAGTTATGGTAATTTCCCTTTCCGTGTGAAAATGATTCCAAATCCACAAGCAGAATGTGCAAACATGCCGGGTGGACGTGTAAACGCAGGTGTTTGGAAAGCACAACAAGGGGTGATTGCTAAGTTAGATAATTTTGATTTTGATGCTAAATTTGAAGTATTGAGCTTTAATATGTTCTATCAACCTAAATTGCAAGATCCGGGTATCGCATCTGCAACAGGTCCTTACTTCAGTGCTGCACAAAAATCATTTATTGCTAAAGCGAAACCGGGTGATATTTTCTATATTGAGGAAATTAAAGTGCGTGGTCCGGACGGATTAACACGTAAAATTCCAGGTATCGCCTTTAAAATCGATTAATAGATATTTTTAGATATGAAAATTCAAATGAATAAATTACAATCTGCCATATTGGTAACCTTATTGACGGTTAGTACTGTATCGTTTGCACAAGATAGCACCGTTACAGGTACAGACCCATCGGTTACACCAACATCTACCATTGACCCAGCAGCTCAAACTACGCCTGTAGCAGTTTCTACTACTTCTACAACACCAGCAGCGGTTGATCCAAATGCTGTTAAAACGGAAGTACAGAAATTACCTTGGGTTCAAGAGATTACTGGAAAACGTCTTGCTATGAGCTACGAACCCATTCGTGAAGCAGATGTATTTTGGTGGAAAAATGTATGGCGTGTAATTGACCTTAGAGAAAAATTAAATCTACATTTCAAATGGCCTAAAGCTCCATTTATACAAGTATTGTTAGATGCTATTGAAAGCGGAAAAGTACAAGTATATAGTGGTATGGATGATGATTTTACGACACCGATTAACCCGTCTGAAGCTACAAGCGTTGCAGGTGGTGGTGTGGATTCGATTTGGATTACTGACCCAGGTACAGGTTTACAAACACTTCAAGTAATTACAAAAGAAGTGAATTGGAACAATGTAAATAAAATTCGTTTGAAAGAAGTTTGGTACTTTAACAAACAAACTTCAACTATGCAAGTTCGTATCATGGGTATCTGCCCTTTATATGATAACTATGATCCAACAACCGGTGAGTTTAGAGGAGAAGTTCCTACATTTTGGGTATATTTCCCAAGTATGAGAGAAACTTTAGTGAATACTGTTGCTTTCAACCCATTCCCGAACGGTGTTCGTTTAAATTGGGACCAAGTGTTTGCTCAACGTATTTTTGGAAGTTATATCTATAAAGTAGATAATGTACAAGATTTCCGTATCAAAGATTACAAATCCGGTATTGATATTTTGTATGAGTCTGAGGCACAAAAACAAAATTTATTCAACTTTGAACACGACCTTTGGGAATATTAATCCATTGGTTTGAAATAGAGAACGGATAGCATTTGCTATCCGTTTTTTTTATAAGTTGATATTTTTACTTGTTTTAAATAATGAAAAATCACTCTTTTTTTTGTTGAAAATAGTTGTAAACGATGTTTGCTTTACTTTTTCCGATACAATTTTCAAGTTGTTCCAAAGTAGCATTTTCAATATTCTTGACAGAACCAAATTGTAGTAATAGCGTAACGGCTAATTTTTCACCTATGCCTTTAATATCATTTAAGGCTGTTTTTAACGTGTTGTCCGCCCGTTTTTTTCGATGAAAAGTAATACCAAATCGATGTGCTTCATTTCGTAGTTGCTGTATTACTTTTAGTGTTTCTGATTTTCTACTCAAATGTAATGGAATAGAATCATTCGGATAATAGATTTCTTCTAAACGTTTGGCAATGGAAATTACTTGTATTTCATTTTCCAATTTTAAATTAAAGATACTTTGCATAGCAGCACTTAATTGTCCTTTGCCGCCATCTATAATAACTAAATTAGGCAATGGTTCATTTTCCAATATCATGCGATGATAACGCCGATAAACTACTTCTTTCATCGTCTCAAAATCATTAGCTCCAACAACAGTTTTTACATTAAAATGCCGATAATCTTTTTTGCTCGGTTTAGCATTCTTAAAGACCACACAAGCAGAAACTGCATTCGTACCTTGAAAATTAGAGTTATCAAAACATTCGATGTGTTTAGGTAATTCTTTTAATCTAAGTTCTTCTTTCATTAATTGTAAAATTCGCGTTGTGGAATCTACTTTTGTTTTTCCATGTTTATCCGCTGATTGCTCTTTTCCTTTTTGTTTTTGATAAAGGGCATTTCGTTGTGCCAATTCTACCAGATTTTTTTTGTCACCAATTTTTGGAATTTGAATTTCCATCAATTCTGTTTTTAATTCAATATCAAATGGCAACAAAATAGATTGTTTTTGCTCCGTGTTTCCAATGGTATCAATTACGGCAAATTGCAGTAATTCCTCTTTAGATTCCTCTAAGTTTTTTTGCAACGTAATGGCTTTTGTTTTTACAATAGCACCTTCATAAACATAGAGATAATTGATGTAGGCTTTCTTTTCATCTTCTGTGATACCAAACACGTGAAAGTTGCCTAAACCCGGATGTACGACCGTTGCATCTGATATATATTCTTTTAAGAATTGCAATTTATGCTTTAAGGATTCCGCTTTTTCAAATTCTAAATTTTCGGCATGTTGGAGCATTTCTTGTTTTAGTGCAATTCGTAGTTCTTGTAATCTTCCTTTTAATATTTTTCGTATCTGTTCAATGTTGTTGTCATAATTTTCTTTTGATTGAAAACCTACACAAGGTGCTAAACAATTTCCGATATGATATTCTAAGCAGACTTTAAATTTTTTTGCTTTTATATTTTTCTCTGTGAGCGACAATGAACAACTGCGAATTGGATACAGTTTTTTTACGAATTCTAAAATGGAACGTACACGCTGAACAGAAGTGTAGGGTCCGAAATATTCCGCACCATCTTCTTCATATTTTCTTGTGAAATAAATTCGTGGAAATGGCTCGTTATTGATTTTAATATATGGATATGTTTTATCGTCTTTTAGGCTGATATTGTATTTGGGTTGCAACTCTTTTATCAAGGCATTTTCCAATAATAACGCATCTTTTTCTGTAGGTACAATGGAATATTCAATGTTGTGAATTTTTCGCACCATAAGTTGTATGCGATAGGTGTGATCTTTATTGACGAAATAAGAAGAAACTCGATTTTTTAAATTTTTGGCTTTTCCAATATAAAGCAAGTTGCCCTCTTTGTCGTAATAGCGATACACTCCCGGATTTTTCGGAAGATTTTTGATGATTTGTTGGAGTGAATTTACTTCAGCCATTGATGTAAAGGTACGATTTCATACAAAAATGTTTATGTTTGTATGTAGATGTTCAACAAGAAAATAGTTTATTTTTTTCTATTTTATATAGTAACGTTATTGCTTTATTTTGAAAGCAGATTTAGCGGATTTGTTACAGATTTTATTGGATTTGAAACCAATTATGATCGTTGTGGTTTTTGGAATTATTATCAATGTGTGCATGGAAAAAATTTTAGATACTTACAACACGCATTTTCCTATTTTTTATATAAGCAAGTTGGTTCAGATACTTTGATTTGGTATATTTTGTATTCTTTATTTCATGCGCTGACTGCTTATTTAGTTTTTATTGTAGTTTTAAAATTATTAGAAAACATTTCATTCAACCAAGCTAAATTTATTTCACTTTTATCAGCATGTTTATTTTTAGTTTCTCCATTTCAAAGTGAGGTCGTGGTTTGGCGTGTTTGTATTCAATATAATTTTATATGTATATGCTTGTTGTTATCTATTTATTACTACATTAAAGATTATGAAAATAATAATAGCAAATATCCAATTTATTGCTTTTGCCTAATGGTAATCGGTTTACTCTCTTTAGAGCAAACCGTAATTATGCCTTATTTTCTAATATTGATAGCTATTTTCTTTGCTATATATTCAAAATCTACTCAACATTTAAAAAGACAATTCTTTGCTTATTTTCTTCCACAACATTTACTAATTGGCATCTATTTTTTAGCAAGCAAATTGATATATGGAAATTGGATAATGCATTACGGCGCACAATCTTACGAAGGTATATTTTCTTTAAAAACTATAAGTAAATTTTTTGAATATTTTTTAAAATACGTTTTTTTAGTTCGATGTTGGAATCATGAATATAAAGCTGTTTTCTTTTCTACAGTTGAGAAACCGATGATTACTATTATGCTGACAATATTGTTGATATCATTACTTATTGTTTGCATTCGAAAATTTATAAAAGGTTCAGCTAAAAGTGGACTGATTACATTGGTAATTGCCTTATATATAATCTCTTTAATTCCGGTAATTCAATTGTATTTTACTATATTATTGAATGTAGAAAATGATAGACTTGGTTATTTATCTTCCATTTTTATTTTCTTATTGCTTGTAATTATTCTTGCAGATTTTAGACCAATTATACGTAAAAGCTTAGCCATCTTGTTTGTTTTATTTAATCTATTTTTCACGATTAAAATTTCCCATTATTGGCATCGTTCAACACAGATTTATTATTCGTATCTAAAAGATTTTAAAGCAAATACTTACGAAAATGTTTATTTATTAGGTGTGCCGGATAATTATAAAGGAATTTGGATGATGAGAATGTATGGACGTGAATCGGCTTTTAAAGAAGCTTTAAAATATAGATTAAAGAAACCATTTGCAGGCAATATTTACGATGTGATATATTTTAATCAAACATCTTTTGATGATGGAATGAAAGTATCGAAAAAGAATGATTCAACTTTATGCGTGGAATTTTCCAATTATGGAAGCTGGTTTTGGAATCAAGGTGTTGGTGCTCAAGATTATGAAACATCGTCTTATAAAGTTATCGTACATAACTACAACTACGATGTGATTTTTAAAAATTACAATAGGAATAATTCTATTATTTTATATCCAAGTAAGTTGAAGTGGAAAGCAGTTGATTTTTAATTACAACAACATTCCTGCGATTGTTGCTGAAAGATAAGAAGCTAATGTTCCACACAATAGAGCTTTTAATCCTAACTTGGCAAGGTCGGCTCTTCTGCTTGGTGCCAGCTCACCAATACCGCCAATTTGAATACCAACAGAACTGAAATTGGCAAAACCGCATAACGCAAAACTGGCAATGGCCAATGCTTTTGGCGATAAAGCTTCTTTCACTTTTATCAACTCAGAATAGGCTACAAACTCGTTGATGGCTAATTTCTGTCCCATCATAGTTGCCACTTGCATTACTTCGTGTTGTGGTACGCCCATTACCCATGCTAACGGATAAAAGATATAACCAAAGATGGTGTTCAAACTAAAATCAGGATGAATTAATCCTAATAATGCATTAATTAAAGCCATCAATGCAATAAAACCAATCAACATGGCAATAACATTAATCGAAATTTTCATGCCATCACTTGCACCATGCGAAATAGCATCGATGATGTTTGTGTATTGACTTTTTACTTCTACCGAAACTTTTCCTTTGGTTTGTGATTCTTCTGTTTCCGGAAATACAATTTTAGAGATGACCAACGCTGCCGGTGCTGCCATTAAACTTGCAGCAATCAAATACTCAGCAGGAACACCCATGCTCACGTATACAATTAAAATTCCACCTGCAATACATGCCATACTTCCGGACATAGATGCCAATAATTCACTGTTCGTCATGCCGGCTAAATACGGTCGTATCATCACTTGTGCTTCTACTTGCCCAACGAATGCACTGGCTACATTGCTCAACGCTTCTGCACCGGAGACACGCATCACAAAATTCATTACACGAGCGATAGCAGCCACCACTCGTTGCATAATTCCGACGTGATATAAAATAGCCACCAGCACACATACTAAAATAATAGTTGCCGGAATGCTAAATGCAAATACAAATGTGCCCGGTGCGCCATACGGCAATGCATCGATTGCACCTTTAGGTGAGTGTGTGTCTGTCATGATGCCGCCATATACAAATGCAGCACCTTGTTGTGCATAACCTTCAATGGCGTGCATACCTTGTCCTAAGGTTTGGAAAAATGCTTTTACAGCCGGAATTTTTAAGATGATGATAGCTAAAAAAAGTTGTAAGCCTAAGCCACTTGCAACCAGTCTATAATTTATTTTTTTCTTATTGTTAGAAAACAAAAATGCGATTCCAAGTATTGCAAGGATGCCTAAAATTCCGGTAAATCTTTCCATATATTATTTGAAGTGTGTAACAAATATACTTTTTACAAGCAGTTTATTGTAAGGTTTGTTGGATATAAATATCAACATTAATGGGTTACTTTTTACTCAATTCTCTGCTGCGATGTAAGGCAGCGTCCATTCCTTTTTGAATATTTGCAGCAACATCAGTTTGAGCAAATGTTTTCAACGCCGCTTCTGTTGTACCACCTTTTGATGCCACTCTATCTATCCATTCTTTGCAAGATAAATTATTGACTTTATACAATTCTACAGTGCCTAAAAATGTTTGTTCTACAATCTTTGATGCTTCCGTTAAAGAGAAACCATATTCCATTGTTTGTTGTATCATGGCATCCATAAAATAGAAAATATAAGCCGGTCCAGAACCGGAAATTGCCGTAATGGCATTGAGTTGGTCTTCTTCATATAATTGGATAGAAGCTCCGGTAGTTTCCAGTAGTTTGCGAATAAAATCAATGTCTGTTTGTGGAATAGAATCAGACACCATAAATCCGGTAACACCTAATCCAATCTGACAAGGTAAATTAGGCATACAACGCACTACTTTGTTCGTTCCTAATTGTTGTTCTACTTCTGTAATTTGTACGCCAGCCATGATGGTGAGTACAATGTGTTTTTCATTGATATACGATTTTAATTTCGGATATACGGAATAGGCATCTTGTGGCTTTACCGCCAAAATAATTAAATCTTTATCTGCAATAAAATCACCGTAATCATTATACACTTGCCCCAATTTCATTCGGTTGAGTTCTTGAATTTGTGCATGATCTTTTTCTATAACCGTAAGTTGTTTGTGGGTTAATATTTTTGCATTTAGAAAACTTTCGGCAAAACTTCTACCCATGTTGCCGCCACCAATAATTAATACATTCATGTAGTAAAAATAGTAATTAGAAATAAGGAAAATAGGTAATACCGCAATAATTTTTCGTATTTTTAATTGATGGTGTATATGTTATTTTACTTACTGGTAGGAATTATACATGTTTCTGCAGAATATATTGGAAATGATTGGTGTAAGTACATTTCTAAAGTAATGTTGATGCCTTTATTGATGTTGCTTTTATACAATGAAACCAAAGAAATTAAAAAATTTAGATGGATATATTTAGCTCTTTTCTTTTCGTGGTTAGGTGATATATTTCTCATGTTTCCACGAAATACGTATGCAGTATCCACTGCCCAACTTTTATTCGTGTTAGGTCTTTCTGCTTTCTTGATAGCTCATGTCAATTATATCATTTGGTTTATTAAAGAAACTGCAGCTAAACCCAAAGACAGCATTCTACGCCAACGGCCGTATTTGCTACTGCCATTTTTATTGTATTTGTTTTTGCTGCTTCGTTTTTTATTTCCTTCATTGGGCGTTATGAAAATACCGGTTACACTTTATGGAATTTGCATTATACTTATGCTGATAACGGCATTTAATAGAAAAAATTTAGTACATTCATTCTCGTATTATTTGGTTTTTATAGGTGCTATTTTATTTGTGTTGTCAGATTCTTTGATTGCTATTGATGTATTTTATGAAAAACAGGAATGGCATAGAAGTGCTATTATGATTACATATATTTTGGCACAAGGAATGATAGTGCAAGGTGTATTAGATAATCGACATCGATTGTAGTTTTATAATTCTTCGAGGACTTGTTGCTTGTGTACTCTTGCAGAAATTCCGATACTTAATTCGTATAATAAAAAGATAGGAGCCGAGATTAATAATAAGCTTGTTAAATCGCCTTGTGGCGTAATAACAGCTACCACCACTAAAATAATTACATAGGCAATTTTTCTTCCGTTTTTCATTAAGGATGGTGTAATGATACCTAATTTGGTAAGTAAATAAACCAACATCGGCAATTCAAATAAGATACCAACCGGAATGGTCATGGTAATTAATAATCCGATATAACTATTAATATCAATCATATTTTGCACGATAGAGGTTGCTTGATATTGGATTAAGAAATTCAATGAAAACGGTGCAATAATAAAATAACCAAAAGCACAACCAATGGTAAACAGGATGGATGTAACGAAGACAATACCTTGTGTGTTTCTGATTTCTCGTTCGTGCAATGCTGGTTTTATAAATCGCCACAATTCCCATAAAATATAAGGAAATGCCACTATAGCACCAACATATAAAGACATTTGAATATGCAACATAAACTGTCCCATAATATCTGTATTGATAAATGTAAAATGCGCATCTTGAATACATAATCCACGGATGAACGAATAGTTTTGCTCTAACCAGCAGAATAATTTATTGGTCGGAAAATCGGCTCTGGATGGCCCGAAAAGCAGATAGTCGAAAATAAATTCTTTTTGTAAAAACGCGATAAATGAACATAATACCACTGCGATAGCTGCACGCATGATGTGCCAACGCAAGGATTCGATGTGCTCAAAAAAGCCCATCTCTTTTTTGTCGTTCGAGTCGGTTATTTTCGCCATTTAGAATAGGCAAAAATACCATTTTGTACATCAAGGAAATATTAATTTTGATTAAATCGTAGCGTAAAGCTCTAAATGTGAGGAAGAATACAAAATATTGGGATCTATAAATAAATCAAGTTTTGCAAAATAGATTGCCCTTCTAAAAATGTTTTTCCTATTTTTTTTATTTTCTCATTTAATTTCTAAAGTTTTATTTTAAATGTCCATATATTTTATTAAATTTAATTTTACCATTTACTCATTGCAATTACCGTTTACACATTCAATAATGTTATAAACTGTTCGTAAAGTATTTTAGAACCAAATCTACTAACATGAATGATCTTTATAACGAACTCGATAATCTTTTTAAGAAGATAAACGCTATTATGGATTCGAATGATTTGTCGGATATTGATTCATTGGATAAATTAAAAAAGATATGTGATACTTCAACAGAGATGTCATCTATTTTTAAATTTGAACAAGTATCGTACTCTTTTGAGTATTGTAATAAACAAGCGTATGAATTCTTAGGTGTTTCTGAAAAAGAAATGAAAGAACTCGGGTTTAAGTATATATTGAGTATTATGCATCCGGAAAATATCTCCGCAATGTTTAATTTAATTCAGTTCTTTATAAATAAAGATAATCGAAATAAAGTATATACCGGCGTGCATTATATAAAAGTAAGAGGTAATTTTGAATGGACTTATTCGTGTATCCGACCTGCTTTGTTTAATAAAGATGGTAGCGTAAAATATTTATTGGCTACCGGATGTAGTATCGATAAATTATTGCGAACCAAATCTAACTATAGAACTTTAAAATCTAACTTACCTTTTTTTGAACAACATGCTGCAAAATTTCTTTCCTTAACCGAAAGAGAAAAGGATGTATTACGGTTAATTGCTGAAGAACATACGTCTAAAGAAATTGCAGAGATAATGCATTTAAGCCCATTTACAGTAGATACATACCGCAAAAATTTAATAGAAAAACTAGAGGTGAAAAGTTCAATCGGATTAGCAAAATTTGCTTTCATCTTTAATTTAAAATAAAAAAAACTCAAGAATACTCCTAGGTTTAGGTATTCCTACTTCATTTTTGTATGAATTTCCCTTAAATATTGGTATTGCTAAAATTTTAATTTGTTGTGAAATTTACAATGAGTTAATCGTTTACAATATATGATTTCCCAAGAGTTGTTGTAATGAAATAATCTCAAAACCATAACTATGAAAACATTTCTAACTAATCTTTGATTAGTTCAATCACTCACAAGAGATGCATTCTTGTGAGTGATTGTTATTTTTAACGACTCGTAAAAGACCTTTTCTAATCGTTTGAAAGTGTAAATAAAATGATAAAAGTAAGGCGTGAATAAAACCTCAAATCTCAAACGCTTTCTAATCTCCGTTTACTATATTCAATAGTTTATCCACCTTAGGAGCCAAGATGATTTCTGTTCTGCGGTTCGAAGCTCTGCCTTCCGCTGTGCTGTTTGTCGCTTTTGGGAAAAATTCACCACGACCGGAAGCAATTACTTGCATGGAACTCACTTTGTATTTGTCTGTTAAGATGTGTAACACACTGCTCGAACGCATTAAACTTAAATCCCAATTATCTTTAATAATGCCACTTCCATTTCCGTAAGGTACATTGTCGGTATGGCCTTCAATATTTACAAGTATATCCGGATTTTTTTTGATAACATCCGATAATTTTCCTAACGCATCTACTCCTTTACTCTCTACTGTTGTGGAGCCGGATTTGAACAATAATTTATCCGACATAGAAACATATACTTTTCCATCTTTCGTGTAAACATCAAGCTCTCCGGCAGAAAAATCTGTCAACGCTTTTTTTATTGCATCGCGTAATGCATCCGCTTTTGTTTTTTGTTCGCTTAATAATTTTTCCAACTCATTTATTTTGGCTTCTCTGCTTTTTAATTCTTCCGTTGCTTTTTTAAGGTCGGCTTCTTTTTGTTGCAATGCTAATTTTTGTTTTTCTAAATCTAATTGCATCTGAATTAAATCTGCATTGGTTTTTTGGTTTTTGTCACCGGCTTGTTTTAATTTTTGTTGATACTCGCTTTGTTGCTTAGCATACGTTACATTTTGGTCGTCCACTTCTTTTTTGAGCGATTCTACTAAATCAGACAATTCTGTAGAATCTAATTTTAGTTGGTCTATTTGAGCAGATAAGTCGCTATTTTTTTTGGCACAATCTGCTTTTAAAGAATCCAAACTTTGTGTCAACGCTTTGTTTTTGATAGCTTCATTAAAAAAATCATTCAAGGCTTTATCGTATTCTTTTTGTGTTACGCAGTTAGTGCAAAAAATCAATGCGAAAATTGGAACTATATATCTTTTCATTTTTAGGTTGTTTTAGATGTTTTGTGTTTACTTGATTGTATATTGAATTTTATTTCAACAATACAATATATCGTTCAACAAGAAATTATTTTCCATTTTTTGTTTTTGGATATGATTACAAATTTCCATTTTTGGTTTGATTAAATAAGATATTATCTTTACACAAATGTCTAAAACCAAGAGTGTTTATATTTGCCAAAGTTGTGGAACAAATTCGCCAAAGTGGATGGGAAAATGCGGTAATTGTGGTGCGTGGAATAGTTTTGTAGAAGAATTGATAGAGCCGAAGTCGAAAGCGGCAGCCGTAGTGAATGCACCTAAATCCAAGCCACAGCTCATTGGCACTATCTCATCCGAAAACCGACAACGCATTATTACGTCTGATTCGGAATTGAATAGAGTATTAGGCGGCGGCATCGTGCCCGGCTCACTGATATTAATTGGTGGCGAACCCGGCATTGGAAAATCGACATTGTTATTGCAAATTGTGTTGCAAACAAAAGGCCTGAAAACACTGTATGTTTCCGGTGAAGAAAGTGAACAACAACTAAAAATGCGTGCCGATAGAATTCAACAACATAATTCGGAAATTTATGTATTTACAGAAACATCGGTAGAAGCAATTGTACAACAAATAGAGCAAGTGCAACCGCAATTGTTAGTGATAGATTCGATACAAACATTGGAAACATCGATGATTGAGTCGGCGGCAGGCAGTGTATCACAAATACGCGAAACAACGCACGTAATACAACAATACGCCAAACGACATCATTTGCCTGTTTTTATTGTTGGCCACATTACTAAAGAAGGTACTATTGCCGGACCCAAAATATTAGAACATATTGTAGATACCGTATTGCAATTTGAAGGCGATAGAAATTACAATTATCGCATCTTACGCACACAAAAAAACAGGTTTGGTTCTACTGCCGAATTGGGAATTTACGAGATGAGAGGCGATGGCATGCGTGCCGTGAGCAATCCTTCGGAGTTGTTGATCACCCAACGTGATGAGCAGGTGAGTGGTGTGGCAATAGCCGTAACGATGGAAGGCATGCGCGCCTTATTGGTAGAAGTGCAAGCCTTAGTGTCGCCTGCTGTGTACGGCACACCACAACGCAGTGCTACCGGATATGATTTGCGTCGTTTAGGAATGATTTTGGCCGTTTTGGATAAACGTTGTGGGTTTAGATTTGGTGCAAAAGATGTGTTTTTAAATATTGCAGGTGGTTTGCGTGTAGAAGATCCGGCGGTGGATTTAGCAGTGGTGGCGGCTTTGCTTTCTTCGTATGAAGATGTGGCAATTAGTAATAAATTTTCGTTTAGTGGTGAAGTAGGATTGAGTGGCGAAATACGTGCGGTGAACAAAGTGGAGCAACGCATTGCTGAAGCCGGAAAATTAGGCTACGAAAAAATATATATTTCCAAATACAACCAAAAAGTAAACAGCCACGATGCTGAAATTAATTTAGTAAAAACAGTTGCCGAATTTTATAAAAGATTGTTTTGATAAATTAGGATTTTATTTTCTTCTTATTTAAATACATTATATCTATAAAACGATAATTTTTTTGTTTATATTTATTGGAACAAACAAAATTATGCTTTCCAACCTTCTTGAATATCCTTCTGATTTTGTTCGTTTATTTTATCCGAGAATTTGTGGTGGATGCGAAACAGCATTGGTAAAAGGTGAGCAACATTTATGCCTGCATTGCCGTATGGAATTACCCTTTACCACGTTCGAAAACATAAAAGATAATCCGGTAGAACGTATCTTTTATGGCAGAGTGATGTTGGAGTTTGCTACATCTTTATTGTTTTATAGCAAAGGCACTAAAGTGCAACATATTTTACATCAAATAAAATACAACGATCGGAAAGAATTAGCAGTGTTTTTAGGCAATATTTTTGCACAACGATTGCAAAACAATCCGTATTTGAAAGATGTTTCCGTTATTATTCCGGTTCCATTACATCCACAAAAATTACATGTTCGTGGTTATAATCAAAGTGCCCTTTTTGCCGAAGGAATACAAGAAGTTTGGAATATTCCGGTACATACAACTAACTTGGTTCGCATAGCCGAAACAGCCTCTCAAACCCAAAAATCTAAAATAGAAAGATGGGAAAATGTGGCAGCTGCTTTTAAGCTAAAAAATCCTACTGCATTAAAAGATAAACACATTTTATTAGTAGATGATGTGTTAACAACAGGAGCTACTTTAGAAGCTTGTGCTAATACTATTTTAAATGCAACACCATGCAAAGTAAGTGTTGCCACCATTGCAATTGCAATGCACTAGCAAATAATTGGTATAAATAATTAACTTTGTTTCTGTGAGTCAATATGTTCAAAATACAGTTGGAAAAGTTGCATCTTTTGGGATGTGTTTAGTGTTAATGAGTATGTGTTTTTTTTCATCTTGTAAAAAAGATAAAATCAATACATCCGCTGCACTTTCGTTCTCAATGGATACGTTAACGTTTGATACGTTGTTTTCCACCTTAGGTTCAACCACAAAATCATTCGTTATCCGAAATAATAAAAAAGAAGCCATTGTGGTTTCCAATATTGCATTGGCTGGTGGTGCTACTTCATCGTATAGAATGAATGTAGATGGTGTGAGTGGTACTGTGTTTAATGAAATTAAAATTCCGGCTAAAGACAGCATTTATGTGTTTGTAGAAGTTACCATCAACCCAAATGCAGCCAACTTGCCTTTTATTGTAGAAGATTCAATTTTCTTTTTAACGAACGGACATCACCAACAAGTGCAACTGCAAGCATACGGACAAAATGCTCATTTTTTTAATGCGGATTCCATTGAAAATAATGCCGTTTGGAATGATGATTTGCCTTATGTAATTTTAAATTATCTGCAAATAAAACCTGGTGCTTCGTTGACAATTAATGCCGGATGCGATGTGTATTTTGGTGGTGGTGCTGCAATGATAGTGGAAGGTGATTTGAATATACACGGAACCGATACGTCTAACATGGTAACGTTTAGAGGTGTTCGTTTAGACAAAGATGTTGCCGATAGGTTATACGATGATTTTCCGGGACAGTATGCCGGATTGTTTTTCTTACGAGGTAGCAGTGGCACTATTGAGTATTTAAAAATGCGCAATTCATTGTATGGTATCAATGTGGGCAATATAAAATCAACAGATGATGCAGCACAAAATTTATTGTTGTTGCAAAGTATGAATTTGAGCAATGCACCAATTGTTACTATCGAAAATTCCAAGATTTACAATCATGCTTTTTATGGATTGTTTGGCTTCTTTGGTCGAATTTATGCCAGCAATACGTTGGTGTATGATTGCGGTAAAAACGTTGTTGGCTTGTATTGCGGTGGTGATTATGAGTTTTTAAATTGTACATTTTATAACAGAGGTTCTGCTTATATTTCTCATTCTAAGGAGCCTGTTTTTTATGTCAATAATTTCTTTGATGCAGTAACACCAACCATCTTGCCGGATACCACGAGAGCCGTTTTCCAAAATTGTATCTTGTACGGCACGTTGGAAAATGAAATTGTAGCACAAGGTATTGCCAACAATCCGCATGTGCCGACTTTAGGTTTTCTGCATTCTGTAGTGAAAACGGATGCACCGACATCTTCCATTTTTTCTTCTTGTGCATTTACAGATCCACTTTTTGTAGATGTTTTTAAAAGCAATTATAAATTGAAGCCCAATTCTCCGGCAAGTAATATTGGGATTCCACCATATCCGGCAGTAGATATTGATGGCTTCGCTCGCAATAATCCGCCGGATGCCGGAGCATACGAAATACAATAAATGAAATAAAAGCTGACTTCACTTTTTTATTTTTTTTGGCTAACTTGTATTGGTGAAAGCAACCTTGCAAAAATATTTCACGAATATCTATTATAGTTTTCCTATACAACTGTTGATATTACATATCAATAAACATTTGTTTGTTTTATTGTTTTGGTTTTTTTTGTTCGCATCCGTTCTGCAATTATTTGGCAATAGTTATGGTGTCCCGTTGTTGTTTTTAGATCCGGAATATGTTGGTCATGTCAATTTTTTAAGTTTCCTTATTGTGGGTTTCACCATGGGTGGTTTCATCATGGCATGGAATATGTCGTTTTATATTCTAAACGGATATCGCTTTCAGTTCTTAGCTTCGTTTAATAATTCCTTTGCTCATTTTTGTTATAATAATAGCATAATACCTATTGCATTCACGATTGTATATATCATACAAATAGTAAAATTTCAATATGTCGAAGGATTGTTTTCTGCCGGAAAAATTACGGTACATATTCTTGCTTTGTTGGTCGGAAATATGTTGATGATAATTGCATCCAGCGTGTTTTTTATGCTCTTCGATCAAGATATAGAATTGTTTTTTAAACGCATTAAAGATAGAGCGAAAAATACCTTAATAGCAAAGAAAATTAATCTACATAAATCAACGGAAATACCTGTAAATACTAGTAGTTCCGTGCCTGCAAATAGACAATGGCGAGTAGACACCACCATTACTTTTCCATTTAAGTTAAATGCCATTCGCAATACAGATCATTACGATCAAAAATTAGTGGATGATGTCTTGTTTCATCATCATCGAAATGCTATTATTTTTCAATTCATTGCTATTGTCGGTCTAATTTCATTTGGTCAATTAATAGAACATCCATTTTTTAGATTACCTGCCGGCTCAGCCATTTTTCTTATATTTTCTGTATTGGTAGTCTTGTTTTCATTTATGTCGTACTGGTTTCGTACGTGGCGAACTGTCGTGATTATTGCCATTTTATTTGTAATGAATATTTTGACACAATATGGTTTAGTGGTATATAAACATAAATTGTACGGATTAAATTATCAAACCCAAAAATTAAAATATAACAATGAAGCAGTCAACGATGCTGTTACTAAAAATATGATTGTGCATGATATTCAACACACACAAAAAATATTGGATAAATGGCATGCAAAAATGGTGCAACAATATGGCGAAACAAAACCAAAATTGATTTTTATAAATACAGCCGGTGGTGGCTTAAAAGCATCTTATTGGACGTTTTATTTATTGCAAAAATTGGAACAAGAAACCAACAAAAAATTATTTGACCATACCATGTTAATGACAGGCGCATCGGGCGGAATGATTGGTGCTGCGTATTTTAGAGAATTATATTGGCGACAAAAACAACACGAAAAAATATCGTATTTAGATACTGCATTTTTAAATGATATAGGTTTGGATATTTTAAACGGAATGGCTACTTCCATTGCAACCAACGATATCTTTTATCCTTGGAGAAATTATCATTACAAAGGCAATACTTATAAAAAAGATAGAGCCTATATGTTTGATTTGAAATTGAATGAAAATACCAATTATAGGATGGATAAGCTGTTGACAGCATATAGCATTCCGGAACAAAATGCCGATATACCCATGATGGTAATTGGTGCGACCATTATAAACGATCAACGTTTTTTGTTTTTTTCACCGCAACCTATTTCTTATTTAATCAAACCGTATATGGAAAACGAACGCGGTTTTATTGATAATATGTCAACCGATGCTGTTGAGTACATGCGTTATTTTAAAGATAAAGGTGCTGCAAATATTAATTTTATTGATGCACTCCGAACCAATGCCACGTATCCGTACATTATGCCGATTGTATATTTGCCAACCATTCCGGAAACAAAAGCCATGGATGCCGGCATTCGAGAAAACACCGGATTGGCCGTATCTACACGCTTTTACAGCGTTTTTAAAGATTGGATTGACGAGCACACAAGTGGTGTGATTTTTATTTCTTTAAGAGTAGATAATAAATTACATCAATTTGATGAAAACAAAAAAACAACTTATATCAGTGAGTTGTTATCGCCAATTGGAAGTATTTTTAATAACTTCTTACTCTTGCAAGATTATAATGCAGACATCAGTTTTTCTTATTTAGAAAATGAAAGTAAAACCGACATCAATGTGTTGAATTTTAATTACGACCAAACAAATAAAAGAAAAAAAGCATCGATGAGCTGGCACTTAACCAACGATGAAAAACGCGATATACGCAATGCATTTTTGCAACAAAATAATCAGGAAATGTTAGCGAAGTTGAAAGCACTATTACAGTGATTCTTTTAATTCCAACAACACCACATTTTCAATGTGAAATGTATGAGGAAACATATCTACGGCTTGGCTTTTCACGATTTTATATTTTTCGGAAAACAACAAAACATCACGAGCCTGCGTAGATGGATTGCAACTAACGTACACTAATTTTTTGGGTGCAGCTTGCAATAATACTTGAATCACGTTTTCGTGCAAACCGGCTCTTGGCGGGTCAAGCACAACAATGTCCGGCATTCCGTGTGTTTCAATAAATTCGTTTTTTAAAATATCTTCACAAGTGCCTACATGAAAAATAGTATTTTCAATTTTGTTTAATGTAGCGTTGTATTGTGCATCCACAATAGCATCCGGAATTTGCTCTATACCAACAACTTTCTTGCAATTTTGTGCAATGTACAATGCAATACTTCCGGTGCCACAATACAAATCATACACGGTGTCGTTTTTACTAAAATTTCCGAAATCTTTTACAATATCGTATAAGCGTTTTGCTTGTTTGCTATTGGTTTGAAAAAATGATTTTGTACTGATTTTATATTGGATGTCTCCGAGTTGTTCGATGATGTAATTTCTTCCGTGATATGTGATAACATCTTGGTCGTAAATAGTGTCGTTTTTTTTCGTGTTGATGATATAATTCAGCGAGGTAATAAATGGAAATTGTTGAAAGATAAATGACATTAATTGTTCTATTTTTTCGATATCATTTTCAGCAAAACAAACCGTCACCATCCATTCATTTATTGTCGTATTTCGGAAGATGAGATTGCGCAATAAACCTTCGTGGAATTTTAAATTATAGAAAGTATAATGGTGTTGTATAGCAAATTCATAAATGGCATTTCTAATCTGATTTACTTTTTCATCTTGTAGATAGCATGTATCAATTTGCAAAATGGAAGCAAAGTTTCCGGCTGTATGAAATCCTAAGGCATTTCGGTTAAAGGTTTCACCACTTTCAATTTGTTCTTTCGTCAACCACACACGATTTGAAAACGTAAATTCCAATTTATTTCTGTAAAAGATTGTTTCATCGCATCCCAAAATTGGCAAATTATTTTCGAGTGCTGTTTTTCCAATTCTTCGAAATGCATCTTCCACTAACTTTTGTTTCATGGCAGTTTGATATGTGTAGTCAACGTGTTGCCATTTACAACCACCACAAGTGCCAAAATGCGAACAAAAGGAATCCACACGATGCGAAGATGCTTGCACTAATTGGTTGATTTCTGCCATAGCATAATCTTTTTTCTTTTTGACTATTTTGGCATTAACCACATCACCCGGTATAGCTTTCTCTATAAAAACCACCAAATTATCTACTCTTGCTAAGCCTTTTCCTTCCGCAGCAATATCTGTAACTGCAATATTTTCTAATAATGCATAGTCTGTTTTTTTCTTTCTTCGCATCGTCCTTAAATCTTGTTAAAATTTAGCAAATAAATGTAGTTTGAAAGTTCAATTTGGTAAAGTAGAATTAATTTCTATATTTTTGTTTAAAACCTTTTGTATGAGAAAACTTCTACACTGCTCGTTCTTTATCTCTTTTTTATGTATTTCCATGATGGTAAAAGCACAAAATGATGTTTTGTTCCAAATTGGCGATACAAAAGTAAAGAAATCTGAGTTCGAATACATCTATAAAAAAAATAATTTCAATAACAAAGCAGATTTTTCCAAAAAATCGTTGGAAGATTATTTGAAGTTGTATGTCAATTTCCGACTTAAAGTAAAAGAAGCAACAGCACTCGGCATTGATACGACTAATAGATTTAAAAGTGAATTATCTAAATACGAACAACAATTGTTGGATTCTTATGTAGATAAAGAAATCATGCAAAAGCTCATACAACAAGAGTACGAGCGTTCCAAAACGGATGTGCATTTGAGCCATGTTTTTTTCAAAGTTTCCGATATAGAACAAGCTGATTCCATAAAAAATAAAAGTATTGCATTGGCAAAGCAAATTAAAAACGGACTTTCGTTTGCGGAAGCAGCCAAGCTTTCCGATGATACTAAAACGGCCAAACATGCAGGCAATTTAGGTTGGTTTAATAGTTATCAAATTGCATTGCCCGAAATTGAAGAAGCTGCATATACGCTAAAAGTTGGTCAGGTTTCTGAGCCTATCCGCACACGATTAGGTTATCATATTCTTCGTTTAGATGAAACTAGAAAAGCTCGACCTCAATTAAAAGTAGCTATTATAAAACAATACTTACCTGTTGATGAAAACGATGCCAATGCAGCAAAAATGATAGAAGATTCTATGCAATCGGCGTATGCGAAATTAAAAACAGGATTGCCTTTTGAAAAAGTAGTGGAACAATACAGCCAAGATGAAACATCCGTTTTAAATAAAGGTGTTTTAGGTTGGTTTGGAATTAATAAATATGCAGCAGTTTTTGAAGAGACCGCTTATGCATTGAAAGATGGTGAATTTTCAAAACCATTTAAAACAAATACAGCTTGGTATATTATTAAGCGATTAGAAACAGCCAAAGAAATGAGCTTTAATGAATCTTCATCTGTATTAAAATCCAAGCTTACAGGCTTGCCGGTTTATGCGTATGAAACACAAAATTTTTTGAAACGTTTGGATGCAAAATTCAATGTACAACATTTTTCGGAAGCACAACAAAGCTTAAGACAGAGATTAATAGAACTTAGCCAGAAAACACCATTTGTTTATCGCGATACAGCAACAGCGAAAACTATTTTAAAAATTGGGAATCGTATTTTTTCAGAAAATGATTTAGGAAAAATCATCCAACAAAATTATTATACAACAGTAACGAAACAAGGCGAAGACAAATTCGATGCATTGATAAAAAATGCACTTCAACAAATTTATTTTGATTACTACAAAGATGATATCAAGACAAATAATGCAGAATATAAAACATTGATGAATGAGTATAAAAATGGAATTATGATCTTCACTTTGTCTGAAAATTATGTATGGAATAAAGCATCAGAAGATACGCTTGGATTGAAAAAATATTATGAGGAACATACCGACTTGTTTGCTTTAAAAAATAGAGCAACAATTCGTACGTTTACAGTTGCTACTGCAACACAAGCACAAAAAGTTGCGGCACTTCTAAAGCAACATAAAAATAAAGACGATGATACACTTTTATCCATCTTTAAAAATGCTGGATTGAAAGAGGTGAAAATGCATTCACAAGTGTTGGATGAAACCAAAACTACCTTAAATGTAAAAACAGAAAGTATTAGTCAGTCCAAACTAATAGACAAAAAATATATTATCACACAAGTGTTACAACCGCAGCCGGCACGCTCCACAACGTATAGTGAAAGCAAAGGATATGTCGTGGCAGCATATCAAGAATTTTTGGAAAATAAATGGCTGGATACACTGAAACAAAAATATCCGGTACAAATAAATACCGCAGTTTTAGAGAGTTTGGTTAAAAAACCTTAATGCATCTTACTCTTCGAACCAAAATACGTTCTTTTTTATACCTTACTAAAGTACATTTTTGTACATTTGCAACTCAATTCATATAATGAAAAAACTAAGTTTAATTTTCTTTTTTGTAGCACTTGTACAAGGTTTGTTTGCTGCCGATTCCACTCAACGTGTTTTATTGGATAAAATTGATGCAATTGTCAATGATAAAATCATCTTATCATCTGATATCGAAAACCAATTAGATTTGTTGAATCTCCGCGGTGCAGATGAAGCAAAAAGTCGTTGCCAATTAATGGAACAAATTGTTTACAATAAAATGTTGACCACACAAGCTTTGCGCGATAGTTTGCCTTTAGCAGATGAAGAGGTAGAAGAGGAGTTGAGCAGAAAAATAAATTATTTCATTAGCGTTGCCGGTTCACAAGAAGCATTTGAAGAGTATTACCACAAAACCGTAGAGCAAATTAAAGAAGATTATAGAGATGATATTAGAGAGCAAATGTTGGCTTCCAGAATGCGCAATAAAATTGTGGGCGATATTAAAGTAACGCCATCTGAAGTAAAAACATTTTTTGATAGAATCCCGAAAGACAGCTTGCCTTATTTTGATGCGACGGTAGAAATTCAACAAATCGTGATGAAACCACGTGTGTCGGATGAACAAAAAGAAGCCGCAAGAGCAAAAGCAAAAGAATTATTGGAACGATTAAAAAATGGTGAAAGTTTTGATTTATTAGCCGGTTTATACTCACATGATTTAGGTTCGGCACAGCAAGGCGGTTTATTAGATTGGGCACCAAGAGGCACTTATGTAAAAGAGTTTGAAGGTGCGGCATTTAAATTAAAAGCAGGTGATTTAAGCGACATCGTAGAAACACCTTTTGGCTATCACATTATTCAAATGGTGGAACGTAGAGGCGATATGATACAAGTAAAACACATTCTTATTCGTCCGCAAACCACTTCTAAAGATGCTGAATATGCACAATTAAAATTAGATTCTGTTCGCAATGATATTGTAGAAAATAAAATATCCTTTTTTGATGCCGTGAAAAAATATTCTCAAGATGATCAATCAAAAAATGTTGGTGGTTTTTTGTTAAACATGGAAACAGGTGGCACCGTAATGGAAGTCAATAAAATAGATGCACAATTGTATAATATCATTGACACACTTACCATCGGAAATGTTACACATCCAATTATGTATCAAGATAACGATGGCACACCGGCTTTCCGAATTTTAAAAATGGTTTCCAAAACAGAACCACATGTTGCTGATATAAAAGTTGATTACGACAAAATGCAAAATGCCGCTAAATCCGATAAAGAAGAGCAAGTATTGCAACAATGGTATGAACGCAACAGAAAGAAAACCTATTTAATGATTAGTGACCAATATAAAGACTGCGATGAATTGAAAACATTAATGTCAACGAATTAGTAAAACATTTTTTTACTTCTTTGATGTATAGCATTTTTTATTTACCAAATAACATCTAACCAAACCAAAACGCATGAAACAATTTGCCAACGATGTCGAAGGTATCCAACAATTAGCCACTACGTATAACCAATTAAAATCTGAAATTGGTAAAGTAATCATCGGTCAAGATGAAGTGGTCAAATATGTGTTGCTTTCTATTTTCTGCGACAGTCATAGCTTGTTGGTTGGTGTTCCGGGTTTGGCAAAAACCTTATTGGTAAAAACAGTTTCCGATGTGTTAGATTTACATTTTAAACGCATCCAGTTCACACCCGATTTGATGCCATCTGATATCATCGGTGCTGAAATCCTTAATGAAAACAGACAATTCCAATTTAATAAAGGACCACTTTTTGCCAATATTATTTTGGCAGATGAAATCAATCGAACACCGCCCAAAACGCAATCGGCATTATTAGAAGCCATGCAAGAGCGACAAGTAACCGCTGCCGGCGTAGTGCATAAATTAGAGTTGCCTTTTTTTGTGTTAGCCACACAAAATCCAATTGAGCAAGAAGGAACTTATCCTTTGCCCGAAGCACAGTTAGACCGTTTTATGTTCAATATCGTATTAGATTATCCTAGCTACGATGAAGAAGTGAAAGTGGTAAAAAATACCACGGTAGACCAAACAATATCCATACAAAAAATCGTTGGAGCATCCGATATTATTGCGTTTCAGCACCTCATTCGCCGCATGCCTATTGCAGATAATGTGGTGGAATATGCCGTTAGTTTAGTTGCCTCAACCCGACCAAACACACCCAAAGCTGCCGGCATTGTAAACGAGTTTGTAGCTTGGGGAGCCGGTCCGCGTGCCTCGCAAGCATTGGTGTTGGCAGCCAAAGGCCATGCCGCCATTCACGGTAAATTTTCTCCTGATATTGAAGATGTGCAAGCCGTGGCGTTGCCTATTTTACGTCATCGTATTATTCGCAATTTTAAGGCAGAAGCAGAGCACAAAACCATCGAAACCATTATACAAACTTTGTTGTAATTTAATAGTCTTTTTTATTTGGGCGTGCCGGTTGCCACACTACAAATCCACGCACACCGTCAGGCTGTCCGCTACCATCTTTTTTTGCCATGCTGCAAATCCACACTCAAAAAAAAGTATGTCCGCTTCCATCCTTCACGCAAAACAATATTTATTTCTTTCCCATTTTTAAAGAGCTCACCATACGTTGCCCGTGAATAAGAATTTTTAAACTATTACGTTTTAGTGAAATATGTGCTTGTTTCTTTTCTATTTCTTCCGCTTTATACTTGTACGACGAGATAATATCTCTATACGTTAAAAGCCCAATTAGTTGAGTGCTTTCATTTAATACTACCGGAAGTACATCCACATTTTCTTTTGCCATTAATTCTACCGCCGTTTGCAAACTATCTTGTTGTGCTACATAAAATGGCGAACGTTTTATTAATGTGCCAACCAAATTTTCAGTAGCATGGTGTGCACTCCATAAATTAGAGGTACTCAAAATGCCTTTGTAAGCACCTTCATCATCCGATATAATAAAATAATTAGTGTTGTTTTCCGGCGAGGCACTCAACCAATTTCGTACTTCTTGTATTGTGTTGTTTTCACTAATAATTGTTCCACTATCAGCAATTACTTGCTCTACGGTGAGTTTGCTCAATAAATCTGCTTCGTATGCATGCGGTGTTTTAATGCCTCTTCGAGCAATTTTTTCAGTCATTATAGTGTTTTCCATAATCCAATAAGAAACAATATAAGATGAAGTACAAGTTGCCAATAATGGCAAGAGTGCATTAAATTGTCCGGTGCTTTCCAATGCAAAAACAATTGACGTAATAAACGCACGTGAAGCACCCGCAAACATGGCAGACATTCCTACTAATGCAGCCAACGAAACTGACACACCGGAACTTGGAAATAAATGTTGAATTCCAATTCCGAGTAATGCACCTAAAGCACCGCCAATAGTGAGCAATGGTGCCAATGTTCCTCCCGAAGTTCCACTTCCTAAAGAAATAGCCCACGAAATAAATTTCATGATACATAAAGTAAAAATGATTTCGGTTGCCATGGAACCTGATAATACATCGGTGATGTTGTTATAACCAACACCCAAAGTTCTTGGATAAAAATATCCGATAATCCCAACAGCTAATCCACCAATTGCCGGCCACAAAGCCCAATGAATAGGCAGTTTCTCAAATAAATCTTCTATGTAATACACCATTTTTGTAACAGCTACAGAAAGCAATCCAATGAGAATTCCCATCATACTATAAAAAAATAAGGCTTTATTACTCGGTATGGCAATAGTTTGTGCAATTGGAAACACGACACCATGCTCGAACAATAAATGATGTCCGGCGGCACCAGTAATGCAGGCTAATGCAACCGGAATAAAAGAGCGTGGCGAGAATTCAAAAAGTAATAATTCTATTGCTAAAAAGATGGCTGCAATGGGTGTTCCAAATATGGCAGACATACCGGCTGTGGCTCCGGCTGCTAATAATACTTTTCTTTCGTGGTGCGATATTTTTAATAGCTGACCTAAAGTAGAACCCAAAGCTCCACCTGTAGCAATAATTGGCCCTTCGGCACCAAATGGCCCACCGGTTCCGATGGAGATGGCAGAAGATAACGGTTTTAAATACGTAATAGTAGGTTTTATTTTGCTTTGGTTGGTTAGTATTTGTTCCATCGCTTCCGGTATGCCATGTCCACGAATTGCTTTTGAACCATAAAATGCCATCCATCCAATAATTAAACCACCTATCACCGGAATAATAATAACAAAAAGCCCAAGTTGGTTATTGGCAGGACTGATATTCTCCACAGAAAATTTTCCATAAAAAGAAATATTCGTGATGATATCAATTAAATAGATGAGTGATTTAGCAATAATGCTAACACATCCTGCAATAAAAACGGCAATTGCTGAAATGGTAAATAAACGTTTTTTTTGATAGGCGTCTTGTTCGTGGTGGTTTTCTTTTTCTAATTCCGGAGTAAGTGAGATAGAAATGGGAATGCTGGTATGGTTTGACTTAGGTAAGTTGGTCATTCTGTGTATTTGAAAGTAATAGGTGAAATTTTGATGTTTCTAAAATTCCACTTTTTGTACTTAAAATACATTTAAAAAGTTGTTAAACTTTCAGGATTACAAAAGCATAATAATAAAAAAATAGGCTCATTTTTTTGAGCCTATTTAGTATGAGTTGTATAATAAAAGGATATAGATTGCGATTAATCATTCAACTTTAGAACCGCCATAAATGCTTGTTGCGGTACTTCTACATTGCCGACTTGACGCATACGTTTTTTTCCTTTCTTTTGTTTTTCCAATAATTTTCTTTTACGAGAAATATCACCACCATAACATTTTGCAGTTACATCTTTACGCATAGCAGAAATGGTTTCACGAGCAATAATTTTGGCACCAATGGCAGCTTGTATGGCAATGACGAATTGTTGGCGTGGAATCAGCTCTTTTAGTTTTTCACACAAACGACTTCCAAAATGATACGCCTTACTTCTATGAATTAATGCTGAGAAAGCATCTACATTATCGCCATTTAATTTTATATCTAATTTAACTAAATCACTTTCGCGGTAATCACTCATGTGATAATCGAAGCTGGCATAGCCTTTCGAAATGGATTTTAATTGATCGTAAAAATCAAATACAATTTCTGCTAATGGCATTTCAAATTGTAATTCTATTTTAGAAGGCGATAAGTACACTTGGTTTTTTAAAATACCACGCTTATCCATACATAATTTCATGATAGCACCTACGTATTCCGGTTTGGTAATAACTTGTGCCTTTATAAAGGGTTCTTCTACATAATCAATATTAGTAGGGTCTGGTAAATCTGAAGGATTATTTACGGTTAATTTTTCACCTTGTTTTGTGTAACAAAAATAGGTTACGTTCGGAACGGTGGTGATAATCGTCATATCATATTCACGTTCTAAGCGTTCTTGGATAATTTCTAAATGCAATAATCCTAAGAAACCACATCTAAATCCAAAACCTAATGCCAATGAAGTTTCCGGTTCCCAAACCAACGAAGCATCGTTGAGTTGTAATTTTTCTAACGAATCTCGTAACTCTTCAAAGTCATCATTATCTATTGGATAAATACCGGCAAATACCATCGGTTTCACATCTTCAAAACCTTTGATACTTTCTGAGCAAGGTCTGCTTACGTGTGTAATGGTATCACCCACTTTAATTTCTCTGGAAACTTTAATTCCTGTAATAATATAGCCAATATCTCCGGCTTTTATTTCACTTCGAGGTTCTTGTGTCATGCGCATAATCCCAATTTCATCGGCGTGATATTCTTTCCCTGTATTGACAAATTTTACTTTATCTCCTTTTTTTATGGTGCCATTTAATACACGGAAATAGGCTATTACACCTCTAAAAGAATTAAATACAGAGTCGAAAATTAATGCTTGCAACGGTTCACTCTCATTTCCTTTTGGTGCCGGAATACGCTCTATTACAGCCGGTAATATTTTATCTACACCTAACCCTGTTTTTCCGCTAGCTTCTAAAATATCGTCGTGTTTGCATCCAATTAAATCTACGATTTGGTCTTTTACTTCTTCTACCATAGCACCATCCATATCAATTTTGTTGATGATAGGAATAATTTCTAACCCATTTTCAATTGCTAAATATAAATTAGAGATAGTTTGTGCTTGTATGCCCTGAGTTGCATCTACCAATAATAAAGCACCTTCACAAGCTGCCAAGGAACGAGACACTTCGTAAGAGAAGTCGACATGTCCGGGAGTGTCAATTAAATTGAAATTGTATTTTTTGCCTTGAAATTCGTAATCCATTTGGATAGCATGACTTTTTATAGTGATGCCACGCTCGCGTTCCAAATCCATATCATCTAAGGTTTGAGCCTGTAAATCTCTTTCAGAAACGGTATTGGTTAATTGCAACAAACGATCGGCTAAGGTACTTTTACCGTGGTCAATATGTGCGATGATACAAAAATTACGAATATTATCCATAACGCAAAAATACGGATAAAGCAGCTATAAAAAAATGGGAAATAATTTATTAATAAGCAACTTAATAAGTAAGCTTTAGGAAGTTATTTTTGCTTTTTATTAGTGGAAGTAGAACTTGGCATTTTATCCAAATTTTTCAATGGGTCGCGCTTTTTGAGTGTATAGGTGATGCCAAAATGCGGTTGAAATCCAAGATTTCCTTGATAGGAAAATGCAACATCAAAACTCACACCTTGCTTTAGTATTACACCGACACCTAAAGTTCCTGTGACAGGATCAGTAGCAACGCCTGCACGAAAGCAAACAATATCTTTTAGCGTGTATTCTGCACCAGCTCTAAAAATGAGTTTATTCTTTAAGTCTTTATCTATTTGTGCAGAAATATAGAATTTTTTGATGGCTTCATACGTGATTCCTAATCGGAATAATGTGGGCACTTTTTCACCGGTTGCTTTATCTACATATAATTTTAATGGATTATATACATGGAATGCAATAGCCAATTCATCAATTGGTTTAGAAAATACACCTAACTCAAAAGTGAAATAATTTTTGGAACCGTAACCACTAATTTGTGTATTCAAATAATCGAGTTGCATGCCTAATGAAACCCATTTAGCTAGTTTTATGGAATAGGATAATCCTAGCTTTTTTTCATTGAATAAATTATATCCGAAGTAGTTAAACGAAAGCCCGAGCGTTCCACCTTTCTTTACAGGAACAGCAATAACGGTAGATATATTGCTGACATTTTGCCCCAAAAAAACCGGTGCATAATAAATACCAAATGAAGGTCGTTCTAAATAAGCACCAGCAGCTTGGTTATTGTAAACGGAATATGCATTTATCATAGAAATAGAATTTAATCCCATTCCTATTTGTCTGGCTCCCGACACTCTCAATTCACCCATTGTAAAAGCTGAAACAGATGTTCCTAAAAGCAAGCACAAACCCCAAATCCTATATTTAGTATTCCGCTTTATTTCCCAAAATTTAGTTAAAATCGAATTCTGAATTGCGATTAAAGGTCTAAATTACAATTATTATTACAATTTTTCGTTTGGCATTATAGTTGTTATGAAAGAAATAATGACAAGATTGTGGAAAACTAAACTAATTATTTGTGTAATTAAAAAGCACTTTTGTTAATTGAAATTGATAGAGATATTTACGTATGAAAAAATTACTTATTTTACTTTTTTGTGTGCCGTTTTTTGTGGGAAGAATTAACGCTGCGGCAATACTGCACAACGATTATTCTTATTTGCAAGAGGTTACTTTAGAACTATATACTGATGATGTGCCGGCATATAAAGTTCCGGAGCAAATGAAATCTATAGAAGAGGTTTTGATGTTTGATGTGATGCATGCTACATGGAAAGATAACAAATGGGTAGCCTATACATTGAATAAGGATTTATTAGGAACATACAAGGTGGGGCAACCTGCTTTATTGGATAATGGAAAGTCGAAGAAAATTTTCTTCATTTCTAATTTTCCGGGCAGTGTAGGTGGTTTAGATATTTATTCGGCTGAATATACGAATGGAAAATGGAGTAAACCAAAAAATTTAGGAGATGTGGTGAATACTATAAACAATGAAACCAATCCGGGTTTATTAAATGAAAACACCTTAACGTATTCCTCCAAAGGAATCATCAAAAAACTAGATTTGAAAACACTTAAAGTGGTCGATTTAGTAGATAATACGACTACAAAAATGCAACCTACTTCAAAAGATGATTTGGCTGCCATTGGTGATAATTCTACCGCAGCTCCAAGTGGAACTACGCCAAGTGAAGATTACGGTGCTATTGGCGATAATTCGTCTGCAATGCCAATAAAAACAAGCAAAGCAGCGGAGTCTATGAAAATGGAAGAGAAAGCAACGTATAGTGCACCGAAACAACCAACAGCATCTGTTGCCACCACAACAAAAGTAGAAAATTTAGGTATGCAAACACGTGATGCGATGTTGGCAAAATACAAAACAGCTATTCAGTTGGGAGCATTCTCTACGCCAAAATGGGATCAAATTATGCCACTTTCTGAATTTGGAAAAATCATTAGTTACAAAAATGAAAATGGCGTGAATGTAGTATGGTTAGTTGGTTTTGCCAATCGTGCAGCAGCTGAGAATATACTACCTAAAATAAAAGCAACTCCAGGCTTTGAAAATGCATACGTAACCGGAAAATAAATAAGGTATATACGAGTTTGGAAGCATTATAAAATACCAAATACACGAAAGGTGGGCATTTGCCCACCTTTCGATTCAGAAACATTGTAACACAAAAATAGGGTAATTCTGTTCCTTTTATTTTAGCTATTATTGATACATGCTATCAATAATAGCTTTAAAGCGTTCATTAATAATTTTTCGTTTTGGTTTCATCGTTGGGGTGAGTTCGCCATTTTCTACGGTCCATTCTTCCGGTAATAAAGTGAATTTTTTTATCTGTTCCCAATTGCCAAAAAATGTATTGTATTTTTTTATTTCTTGTTGTATCAGTTGATTTACTTGCTCGTGTTGAATGAGATCCAAATTATTTTTTAAAGATAATTGATGTTGTTTTGCCCAATCTTCTATTTGCATAAAAGAAGGCACCACTAATGCTGCAATAAATTTCTTTTCATCATCGCCCACCACCATAATTTGCTCAATAAATGGACTCTCTTTCATTTTGTTTTCTATCACTTGTGGTGCGATGTATTTTCCACCGGCAGTTTTAAATAGTTCTTTTTTTCTGTCCGTTATTTTTAAAAATTGATGTCCGTTTTGTGTTATCCAAGTGCCGATATCACCGGTGTGAAACCAACCGTCTTTATCAATTACTTCGGCAGTTAATTCCGGTTGGTTGTAATAGCCACGCATAATGTTATCGCCTTTCGCTAATATCTCACCATCTTCTGCAAATTTTATTTGCACTCCCGGAATAGGCATGCCCACCGTACCGATACTTCTTTCTGTTTCTTCTACGCGATTACAACATAATACCGGCGAAGTTTCTGTCAATCCATAACCTTCTAATACTTGAATGCCGGCTGCCGTAAAGAGTGTAATTAATCGAGGTTGCATAGCTGCCGCTCCTGTAATAATAAATTGCACATTTCCTCCTAAAGCATCTTTCCATTTACTGAAGATTAATTTTCGTGCTAAATTCAATTGTTGTTGATACCACCAACTTTTTTCTTCTCCAATTTTATATTGTGCCCCGACATCCATTGCCCAGAAAAATAATTTCTTTTTGATGCCGGTTAATGCATTGCCTTTTGCAATAATTTTATCATACACTTTTTCAAGCATTCTTGGAACTGTGGTAAAACAAAATGGTTTTACATCTAATAAATTTTCTCCTATCGTTTCTAAGCTTTCGCTGTAATGAACATGAATTCCAAAAGATAAATATCCGAAGAATACCATTCGTTCAAAGCTATGGCAAAGCGGTAGAAAACTCAATGCTTTTTCACCTTCTCCAAATGGTACAATTTGTTTTATACTTTTAATATTGCTTACAATATTTTTGTGTGAAAGCATAACACCTTTTGGATTACCCGTTGTCCCAGAAGTATAGATAATAGTGGCTAAGTCGTCATCTTTAATGTTATTTTTGATGGCATTTAATTGTGCTTCATCGACAACAATAGATGCGATTGTTGATTGAAATTCGTATGCTTGTTCAATTTTTTCAAAGGTATAAATATCTTTTAAGGCACTTACTTTTCCCAACAATGGTTTTACTTTTTGATAGATGCTTTTATCACCTACGAACGCGTATTTTATTGCCGCATCATTAAAAATGTATTCGTAATCTTTTTCAGAAATGGTTGGATACATGGGCACCACTATGACACCAATTTGTTGTGCTCCTAAATCTACAAAATTCCATTCCGGACGATTGGTAGAGATGAGTGCAATGGTGTCACCGGATTTTAATCCTAATTGTAATAAGAACTGGCTTACTTTATTGGCAATATTTTGCACTTCTAAAAAGGAATAATGTCGCCATTGATTCTTTTCTTTTGCTGCTATAAATGGACTGTTCGGCCGCTTCTCTACATAGTAATTTAGATAATCAAAAAGGCGTGAGGCTTCCATGTTCTTATATTATTTTATGAGTTTACTAATAAACTTAAAGGCATCTGTTCCGGCTTTATCAATCAATTGAAATAAAATCATTTCTGTTGATACGATAAATGCTCCGGATTGTTTCATGCGTTCCAAGGCAATTTGCTTATTTTCTGCTGTTCTAGATGAAACAGCATCTGCTACAACATGTACTTCTAAGCCTGTATCCATTGCTTCTAATGCTGTTTTTAAAACACAGATATGTGATTCAACACCACAAATAATCAAAGATTTGATATTGCTTCTTTGCAAGGTTTCCATTACTTGTTGCGATTGTATGCAACTGAAGCAAATTTTTTCTATCACTTGTGAGTTTTCGGGTATCTCAATATCTGTACATGTATGTCCTAATCCATTGGGATATTGTTCCGTTATAATCGTTGGAATATTTAATAAATGAGCTGTTTTTAAAAGTCGATTTGTGTTTAAAAAAACTTGCTCTTTATCTTGCACTACAGGCATTAGTTTTTCTTGTATATCGATGACTAATAATGCTGTTGATGCTGCTTGTATGAGTCCGCTTGATTTCATTATTTTTTGTTTTACATAGAGATAGAACCTTTTCTAAATTCACTTTTTCCAATGATGGCATTGATGATGAAAGGAATTCCTTTTCTGCTTTTTGCTTTTGCATCTTTTGCTGCATTTTCCATTGTCGGAATATCTTCCACCCGTTCACCATCGGCACCAAATGCCTTGCCTATCATTTCATAATTAGAGTGTGCTAAGGTGATGGCACAATCGCTGTTTAAAAATTCTACTTGATCGCGTGCAATCTGTGCCCAGCAGGCATCGTTTCCGATTACAGAAATCACCGGCAATTTATGGCGTACAAATGTGTCGTATTCTACTAAGCTGTAGCCGGAACTTCCATCTCCATAAATAATCCAAATATCTTTTTCCGGAAATACCACTTTTGCTCCTAATGCAAATCCGGCACCAACACCTAATGTACCAAACACGCCCGGATCTAACCAAGATAATGGTGCTCTCGGTTTTAAAGTGTAAGCTGCAGTTGCAACAAAATCGCCACCATCAGCTACTAATACTGTATTATCATCTAAAATTTTATCTAATGCTCTAAACAATTCAATCGGATTCATTCCATTGAGTTTGTCTTTTGCTTGTGCATCAATTGCAGCTTCACGTTGATTGTCACGGTCGCGTAATTTTTGTACCCAATCTTTTGTTTCTGCTTGATATTTTGTAGCCAATTCAATCAAGAAATTTTGTGGATCAGCATGAATTCCGATAGTTGGTTTTTTATTTTTAAATAAATCTTCCGTACTACGATTAATAGAAACAAATGGACGATGTCCAATATGATTTCCATATTCTAATCGGAAATCATTCGGAACGCCTGCTAAAATAATTAAGTCAGCTTCTTTTATAGCTTCTTTTCTTTTATGACGCATTTGCAAATTAGAATCTTTTCCTACTAAACCACGTGCCATACCACTTAAATACATCGGTATGTTTAATTGTGTAACGGCAGCAGCTAATTCATTCACTTTTTGAGGTAACATTAATGCACCACTACCAATGATTAATAAAGGATTTTTCGCTTTTTTTAATGCCGTTTTTACTTGGTTAATATCAGATTCGGTATGTGTTGGAATAGTGAATGGAAGTGGTTGATGAAATTGTATATTTTCTTTTCCTTCAAATATTTTTTTTGCATGTCGGTTGATATACCATTGTACCACTCGTTCTTGCATATTGCGTGGAGGAACATCTTTACTTTTTGCACCATACCATTCACGTACTAATTCTTCATTGTATAGTGTGTCAATTGGACATTCAATAAATACAGGACCCGGAACACCTTCTTGTGCTACTGCAAAGGCTCTTTCAAAAATGGGAACTATTTCTTTCACTTTCGTAATGCGTGCAGCCCATTTCACCACAGGTTTCATGAGGCTCATTTGATCGATGTCTTGTAAAGAACCACGACCTTTTAAAATTGTGGCTGCACCACCACCTAATACTATCATCGGAGATTGTGCCATGTAGGCATTTTTTACAGCCGTGATGGTGTTGGTTAAGCCCGGACCTGCCGTAACAGCTGCTACACCGGGTACGCCGGTTAAACGTGAAACGGCATCTGCAGCAAATACAGCATTCACTTCATGTCGTGTGTCTACTACCCGAATTCCAATTTTTTCTGCACTCACAAAAATAGGTGAGATGTGTCCGCCACAGAGTGTAAATAAATATTTTACACCATGGTTTTGTAATACTTTTGCGATGATTTCTCCGCCGTTCATAAATAAAATTTTAAGTTGTTATTGTTGCGTTTACTTGTTTCTCTTGAAATTAAATTTAAAACTATTTTTCTATTTACGACAAATTTGTCGTTTTTAAATTAATCAAAATTTTTAAAAATAATATTTACGTAATATTAGAGCTGTTTAGGAACAAAAAGGTGTTGATGCAAATACTATTACATACAACGTGTTACATACAATTAATTAAAATAGCTAAGTGTGCAAATTGAAATGAGAAAGAAATAATAAAAAAGATGGTGGATTTAATTAAAATAAACCGAATAATTCGGCATCAATTTTTTCAACTACTTTTCCGAAATCATCCGGCTTGTCGGCGTAGTTTAAATCATCTACATTAATTACTAAAAGTGGACCTTCTTTGTAGTTATCAATCCAATTATTATAATAGGAATTTAATTGTTTTAAATAATCTAATCGGATATTGTCTTCGTACGCACGACCACGTCTTTCAATTTGACCAACTAATGTTCCGATAGAAGCTTTTAGATAGATTAATAAATCAGGAGAGTTTACTTTTTTACTGATAGTACGAAAGAAGCTGATATAATTTTCAAAATCACGTGTACTCATTAAGCCCATTTCGTGTAAGTTAGGTGCAAAAATATGAGCATCTTCATAAATGGTTCTATCTTGAATAACGATTTGTTCACCTTCTTGTATTTCAACTAATTGACGCAATCGACTATTTAAAAAATAGATTTGCAAATTAAAAGACCAACGTGGCATATCTTGGTAAAAATCGTTTAGATACGGATTGTTTTCAACGTCTTCAAAACGAGCTTCCCAATTATAGTGTTTGGCTAATTTTTCTGTAAGCGTTGTTTTTCCGGAGCCGATGTTTCCTGCTACTGCGATATGCTTGAGTTGTTTTTTTTGTTTTGCCACGAGTATGGTTTTTTATTTGGAATGTCTAATCTATATAAATTTTATTCAATGAAGAAGATAGCTGCGTTATTTTTTAAAAAAGTGGATAAGTTTGTTGGATGTGATTATTTCCAAATGGGTTTTAATCCCATAATTTCTTGAACACCATCCAAGGTTGCTCTTGCACTTTTTCTGGCTTTTTCTGCACCGGCTTTGGCTATTTCATTGATAAAAGTTGGATTGTTTTCTAATTCTGTGATTTTTGCTTTTAGAGGTGCTGTAAATAAAATGATGTCTTCTGCTAATTGTTTTTTGAGTTCACCATATCGGATAGTGCAATTGTTGTAGCTGTCTTCAAAATGCTGGATAGTTTCTTTAGTTGATACTAATCCCATTAAAGTAAATATGTTTTGTATCTCTTCAGTTTTTGGTTGGTTTGGTTCTGTTGGACCAGCATCTGTTTTAGCTCGCATTACTTTTTTCCGAATTACTTCGGCATCATCTCTTAAAAATATTGCATTTCCTTCGCCTTCACTTTTTCCCATTTTTCCGTTACCATCTAAGCCCGGAACTTTCACTAATTTTCCTGTCATGTCAAAGGCTTGTGGTTCCGGAAAAAAATCTACTCCAAACAAATGATTAAAACGCACGGCAAAATTTCGAGTCATTTCCAGATGTTGTTCTTGATCTTTTCCAACCGGAACTTTATGTGCTCTGTGAATGAGAATATCTGCTGCCATCAATACAGGATAAGTCAATAATCCGGCATTAATATTTTCTTGGTGTTTTTTGATTTTTTCTTTGAAAGAAGTGCATTTCTCCAATTCACCTTTGTAGGCTAACATATTTAATAAGGCATATAATTCTGATATTTCAGGTACATCGCTTTGTACATAAATGGTACTTTTTTCTGCGTCTAAGCCACAAGCGATATACTCAACTAATGTTGCACGAACTGATTTTTTTAAAAGTTCAGGGTCTGGATGTGTTGTAAGTGCATGCAAGTTGGCAATGAAGAAATAGGCTTCATAGTCTTCCTGCATTTGTATAAAATTTTTAATAGCACCAAAATAATTTCCCAAATGTAAATTTCCGGTACTTCTTACACCACTTAATACTTTTTCTTTCATGGTGCAAATGTAGTAGTTTGTCGTTTAATTCAAAAAAAGACGAAGGCAGAATGCGTATATAAAATTCTTTTTTTACAGAATTTGTAATCTGTGTATAGAATATCTGAATGCTTAAAATCTCAGTAATGCTCATATAATAGAAGAAATTATGCCGCAATCTTTTAATTACTTCTCTTTTTTGTTAAAAAATAAAGAATTTCTATTAATTTTTATTGATATATGTCATTAATTTACTAATATTATAGTAGGTATTAACATTTTTTAGCACCTAAGAAAACCATGTTATGAATATGCACAAATATTTACACGCCTTTTTTATTTCTATTTTATTATTTCTTGCCTTTTCTCAAGCAGTAGCTCAATCGGATAGAATATTACTATCAAAAAAGATAGAAAGTATTAAATCAGATCAAGATTTTGAGATTAAGAAACAACCGAATATTCCAGAATCAAAGACAAAAATTATTCTACAAAAGTCAGGAAAAGTAGATACTGAAACATCTACGGAAGCATCTCCTAACTTTCAGGTTAATACATCTGAAGTGAAACCAAATTATAGCGAAGAAAGAAAAAATAGAGATCAAATTGAACAAGTAATAAATTCTGAAAATCAGAATCCTATTTTTCTCGATTTAAAAGTAGTAGCCACACAAGAAATAAATGATTACTCAATCAATGTAAATAAAGAAGTTGCACCGCGTAAGTTAGAGAAACAAAGTGCCGATATCCAAGAGCAAACGAACACAACCAATGCAGCATACGATAAAAATAATGCGCTAACTATTTCTCCATTAAAAAGAAAATTTTTGGAAGATAGAATGCATTATTTAGAAACTGAAATCCAAAGAATGACGGACACTTCGAGTTCAGAATATATTAAGATGCAAACGGAATTAATAGACTTGAAAAAGTTGTTGCAATAATATTTTCATAGTTATAAAAATGTGGGAAGATGAAGGTATGTTTACGATATATAAGTATTTTATTTTTATGGTGTAATATACATACTGTATATGCACAAGTAGGAAACAATTGTGCAAATGCAATTAGTATTTGTAATAATCAGTTAGCAGAACAATTAACGGATGGTTTTGGAACGCAAGATTGTCCAACAGGAGGTTGTGGTTGATTAATGTCCGGTGAACATAATTCACGTTGGTTTAGATTAGTTGTTCAAACTGGTGGTGTATTAGAATTTACCTTGGAGCCATATAATGGATCAGCAGATTATGATTTTTCAGTTTGGAATCAAGGTGTTGGAGGTTCTTGTCCAACTGCAGCACAATTGAGTGCACCGGATAGATGTAATTATGCAGCACCTCAATCACCAACAGGAATTAGAGGTACTGGAAATGGAAATTCAAATAGTGCCTCAGGCAACTTGTTTTCCAATAATATGACAGTAAGTGCCGGTCAGGTAATTTATATTTTAGTAGATAATTGGGATGGTTCAAACGTAGGTTTTAGATTAGATTTTTTTGGTGGTGCAGCAGGTTCCGGAAAAGGTACTACCGCAACATTCAATTGCTCGAGTGTAAATACATGCAGTACATGTTCTGATCCGGATTGTAACACTTATCGATTTGATTCTCCAACAGATTATTCTTTTGCTGAAACGGCAGCAAATGGTGCTTGTCATTCTAACTTTGCTACCAATACTAAAGTGGCAACAGTATGCGGTACTTTTACCGTTCCCGCACCATTTACGACAGTGGAATTTCCGTTAGATGCCGGATTAGAAATTACAGCTTCATCCGGTAATACCAATGCTTGTTTAAATACAGCATTGTCCAATATTTCTTATCAAGTTTGGGGAACGTGCGGAACACCTTTGTCTCCGTTGCCAGGTACAGGGATTTATAATGGATTAGACAATGTAACAACGTATAAAGTTTGTAAAACAGTAAATGTTACGTCCGGTTCTGCGGATTGTTATATAAGTAGAATTTGTTTGCCTTATTGGACGATGATCCAAAATGATGATATTTGTGGTGCAACACCATTGACCGTAAATGCCGCTGCAATATCCGGTTCAAATGCAGGTGCTTCATCCGGAATGAATGCAGGTTGTACTGCATATCAGGATGTTTGGTATAGTTTTGTAGCACCGGCATCCGGAAGGGTACAAATCAATGTTTTACCCAATGCAACATCTGACGTAAAGGTAAGTCTAATTGGTCCGTCAGCCGGATTAAGTGGCGGTGTGAATGATTGTAATCAACCATGTGACCAAATGACACAAATTGTGGGTGGTTGTAATGATTATGCAGGTGTAAATGGTGCTGAACGATTATTTTCATTTGTTATTCCGGGACAAACTTATTATGTATGGATTAGTGGAACTGCCGCAAGACCTACGGCAAACTTTACAGTTCAGGTAGTAGAAAATATTACAGCTTCAGCACAACCTTCGCCCGGTACAGATTTAGTTGGAAATCCGGATACGAAGCCATCCAATGATGAATGTGCTAATGCCATTGACTTAAACCCGATGTGTAATGTAGTATCCGGATCAACGATTGGTGCAACAGCTATTTGTACCGATCCGGATCCTCAATATGTTGCGGCTGTTACTTTAGAAAATGATGTTTGGTATAAATGGACAGCACCAGCAAATAATGGTAATGCACAAGTTACTTTGGAAGTAACGGGTGTGAGTTGCACAAACGGTGCCGGCACAAGTGCTACAGGAATTCAATTCGGTATTTTTAGAGGCTCGTGTGCTTCATTAATTCCGGTGCAAAGCGGAACGACCACTGTAACTTTTACACCAATAGCAAATGCTACTTATTATTTTGTTATTGATGGAAATGCCGGAGCACAATGTAATTTCTCCATAAATATCAAAAGACCAACCATTACATCGAATACGTGTAATACAGGAAATTATTGCACCGGAAGCCCCATAAATTCAAGCTTTAATTATACTTATGCAGGATCAGATCCGGGATTTCGTTGGGCTTATTGTAAATCCAATACTTGGGGTTCGCCTTGCACTATTGATATCGATAATCCAGCAACGTATTCAATTTATAATCCAGCAGTTGGTTTGCCGAATCCAGGTTGTACGCCTGCAACATATACTTTTGTAGGGTATCTTTTAGCAGATAATGGTGCAACTACTATTGCTCCGGGCTATCCACGACCACAACCTATTTCAGCAAATTGTGTTCGTCAAACACCACCATGTACATTTAATATTTATCCGGATATTCGAAGTACTGTAACAGTTTCAGCAACAAATTGTAGTCAAGTAGTAACATCTAATGCAGCTTGTTCGCCTGCAGCACCTATAACGATTTCTGGAAATACCAATCAAACGGCAACACCTGGAACAAATGGAATATTTACACCGGTTATAGTTACATGGAATGCACCGTATGCAGCAACTGCACCGGCATTGTGTAACTCCTATACGATTCAAAATAATTATGCTTGTCCTGGGCCTTCCGGAGCGAGTACTTGTAGCACCGCACCACAATTAACAATTGGTGCTGCCGCAATTACAAGTAATAATAATGTTAGCTATACAAGTGCTGAATATATTTATGCATGTGGTAATGGAAATGATGGAAGTGGTGTGTGGTTTACTTTTGTTGCGCCTACTTCTGGAAACGTCAATATTAATCTTACGAATGTTGGATCTGGAAATAACTTAGATGCCATGATTTATTTATTTGATAGTCGATTAGCACGATATGATGATTGCTTAACTGATTTTTATTTTGAATCGGATATATGTGCATCGTGTAATGATTTAAATTCAAGTTGTGAGTTAGATGATCAATTAATTTATTGTTCAGATGTGAGTGGAACGAATGGTAATGAATCTATACAAGCTCGTTATTTAAATCCTGGAGAAACGTATTATATAATGGTAGATGGTTATTATGATCCATCGAATGTAAGTATTGCAAATGGCAATTTCTCTATACGAGTAGTCGATGCCGGAGGTGGCCCAACTCGTCCGGTAAATGATGATTGTTTAGGTGCAATAGATATCTCTACGAAATGTACTCCGTTCACAGGAAATAATCTCGCTGCAACATCTAATTGTAGTTCAGATTTAGCTTTTCCGCTAGCTTCTACTGAAAATTCTGTTTGGTACACTTATACTGCGTCTGTTACAGGATCACATACTATTTTTTATAGATATGCTAATGGCACACATTGTGCGGGTGTTGGTGCACAGCCCGGAATTCAATTTGCTTTATATACAAGTAGCAATAATGCTTGTACGGGAACATTCACAAACATACCATCTGCTACTGTATCTACAGGAACAATCAATGGTTCTGTAACAGTTAATCTCTTAGCTGGTCAAAAATATTATATTTTTATAGATGGTTATGGTGGTAATGAATGTAAATATGAGTTCTTGGTTTATAATGGAGAAACGTGTTGCACTGCTGATTTGGGCGTAACTGAAGGTGCTGATAATGTTTTATGTTTTGGAGAACAAACAACATTAGGTGTTTCTGCCGATCCAATTAATTTTGGTATTAATGCTGCGGCAAATCCGGTAATAGGTTGGCAATATTCTGCTACACAACCAACCATTATAAATCCATTCAATCCGGCTAATAGTGGGAAACCTTTTTATGTTGGTCAAATTGATATTACTTCACCAGGAACACCAATCAGTAAATACTATAAAGATGTTAAAGGATATTATCCAAGCTCATATATCACCTTAGATAATAATGGAAATAGTACATACTATAACGTAAATATTAGTGGGTTCCCTACAGGCGCAACATTTAATACTGCAACAGACACCATTACGTTATGTGTCAATCTTGCTATGGAATATTTCCAAGATTTAGATTTAGATTTAGTGGCACCCGATGGAACAGTATATCGGTTAATTCATGATCAATGTGGTTCGGATTTAGGCTATTTAAATGTTTGTTTCTCTAATAGAGGTACAGTAGGAAATATTACAGGAGCAACTTGCCCAGGTGGTGGTGAAATAGCCGGATATTATTTGCCAATGGATGCTTGGGCTGGACTGAATGGTGAAGGTATAAATGGTACATGGAGATTAAGAGTAGAAGATGATGGTTTCTTAGATAATACTTATTTTTTCGGATATTCATTAGAAATTCGTAAAGCTGTTACAACAACCGGACCTCCAATTGTAGGACAGAATCATGGTAATTTAAGTATCATCAATAACGATCCATTTAAATATGGAAACCAAACATTTTGGTTGACACCGATTACATTTATAGATTATAATGCAAGCCTCAATACACTTTATTTAGATTCGTGTTATAGCTATGGTAATCCAGTGAAAATTACCTTATTAGAACGAGTTACAACGCCAAATTATACACCAACTTGTAATGCTCCGGGAGATGGTAGTAATGGTGTAAATCTTACGGTTACAGCTCCAACTGGTGGTTGGCCGGGTTTATCGCCAACACCAAGTCCGGCACAATACTTTACAGTTGCAGGTACCAGTGCCGCTGCTTCTATTTCATTTCCAACACCACCAATAAGTGAGAGCGAAATATCTAACGCATTTACTGTTGCAGATGGACAAGCATGGAGTGTTCAATTTACCGATGCGAATGGTTGTAGTAGTAGCGTTGGTGGCACATTTGACAAACCTAATATCGGCACCTTAAATGTAGATGCATCCGCTTGTGATGGCAACAATCTTAATTATTCGGTTAGCCAACCACCTCCATTGTATGCATTATATAGGATTACAATAGACTTTGATAGCTATCCACAAGATATTAGTTGGATTTTATATGATGGATCGAATAATGTTATTTCAACAGGAGGCGGATACGCAACTAATTTAGGTGCTACTACTTTCACAACACCGTTCATAGAACCTAATAATGGTCCTTATAGATTAGAGATTATTGATGGTTTTGGCGATGGATTAGGCTCTGGTGGAGGAACATCGAACGGAGGTGGTAGTAATACTTCTAATTTTATAAGAGTAGAAGAATTATTGTCAACAGGTGGCTCTACTATTTTAATAAATCAAAATTATGCCTATTGCTCACCAATCTATTGTGTTGGTCCGGCTGCATCTTTGTTTAATACTTTACAGTTAAATTTAGGCACACCGTTAGGTACTTATGCAACAGGCGTTACGGCAAATTTATATCCAAGCACCAATTGTACAGGAACAGCCATTAGTGGTGCAGTAGTGCCGGCATCAAATAGTTCAGGAAGTATTAATACCAATGCATCCGGTGTAAATGCTGGAAATTCCTATTCACTACTATATTCTTATACAGATAAATATGGTTGTATGACATCGATGTGTAAACCCATTACTGTTTTCCCAACCGTATCCATTAATCCAACTGTTACTTGTGTAGCCGGACAACCCATTGTAAATGTAAATGCATCTTGTGCCGGTTGCAATGCAACATATATTGCAGAATATTCTTATAATAATGGGGCTAGTTGGACTACGGCAACATCGGCTAATTTCCAAGATATTTTTACGTTTGCTCATGTGAGAAATACTATTACCAATGAAGTAGCTTGCGAAGTAAGCAGTGCTAAATTAGGCGATTGCCCAACAGTGTTGCCGGTTGAGCTAATGTATATTAAAGCAACTCCAATCGATAATCAATATATTAAGGTAAGTTGGGCAACTGCTTCAGAAAAGAACACCATTAAATTTGAGGTATTAAGAAGTTTAGATGCAATTAACTTTGAAAAAATTGGAGAGTTAAATGCCGTAGGAAATTCTACCGCACAAAATAGCTATTCCTTTGATGATAAAAATGTGCAACCGGGCATTGTTTATTACTATGTTGTACGTGAAATTGATACGGATAATAAAACATATCTTACAAATATTGTGAACGCTAAATTGGAAGCAATTTCTTTTGAGTTGGTTAATATTTATCCAAATCCAATTACCGATAACACCATTCTAACTATCTATACGAATCAACCCAAAGAAGTGAAAGTGATAGTGTATAATGAGTTGGGTGAAATGATGCATCAAGAAGTACGATGGTTAAAAGAAGGATTGAATGAATGGATATTTGCTACAGAAAAATGGGCAAAAGGTGTTTATTTCTTTAATATTAATAATGGCGAGAAACCGTTAACCAAACAGGTTATTAAATTAAATTAATCTATCTGTTTTATTATACAATTTAGGCACAAGAGATACAACAAAATATCTTTTGTGTCTTTTTTTGTTTATATCTTCGTAATAATTTTTAATAAACAGATACGAATATAGCAGCATATGCAAGTAAATGATGAAATAATAGATAAACTATCTAATCTTACTAAGTTGACTTTTAATCCACAAGAGAAAGTTGCCATCAAATCAGATTTAGAAAAAATCCTGAATTTTATGGAGAAATTAAATGAGTTAGATACAACCGGAGTTGAACCATTAATATACATTAATGAAGATGTAAATGTTGTTAGAGATGATGAAGTTCATTATCCTATATCTAAAGACGCAGCATTAATGAATGCACCACTTAAAAATGCTGATTACATTAAAGTTCCAAAATTTGTAAAAGGAACAAAATACTAGAAACACTATGATGCAACCTGTTATCAGTTTAAAAAATATAAAACGAGCATTTCATTTAGGTGATGAAACGATTCATGCTTTAAAAGAAATTAATTTAGAAATTTTTAAAAACGAATATGTTGCATTAATGGGTCCATCCGGTTCGGGCAAATCTACCTTAATGAATATTTTAGGATGTTTAGATACGCCAAGTTCCGGTCAATATTTTTTAGAAGGAAATGATGTGAGCAAATCATCTGATAATGCATTGGCCGCCGTTAGAAATAAACAAATCGGATTTATCTTCCAAACTTTTAATCTCATTCCAAGATTAAATACTTTGGAAAACGTGGCTCTACCTTTAATTTATGCCGGTTGGAGCAAGAAAGATAGGGAAGAGCGAGCAATGGAAGTGTTAGAACAAGTAGGCTTAGCCAACAGAATGAAGCATAAACCAAACGAGTTATCGGGCGGACAACGTCAACGTGTAGCAGTAGCACGTGCTTTGGTAAACAAACCATCACTTATTTTAGCCGATGAACCAACCGGAAATTTAGACTCGAAAACTTCTTATGAAATTATGAAGTTGTTTGAAGAAATTCATCTCAATGGAAACACATTAGTAGTGGTTACACACGAAGAAGATATTGCTGCTTACACACACCGTATTGTACGCATGCGCGATGGATTAGTAGAAAGTGATATGCCGAATGCGCATATTCATAAAGTTACCACCTAAATAAATGTTCATTTATTAAAATAACAACGCTACATTTTTAGAGAAAAGTTTAATGGCAATGGATAACAGAATGACGCCAAATACTTTTCTAAAAATATTAATTCCGGTATCGCCTAATAACTTCTCAATTTTAGGAATAAATCGAATTACAAAATAAATAAATGCCAAGTTGATAAATACCGCAATCAGTATTATATAGAGCTGATATTCGGAGCGCAAAGAGAGTAAAGTAGTTAAAGTACCGGCACCTGCAATCATCGGAAATGCAATAGGAACTACAGACGAACTTTTTACGGTTGCATTGCCCGATTTAAAAATATCACGGTTTAATGTCATCTCTAATCCAATTAAAAAAATCACAATAGAACCTGCAATAGAAAACGAAGCAACATCAATACCGATTAAATTTAAAAGCTGATTACCCAAAAATAGAAACATCAACATAATTAAACCGGAAACAGCAGTTGCATATTTCGCATCCACATGTCCTACTTTTGATTTTATATCTAAAATAATAGGAACAGAGCCCAGAATATCTATGATAGCAAATAAAACTAATGTAACTGTTATAATTTCCTTGAGCTCTTGCATAGATAAATTTTTCACAAAGTTCATTGTTTTCAATCAATCTACCAATGATAATACCATTAATTCCACAACAAAATATTTAGGAATACTTTATTTATATATAGCACGTATGCTATAATTGCCTTTTCATATTTTAGTTTTCAACAATGTGTATCACAAATTCTGTGTATTTTGTGTCTAATTAGTAAAAAAGTTGTTTAAATTTGTGTTTTAATATAAATTAACACTATTTTTGACCAATAAATTTAAACCAAAGTCTTTATGAAAAAAAGTATCGTATTAGTTTGTGCAGTACTTCTCTTATTTAGTTTTGTAGCAATGGGTGCTAAAAAACCACCTAAGAACAAAAATAGCGCAGTAGGAAACAGTCGCTTTAGTATCGGTTTAGGAATGGAGGTAGCAGATTACTATTCTCCGGCTCTTAAAAAATTATCAACGTTTAAAAATCCGGTTTCTTTCGGTCCTCGTTTTACACTTTGGTACAATCCAATTTCATCCGTAGCAGTAGGTGTTGACTTGGGTAGCCATGCGTTTTCTTCTAAAGGAAATGCAACATTGCCAACAATTAATACTTATAACTTATTATATTCTGCATTAGTAGCGTATAAATTTAATAATGGTTACATCTTAAAAGAAGATGCAGCAGTTTCTCCTTATTTATATGCAAAATTACAAGGTACTTGGGCTGTAACGCCAGTATTAAAAGATAACGTAAACGGTTTCGGTATTCCAATTGGTGCAGGTATCAACTTTAAAGTAGCAAACAATATTGCATTAAATATTAATGGTGGTTACAATTTTGGTATTAAAAACAATGATAATCACATCGTATTTGGTGGTGGTTTAATGGCAGACTTAGGAAAAGGTAAAGAAGTTGCTGTTGATACAACAGCAGTTGTTGAAGTAAAACCAATCGATACAGATGGTGATGGAATTTATGATATCGATGATGCTTGCCCTACAGTAGCAGGTTTAGCTCAATTCAATGGTTGCCCTGATACAGATGGTGATGGTGTTGAAGATAGCAAAGACGATTGCCCTACAGTAGCTGGTTTAGTTGAGTTAAATGGTTGCCCTGATACAGATGGAGACGGAATTATAGATGCAAAAGATGCTTGCCCTACAGTAGCTGGTATTGCTAAATTTGGTGGTTGCCCAGATCCGGATAGAGATGGTGATGGTATCATCAATGAAAAAGATAAATGCCCGGATGTAGCAGGTTCATTTATAGCACAAGGTTGCCCTGATAAAGATGGTGACGGTGTAATGGATAGCGAAGATAAATGTCCGGATGTTGCTGGTCCAGCATCTAACAAAGGTTGCCCTGAAGTAAAAGAAGAAGTGAAAAAACGTTTAGCATTTGCTGCACGTAACATCCAATTTGAAACAGGTAAAGCTACTATCAAACCCGTATCTTACAAAATTTTAGATGAAGTTGCTTCTATCTTAACAGAATATCCTTACTATGATGTAAACGTAGATGGACACACAGATAACGTAGGCGATAAAGCTAAAAACTTAAAATTATCTCAAGATAGAGCTGCTGCTGCTGTTACCTATTTAACAGGAAAAGGTATTGCTGCGTCTCGTTTAGTTTCTGCTGGTTATGGCGATACAAAACCGGTAGCAGATAACAAAACTGCTGCAGGTAGAGCTCAAAACAGAAGAGTTGAATTTAACTTGATTTTTAGATAATATATCTCAGATATTTATATAAAAGGTCTCGATTTTTCGAGACCTTTTTTTATATTTGATAAATATGAAGCTCACGTCTGATTTTCAATTTTCACGGTATGAAAGAAACGGCATTATTTTTCTGTCTGTATTAATAATTTGTAGCATCACTTTTAAACGTTATATTGTAAATTATTGGGTAAAAGATGAAAAACCAATTGTGAATGACCTACAAAAAATTAAACAATTAGAAGAACAGATTGCAACATCTAAAACAACCTATTCTAACTATAAGGAAAATAAATGGAATCCTCAAAATCAACAGTCTAATTTGAATGGTACTCAAAACAGTAGTGCTAAAGTATATTCCCCAAAAACAACCTTTGTAATTGAAGTAAATAGTGCAACCGTCTCTGATTTTGAAAAACTCTATGGGATTGGGAAAGTATATGCCACAAGAATTGTTACTTTTAGAGATAAATTGGGCGGTTTTTATACTGTCAATCAACTAAAAGATGTGTATGGTATTGAAGACTCTACGTTTCAGAAGTTTAAAAAAAATTTAACTATCAAACCTGCAAAAATTAAAAAAATAAATATCAACTCGGCAACATTTGAAGAACTTACTGCAAATCCATATTTCTTTTCTACTGTTGCTAAACAAATTATTGGCTACAGAACAAAAGTGAAACCATTTGCAACAGTTGATGATATAAAAAATCTCTACTTCATAAAAGACCATCCAGAACAATACGATAAAATGTTGCCTTATGTAATGGTTGAATAATAAATTATATAATGTAGAATTATTTTATAGACTCATACTTGAGCGAGTGAAGGTTTTCACCTTCGGACTTTTTATTTTAAATTTAATCATCTTACTTCTTACTTTTAATTACTTCTATTAATTTTCCTATCTTAGCTTAAAATTATTTTTCATGAACTTCGAATACTCTGAGAACCAACAAATGATTGCGCAAACCGTACGTGATTTTGCGGAAAAACACATCAGACCTTATGTAATGGAATGGGATGAAACACAGCATTTCCCGGTAGAAACTTTGCATAAATTAGGCGAATTAGGTTTAATGGGAATATTAATTCCGGAAGCTTACGGTGGTGCCGGTTTAAGCTATAATGAATACATCACCGCATTAATAGAAATTGGAAAAGTGGATAGTGCCTTGTGCTTATCAGTAGCAGCACACAACTCACTTTGTACCAATCATATATATAAATTTGGAAACGAAGAACAACGCAAGCGTTGGATACCAAAGTTGGCATCCGGCCAATGGATTGGAGCTTGGGGTTTAACAGAACCAAACACCGGCTCTGACGCAGGCAGAATGAAATGTGTCGCACATCAAGATGGCGACCATTGGGTACTTAATGGTGCAAAAAATTTCATCACACATGGTATAAGTGGTAATGTAGCCGTTGTAATTGCCAGAACCGGAGAGCTGTTGGACAGTCACGGCATGACAGCCTTTGTAGTAGAGCGCGGTACTCCAGGTTTTAGTGGTGGAAAAAAAGAAAATAAATTAGGTATGCGTTGCTCAGAAACAGCAGAAATGATTTTTGATAATTGCAGAGTGCCGAAAGAAAATGTATTAGGACAAGTAGGTGATGGGTTTGTGCAAGCCATGAAAATATTAGATGGAGGTCGTATTTCTATTGCAGCATTAAGTATCAGTATTGCAGTTGGTGCTTACGAAGCTGCTGTTAAATATGCCAAAGAACGCGAGCAATTTGGAAAACCGATTGCAGATTTCCAAGCTATCGGATTTAAATTGGCAGATATGGCTACCGAAATTGAAGCAGCTAAATTGTTAACATTCCAAGCAGCAGATATGATGATTCGTGGCGAGAAAATGACGAAACAATCAGCATTTGCCAAGTATTATGCATCCGAAGTAGCTTGTAAAGTAGCAAACGATGCTGTTCAAATTTTAGGTGGTTACGGATATATCAAAGATTTTCCGGTAGAGAAATTTTATCGAGATGCCAAGTTATGTACTATCGGAGAAGGCACTTCCGAGATACAAAAATTAGTTATCAGCCGTGAAATTTTGAAAGGAAATATTTAACATTAAATTCTTATTTTCAGATTAACTAATTTCCTCATTTTCAAATTAATCATTATCTTTGCCATCCAATTCTAAAAATAAAAGAGGTATTTAATTATGTTAATCGTTGATGCAAGAGATTCAGAGTCATTAGACAGAGCATTAAAAATTTTCAAGAAAAAATTTGAAAAAACAGGCACCGTTAAACAATTGCGTGCACGTCAAGCGTTCACATTGCCATCTGTAAAAAGACGTACAGAGATTAAAAAAGCAATTTACGTAGAGCAACTTCGCAGAGGAGAAGAATAATAGTTGCAACTATCAAATTTTTTGTTTAATTTAATCTTTCCAATTTAGCGAAGATTAATAGAAGCGAAAATGATAGAAGCATTCCTCAATTATCTCCAATACGAGAAACGATATTCCAACAAAACTGTAGAATCTTATAAAATAGATATTCTACAGTTTTTTTATTTTATAAAAGATAATTATCAAATAGAAGATTTACTTTTGGTAAATCAAACACTTATCCGAACTTGGGTCGTAGAGTTGGTGGAAAAAAAGAATCAACCATCCAGCATTAAACGAAAAATTTCCGCACTTAAATCTTTTTATAAATACCATCTACGGATTGGTAATATAAAAATAAATCCTGCTGATAAAGTGAATACACCTAAAACTCCCGAACGATTACCTAAGTTCGTAGAGCAGCAAAATATCAACCTACTTTTTAATGAACCCGAACGATTCTTCGATCAATCATATGAAGGTATTCAAGAAAAACTAATTATAGATGTTTTGTATTCCACAGGCATGCGCAGAAATGAATTAATTCAATTAACTTGGAATGATATCTTTTTTTCCACTCAACAAATTAAAGTAACCGGAAAAGGCAATAAGCAACGCTTAATTCCCATCGGTAACCCGTTATGTGATTCGTTGAAAATATACCAACAAACACAAAAAGATTTATTTAAAAATATTCCTGTTGCTCCTTATGTTTTTTTAACGAAAGATGGGAATCAATTGTATCCAAACTTTGTTTATAGATTAGTGAAGAAACAAATTGGATATTGTAGCACTACAGATAAAAAAAGTCCACACGTACTACGACATTCTTTTGCAACACACATGAGTAATAATGGAGCCAAATTAAATGATATAAAAGAACTTTTGGGACATGCAAGTTTAGCATCTACCCAAGTATATACACACAATACAATTGAGCAATTAAAAGAAATATATAAAACCGCACATCCAAAATCTTAACGAGATACAAGAGATAAATATAATTCATAAATTTAAATTCATAAACACATTCAGCCTATGGTTCATTTTTAAAATCTAATACATAATTACTATTTGTTTAGTAGTTATCCTATGAGCGATCAATTTATAATAATTAAACTTTTTATTATGTCTATGAAAATTCAAATTCAAACCGTGCACTTTGATGCCGACCAATCCTTGAAATCGTTTATTAACAAGAAAATGACAAAATTAGAAACTTTCTACGATCGAATCATTGATTCAGATGTAGTGTTGAGTTTGGAACAGTTAAATACACAAGTAAGAGATAAAGTAGTGGTGATTAAAACCAATATACCGGGAAGCACCCTTATAGCCAAAGAAAAAAGTAAAAAATTTGAAGAAGCTATCGACTTAGCCGTTGATTCTCTCAAAAAGCAATTATTAAAAATTAAAACAAAACAAAAAGAATAAAAATTTAAAATTCAAATATAAAACAAACGAAAGCGGCCTATTTAAGGTCGCTTTCTATTTTATAGAATATTGTATTGCAAGATGAAGCATTCACTTGTCTAAAAATAACACGTATTGAAAACCAGTTGTGCGTTTTAAAGTAAAAAACAAAAAAGTGAAAAAATGTTTCAATTGGACAATTCATTAAATAAGAAAAATGATAAGTAAATTAAACCACATCAATGTCTATTGATATATAAAAATGAAGACATATTTGAAGAAAATGACCCGTTTGAAAGAATTCTAACTTTAAATAATCTTAAAGCAATAAGTTTTTTTTGAACAATGATTGAATATCAGAATAAAATCGTATATTTGCACTCCGAAAATTAGGCAATGATGGTTAGTTTTCGTATAAGTTCTTGTAAATAAATAAGTTTTGTGCCGATGTAGCTCAGTTGGCCAGAGCAGCTGATTTGTAATCAGCGGGTCGGGGGTTCGAATCCCTCCATCGGCTCTATGCACAAAGCAAGGGTAAGTAGCCAAGTGGCCAACGGCAACAGACTGTAAATCTGTCCTCTTCGGAGTTCGGTGGTTCGAATCCATCCTTGCCCACAAAAAAAATACGTACAACGAAAGTTGTTAGGTATGTAAGTTCTTTGTAAATAAAGAGTAAAAGTTTGAATTAGTTACAACTCATAAAAGTTGAACTAAAATGCGGAAGTAGCTCAGCTGGTAGAGCGACAGCCTTCCAAGCTGTAGGTCGCGGGTTCGAACCTCGTCTTCCGCTCAAAACATGAAGTAGTTGCTAAGGTATCTACTCGAAATTAAATGAATGGGCGAATTTTCGACTCAACACTCTATCGCCTATGTAGCTCAGTGGTAGAGCACTTCCTTGGTAAGGAAGAGGTCGAGGGTTCAATTCCCTTCATCGGCTCAATTTGAATAATATACTTGTTGAATAATTATTAAATATTTTAAAAAAACAAATCATGGCTAAGGAAAAATTTGTAAAAGATAAGCCGCACGTTAACATCGGAACAATTGGTCACGTTGACCACGGTAAAACTACATTGACAGCAGCAATCACATATGTGTTGTCAAAATCTGGTTTAGCAGAGAAAAAAGATTATGATTCAATCGACGCTGCTCCGGAAGAAAAAGAGAGAGGTATTACAATTAATACAGCTCACGTTGAATATCAAACAACATCACGTCACTATGCACACGTTGACTGTCCAGGTCACGCGGATTACATCAAAAACATGATTACAGGTGCTGCTCAAATGGACGGTGCTATCTTAGTAGTTGCTTCTACAGATGGTCCGATGCCACAAACAAAAGAGCACATCTTATTAGCTGCTCAGGTTGGTGTACCTCGTATGGTGGTATTCATGAACAAAGAAGATTTAGTTGACGATCCTGAATTATTAGAGTTAGTTGAAATGGATATCCGTGAAGAATTATCTAAAAGAGGATATGATGGCGACAACACTCCAATCATTAAAGGTTCTGCATTAAAAGCATTACAAGATGATCCAAACGGAACGGCACAAATCGAAGCTTTAATGAAAGCAGTTGATGAGTGGATTCCATTACCTCCACGTCCAATCGACCAACCATTCTTAATGCCGGTTGAAGACGTATTCTCTATCACAGGTCGTGGTACAGTTGCTACAGGTCGTATCGAAAGAGGTGTTGTGAAAACAGGTGAGCCGGTTGAAATCGTTGGTTTGCAAGAAAAATCTATGACATCTACATGTACAGGTGTTGAGATGTTCCGTAAAATCTTAGATATTGGTGAAGCAGGTGAAAACGTAGGTATCTTATTACGTGGTATCGAGAAAACAGATATCAAACGTGGTATGGTAATCTGCAAACCAGGTTCAGTAACTCCACATACAGAGTTCAAATGTGAGGTGTATATCTTATCTAAAGATGAAGGTGGTCGTCATACACCATTCTTTAACAAATACCGTCCACAATTCTACTTAAGAACAACAGACGTTACAGGTGAAATCGAATTGCCAGCTGGCGTTGAGATGGTAATGCCTGGTGATAATGTTACTTTAACGGTTAAATTAATTTACCCGGTAGCATTAGAGAAAGGTTTGAAATTCGCTATCCGTGAAGGTGGTAGAACAGTAGGTGCTGGTCAGGTTACTGAAATTATTAAATAATTTATATAATCCGTCATTAGTCATTAGTCCAAGTATTAGTGACTAATGACTAATATACGGGTGTAGTTCAAGGGTAGAATAGCGGTCTCCAAAACCGTTGATAGGAGTTCGAATCTCTTCGCCCGTGCAAAATAAAAATAAGATGAATAGTTTGAAATCATATCTATTAACATCCTACGAAGAGTTGACAACGAAAGTAACGTGGCCAACTTGGAAAGATTTACAATCCAATACCGTAATAGTAGCAGTTGCTTCTATTGTAATTGCATTGTTAATAGGTGTAATGGATGTAATCTCTAAGCTTATTTTTAGCGATATAATATATAATTTGACAAAATAGCAAGCTTATATACCGATGTCTGAAGATAAAAAATGGTACGTACTGAGAGTAATCAGCGGGAAAGAAAAAAAACTTCGCGAAGTTATCGAGAAGGAAATTAAACTTTCCGGTTGGTCTGATATTATTCCACAGGTAATAGTACCTACAGAAAAGGTATATAAATTAAAAGGCGGAAAAAAAGTAATTCATGAGAAAAACTTTTTTCCCGGTTATTTAATGATGGAAGCTGATCCTAAGAAATTCAATGGCGATATCGTTTTACATATCCAAAATATGACAAACGTAATCAGTTTTATTGAAAGAAATAAACCAATTCCACTGAAAAAAGCAGAGGTTAATCGAATTTTAGGAAAAGTAGATGAATTAGAAGAAGTGGGCGGTACTACCAACGAACCATTCTTAGTAGGGGAAGATGTTAAAATTACAGATGGTCCATTTAATGATTTTACAGGTACTATCGAAGAGGTAATGGAAGACAAAAAGAAATTACGTGTGGTAGTGAAAATTTTTGGAAGAAAAACTCCGGTGGAGTTAAATTTTATGCAAGTTGAAAAACAATAGATATGGCAAAGGAAATCGAAACGTTTATTAAGTTACAAGTAAAAGGCGGACAAGCAAACCCAGCTCCACCAATCGGACCTGCTTTAGGTTCTAAAGGTGTTAACATCATGGAGTTTTGCAAACAATTTAACGCTGCAACTCAAGATAAACAAGGAAAAATTTTACCGTGTGTAATCACGGTTTATAAAGATAAATCTTTCACGTTTGTAATCAAAACTCCACCAGCTTCCGCTTTATTATTGGAGTATTCTAAAGTGAAAAAAGGCTCAAACATTCCTAACAGGAATAAAGTAGGCTCTGTAACTTGGGATCAAGTGAAAGAAATTGCAGAAATCAAGATGCCGGATTTGAATTGCTTCACAGTAGCTGCAGCAATGAAAATGGTAGCTGGAACTGCAAGAAGTTTGGGTATCACTGTTACGGGTGAAGCACCATTCCAAGCTTAAGAAATTAAGCGAGAGAGTTCCACTCCTAATTGGAACGCTATTATCTCACTAAATTTAAACACAAAATGAAAGTTGTAAAAAAAAGAAAAGCAGTTAACAACAAAGTCGAAAAGGGTAAACTTTACACTTTAGACCAAGCTACTGCTTTAGTAAAAGAAGTGAACACAGCTAAATTTGACGCTTCTGTTGACGTACACATTCGCTTAGGAGTAGATCCTAGAAAACCAGACCAAGCTCTTAGAGGTACAGTTAGCTTACCACACGGTACAGGTAAAACAAAAACAGTTTTAGTGCTTTGCCCTTCTGATAAAGAAGCAGCAGCAAAAGCTGCCGGTGCTGATTACGTAGGTTTAGAAGAATACCTTGAAAAAATCGCTGGTGGTTGGACAGATATCGATGTAATCATCGCTACACCAAGTGTAATGCCCAAATTAGGTCGTTTAGGTAAAATATTAGGTCCTCGTAACTTAATGCCAAATCCTAAATCAGGTACGGTTACAGAAAATGTTGCTGATGCCGTAAGCGAAGTGAAAAAAGGTAAAATTTCTTTCAAAATTGACAAATTCGGTATCATCCACACTTCAGTTGGTCGTGTTTCATTTAATCCGGCTCAATTGCAGGACAATGCGAAAGAAATGATTGCAACATTAGCTAGAATGAAACCATCTTCTGCAAAAGGAATTTATTTTAAAAGCATTTACATGGCTTCTACAATGAGTCCTTCTATTGAAGTAGATGTAAAATCAATTCCGGGAATTTAATTTTAATTCTTTAAAAGGAAAACAATGACTAAGACTGAAAAACAAGCAACCATTGATACTTTAGCACAGAAATTCTCTGATTCTAACTTTTTCTATTTCACAGATGCATCTGGTTTAACCGTAGAAAAAATTAATAAATTAAGAAGAACTTGCTTCGAAAAAGGTATCAATCTCCAAGTTGCAAAAAACACATTGATCAAAAAAGCGTTAGTTGCTGGCGGTAAATTTTCTGATGACTTAGATCCGGTTTTACACGGACCTACAGCAATCATGTTTACGGAAACTGGTAACTTACCCGCAAAAGTAATTAAACAATTCCGTTCTGAAGGTAATACAAAACCACTTTTAAAAGCGGCTTATATCGACTCAGCTGTTTACGTTGGCGAAAACCAATTAGAAGCATTAATCAACGTGAAATCTAGAGAAGAATTAATCGGCGATATCGTTGGTTTATTACAATCACCTGCTAAAAATGTTATCTCTGCTCTTAAATCAAGTGGCGGTAAATTAGCTGGAATCGTTAAAACATTACAAGAAAAAAATTAATTAAATAACATTTTAAATTTTTAAACAATGGCTGATATTAAAGCATTCGCAGAGCAATTAGTAAACTTAACAGTGAAAGAAGTAAACGAACTTGCTGAAATCTTAAAATCTGAATACGGAATCGAACCGGCTGCTGCTGCTGTTGCAGTTGCTGCTGCTCCAGGCGCTGGTGGTGGTGCTGCTGTAGAAGAGAAAACATCTTTTGATGTAATCTTAAAAGACGGTGGTGCACAAAAATTAGGTGTCGTTAAAGTAGTAAAAGAAATTACAGGTCTTGGCTTAAAAGAAGCTAAAGATTTAGTAGATGGTGCTCCAAAACCAATCAAAGAAGGTGTTTCTAAAGATGAAGCTGAGTCAATCAAAGCTAAATTAGAAGAAGCTGGCGCATCTATTGAATTGAAGTAATTCACACAGAATCAAATCATTAAAGTGTCCGGTGGTTTTTAAAAATTACCGTGACACTTTTTACTGTTTTTATAAATTTTAATAAGATTGCATGTCTAAAAAAACAGATAAAATTGCTCCATTAACTGAAGGTAGAATTAATTTCAGTAAAATTAGTCACCCGTATGACTACCCCAATTTGTTGGATATTCAGGTAAAATCATTCCAAGAATTCCTCCAATTAGAAACTACTCCAGACAAACGTTCTAAAGAAGGTTTGTATAAAGTTTTTTCTGAAAACTTCCCAATTACCGATGCAAGAAATATCTTCTTGTTAGAGTTTTTGGATTACTATGTTGATCCACCTCGTTACAATATCGATGAATGTATTGAAAGAGGTTTAACATATAGTGTACCTTTAAAAGCTAAATTGCGCTTGTCATGTAATGACGAAGAACATATAGATTTCCAAACAATTGTTCAAGATGTATTCTTGGGCAATATTCCGTATATGACGGATAAAGGTACATTTATCATTAATGGTGCAGAACGTGTAGTTGTTTCACAATTGCACCGTTCTCCAGGCGTATTCTTCGGAATGAGCTACCACCCAAATGGAACTAAAATATTCTCTGCAAGAGTAATACCATTTAAAGGTGCTTGGATGGAGTTCGCTACGGACATCAATAACGTGATGTATGCATACATCGATCGTAAGAAAAAATTCCCGGTAACAACGTTATTACGTGCTATCGGTTTTGATTCAGATAAAGACATCTTAAAATTGTTCGGTTTATCTGATGAAATAGAAGTAAACAAAAAATCATTAGAGAAAAATATCGGTCGTCGCTTAGCTGCACGTGTTTTAAAATCATGGATGGAAGATTTCGTGGATGAAGACACCGGCGAGGTTGTTTCTATCGAGCGTAACGAAGTAATTTTAGAACGCGATACAAACTTAGATGAAGATAATATCCAATTAATCTTAGAAACCGGATTAAAAACAATCATCTTACAAAAAGAAGATACTGAACAAGATTATTCTATCATCTTTAATACGCTTCAAAAAGATACTTCTAACTCAGAAATTGAAGCGTTAAAACATATCTATCGTCAATTACGTGGTACAGATCCACCGGATGATGATACAGCACGTGGTATTATCGAGAAATTATTCTTCTCTGATAAACGTTATGATTTAGGTTTTGTAGGTAGATATAAAATCAATAAAAAATTAGGTTTAGATATCGATCCAAAAAATATAGTATTAACGAAAGAAGATATCGTTTCTATTGTAAAATATTTGATTCGCTTAGTAAACCAAAAAGCAGAAATTGATGATATTGATCACTTGAGTAACCGTCGTGTACGTACAGTAGGTGAGCAATTGTTTGCGCAGTTTGGTGTAGGTTTAGCACGTATGGCACGTACTATCCGTGAGCGTATGAACGTACGTGATAACGAGGTGTTCACGCCAATCGATTTGATTAATGCAAGAACACTTTCTTCTGTTATCAATTCTTTCTTCGGTACATCTCAATTATCTCAATTCTTAGATCAAACCAACCCTTTATCAGAAATTACACATAAACGTCGTATTTCCGCATTAGGACCTGGTGGTCTTTCTCGTGAAAGAGCCGGATTCGAGGTGCGTGACGTTCACTACTCACACTATGGTCGTTTGTGTACAATCGAAACTCCGGAAGGTCCAAATATCGGTTTGATTTCTACCCTTTGTGTTCATGCTAAAGTGAACGAAATGGGCTTTATCGAAACACCATACAGAAAAGTAAATAAAGGTAAAGTAGATAATAAAGTAGAGTTCTTAACTGCAGAAGAAGAGGATGAAAGAATCATTGCACAATCTAATATTGGATTGGATGATAAAGGTGCATTTGTCGATAAAAAAATCAAATGCCGTTTCCAAGGTGATTTCCCAATTTTAGATGCAGAACAAGATGAAATCTCTGACATCCAAAATATGGACGTGGCACCAAACCAAATCGTAGGTGTATCTGCTTCATTAATTCCTTTCTTGGAAAACGATGATGCTAACCGTGCATTGATGGGCTCGAACATGCAACGTCAAGCAGTTCCGTTAATGCGTTGTGAATCTCCAATTGTAGGAACAGGTATCGAAGCAAGAGTAGCATCAGATTCTAATGTTTTAATCAACGCAGAACGCTCCGGTGTCGTTGAATATGTAGATGCAAACGAAATTCGTATTCGTTTTGATAGAACTGAAAATGAAAAATTAGTAAGTTTTGAAGACGATGTGAAAGTGTATAAATTAACGAAATACGCTCGTACGAACCAAGCTACTTGTATCAACTTACGTCCAATTGTACGTAGAGGGGAGAAAGTGGTAAAAGGTCAAATCTTATGCGAAGGATACGCAACACAAAACGGCGAATTAGCATTAGGTAAAAACTTATTAGTTGCTTTCATGCCTTGGAAAGGGTTCAACTTCGAGGATGCGATCGTAATCAATGAAAAAGTAGTTCGTGAAGATATCTTTACATCTATCCATATCGAAGAATATGAAATGGATGTGCGTGATACCAAATTAGGGGAAGAAGAATTAACGAACGATATTCCAAACGTAAGTGAAGATGCTACACGTAATTTAGATGAAAACGGTATTATCCGTATCGGTGCAAAAATTAAAGAAGGTGATATCTTAATTGGTAAAATTACACCAAAAGGAGAAACAGATCCAACGCCGGAAGAAAAATTATTACGTGCCATCTTCGGTGATAAAGCAGGTGATGTAAAAGATGCATCGTACAAAGCTCCACCATCAACAGAAGGTGTAGTGGTAACAACTAAATTATTCCAAAAAGCGAAAAAAGATAAAAACTCTAAAGTTAGAGAGAAAGCTGAATTGGAAAAAGCAGAGAAAGTTCACTTACAAAACTTGGAAGAAATCAAGAAAACGTTGGTGGCTAAATTGATGCAGTTAGTTGGTGGCAAAACCACTTCCGGAATCAAAAATATTTTCGGTGAAGAAGCTGTTCCTAAAGGAACTAAATTCTCTGAGAAATTATTAGGTGGCTTAAATTACCAAAATTTAGATGCATCTGATTGGACGAAAGAAGAAGAAACCAATGAGTTAATTAAACGATTAATTCACAACTTCAATATCAAGTTCAACGAAGAGAAAGGTCGTTTCTTACGCGATAAATATGCAATTACCGTAGGTGATGAGTTACCATCTGGCGTATTGAAATTGGCAAAAGTGTACATCGCACAAAAACGTAAGTTAAGAGTAGGTGATAAGATGGCGGGTCGTCATGGTAACAAAGGTATCGTGGCTAAAATCGTTCGCCAAGAAGATATGCCGTTCTTAGAAGATGGAACTCCGGTGGATGTAGTATTAAATCCATTAGGTGTACCTTCTCGTATGAACATCGGACAGATTTACGAAACTGTATTAGGATGGGCTGGTAAAGAATTAGGTTTGAAATTCGCAACACCAATCTTTGATGGTGCAAATGTGGACGAGATTGAACATTATATTGAAGAAGCTGGCTTACCACGCTTAGGAAGTACTTACTTATACGATGGAGAAACAGGTCAACGATTCGATCAAAAAACAACCGTTGGTGTTATCTATATCATTAAGTTATCTCACATGGTGGATGATAAAATGCATGCACGTTCTATCGGACCGTACTCACTCATTACTCAACAACCATTAGGTGGTAAAGCACAATTTGGTGGTCAGCGTTTAGGTGAGATGGAGGTTTGGGCTTTAGAAGCGTATGGTGCATCGAATATCTTACAAGAGTTGCTAACCGTGAAATCGGATGATATTCAAGGAAGAGCAAAAGCGTATGAAGCCATCGTAAAAGGTGATAACTTACCGGAGCCGGGTATTCCAGAATCGTTCAATGTATTGGTTCACGAATTGAGAGGTCTTGCATTGGATTTAGATTTTGAATAATCAGTATTTGTAAAAAGATTTTTTAGCATTAAAAAATAAATTAATATGCCTTTAAAGAAGGAGAACAAAATCAACACCGAGTTTAAAACGATAACGCTGAAACTCGCTTCACCTGAATCAATCTTAAGCAGATCTAAAGGGGAAGTAAAAAAGCCGGAAACGATTAACTATAGAACTTACAAACCAGAAATGGATGGTTTGTTCTGTGAGCGTATTTTCGGTCCAACAAAAGATTATGAATGTTTTTGTGGAAAGTATAAGCGTATTCGTTATAAAGGCATTACTTGCGATCGTTGCGGTGTAGAAGTAACAGAGAAGAAAGTTCGTCGTGAACGCATGGGGCACATCAAATTGGTGGTACCTGTAGTGCATATTTGGTATTTCAAATCCTTGCCTAATAAAACAGGTTATATGTTGGGTTTGTCTTCCAAAAATGTAGAATCTATCGTTTATTACGAGCGTTTTGTTGTTATCCAAGCGGGTGTTACAGAAGATGGTGTTTCTATTAATGGTGAAAGTAAAACTACTAAATATTTAGACCTTTTAACAGAAGAAGAATATTTAGATATCTTAGATGCTTTGCCAAAAGAGAACCAATTACTTTCTGATGATGATCCAAATAAATTCATCGCCAAAATGGGTGGTGAAGCAGTACGTGATTTATTAGCACGTATTGATTTGAAAAAATTATCCGGCGAATTACGTCATAAAGCATCACACGAAACTTCACAACAACGTAAATCAGAAGCATTAAAACGTTTAAGTGTTGTAGAAGCATTCCGCGAAGCAAACGAACACGTAGAAAACAGACCGGAATGGATGGTTGTTCAATTATTACCGGTAGTTCCGCCGGAATTGCGTCCGTTAGTTCCATTAGATGGTGGTCGTTTCGCATCAGCAGATTTGAATGACTTATACCGTCGTGTTATTATCAGAAATAATCGTTTAAAAAGATTAATAGAAATCAAAGCACCGGAAGTAATCTTACGTAATGAAAAACGTATGTTACAAGAAGCCGTTGATTCCTTATTTGATAACTCTCGTAAATCGAATGCTGTAAAAGCAGAAGGTGGTCGAGCACTGAAATCATTATCCGATGCTTTAAAAGGTAAACAAGGTCGTTTCCGTCAAAACTTATTAGGTAAGCGTGTGGATTATTCCGGTCGTTCCGTAATTGTGGTAGGTCCAGAATTAAAATTGCACGAATGTGGTTTGCCAAAAGATATGGCAGCGGAGTTGTTCAAACCGTTTATTATTCGTAAATTATTAGAGCGTGGTATTGTTAAAACGGTAAAATCTGCGAAGAAATTAGTAGACAAAAAAGAAGCCGTAATTTGGGATATTTTGGAAAATGTAATGAAAGGCCATCCGGTATTGTTAAACCGTGCCCCAACATTACACCGCTTGTCAATCCAAGCTTTCCAACCTAAATTAATAGAAGGAAAAGCCATTCAATTACATCCATTGGTGTGTACTTCTTTCAACGCCGACTTTGACGGTGACCAAATGGCTGTACATGTTCCATTAAGTAACGCAGCTATCATAGAAGCACAAGTATTAATGCTTTCTTCGCATAATATTTTGAATCCACAAAATGGTACACCAATCACTATTCCATCACAAGACATGGTATTAGGTTTGTACTATTTATCTAAAGGAAAAAGATCAATTGGTGATGATAAAGTAAAAGGTGAAGGAAAAGTATTCTATTCTGCGGAAGAAGCTATCATTGCTTTAAACGAAGGTCAGGCCGATTTACATGCTAATGTAAAATGTCGTGTTCGTGTAAGAGAAGGAAACGAATTCAAATACAAAGTAATTGACACAACAGTAGGTCGTCTTATCTTCAATGAAGTTGTTCCGGCTGAGTGTGGTTATGTAAATGAATTATTGACTAAGAAAAATTTAAAAAACGTAATTGGAGATGTTTTAGTACGTACCAATATTCCAACTACTGTAAAATTCTTGGATGATATTAAAGAAATTGGTTATCGTCAAGCATTTAAAGGTGGTTTGTCGTTCAATATTGATGATTTAATTATCCCTGAAGTAAAACAAAAATTGTTGACTTCTGCTGCGGAAGAAGTAGAAGAAGTATGGCAAAACTTCAACATGGGTTTAATTACGAACAACGAACGTTATAACCACATCATCGATATCTGGACAAACGTGGATACACGTATCACAGAAACATTGATGAAAGAAATTTCTACCCACAAACAAGGTTTCAACTCTGTGTATATGATGTTGGATTCCGGAGCACGTGGTTCAAAACAACAAATTAAACAGTTAGGTGGTATTCGTGGTTTGATGGCAAAACCTCGTAAATCAGGTTCTACCGGTGGCGAGATTATTGAAAACCCAATCTTATCTAACTTTAAAGATGGTTTGAACGTATTAGAGTACTTTATCTCTACACACGGTGCACGTAAAGGTTTGGCAGATACCGCGTTAAAAACGGCAGATGCCGGTTACTTAACACGTCGTTTAGTAGACGTAGCTCAAGATGTAGTAATTAATGGTGTTGATTGTGGTACATTAAGAGGTTTAGAAGTTGCTGCATTAAAACAAAACGAAGAAGTAATCGAATCTTTATCGGATAGAATTGTTGGACGTACTGCATTATTAGACATCGTTCATCCATTAACAGGCGAAGTTATCGTAAAAGAAGGGGAACTTATTTTTGAAGCACAAGCTAATATTATAGATGCATCACCTTTGGAAAGTGTACAAATTCGTTCTGTATTAACTTGCGAAATGCCACGTGGTGTTTGTGCAAAATGTTATGGTAGAAACTTAACTAATAACCGCCCGGCTCAATATGGTGATGCTGTAGGTATAGTTGCGGCACAATCAATTGGTGAACCGGGTACACAGTTAACCTTACGTACATTCCACACGGGTGGTACAGCGGCATCTGTAGTTTCTGAATCTCAAATGTTAGCGAAGTTCGATGGTAAATTAGAATTCGATTCTATCAAATCGGTTAAGCAAGACACAGAAGATGGTGAAATGAAAACAGTGGTGATTGGTAGAACCGGTGAGATAAATATCATTGAAGAAGGTACAGAACGTGTATTGATGACAAACAATATTCCATACGGTGCAATCTTGAATGTGAAGAATGGACAAAAAGTGAAAAAAGATGATTTGATTTGCTCTTGGGATCCATTTAATAACGTAATTATCTCAGAATACAAAGGTGTTATTAAATATGACAACATCATTGAAGGTATTACTTGTCGTGAAGAGGTGGAAGAGCAAACAGGCCACCGTGAGAAAGTAATCATCGAATCAAGAGATAAGAAAAAAGTACCGGCAATTTTAATTGTAGATGAGAAAGGAAAAGAATTATATTCTTATTCTATTCCGGTAGGTGCACACATCTCTATCGATGATAATAAAGCAGTAATTCCGGGAACTATCATCGTGAAAATTCCACGTGTTTTAAGTAAAGTACGAGATATCACGGGTGGTTTACCACGTGTACAAGAATTATTTGAAGCACGTAATCCATCAAATCCGGCTAAAGTTTCTGAGATTGATGGACAAGCAGCATTCGGTAAAGTAAAACGTGGAAACAGAGAAGTTACAATTACATCTAAAGATGGTACACAACGTAAATATTTAGTTCCATTAACAAAACATATTTTAGTACAAGAAGGCGACTTCGTGAAAGCAGGTATGCCACTTTCTGATGGTGCTATTGCTCCGGGCGATATCTTAAAAATTAAAGGGCCATCTGCATTACAAGCATATTTAGTAAATGAAATTCAAGAGGTTTACCGTTTGCAAGGTGTACGTATCAACGACAAACACATCGAAGTAATCGTAAAACAAATGATGAGTAATGTATTAATAAATGATGCAGGTGATACGAAATTCTTAGAAGGTGAAACCGTAAATAAATTCGACTTCATCGAACAAAATGATGCTGTTTTTGATAAAAAAGTAATCATAGAAGCCGGAGATTCTGAGCAATTAGTAGTAGGACAAATCGTTACGATGCGTCAGATTCGCGAAGAGAATTCTTTCTTGAAACGCAATGACAGAAAAATTGTAGAATACCGCGATGCGATTCCTGCAACTTCATCACCGATGTTACAAGGTATCACAAGAGCATCATTAGGTACACACAGCTGGATTTCTGCTGCATCATTCCAAGAGACAACAAAAGTATTGAATCAAGCCGCTATCAATGGATCAATTGACCCAATGAGAGGTTTAAAAGAAAATGTAATTGTGGGTCATAGAATTCCTGCAGGAACAGGTGTGCGTTCATTCGAAAATATTTTAGTGAGTTCTAAAAAAGATCACGAACGTGCAATGGCTAAAAAATCCATGATTGAAGCCGACGAAGAATAATTTTTTTGTTTGTAAATAGATAAAAGCTGTCAATTTTTTGACAGCTTTTTTTATTAAATGGATAGATTTGTTATGTCTTTCATTGTACTATCTCTCTTAATTATGGAACTAATTTTTGTATATTTACACTTCATTTTAATTTATTAAAGATGGAAAATAATAATCAAAATCAAATCAATATAGAACTTCCGGAAGATATTGCAGAAGGTGAATATTCCAATTTAGCGATCATTACGCATTCTAACCAAGAGTTTGTAATTGACTTTGTACGAATGGCACCCGGTGTTCCGAAAGCAAAAGTAAAATCACGTGTTATATTAACACCACAACATGCAAAACGTATCATGTTCGCATTAACGGAAAATATCCGAAAATTTGAGCAAATGCATGGTGAAATAAAAGATACAGAGCAAGTTGCTATACCGCTTAATTTCGGTAATCCAACGACACAAGCATAGTAATACTCCATTTTATGAAAACCATAGAAGAGGAAATTAAACAAAAGAAATTTCCGGATATTTTTGTGAAGACAGATGTCAATTTACTTTTCACGTCCGGTTGGTTGCAAAATGTGAAGTCGCGTTTCTTTAAGCCATTTGGGTTAACGCAACAACAATACAACGTACTACGTATATTGAGAGGTCAATATCCGAAGTCTATAAAGTTGGCTCAAATCACGCAACGCATGATAGACAAAATGTCGAATGCGTCTCGATTAGTAGATAAGTTGCAACAAAAAGAGTTGGTTTCTCAAATTCAAAATCCAACTAATAAAAGAGAAGTGAGTATCAGTATTACTGAAAAAGGATTGGAATTATTAAAAGAAATAGATATTGAACTGGCTAAAACTATTCCACCAATTCAGTATAAAAATGTAAGTGTAGAAGAGTTGGAACAACTCAACCTTATTCTCGATAAAATTAGAAGTTAGTTTTTATCTTTAAAATGTTGTTCTCGTTCTGCGTCCTTATCAAATGCTTTGATAATATCTTTCACTAATCTGTGACGTACCACATCATCAGCCGAAAGATGTATCATGCCAATTCCTTTAATACCTTCTAAAATTTGCATGGTTTTTCGTAGTCCGGATTGCTGATTTTTAGGTAAATCAATTTGCGTTATATCACCGGTAATGATGCATTGTGCAGAAGGTCCGATACGTGTTAAAAACATTTTTAATTGGAGGGTGGTTGCATTTTGTGCTTCATCTAAAATCATAAATGCATTATCCAACGTTCGTCCACGCATATACGCTAAAGGTGCCACTTCAATAATTCTATTTTGCATAAAATATGCTAATTTATCCGCCGGAATCATATCATCTAATGCATCGTACAATGGTCGTAAATAAGGATCGATTTTTTCTTTTAAATCGCCCGGTAAAAAACCTAAACTTTCTCCGGCTTCTACCGCAGGTCGAGTTAAAATAATTTTCTTCACCGATTTATTTTTCAAAGCACGAACTGCTAAAGCAACAGCAGTATAAGTTTTACCTGTTCCGGCTGGTCCCATCGCAAAAAGAATATCATTCTCTTCGGATAATTCCACCATTTTTTGTTGGTTTTCTGTGCGTGCTCGTACCAATGTGCCATTGTTTCCATATACCAAAACGTTATCTTGGAATTGTGGGAAATTGGTTTCGTACGGATTGCGACCATGTAAAATTTCTTCTAAATGTTGGTCCGATATTTTTCCGTATCGCTCCAGGTATTCTACCAATTGATGTACTTTATCACTAAAGATTTCTAAATCTTCTTGTGCGCCGGCAACGATAATTTTATTGCCTCTGGCACTGATGTTCAAACGACTAAATTCTTTTTTTAGAATTTTTAGTTTGTTGTTGTTGAACCCGAAAAATTCTACTGGATCAACAGTTTCTAATTTTATTGTAAGTTCACTCAATTATTTACTATTTTTGTTTTTTAATATATCGGATGATGTTTACTTTCATCCATCCTTTTTCTTATCAATATTGAAAATAATATAAATTTTTAAATGGCGGTTATAACGTTATTAACAGATTTTGGAGATAAAGACTATTATGTGGGTTTATTTAAAGGCGATTTGTATACGTCCAGCCCTTCCGCCAAAATAGTGGATATATCGCATGCCATTCCGCCGTATGATATTGTAACAGCTGCATTCTTTCTTAAAAATGTGTATGCTCATTTTCCTGTTGGCACTATTCATATAGCACGAGTATATGAGCAAGGTTTGGGAAAACAAAAAATCATTGCAGCAAAATATCAAAATCACTATTTTATTGCACCTGACAACGGATTGTTGACAATGGTTTTTGACGATAAACCGGATTTAATAGTGGAAGTAGATATGAAGCAAGCAAAGCTAAATACATTGGAAGATTATTATTGTCGCGTGGTAAAAGAAATTACGTTCAACCATAATATTGGTGGCATTGGCGTTGCCACCTCTAAATATGTAGAGAAAAAAGCGCTGATGCCGGTTATTCAAGAAGATAAAATTATTGGAAATGTTATCCATATTGATAATTTTGGAAATGTAATTACGAATATTAGAAAAGAAGAAGTAAGACGTTTTAGTGGTGATAAACAAATTCGCATTAATTATAGAAAGACAGATTTTATTGACCATATCGTAGAAAACTATACCGACGTGCCGCAGTCGTATGGATTAGCACGTTTTAATGCATCCGGTTATTTAGAACTTTGCATTAATTGTGGCAATGCAGCCGGTTTATTTGGATTAGCAAAAGGCGATCAAATTCAAATTTTATTTGTTTAATTATTATTGTTATAGCATGATAGTACGCATTGTAAAACTCACCATGAAAGAAGAAGAAGCAACTACATTTAAAACGTATTTTGCTACGGTATGTAAGGATATTAGAGCACAAAAAGGATGTAATTTGCTACAAGCTTGGCAAGATATTCATCAACCAAATATTTTCTTTACCTACAGTATTTGGGACAGCGAACAAGATTTAGATACGTATAGATACTCTACTTTTTTTGCCGGATTTTGGAAAACAGTAAAACCTTGGTTTGGTGCAAAAGCCGAAGTTTGGAGCTTTGATAAAATTGTGGATTTACCTTGATATTGCACCTCTTTTTAATTGGAAAATGAAATGAAAACAATTGCACTAACAGATTATACTATTTTTATAGATGAACATTTTGATGCCTTAAAGAAATTCATTCAAGAAAATAATTATTCTGCTTTAAATATATTGGTAGATGAAAATACGAAAGTGCATTGTTTGCCAATAATACAATCCATACTTCCAACAGCAAATGTAATAGAAACTCGAAGTGGTGAGCAAAACAAAAACATAGATACATGCGAAGAAATTTGGCAACAATTAATTTCATTTAATACAGATAGAAAAGCGTTGTTTATCAATTTAGGTGGTGGTGTTATTGGCGATATGGGTGGCTTTGCTGCAAGTTGTTATAAACGCGGTATTGATTTTATCAATATACCAACCACGTTGCTATCACAAGTAGATTCTTCTATCGGCGGAAAATTAGGCATTGATTTTAAATACGGAAAAAATTTAATCGGTTTATTTAAAAATCCAAAAGCCGTATTTATTGCATCGTCATTTTTTAATACTTTACCACCAAGACAGTTTGTAAATGGATGGGCTGAAATCTTTAAACATGCACTTATCCAAGATAAACAACAATGGGAAAAATATAGCACTTTAAATAATCTTCATGCAGATATAAATGAAATCGTGTATCATTCGTTATTGATAAAAAAACATGTAGTAGAAACTGATCCGTATGAAAAAAATTGGAGAAAAATATTGAACTTCGGTCATACCATTGGACATGCCATTGAAGCCTATTCGTTAGAGAATGAAACAGACAGTTTGTTGCATGGCGAAGCAATTGTAATTGGTATGATTTGCGAAGCGTATCTGTCTGTAAAAAAATGCAAATTGCCGGAAAAAGATTTAGATGCAATACAGCATAAATTACTGCAACATTTTCCTAAAAAAGATATCACCGCTTTTGAGATTGATAAATTAATGGATAGTATGCGTATCGATAAAAAGAATGAAGGAGCAACGATACTGGCAGCATTATTAGATGGCATTGGCTCTTGTAAATACGATATTGCTATTACAGAATCGGATGTAAAAGAAAGCATACAGTATTATATTAATCTGTAATAATAAACTAAACTTGTTTTACATTAATGTCATTTCCTTATAAAAGGAAATCTCATCAATAGACATGATATATGTCTTCACGAAACAATACATTTCGGTTCGTGAAGACACAAACCGATACAGCGGAGAATCACTTTGTGTTCTTTGCGTAAAAACTTCGTTTCCTTTGCGGTTAAATACAAGTGAGATTCCCGTTTTCACTGGAATGACGTTGTGTCCATCATGGTTAAAATATCACAATTCTATAAGAACATAAATGCCATTTAAATATCACCTAATTGTGGTCGTATCAATATTTCTTCCACTACAGAGAATGGTGAAATTTGTGTAATTGTATACACCAAAAGTGCAATATCTTCCGGCGTGCTAAAACGTGTTTCCGGTAAGTCAACACCAGCCCAAGAGTCAGTAAGCGTGGCACCAGGCAAAATAGAAGTAACTTTTATGTTATACGGTTTTAATTCTTCGCGCAAGGTTTTAGAAAAACCTAAAAGTGCAAATTTAGAAATAGCATAACTTCCACCATTTTCATATGCTTTAATGCTTGCTACGGAGCACATATTAATGATAAAACCATGTTGTTGGGCTTTCATTCGTGGGCTCAACTTTTTTGTAAGATAATAGGCACTCAATAAATTAGTTCGTAACGTGTCTTCTAAAACCTCATCATTTTCTTCCGTTAATTTTCCCGGAATAAAAATGCCGGCATTATTTATTAATACGTCTATCTGTTCGAATGTTTGCAGCACAAAATCGCCGAACTGTGCTATCGAATGCTTGTCTGATACATCACAAACAAAGGTTATTAAAGAAGGATAGGTTTGTCGGAGTGCCTCTAATTTTGCACTATCTCTGGAGCAAATGATAACGCGATGATTTACTTGCAGAAATTTTTCGGCAATAGCTTTTCCAATGCCTCTGCTTGCCCCTGTAATAACAATATTCATGATGTAAATGTATAAATTTTTCGCTTTTATCTAATACGTTTGGCTAATCTCTAAAAATAACCTAATTTTACATACTTTTAAAAATTATGGCAGAATACGTACACGCATCCGGCGGCCCTTTATTTCATATCGGAAGATATGTATTGATGATAAAACGCTCTTTTGCCAAGCCCGAAAGAGCAGCAATGTATTGGAAAGAAACGCTCGTGCAAATGAGTAATATTGGTGTCGGTTCAGTCGTTATTATCTTATTAATTTCCTTTTTTATTGGTGCGGTTTCTGCAGTGCAATTTGCTTATAATTTATCTCAATCTATGGTGCCGATGTATTACGTTGGTTTCGTTGTGAAAGAATCCATGATTTTGGAATTGGCACCTACTGTTTCTTGTCTAATTTTAGGCGGAAAAATAGGTTCTAATTTAGCGTCAGAATTAGGCACAATGCGACTCACCGAGCAAATAGATGCATTGGAAATTATGGGCGTGAATACGATTTCTTATTTAATCGGACCAAAATTAGCAGCATCAGTCACCATGATTCCATTATTGGTAGTAATTTCTGCTATAACGGGAATTTGGGGAGGTTTGTTAGCTGGTTCTATGTCAGGTTATGTTTCCGGTGCTGATTATTTACAAGGTGTATTAATGAGCTTTAAAGCATATAATATTTTTGTGATGATGGTGAAATCGGTGGTGTTTGGTTTTGTATTAACTTCCGTTTCTTGCTATCAAGGATTTTATGCACACGGAAGTGCCATTGAAATAGGAAAAGCAAGTACACGTGCCGTAGTATTAAGTTGTGTAATGGTATTATTTTCCGATTTAATTTTAACTTGGTTGTTGTTGAGATAAAAACTGTTTAGCTAAAATAAAACGAATATGATTGAAGTAAAAGACGTCAGGAAAGTATTTGGTACTCAAGAAGTATTAAAAGGCGTTTCTGCGCTTTTTGAAACAGGTAAAAACAACCTGATAATCGGTAAGAGTGGTTCCGGAAAAACAGTTTTACTTAAATGCATCGTTGGTTTATTAACGCCAACAGATGGTCATGTTTTATTTGATGAGAAAGATTATGTAGCGATGAACATCGACCAAAAAAATGAAATACGCAGAGAATTGGGAATGTTGTTCCAAGGAGGTGCTTTGTTTGATTCTTTAACGGTTGAACAAAACGTTCGTTTCCCATTAGATATGTTTACGCACATGTCGTTATCCGAAAAAAGAGATAGAGTAAACGAAGTTTTAAAACGCGTAAACTTAGTAAATGCCAACCATAAATTTCCATCTCAAATTTCCGGTGGTATGCAAAAACGTACCGGTATTGCCAGAGCCATAGTTATGAATCCAAAATATCTTTTTTGCGATGAACCCAATTCCGGCTTAGACCCACAAACATCGATTGTGGTAGATGAGTTAATTATGGAAATTACACAAGAATATAATATCACCACTATCACCAATACACACGATATGAATAGTGTAATTGCCAATGGCGATAAAATTATTTTCTTACACGAAGGTAATAAACATTGGGAAGGCGATAAGTATTCCTTGTTTGAATCTGATAATAAAGAATTAATAGATTTTATCTTCGCCTCTGATTTCTTAAAAGAAGCCAGAGATGCACGTTTCAATAAATTAAAAAATAAAGTTTAATAACGAGTATGAGTATTTTAGTAAATAAAGATTCGAAAGTAATCGTGCAAGGATTTACCGGAAAAGAAGGTACTTTCCATGCAACACAAATGATTGAATATGGCACCAACGTTGTTGGTGGTGTAACGCCCGGAAAAGAAGGTTCTACACACTTAGATAAGCCTGTTTTTAATACAGTGCAAAACGCTGTAAAAGCAACCGGTGCAAACGTATCTATTATTTTTGTGCCACCGGCATTTGCCGCTGATGCTATCATGGAAGCTGCTGATGCCGGCATCCAAGTAATTGTTACAATTACAGAAGGTATTCCGGTGCAAGACATGATTAAAGCCAAAAAATATGTTACTGCAAAAGGTGCAAGAATGATAGGGCCAAACTGTCCGGGAATTATTACGGCAGATGAAGCAAAGATTGGCATCATGCCGGGTTTCGTTTTCAAAAAAGGCCGTGTGGGTATTGTTTCTAAATCAGGTACACTAACGTATGAAGCAGCAGACCAAGTAGTGAAAGCCGGATTTGGAATTTCAACGGCAATTGGAATTGGTGGCGACCCAATCATCGGAACGTCTACCAAAGAAGCTGTTGAAATGTTTATGAATGATGCAGAAACTGATGCCATTGTAATGATAGGTGAAATTGGTGGAAGCATGGAAACCGATGCAGCACGTTGGATTAAAGACAATATGAAAAAACCGGTAATTGGTTTCATTGCAGGACAAACCGCACCGAAAGGCAGACGTATGGGACATGCAGGAGCTATTGTGGGTGGTGCCGATGATACGGCAGCTGCAAAAATGAAAGTAATGAAAGAATGCGGCATTCATGTCGTAGATTCTCCGGCATTTATCGGTAAAACAGTAGCAGAAGTATTATCTAAATAAACTTTGAATAGACTATTTATAAAGGCAACTTTTAGAGTTGCCTTTTTTTATTGTATGTTGATGTTTTATAACAACTCGTATTTGTATTATTCCCAAAAAAGTAAGATAATTGTATAGATATAATTGCACGTTATTGCATTCGTATTTTCATTCCGATATATGTCATTTATTTTAGGTTATCCTTGGTGGTTCGTTTTGTTTTGCATAATAATTGGTGCTGTTTACACATATATTTTATATGGAAGAAAAGCCTATGTTTTTTCGGAAAATGAAAATAAAGCTTGGAAATATGGCTTAGCAATAATGCGTTTTTTATCTACTTCTATGATTGCTTTTTTGCTTTTATCTTTATTAATAAAAACAAAAAAAACAGAAGAAGAAAAGCCCGTTATTGTTGTATTGCAAGATAATTCTGCGTCGCTTCAAGCATCGTTTGGAAATTTACCTAAAGAAAAATATACAGCTCAACTTACCGCATTAGAACAATCTTTGCAATCGCATTTTGAGGTATTGCATTATAATTTTGGAGCCACATTAAAGGAAAAAAATAATCTCGATTTTTCGGAAAAGCAAACCGATATTTCAGCAGCCATTGATGAAGTATATATGCGACATGGTTCGCAAAATATTGGTGCTATTGTTTTAGCTTCCGATGGAATTTTTAATCAAGGTATTTCGCCTTTGTATAATAAGTATATAAAAAATGTGCCGTTTTATACTATTGCATTAGGCGATACGACCATAAAAAAAGATGCACTTATTAAGAGTGTTCGTTTTCCGGAATTAGTGTATTTAGGCGATAAATTTTCGATGCAAATACAAATAGAAGCCAATAAATTAAAAGGTACTCAAACACAGTTGATGGTTACGGATGCCAATGGGAAATCTATTTTGCAAAAAAGTATTACAATAGATGATGATAGATTTTTTTATCAAACGGATGTTATTTGTAATGCAGATAAACCCGGCATTTTACCATTCAAAATTCATCTACAAAAAATTAACGGTGAAACCATTCTTGAAAATAATTCGGATGTTGCATTTGTTGATGTGATAGATGGCAGACAAAAAATTGTGATGTTATATGATGCACCACATCCTGACATAAAAGCATTTAAAAATGCCATTGAACAAAATAAAAATTACCAATTTGAACAATACGATTGCAAGCAATTTTCCGGCAATATAAACGATGTAGGTTTACTTATTTTACACGGCTTGCCTTCCAATTCAGCTATTGCTGCTTTATCCAAAATCCAAGCTTTTGTAGCAGCACAAGTGCCTATTTTATGGGTATTGTCATCAAATGTAAATTTGCAACAATGGAATAGTTTACAATCTGTGTTGAAAATAGTTGGTTCATCGCAAAATGGTAATGATGTATTTCCAATTTATTTGCCTTCATTCTCAAAATTTACGCTTTCAGAAACTAGCTTAAAAACGATTCAAGATTTACCGCCATTGTTAGCACCATTTGGAAAATATCAAAGTGCATCTACCACAGAAATTTTATTTAACCAACAAATAGGAAGTATTCCAACACAAAATCCATGTATTCTTTTTCAAGAAATCAATGGCAAAAAAAATGGCATTATTGTAGGCGAAGGAATTTGGCGTTGGCGTATGCACGAATTTGCACAAAATAAAAATACAACGGCTACGGATGAACTTATTCAAAAAATTGTGCAATACCTCACCGTAAAAGGAGATAAGCGACGATTTAAAGTGCATACATCTAAAAGTTTATTTAATTCAAATGAAGCGATACAAATTGATGCCGAATTGTATAATGAAAGTTTTGAATTAGTGAATGATGTAGATGCTTCTTGCGTGGTAAAAAATGATGAAGGAAAATCGTTTTCGTTTACTTTTGATAAAACAATGAATGCCTATTCATTAAATGCAGGTTTGTTACCGGCAGGAAATTATACGGTTCATGCAAAAGCCAATTATAAAGGAAAAGCCAATACTGCAATATGTAATTTCTCAGTGCGTGATGTTGTCGTGGAATTATTGAATACACAAGCCAATCATCAATTACTGCAGATAATGGCAACACAAAGTGGCGGACAATTTTATTTTCCCAAAAACATGGCTTCCATATCGGATGACATTGAAAAAAACAATCATATAAAAACAATTCTGTTTGATACCTTTAGTACAGAGCCTTTGATGGATAAAAAATGGTGGTTCTTTCTGATTGCATTTTTGTTGATATGTGAATGGTTTATTCGTAAATACAATGGAAATATTTAATACTTTTGCTGTATCAATTAAAAATTACACTTATGAAAAAAATAATTCAATCTATTTTTATCTTGTTTTTTGTTGTGCAAATAAATAATGCATCCGCTGTAGAAAAAGGTGATTTTCACGCTACCGTTACAACAAATTTAGGACATCATAGTTTCATTCCTACATATTCCTTGAAAGGACTTGGATTTATTCCGGGTGTAACCTTAAATATGGATTATGCTGCAAGCCCATATTTTAGTATTGGTGGATGGTTTACGTTTTCCGGAAGATCATATAGCAAAGCAGATTCCAGCGATTATCTTTTTAATTTTAAATATCGTCATTTTGGAATTGGTATGCGTGGTGTATTTCATTTGTATCAATTGATTTCTGAAAAAGGAAATACAAAATTGGATGCAGATAAAATGGATGTGTATATTCCACTTTCTATTGGTGGTGGTTTTCGTTTAAAAAGTAAAGGCTCCAATTTGCCGGATTATCAGAAATTTAAAGGTGGTGCTATCGTTGGTTCCGGTATTGGTATGACATACTATTTTGTAGAGCATATTGGTGCCAACTTAGAAGCTGGTTATTGTGAAGGCTCGTATGCTAAAATTGGTTTGGCATTTAAGTTCTAGTATACAAAAAGAAATATTTTTTTTGGAAGGCTCTATGATGTAGAGCCTTTTTTTTATAAGAAATTCGCATCAAAGTGCAATGGCAATAAATCTTTGATGGATTTAAAAATAAATACTTCACCACTTTCTCCGGTTAAGATAACTTCAATATCTTGATGATGTTTGTTCTCGGCTTCAAAAATACATTGACGGCAAATACCACACGGTGCAGCCGGTTTTAAAACTGGATTATTTGCTGATTTAGCCGTGATGGCAATCGCTTTTATTTTTTCGTGTGATGCTAAAGATGCCGCAGCACTTAATGCAGTGCGTTCTGCACAGAAACCAATAGGATACGATGCATTTTCTTGGTTGCTACCTTTTATGACTGTTCCATTGTTGAGTAAAATGGCAGCACCTACTTTAAAATTGGAATACGGTGCATGACTGTCATTCGTAGCTATTTTGGCTTGTTCTATTAATGTTTGATAGTGTTCCGGCATTTCTTGTACCGATGCATAAGCAGTATAGGATGTAGTGTATGTTTGTTGTGTCATAATGTTTTATATGGTTTTATTTTTTCCAATTCCATTTTCCTTCATCCATCCATAATTTTATTTTTAGCAAGGCAATAATAGACATCGCATCTTCGATTTCTCCATTCATTGCCATTTCTATGGCGGACATTAAAGGTAATTTTTTTATTTGTAATTGTTCCGTTTCATCCGGCTCATTTTTTGTCAATATCAAGTCTTGTGCAATGAATAAAAAGGCTGTTTCATTTGTTACTGCGTTGGAGGTATGTGTTTGGGCTAAAGGTGTCCATTGTTGTGCAATCAATCCCACTTCTTCTTTTAATTCTCTTTGTGCTGATGCTAAAATATCATCATCTAATAAGCCACCACCTTCCGGAATTTCCCAGCTGTATTTTTGGAGTGGATAACGGTACTGACCGACTAACCAAGTATTGCCTTCTGCATCAACAGGTATAATACCGATAGCGTAATTTTTTAAATGTACTTTTCCATATATTCCTTTTGTTCCGGTTGGTGCAATTACATTTTCGTGCGTTACCGTAATCCATTTATTATCATATACTATCTCTTTTGATACCGTAATCCAAGGGTTTATACTTTCATTCATATTTTAAAGTTAATTTTTTTTTGAGTAAGTTTGAACGTGTTATGAAAAGTATCTTTCCCATTTTCGCCTTTCTACTTTTGCTGTTTATGGCGTGCAAAAAAAATGAAACTAGTGCACCAACAGTTACGCTATTATCTCCACTTTCTACCGATTCATTTTATATTGCAGATTCTATAACACTTCATTTTTCAATAAAAGATAAAAACTTAGTGTATTATAAAGCTATTTTTTCTAATTATTCAACACGTGCAATTTATTACAAAGAAGAAGGAAATACGAATACAACGGATTTTATCATACACAAAAAAATATACTTTTCTGTTCCATCCGATACAATGATTTTATTGAATGTTTTAGGCTTAGATAAAAATGGAAATACCGGAAATGCATCGGTGGTTTTTAAACTAAAAAATTAATGCAATTACATTAATTCGGCTACTAATTTTTGTACACCATTGCAAGCAGTGTCTGTAATGTATGCTACATTCTGAATATTGGATAATAATGGTTTGTTCGGATCAATAACATATTTTGGAACAGTAAAATCAGTATAGTGTATTAAGCCTGCGGCTGGATATACAACCAATGAAGTTCCTATAACGATAAATATATCAGCTTTAGCTGCGATTTTTCTGGCTGTTTCTATCATTGGTACTTGCTCGCCAAACCAAACGATATGTGGTCGCAGTTGTGCTCCTTTTTCACATTTGTCACTTAACTTTAAGTCTGTTTTCCATTCATAAATGAGATGTTCGTCTAAGGTGCTTCTCACTTTTAATAATTCACCATGTAAGTGTAAAACATTTGTAGATCCGACACGTTCGTGTAAATCGTCTACATTTTGTGTGATAATTTCTACGTGATATTTTTCTTCTAAGGTAACTAATAATTGATGTGCCATATTGGGAACACATTCTAAAAGTTGTTTTCTGCGTGCATTGTAAAAATCTAATACTAATTGCGGATGGCGTTTCCATGCATCAAAAGTTGCTACCTCTTCAATTCGATGATTTTCCCATAAGCCATCGCTATCTCTAAAAGTTTTAATACCGCTTTCTGCACTTATGCCGGCACCGGTTAATACTACAATTCTTTTTTTACTCATTTATTTTTGAATTCTTTTTATAGAATGTAATTGATGAGAATACGCATTAATTTCTTCTTTAAAAATGCCTGTTTCATCTAATTTGTCGATGCGTACTTTACCGGATGCGTGAATAATTTTTAATCCATTTTTTTCTTTTATCACGATGCCAACATGTGTAATTTTTCCAGCATCATTTTGAAAAAATGCTAAGTCATTTGTTTGTGCATCTTTCCATTTTATTTTTTTTCCTTGTATTTGCTGTTGATAAGCATCGCGCAAAAGAGAAATATGATGTGCCCGAAAAACAATTTGTGTAAATCCGGAACAATCAATGCCGGCAATGGTTCTGCCGCCCCATAAATACGGCGTGTTTAAAAAAGATAATGCTGTTTGCAAGATATTTTTTGGGGTTGCTGCAACATCAAAATCAACATAACTTCCCATAAAATATAAAAGCTTATTTTTTTTAATGTATGGTACAGTAAGTAGGTTTTGCTTTGGTTGTTTTGCTTTTTTATTTTCTAATAATTGAAATTGTTTGTTGTCAATCCAGCCTTCATATTTATCGTGATGTAAACGAATTTTGCTCCACTTTTCCATTTTTTCTAAAATATCAAAAGTTTCACCAAACAAAACTTGGTTCGTCATTTCTGCTCTATCGGATGGCTCATTTCGCATCGGAATATTGGATAAATTTGCAATTCCTTTCATACTATCAAATATCTATATTCTTATCTAATAATAACAATCAGAAAGATAAATCTTTGTTTTAGGTCAATAAAATATTGTTTTTTCCATTTTTTTTAAAAATAGGTATTGACAATATCTATTTCTTTACTTAATATTGTTCTAACATTAAAACCCCAGATCTAATGTATTTCTTATCTCGCTTTTTGCGAAGACCTATAGAGTCTTTATGCAATAACGTATATCGTATCGTGTTTGTAAGTGTAATGCTTCTTTCATCAGAAAGTTTGTTTGCCCAATTGAATGCTAATTTTACCATGAGTGACGATAGAGGTTGTGCACCATTGTATGTAACATTTAATAATACATCTACTGGAAACCAAGATAGTTGCTTTTGGAATTTAGGTATCAATGGCAATACATCTGATAATTGTAACCCGAGTGCTATATTTAATCAAGCCGGTGTGTACACAATTAAGCTGACTATCTTCAAAGGAAACCAAACATCAACAATATCAAAAACAGTGACTGTTTTTAAAGATCCGGTTTCCAATTTTGATGCTTCGCCAAGAACGGGTTGTGTGCCGTTTAACGTTCAATTTCAAGATAAATCTACGTTAGGTGATGCACCCATTACTTCATGGGTTTGGGATATGGGTGATGGTAGAACAGAAACAACACAAAATCCTTTGCATACCTATACTTTTAGTGGTGACCTTACTGTCTCATTAATTGTTACAGATGCCAATGGTTGTAAAAACACCAAAACGGTAAAGGATTTTATTAAAAAAGCAAATGCTCCAACTGTAGATTTTACGGTGAATAATTCGCATACATGCAAAATTCCATTTACAGCAAATTTTAATAGCACGGTGACATCGAATGTGCCGGTTACTTATACTTGGGATTTTGGAAATGGAAGTAATTCTTCTGTGGCAGATCCAAGCTATCAGTACAATACTGCTGGTACGTACAATGTTTCACTAACAGTAAAAGACCAAAATAATTGTACCGCAACAAAAACAATGTCGAATGCGGTTAAATTAGAAGCATTTAAAGTAAACGTGAATTTTCCTACACCGGTTTGTACCGATAAAAATGTAAACGTAACAACAACTTCTACTTATTCACCTATTTTTTGTAATTGGGATTTTGGCGATGGAAAAACAAGTACTAGTACATCACCAACCACCACATACAGTACGGCCGGAACATATCAAGTGAAAATGCTTGCTACAAATAATGAAGGTTGTCGAGATTCATTTGCACAAAATGTTGTAGTGAATACTTCGCCTGTTGCAGCTTTTAGTGCAGACCAATTAAAATCTTGTGCACCTTTCACGGTGAATTTTACAAATACATCTACCAATGCTACTTCGTATAAATGGACTATTAGTGGTTCCGGTGGTTTTTCCACCACAGTAACTGCTGCACAGCCTTCTGTTTATTTACCACAAAATGGTTTTTATAGTGTGTCATTAGAAGCAAAATCTGCGAATGGTTGTATAGATAAGATAGATATGCCCAATTATATTTGGGTAGGTCCGGATAAAATGGCTCCAACAGCCGATAAAATGGAAGGTTGCGAAGATTTAACTGTTCGTTTTAATGCTAATTTGACACACAATTGGACACCAAGAAGTATTACTTGGGATTTTGGTGATGGTAGTTTTTCTAATCTTGAAAATCCGATACATACCTACACGAATCCAGGTGATTATACTGTAAAACTAACAGTTACGTATGATGCTCCATGTGCTTCATTGGTGCAAACAATAGGACCTATTCACGTAGGTTCTAAATATCCTTTTAACGGCGATGTTGATTTAGATAAAGTTTGTGTCAATCAAGAAATGGTAACGTTTACAGCTACCGGAGGAATTCCAACTACAGAGTTCGTTTGGATTTTTGGTGATGGAACCGGTGAAGGAAGAACGGTGACACATATCTATCAAGAGCCATCTCAACCAGATAAATATCAAGTACAATTAATTGCAATTAATAATTTTTGTAGAGATACATTAGATGTGAAAGAAATTTTTGTTGCCTATCCCAAAGCAGCGTTTAATTATTCCACTAAATGCAACAGCCTTTCCGTAGATTTTGTAAATAAATCAGAAGGACATACTGCTGCCACATGGGATTTTGGCGATGGTACAGTAATTTCTACCATGGATAAAAATATTACGCACGTTTATCCGGCAAATACTATCAATGCCACGGCATCTTTAATTGTACGAAATGATTCTACCGGTTGTATAGATACGTTAGCACAAATTATCCGCTTCACCAATATCGATTCGTTCCGATTTAATGTATCCAAACACATTGGTTGCAAACCGCTGAGTGTTACTTTAACAGCACAACAAGATACCAATATCACCGACTATTTATGGGATTTGGGAAATGGTTTTGTTTTTGGAAATAACTATCAAGCGGTATATCATAACGAAGGAAAATTTGTAGTAAAAATGTTTGTGCGATATAGAAATGGTTGTGTTTTGGAATCTATTATAAAAGATACAATTACGGTATTAGCAGCTCATGCCGATTTTAATTATGAAAAGGCGAGTGGCTGTGTGCCGGCGGTGATGAATTTAAGAGATTCCAGTTGGTCTAAATTTGATTCAATAACGCAATATCGATGGCAGTTTAATGATGGTACAACAGCAACTACTCAAAATACTACACACACGTACAATGCATTAGGTACTTATCCGGTAAAGTTGGCTGTTCAGTCTAGTTACGGTTGTAAAGATTCTGTCACCAAACAAGTGGTAGTGTCAAAAGTGGTAGCCGACTTTGGTGTGGATTATAAAGATATATGTAAAGGAAAAGAAATTAAATTTTATAATCGTTCTTCAGCTAACGCTACTTCCTATTTATGGGATTTTGGCGATGGAACGACATCAACAGATTCATTTCCAAGGCATACATACACCAAAACAGGCGACTTCTCTGTGACGTTAACCGTGAAAGATGCGTTTGGCTGTGTCGATGTATTGACGAAATCTAATTTCATTCATATTAAAGGAATGGATATTGATTTCACTGCCAATCAAACATTTAAAACGTGTCCGGATTTAATTACAGATTTTAGATTAATTGCTCCTAATAATGTTGCGTTAAATAGTATTGCATGGGATTTTGGAAATGGAAACACGAGTAATGATAATAACCCAACACCACAAGGTGTTTACACACATTCCGGTGCCTTTGATGTAAAGTTGATTGTCGCAGATACGAATAATTGTACGGACACCATCTTCAAAAAAGAATACATCAAAGTATCTGGTTCGAGTGGTAGTTTTTCGTTTATGCCGGATGCCGGTTGTGCACCGTTCGGAGTGAAATTCTTAGCCGATTTCAAAAATACTACAACTACTATTTGGGATTTTGGTAATGGTGATACAAAGTTAGATAAGAGTTTATCTAAAGAAATGGATTATACCTATCGTAGAGAAGGAGAGTTTACACCTACATTAGTGTTGAAAGATGATTTTGGTTGTACTGTAAATATTATTTCTACCAAAAAAATAAATGTGGCGCGCATGGAATCTTTCTTTGGAGTTAATAAAACAACTTTATGCGAAGGTACCGGCTCTATTACTATAAAAGATTCATTATATACTTCACCGAATTCTCCGGTAAAAGAACATTATTGGACATTCACTGATTCAACGAATATTCCAAAGCGAGGCAATGGAAATACTTTTATTCCAATTGGTACCGGAATTTTTAAAATTAATTTTTATGCAGAAAATACATTTGGTTGTATCATCAAAGACAGCGTAAAAGTTGGTGTTTATACTGTTCCTGCTATTACGGCTACTACAGATAAAGTAATTTGTAAAGGAGAAGAAATAGCATTAAATGTGAGTGGTAATCCGGTGAAAATAGAATGGTCACCAAGTATCTCTTTAAACACATCTGTAGGTGCAAACGTAATAGCAAAACCAACAGAAACTACTAAGTATAAAATTAAAGCATATAATTATCCGCAATGTCCTGTGTATGATTCAGTAGAAGTACAAGTGCGAACAACTGTTAATGCTCGAGTATATCCGGATACTATTTTATGTATTGGTGACACAATTCAATTACATGCAGAAGCAGAAAATACATCCTTAAACGAAACCAAAATTAAATGGATTGCTTCACCTACATTGTCGGATGTGAATGATTTAAATCCATATGTTTATCCAAGAAATAATACAACCTATTATGCCATTATAGAAAATGGAAAATGCCAGCTTCAAAAGTTACCGGCAGTAGTTTCTGTAAAACCATTGCCAACTGTACAAGCCGGCCAAGACCATATCATTATCCGAGGCCAAGAAGTACCAATTGATGCCACTTCGCCAAATCAAGTATCCTATGTTTGGAGTCCGGATTATAAACTTTCTTGCACCAATTGCCCTTCACCATTAGCTTCACCGGAAGTAGATACTAGCTATAAGGTAACAGCAATAAATGAATTTGGCTGCAAAGCAGAAGATGAATTGGATATTCGTGTTATTGAAGATTGTGCAGGAAAAATGGTGTATGTTCCGAATACTTTTACGCCAAACGGTGATGGTCAAAATGACGAATTAAAAGTGTATGGACCAGGTGTTGCATCGGTTAAATTAGTTCGCATCTTTAACCGTTGGGGACAACTCGTTTTTGAAACGAACGATCCAAATAATATTGGATGGGATGGCACTTTTAAAAATGAAATTCTAAATCCAGGTGTGTTTGTTTATTATATGGATGTGGAATGTATTGACGGACAAAGAACCATTAAGAAAGGAAACATCACATTGTTGAGATAATTTGCTTTTGATACTTATTTGAAATAAACCCTAGAAACATAAATTATAAACCCTAATTTTTTGACGTATGAAAAATATTTTTTTAGGATTTTTGATTCTGCTTTTAGCATATCAATCCCGATCTCAAGATATCAATTCATCACAATTTTATTCTATTCCATCAAATATTAATCCGGCTTTCACAGGCTTTATTAATAACGATTATTATGTTGCAGCATCATATAAAAATCAATGGAGTAGCGTTTCCGATCCTTATCAAACAGTTGGTGCAACGGCACAATTATCCTTGTTGAAAAACAAACGTCCAAGCTCAATTATTGGAGCCGGATTAGATATTGTTCACGATCGTGCAGGCGCCACTCACTTTAATACTACTTCTTTAAGTTTAAGTTTTTCTTACTTGCAAGTGTTGGATAAAAAATACAATCATATCCTAGGATTTGGAATTCAAAACGGATTAAGCTTGCGAAAATTTGATTTGAGCAAAGCAACTTTTGGAAATCAATTTAATGGATATGATGGTTTTGATCCCAATATTAATCCATTAGAAAGTGGATTAAATACCAAACAAGTGGATTATAATTTAGCAATTGGTACAGTGTATTCTTACGCACCCAAAGCACATACTAATTTATATGCTGGTTTTTCTGCTTTTAATTTAATTCGCCCAAATGTATCGTTTTATGATGGGCAAGAAAATAGATTATACAGACGTTTCGCCGCGATGTTAGGTGGTGAAGTCGTATTAAAAGGTACTTGGTCGATGTTGCCTTCAGCCTTGTTTCAAAAGCAAGGACCTAACATGGAAATCATGTTCGGAACTTTTGCAAGATATGGTGTGATGGGTAATAGAAGCGAGCGTTTTGCCGTTAATTTTGGTTTGTGGTATCGATATATGGATGCTATTATTCCTGCCTTAAAAATGGAATACAAAGGAATGAATATTACTGTAAATTATGATATTAACGTGTCTAAATTAACGAAAGTAAGTCGATTTAATGGAACAGGAGAAATCTCCTTTTCATACACCGGATTGATGTTTAAAGAACATAAAAAACCAATAAAACCTATATTCTGTCCTTCGATGGCATTTTAAATTAAGTTACATATTGTTTAGGATGATTTAATACTAAAAGTAATCTATAGGGGAACGTCCGTCGTTTTTTTTGGGGTTTGACGGATAGTTCAAAACCGGGTTGGCCACTCTAAGTCAGCTCGGTTTTTTTATTTTATCACAACAAAGTGATAATTCAGATTCCATTTAATCATTGGTTTATTTTGCTATTTTTGCAAAAAAAATAAGCTTTTATATTCTAATGAAAAAAACAGGCATATTACTTGTAAACCTTGGCACACCGGATTCTCCGAGTAATAGCGATGTTTATAAATATTTAATCGAATTTTTGACAGATGTACGCGTGATAGATTTTTCATGGTTGAAAAGACAATTATTAGTACGTGGCATTATAGTGCCCATGCGTTATAAAAATTCTGCCAAAACATATCAAGCCGTTTGGGATAAAGAAAAAGGCTCTCCGTTGTTGTTTCATACGCAAGATTTAGCAAAGAAAGTGCAGCAACAATTAGGTGATGCATTCGTTGTAGAAATTGCCATGCGTTACCAAAATCCGAGTATGGAAAGTGCGTTGTTGAAATTAAAAAATGCATATGTTGATACCATTGTGATATTGCCATTATTTCCACAATATTCATCGGCTTGTAATGGTTCGGTTTTGCAACGTGTAAATGAAATTACAGCAACATGGAATGTGATTCCAAGTATTCATACGATTCATCAGTTTTACAATCATCCTTTATTTATAGAAGCATTTGCAGCACGTGGTAAACAACACGATATTGCGTCATTCGACCACGTCTTGTTTTCATATCATGGATTGCCGGCAAGACATCTAACTCGTGTTGGCACTACAAATACCCATGATTGTCAACAAGAAAAATGCAGTGAAAAAATACAAGCACAAAATCAGCATTGTTATTTAGCACAATGCTATGAAACCACACGTTTAATAGTACAACAATTACAGATTCCCTCAGATAAATATAGTACATCCTTTCAATCACGATTGGGAAAAGAAATTTGGTTGGAGCCTTATACGGTAGATGTTTTACCGGAACTTGCTAAACAAGGAAAGAAAAAAATATTGGTGTTTTCACCTGCATTTGTTGCCGATTGTTTAGAAACCTTGTATGAAATTCAAGTGGAATATTTGGAACTTTTTCAAGAACATGGTGGCGAAACCATCACGTTGGTAGAAAGCTTAAATTCCGAAAATAAATGGGTGGAGGCAGTTTGTGCAATGGTAACATCCAACTAAAAATACACTTAATAAGCATCCTCACTGATTTCAATTCGTTGAGCCAAATAAATGCAAATTACTCCAATAAAAACTGCTATATAAGAGATAATATTATAGTTGATTAAATGCTTTGTAATTGGGTCTTGCGTTAAAATCATTCCACCAATGATAGATGCTGTTCCTTCACTTAATTCTATCAAAGAAGAACGTATTAATAAAAATTTTCCACGTTGCACTTCTGTTGGTGCACCGGTAATTAACGTCATCGCGGCCACCATCCTTCCACTATTGAAAATAAACATAAAGGCACAAATCAATAATGCCAACATAATGGATGCTTGCTGAATATGAGCAATGACTAATATCGGAATAAATGAAAGTAAAATTAAAATCCGGAATGATTTTACTTTGCCTAAAGTGTCAATAAATTTTCCAATTCGATTGGTGGTTAATGTAACCGATAAGCCACCCACAATATACATCCACATAGTATCCTCTTCTTTAAATCCTAAATTATCTATTAAATAAGGATTGATGAAGGAAATAAACATAAAATGTCCTAATACCAATAAAAACGCAAAAAGTAAGGCTTTTTGTAAATTTCTATTTCGTATTATTTCGCTAATTTCTTTAAACGTGTTTAAGTCTTTATTGATGTGTCCTTTTAAATTAGGTAAATAAATAAATGCCGGAATTAACGCAATAAAAGATAGAATACCTACAATACGGAAAGGCCAGAAGATGTCGGAATATTTATAAATAAAAATGGAAAATGGAATACCAACAATGGAAGCCACTCCAAAAGCTAAATTTAAAATAGCCATCGCTTTTCCGCGTCGTTCGTACGGAACAATATCGCTGATGATTGCTGTAGAAACACCGCCTAATAAACCACCAAATAATCCGGTGAAAAAGCGCGCAAACAACATGAAATAATAGTTGTAGGCAAAAGAACACAGAAAGGTTCCGATGCTAAACAAGATAAATGCAGTTAGATATACCGTTTTTCTATCAAATTTATCGACATAAAAAGAGGCAGTGAATGAAGATAAAAATCCGCCGATAGAAAACGCTCCAATTAATAAACTATATTCTTTGGGTGTGATGTGGTATAAATCCATAAATGCAGTTCCCAAAGGCAACATCAATAGAAAATCTACGATGGCACAGAACCACATAAAGGAGATTAAGTATAATATGATTTTTTCTTTTTCCACGTTACAAAGGTAGTACAATTTGGATTGGTAGCTTATTTTTTAAATTTATTACACCATTTCTTTAAGTTGATAAAACCCAAAAGTGTCTTTTTATTAATAGCAAAACTTCATCTTTAAATATGTAATTTTGTATCGAAAATAATTTTGAATATTTACAGTTATGGTCGTTTCAGCACAATCTATACAGCATATTTTGCCTCAATTAAAATTGGATGCCGCATTTAAAACTATTGCCGATAAAGTATTGAATGGTGAGCGTATTTCATTTGAGGAAGGTGTGTTGTTGTACGAAAAAGGAGAGTTGGGTTTTGTGGGCATGTTGGCAAATTTCATCCGCACTAAAAAACATGGAAATAATACATATTTCAACAGAAATTTTCATGTGGAGCCGACAAATGTTTGTGTGTATTCTTGTAAATTTTGCTCTTATTCCAGATTGCTAAAACACAAAGCTGAAGGCTGGGAATTGTCAGTAGAGGAAATTCTAAATATTATTAAAAAATATGACGGTCAACCTGTTACGGAAGTACATATTACAGGTGGTGTTATTCCAAAACAAGATTTTACTTTTTATACCGATTTATTTAAAGCAATTAAAGCTCATAGACCGGATTTGCATATCAAAGCATTGACACCGGTTGAGTATCATTATATTTTTAAGAAAGCAAAAATGAGCTATCAAGAAGGGATGCAAGCAATGCAAGCTGCCGGATTGGGCTCAATGCCCGGTGGTGGTGCAGAAATTTTTGATAAAGAAATTAGAGATGAAATTGCCGGTGGAAAATGTACCGCGGAAGAATGGTTAGAAATTCATGAAACTGCTCATAAATTAGGCATTCCAAGCAATGCAACGATGTTGTACGGTCATATTGAAAACTTTATGCATCGCGTAGATCACATGGAGCGTTTACGCCAATTACAAGATAGAACGAAAGGTTTTAATGCATTTATTCCGTTGAAATTTCGCAACCAACATAACGAAATGAAACATTTGCCGGAAGCCACTATTGTTGAAGATTTACGCAATTATGCTATTGCAAGAATTTATTTAGATAATTTTGAACACATCAAATCGTATTGGGCAATGATTGGTAGAAATACCACACAGCTTTCTTTAAATTTTGGTGTAGATGATGTAGATGGAACGATTGATGATACCACTAAAATTTACTCAATGGCAGGCAGCGAAGAGCAACATCCGGCAATGAGTACACGTGAGTTGGTGCATCTTATAAAGGCGGTTGATAAAACACCGATAGAACGAGATACGTTGTATAATGTGATACAAGATTATTCCGATGTTGTTTTTGCAGAAGACGAAAAAGAAAAAGCCCGAATGTATAATTAAATAGGCATGTCTACACCGGAACAAGTTCGCCAATATTATAATGAATTTACTGCATCTTATTTGCAAATTTATGGCGATGTTATTCAGGCTTTTCGGCCAACAGATACGGCGAAATTACTAGATTATGTAGGCAGAAACGCCGGAGTAAATTGGAAATTTAAAGTGTTAGATGTTGGTTGCGGTGTTGCCGGTCCCGCTATTTATTTTGCTCAAAAATGGAATACATATATCGATGGTATCACCATTTCAGAAACACAATTTCAACTTGGAAATGAAAAAATACAAGCAGCAAATTTAACGGATAATATTTTTTTACATTTAGGTGATTACCACAAGATGGATACAATGCCATTGCCCGATGTAACGTACGATGTTGTATTATTTTTGGAAAGTTTAGGTCATTCCAATCAAGTGGAAAAAGCCATACATCTTGCAACGAATAAATTAAAATCCGGAGGTACTTTGTACATCAAAGATTTTTATAAAAAACACATACATCCAAGCGTTTCAAAATCAACAATAGATAAAGTAATTGCCAATATCAATCAATCTTATTGTTATAATACGTTGGATTTACAAGAGGTGAAAACAGCCTTAATAAATCAAAATTTGCAGATTGATTTTATTCGACCGTTTGAATTTATAGATGATATACAAGTGCGTAAAGCCTTTGAAATAGCCAATAAAATAGATACTTTTGAAGGAATGCCTGAATTTTATCCGGCAGATTGGTTAGAGATTAAATGTACCAAGCTTTAATGTTTATTTTATAAACCTTGTTTATACCAATTCCATCTTGCTTTTAAATTGATGAGCATGTAATTCCATTTATTTAATTTCGTTTTTATTTTTTTAGCTTCCGTTGCAGTATAAATTATATGTGGTATAGAATAATTAGATAAGAGTTGCTGAATGCCGGAATATGGTATGAATGTATTTTTGTCGAGTTGATATCTTCGCCATTCTTCATTCATCCAATGAAAAGCTTTCCAATGCTTTTCAAATTTCTTTTGTTGTGTAATGTAAGTAGAAACAATTGGCCAGCTATCATCATTCGTAAAAGAACAAACATATTGTTGTAATTGGAATTTCTGAATGCCATCGTTGAGTATCGTAATCGGTAACATCCAATGTTTATTATTAGCTGAAATTTCCTTTACGGCACGTTCATAGCAATAGTGCATCAACGCACTATTTTTTGGACACTTCATCACGTTTCCAACAATACCTTTTTTTCCATTTTTTCTAAATACATATTCTGAATCAAAATCGAGTGGTTGCAAACAAACAATATCCATGTCTGTCCACCAACCGCTATATTGCAAGAATAATTTATATCGGAAAATATCGGAAAAGCCGGCAAAACTGCCTTTACCATGTCCAAATTTGTTGAATTCCGTATAGGAAAAAACAGCGTCTAAAGGTATGATTTCATTGGCATCACAAGAAATACAGCCAGCCGGAATATGTTGAATAGGCTCGTAATGCCAAAGGTGAAAAGTGTGACCGTTTTGGATATATGATTGTATGCATAGCATTTCAATTGCGGTAAGCGCATTTCCTATCCATAAACCGTGAACTTGTTTGTTTGCTTCTTGCATTGTAATGTATCAAACCAACTATAATAATACAAAATTGCTATTAATTGAATTGTACTTCATTTGTTTTTTTTGTTTATGTTGTATCTTTTATGATTGAAAGCACCTTGTTTTTTTATGATTTTCATCGGTCAATTATTATTTCATGTAAATTAGTTTAGCTGAAATGTTTATCTTTAAACCCAAACGATTTTGCATCTCTTTTTTCGACATATACGAATTAAAGATTGGTGGTTATATGTGATACCGCCAGTATTATCCTTCTACAATATTGGGTTGATATTTTCCGGAACGAAGTCTATTGCCTTTGTGTATCTTTTACAAGATTATGTTTTATTTATTGCATTAACTGCATTCACCTCTGCTTTGGGTTTTTATTTAAATGAGTGGTCTGATATTCGTTATGATAAGATTGGAAATAAGTTTAATTCAATGGAGCAAACAAGCTTTTTCTTAAAATTATTTTTGCTTTTAGTGCTTTGTTTAGGTATTGCAATGATCTCTTATTTTCTAAAATGGAATACAGCTATTTTAATTCTATATATTGTGCAATTACTTTTATTTTTTCTGTATTCTGTTCCACCATTTCGTTTTAAACGATATACGCATGTTGCTATTATTTTAGATGCCTTATATAGCGGCACACTGTTTTATTTTTTAGCCATTTTATATTCTACCAATATTGCTGTTCTGTCGCCATTATTTTTGATAAGTGTTTTTATTTGGGGCTTTTTACGAGGTGTGCGAAATATTGTCTTTCACGTTTTAAAAGATAAAGTACATGATGTCCTTTCTGGCAATCAAACAATTGCGGCAAGATATAATTCAGATTCTATTTTACAATGGGTACGTAAGTACATTATTCCATTGGAGATTTTCTTTTTTATTTTTATTTTATATTACTTACCATTACCAGCTTTTTCTATAGTTTTTTATTTGTTGTTTATGTTATATCTCTTCAAGAGAAAAGAGTACATAATTCCGTTTATTTATAAACGAAAAAATGAAATAGATACCAATGTACTGGTAGAAATGAATACGTTTTATGAAATATTGTTTCCATTACTCACGTATATTTTATTAATCTATTTTGATGTGCGTTTGATTTTTTTATTAGCACTTTCCCTTATTTTATTTCCAACAGTATTAGCATGGCTGAAAAGTTTTATAACATCTATGAAACATTTTTAGTTGAATAAAGTGTGCTGTTGAGTTTATAAAGTTTATCCTTTCATATTGTATTCAATTATTTTTAACTGATTAATATTTTTTATATTTATAAGGATGTATATTTTAGGAATTTCTGCTTTTTATCATGATGCTGCAGTTTGTTTACTACAAGATGGTAGTATTCTATATTCGGCACAGGAAGAGCGTTTTTCCCGAATCAAAAATGATGCATCTTTCCCAGCTTTTGTAAGTACCCCTAAAATCCGGACTGGTTATAATTTGGAAAAACACCTAAATTTAACTAGTATGAAAAAGACAAAATTCACAGAGACACAGATTGTAAAAACTCTGAAAGAGGCAGAATCAGGCAGAAGTGTTGCAGACATCAGCCGAGAGCTGGGCATTCACACCCAAACATTCTACAACTGGAAGAAGAAGTATTCCGGTATGGATGGAGAACATCTCAAACGTTTGATAGAGTTGGAAGAAGAGAACCGCAAACTAAAGAGTATGTATGCAGAGGTATCTTTAGACAATAGGATGCTAAAGGATGTGCTATCAAAAAAGTGGTAGAGCCTGGTGATCGTAAGTATGTAGCCGCTTATCTCCAGCAATCCTATGAGATAAGTATCACCAGAGCCTGTAAGAGTATTGGCTTATCCAAATCTGTTTATTACTATACCTCTGTAAAAGACGACACGATGGTTATTCATCAGCTCGAAGAACTGGCACAAAAGAAGCCAATCCGAGGTTTTCCCTATTATTTTAACCGGCTAAATATTCTTTTTTTATGGTATCGAAATATTGAGTTAACAGTTCTAATTCAGGATAG
>CAZDOT010000001.1:170398-198469 GCA_964507125.1 uncultured Chitinophagales bacterium | reverse complement strand
AGTCCCGTCCGGACCGCAAAAGCTCTCTTCGGAGAGCTTTTTTTTATTTTTATCTCTGACTTTCTTTAGTTTATTTGTTTGTGAGAAAAATAGAAACGCGTTTACGGTTTATTAAATAAAATCTTACAAGCTATGCTTTTCGTCTTTCATCATGTTTTCTAAAGTCCATTCAATCTTTCTTTCAAAAGGGAATTGGCGTGCTGTGCAATCTTTTTTCAAGCAACTCTTGCAACATTTAGGTAAGCACGGATCGGCGTGTATAAAGGTTTCCAAATTATTTGGAATCAGTAGTTTTACATCTTTCTCAATGTATTTTAGTTCATCGTGCACTTCCACCGCATTAAAATACCAAGGTATAGTTGCATGGCAATCGATGTGAATTTTTTCACCAAATTTTATGATGCGTAAATTATGAATATCCATCCAGTTGTCACGACGGTTGGCACTGAGTTGTTTTACTACTTTTCCCAATAATGCAAAATCCGCCTCATCCATAATTCCGGCAACTGATTTTTTTAATATTTTATATCCATTGTAGATAATAAAAATTCCAATTAAAATGGCAAGTACATTGTCTAACCAATGCTGATGGGTGAAGTAAATAATTCCTAAACCAACCAACAAACCTACTGAAGTGTACGCGTCTACTTTTAAGTGTTCACCGCTGGCAATTAATGTAAGCGAACTATTTTTTCGGCCGTTTTTTTGTGCAATATGCCCTAAAATAAAATTGACAATTCCGGTCGCAATAATCAACACTAAACCAATGGCTAAATGCTCTAATTGTTTGGGTACAAAAAAATTGTAACTCGATTTAATAATCATGGAAATGCCGGTTGCTGCAATTAACGTACCTTCAATACTCGCCGAAATATATTCTATTTTTCCGTGTCCATACGGATGGTCTTCATCTTTAGGTTTTGCAGCAAGAAACAAGCTATACAAGCCAAAACTTCCGGCTATAATGTTTACAATACTTTCTAAAGCATCTGTTAAAATTGCATTGGAGTTCGTTTTAAAATAAGCAAAAAATTTCACCACTAACAATACCAATCCTACTAACAACGCTATTGTTTGTACAAGGATTTTTTCCTTGTTATTGGGTGTTTGTAATGCAATAGACATCTTAGTAGTTGCGTTCTGTAATGTAATTTACTAAATCTATTAATCCGGTTTTTGCCGGTGTGTCGTCAATCGTTTTTATAATTTCAAATGCGCGTAATTTGTATTCATGCATTTTTTCTTCAGTATATACTAAGCCACCTCGTTCGCGAATAAATGTAATTAGCTCGTTGACTGCTTTTTTATCTTCGTTTTTATTTTTTACTGTATTGATAATCCACTTTTTCTCTTCTTTATTGCAATTATTCAACGTGTAAATCAAAGGTAAGGTCATTTTTCTTTCTTTGATATCGATGCCTCTTGGCTTGCCAATATCTGCTTCGCCATAATCAAATAAATCATCTTTTATTTGAAATGCAATGCCAATGTTTTCACCTATCAAGCGCATTTTTTCTATCAACTCTTTATCGTTAGTAGAAGATGCAGCACCAACTTCACAAGCAGCAGCAATAAGTGATGCTGTTTTGTTTTTGATGATTTCAAAATAAACTTCTTCCGTAATATCTAACTTGCGTGCTTTTTCCATTTGCAATAGCTCACCTTCGCTCATTTTGCGCACAGCATCTGATGTGATATGCAATAACTGATAGTTGTGCGTATCTAAAGCGTGCAATAATCCTTTTGACAAAAAATAATCGCCTACCAATACAGCAATCTTGTTTTTCCATAATGCATTGATAGAAAAAAATCCTCGCCTTTCATATGCATCATCTACCACATCATCGTGTACCAATGTTGCGGTATGTAATAATTCCACTAACGATGCACCAACATACGTTGCATCTGTAACACCACCACACATCTTTGCCGACAAGAAAATAAACATTGGCCTTATTTGTTTGCCTTTGCGCTGATAAATGTAATAGTTTACTTTATCCAACAAAGCAACTTGACTGCGCATTACTTCTCTAAACTTATACTCAAAAGTTTCAAGTTCTTTTTCAATAGGAGACTTTAATATATCTACTTTATTACTCAACGATTAAGTATTTTTGGTAAAATTAACCATTATATTCTAATTCAATATACTATAAAAATATGCAAAAGATAATACATACAATAAATGGCTCAGGAAACAAACCCATCTCTATAGATATTCAATTCCAATCCAACAAAACAAATAAACCAATCGTATTGTTTTGTCATGGATTTAAAGGTTTTAAAAATTGGGGACACTTCGATTTAATTGCTGACTATTTTGCACAGCATGGTTTTGTGTTTGTGAAGTTTAATTTTGCATGGAATGGCACTACCTTAGAGCATCCGAATGATTTTGTAGATTTAGATGCTTTTGGTCGAAATAATTTTTCAAAAGAATTAGATGATGTCGGATTGGTATTAGATTTTTTAGAAACGAATGCCACTTCTTTTGAAGCCGATAAACAAGCTATTTATTTGATAGGACACAGTAGAGGTGGTGGCGTTGCAATCTTAAAAACAAAGGAAGATAATCGTATTAAAAAACTGATTACATGGGCAAGTATAAAAAATATAGAAGATTTTTTTAGTTCGATAGATATAGAAAAATGGAAAACGGATGGTGTTGTTTATACATTGAACGGAAGAACACAACAAAATATGCCATTGTACTATCAATTATATGAAGATTTTGTGGTAAATAAAATGCGATTAGATATTCCATCTGCAGCAAAAAAATGCAATATACCTTGGCTTATTTTGCATGGCACAAACGATACATCTGTTCCATTTTCATGTGCTACCTTTTTAACTTCATTAAATGAACAAAGTAGCATGTTAGAAATTGAAAATGCTGACCATACTTTTGGCGGTAAACATCCGTGGCAAGCAACCGAATTACCTAACGAGACAATACGATTAGTAGAAGCAACGATAGTATTTATAAATGAAAAATAAGATTCATTTTCATCTACATAAAATAAAACTAAAACAAGTTATTTATTATTGTTTGGTGGATTATTTCCGTCGTTTCTATTGTCCTTATTTTTTGGTTTAAAATGGCGTTTTTGTTGCGGATTTCTGTTGGGATATGGATTGTTTTGTGGTGTCGTTGATTTGGATGCATTTCCCAAATTTTGATTTTTGGAAGCAGAAGTATCTGCTTGTTTTTTAGGCTTATGATGGTGTTTTTTGTGTTTTTTATCTAAGCTGGCTAATGAAATTTGTCCAACAACATCTGCAAATTCAATATTATCTTCCACTGATTTTGTTTCCACTTCGGCTAAATCTGTAATGTCTGCCGGTTTTTTACCGTTGGCATTCATCTCTAAAACCATTTTCACATTGTCGATTGTAATAGGGTAGAAGGTGCCGGAGCCTTTCATTGTATAAAACATCAATCCTTTTAGGATGTCTGTTTTCATTAATTTGGCATCACCATTTTCTAATTGTAAAAAATCGGCTTTTTCCGGAACAAAACGCAGTGCATCTAAATACGTATCTAATTCATAATTTAAACAACATTTTAAACGTCCACATTGTCCGCTTAGTTTAGTTTGGTTAATAGATAAATTTTGATATCGTGCAGCGGTTGTATTAACTGATTTGAAACTGGTAAGCCAAGTAGAGCAACAGAGCTCTCTGCCACAAGAACCAATGCCGCCAACAATGCCGGCTTCTTGTCTTGCACCAATTTGACGCATTTCTATCTTTACTTTAAATTCCGATGCCAATACTTTTATCAATTCTCTAAAATCCACTCTGCCATCGGCGGTGTAAAAAAACGTTGCTTTTTTTCCATCCGCTTGATATTGCACGTCGCCTAATTTCATATCCAATCCAAGATTACGAGCCAACACACGTGCTTTTAACATCGTTTGTTTTTCTTTAGCTCTGGCTTGTTCCATTAAACTCAATTCTGCATCTTTAGCAATGCGTAATATAGTGGGTAAGCCTTCTTCTTGTTCTTTAATTTTTTTTCGTTTCATTTGTAAACGAACCAACTCACCACTTAAAGTAACTTGTCCTAAATCGTAGCCTTGTGCGGCTTCCACTATCACATAATCTCCGGTGAAAACGTCAAAGCGTTTGTCGTTGCGGTAAAAACCTTTTCTGGCACCACTTTTAAAACTTACTTCGTGAATATTATATTTTGCAAACGGATCAGCCGTGATATCGCTGAGCCAATCGTGCACCTCTAATTTTGAACAACCGCCGGACGAACAATGTCCGTTATTTTTACAGCCTGCCGGTGTGCCGACTTTGGTTCCACATCCATTACAACCCATTTTTGTATAATTAAAGATGTATAATACATCTGAATGAACAATATTATTTGAAACAAAAGTACATCAAAATTCCTGATTTTAATAACGAAGATATAGACGAATGTGTATCACTAAGGCTGATTAACAAGAAATAAGCCTTCTTTTAGGCGGCATGTATAGTTTTTGTAAATATAGATTTGTGGTAAAAGTGGAATTAAATAAAATAAAAATTTGCTTATCTTGCGAAAATGATACAACGCATTAATAATTGGAAATGGATTATTACAACAATTCTCTGTTTTGTATTATTATATACATTGCCGTCATCTTTTGTGGAGCAATATTATGCTACCAATCTATTTGTTAAAATCAGGAAGTTATTAGATAATACATTCGGGAAATTGCCCTTTTCTTCTATTTATCTGTTTTTAGGAATTCTATTAATCGTTTTTATTAATTGGTTTTTGCACTTTTTCAGAGAAAAACCAAAGCCATTTATAGTTCGATTATTGAATACGTTTTCATTTTTCGGATTTCTAACAACGCTCTTTTTTATACTTTGGGGTTTTAATTATGGTAGAATTCCTTTGGAAACAAAACAAGGTTTGCAAATTAAACCACTGAATAATGAACAATTGATTGCAGAAACAGATACGACCATTGCTAACTTGCTTCTGATTAGAAAAAATATAAAAGATGATACAGGTGCATTACCACAAATTGTTTTTATAAACAAGATTGAAGATAACTGCCGTACTGCATTGAATGCTACGTTGCAACAATTCTACTATCCATATAGTGAAAAACTGCGTACTCGTTTTATATTAGATGATATGTTGATGTTGTTTAATGTGGGTGGACAATACGTGCCTTTTGTTGGTGAAGGTGGTGTGGATGATGCTGTCTTTTTTTCAAAGAAACCATTTTATGTAATTCACGAAATGGCACATGGAAACGGATTTACGCAAGAAGCCGAATGCAGTTTTTTGGCGTATGTCAGTTGTATGAATTCAAATAATAAATCCTTTCAATATAGTGCCGAATTTAATTACTTGTTGTATCTCTTAAATGAATTGAAACTCAGAGACGAGCAAACGTACACTTCTATATTAGAAAAAATGCCGCTTTTATTAAAGCATGATTTAGATGCTTACAAAATACATCAAGAAGAGCATACATTTAAAACCGGAAAGATCGGTGATGTTATTAATAACTTATACCTCAAAACTATGGGTGTGCAAGACGGTATTTTAAATTATGACAAAATGGTATTGCTCATCTATGCATGGAAACACCATGCGAGTGCTACATTTTAAGATAATCATATTTACTTGCTTTAATGAGTTTTGTGACGCATTCTGCTACCAAGAGATTATTTAATTTTCCATTTCTTTATCTGTTAGTGAGTGCACCGAACGATACAAAAATGTATTCTTTTGATGTATGTCATTAAAGTGCTAAAAACAAGCTATTATTTTTTATATTCTTAACTTTTTGCAATCCCATTTACAACCAAATCAAGTTAACTTTGTTATCAAATCTAACTTAGTTAACTAAATGGCAGTTTCCGTACGCAGAAAACAGGAAAAAGAAGCACTTCGCTTACGCATATTAGAAGTGGCAAAAGAAATTGCTGCTGCTGATGGCTGGCAAAATGTTACTATTAGAAAAATTTGTGACAAAATTGGTTATTCTGCTCCGGTGATATATCAGCATTTCGAGAATAAAGAAGACTTATTGCAATCGCTGAGAGTAGATGGCTTTTCGCAAATATTTGAACAATTTGAAAAAGTAGATGCGAAGCATACCGCACCCGAAAAAAGATTATTAGAGTATGCATTGGTGTGGTGGAAATTTTCCAAACAAAATCCGGAATTATACCAAGTCATGTTTAATTTACAAGGAGCTATTTGTGAGAATAACGAAAACAAACAATCTCGTATGGTTGTTAATTATTATTCTGCATCTTTTAAGCAAATGAGCTCAAAGGCACATCGCTCCGAAAAATATAAGTTAGAGCTGTGTGATAATTTTATTTCAGTTATTCATGGATTTATATCGATGCGAATGGTAAATAAAATTAAATCCGGCAGCGAAAATGCAGAACAAGTTTTTAAAAATTCAATACTCAGATTTATACATTCAATCACCGATTAATCGTACTTATGAAATTAGGAAAAATTATTTTTTGGACTTTAGTTGTAGCGTTAATAATAGGATTAGCGTTTGTGAAAATAAAGAATAATAAAGAAGCTGCTGCTAAGATGGCGCCAATGGGAAAAGGCGGACCACAAACATTGCGTGCTAATGGATTTGTGGTAGAATACGCAAAACTTTCAAACATATTAAGTGCCAATGGAAACGTTTTAGCACAAGATGAAGTGCAGTTGCAACCCGAAGTTTCCGGCCGTGTTACTTTCTTAAACATCAAAGAAGGTGCAATTGTACCTAAAGGTACTTTGTTGCTAAAAATAAATGATGCCGATTTAAAAGCACAAATGTATAAACTTACCACGCAACAAAAAATTGCACAAGCCAACATAACCCGTTTGGCAGAATTGATAAAAATTAAAGGTGTTTCGCAAGCTGAATACGATGCTGCTGAAAATACTTTAAATAATATTTTGGCAGATATTCAGATTTTAAAGGTACAAATTGATAAAACAGAATTACGTGCACCGTTCACCGGAAAGCTTGGATTACGCAATATTAGTTTAGGTGCTATGATTACACCATCTACGGTTGTGGCATCTTTGCAAAATGTAAGTCAATTAAAAATGGATATTACTGTACCGGAAAAATATGCCGGTGTTATTCATATTGGAGATAAAATGCAATGCACTGTTGCCGGAATTGATGCACCATTCTCGGCATCTATTATCGCTATTGAACCACAAATAGATGAAATGACAAGAAACCTTACAGTGCGTGCACTTATCCAATCGGCTCCTACTAAATTAATGCCTGGTGCATACGTAAAAGTAGATTTAAAATTAAAAGAAATTCCAAATACCATTTTAATTCCAAGTGGTGCAATTATTCCGGATGACCGCTTTACAAAAGTAGTGATTGCAGATAGCAGCAAAGCTAAATTAGTAACCGTTCAAATTGGAACAAGAACAGAAAATGAAGTACAAATTATAGATGGTTTAAAAGTAGGCGATACGGTATTGACTTCCGGATTGTTGCAAGTAAAACCGGGTATGCCGGTGGTGTTTACTAAAACTACTTCTAAATCTTCGGTTCAATAAAAGTGTGTACTTATTTCCATCAAAATAAAATATAAATAGATTATGGGTTTACCATCACTCAGTTTACGACGTCCCGTTTTTGCAATAGTTATCAATGTTATCATCATTTTATTTGGATTGATAGGATACACTTTTTTAGGTGTACGCGAATATCCGTCTATTGATCCACCGGTAATCAATGTGCGTACTTCTTATACCGGTGCCAACGCCAATATTATTGAATCACAAATTACGGAACCATTAGAAGATGCCATTAATGGTGTGCAAGGAATACGAACTATTTCTTCTGCCAGTAATCAAGGTTCTTCCAATATTACAGTAGAGTTTGATTTAAATACTGATTTAGAAACAGCAGCAAATGACGTTCGAGATAAAGTATCCAAAGCCGTTCGCCAATTACCACAAGATATTGACGCGGCTCCGGTAGTTTCAAAAGCTGATGCCAACTCGGATGCTATTATATCTATGACAGTACAAAGCAGCACTAAAAATGTTTTGGAACTTACAGATTATGCAGTGAACGTATTACAACAACGTTTGCAAACAATTCCGGGTGTGAGTAGTATTCAAATTTGGGGTGAAAAAAAATATGCTATGCGTCTTTGGTTTGACCCTAAAAAATTAGCCGCTTATGGATTAACAGCCATTGACGTTCAAAATGCGATTAATAAAACAAATATCGAATTACCATCCGGAAAAATTTCCGGTGTAAATACAGAGCTTACCGTAAATACATTAGGAAGAATTAACACCGAAGAAGAATACAATAATCTTATTATAAAAGATATAGATGGAAAAACAGTACGCTTAAAAGATATAGGATATGCTGTGTTAGGAACAGAAAATTTTGAGACGTCCCTAAAAGAACAAGCAGTAGGCATGGTAGCATTAGCATTAGTGCCACAACCCGGTTCTAACTATGTCGAGATTTCTGATGAATTTTATAAACGATTTGAAAAGATAAAAAAAGAAGTTCCAAAAGATATACAATTAAATATTGCATTAGATAATACTACATTCATCAAAAAATCAATTTTAGAAGTAAAAGAAACATTGTTTATTTCTATTGTATTAGTAGTATTAATTATTTTCTTGTTTTTCAGAGACTGGATTATTGCATTACGTCCATTAATAGATATTCCGGTTTCATTAATTGGCGCATTTTTTATCATGTATATTTTTGGTTTCACCATTAATGTACTCACGCTCTTAGCCATTGTATTAGCAACAGGTTTAGTGGTGGATGATGGAATTGTGGTTACAGAAAATATTTTTAAAAAATTAGAATTAGGCATGCCGAAAATGCAAGCTGCTCGTGAAGGCTCTGAGGAAATTTTCTTTGCGGTTATTTCTACTTCCATCACACTTGCTATTGTGTTTTTACCGATTGTATTTATGCAAGGTTTTGTCGGAATGTTGTTTAAAGAATTTGGTATTGTAGTTGCCGGAGCTGTTTTAATATCAGCCTTCGTGTCGCTAACACTTACACCGGTTTTAAATGTTTGGTTAGGGAAAAAAGAGCATACGAATTCTTGGTTTTATGAAAAAACAGAGCCTTTCTTTAAAGGATTGGATGATGGATATACCGATATGTTGAAATCATTTATGAAAGCACGTTGGGTTGCATTTCCAATCATCATTGTTTGTTTCGCATTGATTTATCTTATCGGCTCAAGTTTACAATCTGAGTTAGCGCCGATGGAAGATAGAGGCTCGCTGCGTGTATCTGTTTCTGCACCGGAAGGCACATCATATACTGCTATGCAAGATTATGTAGATAACATTACTCAATTAGTGGTTGATTCTGTTCCGGAACAAAATATTGCATTGAGTGTTACTTCACCGGGCTTTATCGGTTCGGGGGCTTCTAATACTGCATTTATGCGTATTACATTAAAAGAAAAAACAGAAAGAACACGTTCACAAGATGATGTTGCTCAATATTTGCAACGCAATTTTTCTTCTTTTAATTTAGGTAGAGCATTTGTAATTCAGGAACAAACGATTTCTGTTGGTTCCGGTCGTTTTGGGCAACCGGTGCAATTCGTAATCCAAAACTTTGATTTTAATAAACTACAAACTGCTGTTCCAAAATTTATGGATGAAGTATATAAAAGTCCTGTTTTCTTTGGTGCAGATGCCAACTTGAAATTTAATAAGCCGGAATTGGAAATTGTAATCGATAAAGATAAAGCAACGGCAATGGGCGTGTCTGTTCAGGATATTGCACAAACAATGCAATTTACTTTTAGTGGGCGACGTTTTGGTTATTTCTTAAAAGAAGGAAAACAATATCAAATCATTGGACAATCCATGTATGATGAACGCAGTAAGCCGGATGATTTGAAAGATATTTACGTGAAAAATAACGCCGGAAAATTAATAGCTATCGAGAATTTAATTTCTGTTGAAGAGTTAGCCAAACCACCGCAATTGTATCATTACGATCGATATAAATCAGCCACAATTTCATCCGGATTAGCACCGGGCAAAACTATTGGTGATGGTATTAAAGAAATGGAACGTATTGCCAAAGATGTGTTGGATGAATCTTTTACGACGTCGTTGTCCGGCTCATCGCGTGATTTTGCAGAAAGTTCTTCCAATACAATGTTCGCATTGATATTAGCATTGGTGTTGATTTATTTAGTATTAGCAGCACAATTTGAAAGTTTCATCGATCCATTTATCATCATGGTAACGGTTCCATTAGCTTTAGCCGGTGCGTTATTGTCTTTATGGATTTTTGGTCAAACCCTCAATATTTTCAGCCAGATTGGTATGATTATGCTCATTGGTTTGGTAACAAAAAATGGGATTTTAATCGTGGAATTTGCTAATCATAATAGAAAAAATGGCATGGGCAAAGTAGAAGCAGCGGTTTATGCCGCATCCATGCGTTTGCGTCCTATTTTAATGACAAGTTTAGCAATGGCGTTAGGTGCATTGCCAATTGCAGTTGCCTTTGGAGCGGGTTCCACCAGCCGTATTTCATTAGGTATTGTAATTATTGGTGGTATTGTATTTTCCTTGATTTTGACATTATTTGTTGTTCCGGCAATGTATTCTATGATGTCAAGAACTCAAACAATTAAAGATGATTCTCATGAATAAAAAACAAGTATATTTTAGCTTTTTATTGTGCTTTTTGTTGGTAGCACCATCGTTAAATGCACAAGAAGTATTAACACCGGAAGCAGCTGTTTCTGCGGCATTAAACAAAAATTTTGATATTGTTTTAGCAAAAAACGAAGCAGAAATTGCCAAGATAAATAACAACAAGGCGACCGCTGGTATGTTGCCTACGATTAACATCACGACCGGAGATGTTTTTAATTTGAATAACATCAACCAGAAATTTACAACAGGACAAGATGTGAAAAAAAATTGGGTGCCTGTCAATAGTTTCAATGCCGGATTAAACTTGAATTGGACCATTTTTGATGGAATGAAAATGTTTGCGGCAAAAGATAGATTGAAAGCATTACAAGATTTAGGAGAGTTGCAATTAAAAAATAGTATTCAAGAGGTGGTTGCTCAAACGTTGAATGCGTATTATGAAATCGTGCGACAAAAGCAATACATTAAAGCTATTACGGAATCGGCAGCAATTTCATCAGAGCGTTTAAGTTTATCTCAAAAGAAATTAGATGTTGGATATGCCGATAAAACGCCGTTATTGCAAGCAAAAGTGGATTATTCTACGCAACAAATTAATATTGTAAAACAAGAAACCGCATTGGAGCAAGCTAAAATAAATTTGAATACCATTTTAGGAAGAGATGCTAATGCTGAGTTTGATGTAATAGATGAGATTGTGGTGGATTATTCGCCGAATTTACAAACCATAAAAGATACTGCGTTTGCATCGAACTATTCCATTTTATCTGCACAAAAAAATATTGATATTGCGAAGTTGCAACATAAAGAAATTAAATCGCAACGCTTGCCACAAATTAATTTCAGCACCGGATATTCGTTCACGCAAAGCAATAGTAAAGCCGGTTTGCAATTGCACAATCGTTCGTATGGCCCAACAGTAGGATTGAATGCGGTAATTCCCATTTTTAATGGTGGAAAAGTGAAGAAACAAATGGAATCATCTGCGGTACAAATTGCCTCACAACAAGTGGTTTTACAACAATTGAAAAATAGGGTAGATGCACAAATTTTAGCAGCATACAAGAACTTTGAATTTGCTCAAAAAATCCTTTTGTTAAACGAACAAACGGTAAAAGATGCGAAAGAAAATGTAGACTTAAGTTTAGAGCGTTTTCGTTTAAACCAAGCAAATTCTATTGAAGTAAAACAAGCTCAAAGTAGTTATGAAGATGCGTTGTATAATGTCATTTTATCAAGATACAATGCAAAAGTAGCGGAAACTGATTTGAAGCGTTTGTGTAATGACTTGGTGAAATAAGAATTGGATTTATCCAATCAGCCATAAAAAAACTCCTTCGATGTGAAGGAGTTTTTATTATAGTAAAATTGAAAAAATTATTTAGGTTGAGCCGGTGCAGTAGGAGCAGCCGGTGCCGGTGTAGTTGATTGCGGTACAGTTGGTACTTTTGCTTTTGCCGCTTCTTCTGTTAATGTTTGTGCACCTTCACCGCTAGTTGATTTAGGCACTACAAATGCTGTAAGTACGCACAATGCAAATAAAATGATAGCCGAGCCCCAAGTTGTTTTTTCCATTACGTCGCCGGCGCTTTGTACGCCAATGATGTTGGAAGTCGTGCTGCCTAAGCCACCCATCAAGCCACCACCTTTCGGATTTTGGATTAATACAAGCAGGATGATAAATATGCTAACTAAAATGATTAATATGGTTAAAAATGTAAACATGTTATTCTTCTTTTTTGATTTTTTCTATTTGGGTTGCAAAGTAAGCACTTTTTTCCGGAAATTTCAACAAAAGTGTGTTATAAATCTCTAAAGCCTTGTCGGTTTTGCCTTGTTTTAGGTAAATTTTAGCTAACGTTTCGGTCATCATATCTTGTTTGAAAGAAACAGACTCGGTGGCAACTTTACTCACTTCTTCGTCAATTTCATTAAACAAGTCGATTTCACCTTCTTCAAAATTGGGTTCAAAAAGCTTGCTTTCTTCTTGTTGTATCGCTTGTTTGTGTGCAATGGTTTGCTCTACTTCGTATCTTGGAATTTCAATCCAATTTTCCGGAACGGCACTTTCGGCAGTTTGTATTTGTAAATTTCCATCTAATAACTTTAACCATTCAATAAACGTATGCGGATTTTCTTTTTCTTCCTTTTTTAAATCTTCTACAGATTTTAAAGCAGTTAGGTTAATGGTTTCAATATTGGGCGACTCTTCAGTTTCATTAGTTGTTTCTTCATTTTTGGGTATTGTTACTTCTGTTGATGATGTATCTACGATATTGGTTGTGTCCACTTCATCTACAACAATCTCTTTTTCTTCTGTGGTATTTATAATTTCTGAAGTAGTGTTGTTGTTTTCTGTTTCAATGATAGGTGTTTCAACTTGTTCGGTTGATATCTCTAGTACTGTTAGTTCTTGTGGTGTCGTAATTTCCCGAATTACTTCGGTTTGTTTTTCTTCTATAGCTGTAATAACTGCTTCTTTCTTCGGTTCTTCTTCAATCACAATCAACAAGGGTTTTGGAAAATCAATTTCTTCGTGTGTATTGATATGAAAATCTTCTTTATCTATTTTCTTGTCAGGAACTACAACAATAGGAACCACATTGGATTCTTGAGTTTCTGTAATAGTATCAGCAATTTCTTCTAATTCTTTTTTAGGTGTCGGTTCTTCTTTTTCAATAAGTTGTGGTGTCGGCACATCTATAATGCGAACTTCCGGATCCACAAATTGAATATCATTTTTAGCAACATCTACTTGTGATTCGGTTTCAATTTTTTCAGGTTCTTCAACAAGTTGATGTATGCGTTCGGTTGCTTTTTCTATATCAGAAACTAAGATAATTTCCTCTGTTATTTCCGTTTGAATGCTATCAACATGTTGCGGAATTTGTGGCATTTCTACCGATGTTGTTTCTTCTGAAACGTTTGATGTTTGTGTTGTTTCTTCTGTTGTTTCAGCTAACTTGGCTTTTTCTCTTTCTTCTTTAATTTTTTGAATGCGTGCAATAATTTCTTCCTGAATAGATAGTGGTTTTTCTGTTTCGGTAGTTGTATCTTCTATTTCAACCTGCTCTAAATTTGTTGTAGTAGTTTCAATAGGTTCTTCCATTGTGGGTTTTTCTATTTCAACAATTATTTGTTCAGTTGTGTCGATATTGTTGATAGTTTCTTGTTCAGGAATAACAGCATCTATTTCTGTTATTGTTGTTGTTTCTTGCGTTTGAAGTTCAACATTCGTTGTTTGTTCTATTATTTCATTACTATCTTGGTGTGTAACATCAATTGGTGCTTCACTTTGTAACGTTGTTTCTTCTTTTATTGGTTCGGTAATATTTTCTTTTGCTTTATCCGTAATTGTTGTGTCAGTAACGGTTGTTGCTTCTTGTGCTGCTTTTCTTTCTCTTTCTTCTTTAAGTTGTTTTATTTCTAATAAAATTCTATCTGCAATAGAAAGAGGTTTCTCTTCTTCAATACTTTCGGTTATTTCAGGAGTAAGTTTAGTTTCTTTTATTTTAGTTTCAAGTTCAGTTTCAGAAGTTATAGTTGATGTTGTTTCTTCTGAAGTAATGATGTTTTCGGTTGTATTAGTTTCTTCGTTTGTTGTATTTGTAGCAATATCTTCAGTAGAAATTTCTGTTTGTATTATATCGCTTGTTTCTTCTGTTGTTACGCTGTTGATGTTTACTTCTTCCGTTTTTTCTCCTTCTATATTTGTGCTAACATCTATCACCGTTTCACTTGGGGAAATGTTTGTTGTTGTAGGTGTTGATGTATGTTCTAAAATATTATCTTCATAAATGAAAATAGGAGAAGTTGTATCGGATAGAGGAGATTTTGTTTTTAATAGATGAAATAATTTTTCTCTATTATTAAAATAAAAGGCTGTTTTGTGTAATTCGGATTCGGTGTAATTGGATTTATTTTTTAATGCATAAAGATGGAAAATTGGTACATACGGAAATTCCTGAATCCAAGATTGTAAGGTTTCTTCTGAAACATCTTTCAATAATATAGGATTGGATAATATGTCTTGAAGTGAATGTTTCATCTTACCAATTTCCGAAAATTTTATTAAAAATTTGTTGTGTTAGTCTATCAAAAATAGTAATATTTAAACCCGATTCTACGCTAGTAAATTGTGCATTCGCATCAAAATTTTCGCCATCTCTAAATGTTTGCGTAAAACTTTTAGTAGCTTCTTTGGTGTTGATACATTCAAATTTAACTGAAACATTTAATCTGTTTTGTGCTGTAGTTTCCGTATTGGTTATAGAAACCGGTTCAATGTTGTATTCAATTATTGTTGCTGCAAATTGCAAATCACCATTGTCTTGAATAAGCACCATTCTAGTGTTCGATAAAAATTTATCTTTTAGTTTATCTGTAAAATTGGGTGCTGCATTTGGATTTTGTAAAGTAGCAACGTTTATGGTTGGAGCTACATTAAATGTTTTTAAATTAGGATCAATGGATGCATCGGTAAAACGATATATTTTGCAGGAACTTGCGAATAATGTAATAATTGAAATAATAAAGTAATTAAATAATTTGTTTCGTGAAGGCACGAAACAAGACGGTAGAAATAAAATCATTATTAGTTTAGTCGATAGTCGATAGTCGATAGTCGATAGTTTTATTTTAGTAAACCATTGACTAATGACTATTGACCACTGACTATTGACCATTGACCATTGACTACTCTTCCAATTCATACTCTTTTATTTTTCTGTACAAAGTACGTTCCGATATTCCTAAATCCATTGCAGCATCTCTACGTTTTCCTTTGTGTTTTTCGAGTGCTTTAATGATTAAACTTTTTTCCATTTCTGTTAAAGATAAGCTCGATTCTATGCTTTCTTCTTCGTACGTTGGCTCATTGTTTATGATAATCGTTGGATTCGTAGAATTGGTTTCGTATGTATTTATTTTCTTATTCTGAAAAGTTGGAATCGGAGCGTGGTGTTCTATATTTTTCACATCACTAAAATCTATTTTGGATGTATCGTAATTACCATTACTCATATTCCAAACAAATGCTTTCAATTCGTTTAAATCATTTTTGATATCAAAAATCATCTTGTATAATATTTCCCGATCGCTATAGGTTGTATTATTTTCCGATGTGTTGGATAACATCGGCAAGTTGGATGCATCAATATTTGGTATAAATTCGGCCAATTCTTCTTTGCCAACAACTTTATCTTTCGCCAAAACAGAAACTTGCTCGGCTATATTTTTTAATTCGCGCACGTTGCCCGGAAAGCGATAGTTAATTAAAATTTCTTTTGCCTCTTCTGTTAGTTGCACTGGTTGCATTCTGTATTTCTCTGAAAAGTCGGATGCAAATTTTCTAAATAAAATAACGATATCATCTTTTCTATCGCGAAGTGGTGCAACAAAAATAGGAACTGTGTTGAGTCGGTAATACAAATCTTCTCTGAATTTTCCTTGTCTGATGAGTTTTGGTAAATCCACATTGGTTGCAGCTAAAACACGCACATCTGTTTTTTGCACCACTGACGAACCTACTTTTATGAACTCACCATTCTCTAATAAACGCAATAAACGAGCTTGCGTACCAATAGGCATTTCGCCAATTTCATCTAAAAATATAGTGCCGCCGTTTACGGTTTCAAAGTATCCTTTTCGTTTGTCGTGGGCACCGGTAAATGCACCTTTCTCGTGTCCAAATAATTCGGAATCGATAGTGCCTTCCGGAATTGCACCGCAGTTTACCGAAATAAAATTTTCATGTTTTCTGCTGGAAATATTATGAATTATTTTAGAAAAAACTTCTTTACCAACACCACTTTCTCCGGTAATTAAAATAGATAAGTTGGTAGGTGCTACACGCACTGCTACTTCCAATGCTCTATTGAGCAAAGGCGAATTTCCTATAATTCCAAATCGTTGTTTTACTGATTGTAATTCCATTTTTTATTTTGATAATTTGGAAATGTGCTAATTGGAAATGATTCTTTATTTAAATAAATAGATTTGTTTCTTCGTACTTTTCAAAACATCTGTATGACACATTAAACTACTTTGCCTTTCAATGTTGCTTTATTAGCACTTTCTACATAAACGTTTACATAATCGCCAATTTGGTAATTTCCTTTTGGGAAAATAATCATCTTGTTTTGTGAGTTACGTCCGCAATATTCTTCTTCACTTTTCTTGGAAATTTTTTCTACCAATACTTCATACGTTTTGCCAATATCTCTTAAATTACTTTCCAATGAAAGTTGATATTGTTTGTCTACAATTTCCGCTAATCTTCTTTTTTTAACGTCTAATGGAACATCATCTGCATATTTTCTTGCAGCTAAAGTTCCCGGTCTTTCAGAGTAAAAGAACATATAGCTGTAATCGTATTGTGCAAAATCCATCATAGATAAAGTATCCTGATGTTCTTCTTCCGTTTCGCCACAAAATCCGGCAATGATATCTGAAGAAATTCCACAATCCGGAATGATACGTCGAATTGCTTCTACACGATTCATATACCAATCTCTATCATACGTTCTGTTCATTCTTTCTAAACAAGCTGAGCTTCCAGATTGTACCGGTAAATGAATGTAACTGCAAATGTTGTTATATTTTGCAATGGTATGTAATACTTCATCCGTAATATCTTTTGGATGTGATGTAGAAAAACGCACGCGTAAAAGTGGACTTACCAAGGCAACCATTTCTAATAATTGTGCAAAATTGACCAATACATTTGCATCTTTATTATCTGTATCATCTGTTTTATTGGTGTCATCGCCGGTCCATCTATACGAATCTACATTTTGCCCAAGTAAAGTTACTTCTCTGTAACCTCTGTTGAATAAATCGGTAGCTTCTTCAATAATGGTTTGCGGGTTTCTGCTGCGTTCTCTACCGCGAGTGAATGGCACTACACAGAAAGAACACATATTATTGCAACCACGCATAATGGAAATAAAAGCCGTAATGCCGGTTGTGTCTAAACGAACAGGAGCAATATCTGCATACGTTTCTTCGCGCGATAAAAGTACGTTCACTGCTTTGTGTCCGGTTTCTGCTTCTTGAATTAAATCCGGTAAGGAACGGTATGCATCCGGACCAACTACTAAATCTACTAATTTTTCTTCTTCTAAAAATTTAGATTTTAAGCGTTCTGCCATGCAACCTAAAACACCAACTAATAAAGTTGATTTTTGTTCTTTAATTTCATTGATAGAACGCAAGCGTTGACGAACTGTTTGTTCCGCTTTTTCACGGATAGAGCAAGTATTTAAAAATACTAAATCAGCATCAAAAATATTGGAGGTTAAGCTGTAACCTTGTTTGCCTAAAATGGAAGCGACAATTTCGCTATCGCTGAAATTCATAGCACAACCATAGCTTTCAATGTAGAAATGCTTGTTGTTTTTGTACGAACTCTCATTTAATTCGAGGTTTAATGCTTCACCTTGACGCGATTCGTCGTGCTTTTTTTGTTCTATGTAATCCAATAACTCGTTCATAATCTAAAAAGGACAACAAAGATACAAAAAATAAGCGGAAGTGACAAATTGGCAGTAGGTTATTTTGCTTTAAAATAAAGGCAATTTAATTAATAATAATCTGATTCCTTAAAATTCCTTAAAATTTCGTGCATTGGAACTTCTTGTAATACTTTCCGGTTTATTTCGACGTATAAAATGTTTGTATTTAGACATAAGAAATAAGAAAATAAATTGACAAGTATCTTCATCATATTGGCAATTATTATTGGTGGTTTTTACATCGTAAAAAAATATAAAAAACGTTCGCCTAAAACTATAGATGTTTCGCCGAATGCAACCACCGATGAAAATCTGAATGAACCTATTATTTCTTACTCTATTTATACGGTAGATACAGTTTTAAACCATCGCTATTTAAATTACACACACAAAGATTTTCCTAACCATGTTGGTATTTTAAAAGGTCAATATCTTGAAATAGATTGGAATATTATAAATGCCGATTTGATTACAATTAGCGGTATAGGTTTGGTGAAAGCTGTAGGTAGAAAAGCATTTTATCCAACACAAAATACAAGCTATCTTATAACCGCAAAAAATGGTGCTACAGAAGTTCAAGTAACAATATTTGTACGCATTTTTCCTCAAACAATATCTGATAAGTTGAAGATTGATAAACCAACTATTCAGTCATCATATCAACAAATCATAATGCCACCCACCGTGTCTGCTTTGCCATCTTTTGAAATAGAAAAGCCTGTTTTTAAAGCGTCTAAACCGGATGTAACACCATTGCAAGATGTATTAAAGAACAAAATAAAAATCAAAACTTTTACTCAAAAAATACACGATTACATTTTTAACCAATCAACTAAAAAATAAAATCAAATGGAATCATTTAAAAACAATACGAGTTATCCTATTCGCAATGTTAGCGGATTTACCCGATTTTTTTGGTGGTGCTCCGGTGCAAATCAAGATGTATTAATCGATTGCCCACAATCGGAACATAATAAATATGTTGGTATTGGTGCTACCGTATTTTTTACCGGATTGCTGGCTACACTGTCTGGTGGTTATGCGTTATTCAGTGTTTTTAAGAGTGTGTATCCTGCCGTTGCATTTGGTATTGTTTGGGGTTTGGTAATTTTTAATTTAGATAGATTTATTGTTTCTACGTTGAGAAAAGATGAGTTGTTTTGGAACGAATTTAAGTTGGTATTACCACGATTGATTTTAGCAGTTATTTTAGCAATCGTTATTTCTAAGCCATTAGAATTGAAAATTTTTGAAAAAGAGATTGCCCAAAAAATAGAAGAACAACAACGCGAATTTGCCATACAAGCACAACGCAAAACGGAACAACAATTCAACCCAATAATGGATAGCTTGCGTGGTGAAATTGATGCGTATAAAAATGAAATAGCAAAAATGTCCACAGCAAGAGATTCACTTTATACAGCATTTATTGGTGAAGCGGAAGGTACACGTGGTACTAATAAATTAGGCAAAGGTCCTGTATATAAAGAGAAAAAACAGCAATACGATAAGATAGAAATGGAGATGAAAGCATTGCAAGAAAAATATCAACCATTGATTGATGAAAGAGAAAAACAAATTTTAGCCGCAAAAGCACAACGCGATACTGCAGTTGCCAAAGCACAGCCAGGAATTCAAAATTATGATGGCTTGATGGCACGATTAGGTGGCTTGAGTAAATTGCCACAAACGCCGAGTTTATTTATAATGCTCTTGTTTATTTGTATAGAAACAGCTCCGGTTTTGTCGAAATTATTTTCTGCTAAAGGACCGTATGATGAAAAGCTGAAAAATATTGAACATGAAATTGAATTAAGCACGATTGAAAATATCAATTATAGAAATCATGAACTCAATAAAAAATTAACGCTTTCCACGAATATAGATAAAGCTCAAATAGAACAAGAAATTATCAACCATAATGAATCGTTGAAAGTAATTGCTGATGCACATTTGGAATTAACCAAAGAAATGGTAAATGATTGGTTGGAAAATGAAAAAGCAAATTTAAAGAAAGATAAAGTGTAATTGTCATTCACACAAAATTGAGAATCTCAGCATAAATTTTACTATGAGATTCCCTTTTTCAAGGGAATGACTATTATTCGCTTTTCAAATCTTTTAATTCGTCTTCTTTATTTTCAATAATTTCTACTTTCTTCACCGGTAATCCTGCAACATATTTTTCATATTGTTTTTTGTCGCGGATAACATCGTATTTAGAAAGAGGTTGCTTGTCGCCGTACCACTTAAATCCATCTAAGCGAAAGCTGCTTACATTGATTTTTTTCATTGGAGTAAATTCGGCATCCGGCATGCCGGTGAGTTTAATTCTGTTTACTTCACCGTCTTTAAAACTCACTGTAATAAAGGCTGAGGTTGATTTGTTGGCACCGTTGTAAGCATCTTTCTCTTTAATAAAATATATACTTTCAGCATTACCATCTACTTCTACTTTATCTATTTTTTTATTGACAATAAATGCTTCCATCATTTTGCCTTTTGTTTGATTGTACACATCGGGATCTTGCAGGTTAATGATAAATGCATTGTGGTAAATATCTATCTTATAAATGGAATTATTTCTATTGTGTAAATAGATGGAATCGCCTGTTATTTGTGTAGAATCCATCCAAAGAATAGGTGTGTAGTACATCTTAAAAATGGAATCTTTTTCGGAATAAAACATCGAATCAGCCACGGCACTCATCTCACCTTGAATTAATTTCATGTGTCGCCATGCTTGTATAATTTTTATAGAGTCATTACTTGAAATAGAATCATTCACCGATAAAGAATCCGTAGCTGCAATTTTATAACTCATCAACGTATCTGCACTTAAATACATGGTATCTTTAGCATCTTCAGAAACGGAAATCATCAATGGATCTTTGTACGCAATCATGTATGATTTGTTTTCATCAGAATAGATATAATTACTTAAAATAGTAGTGCGTTCCGAGCTATCTTGCAATACCACATTGTTTTTTGCAATAGCAATTTTTGTTTTGTTATCGTAGTCGATAGTTTCAGCTTTTACAGATGCATCGCCTTTTTTTATTTCCGTATTATTTCCAAAAAAAGCTTTTTCATTTTTAGTATCGTAATAGCCACTGTTGGTAACAATGATGTTGCTGTCTTTGTCGATGATTGTTGTTTTAGTAATAAAATAGGCAATTTCTTTTTCGGTATTATATCGCATAGAATCAGCATATATAGTGCGTTCTTTGTCTTTCAAAACCACATCACCATAAAATAATGCGGTGCTTTGTTGGTGATAGTAATAACCGATAGCACTGGTGATGGTGGTTTCTTTGTTGACGATGCGACCGCCACTCATGTATGAGCCAACATCGGTTTCTGTGTTGTAATTTAATTCAGGTGAAGTAAGAATCATGGTTTTGTCGCGCATGGAACACATGCCGGTAAGTCGCCCTAATTTTTGGTCGCCAAAATATTCTAAGAAATTGCCCCAAACATCGATACTATCGCCTTTTTGTATGTGCACTTGTTTGCCGTATGCGGTTAAATAATTGGCTTCAATATCAATAATAGCACTATCGCAAAACATCTTTGCATTTTCATGTCGGAGCTGAACATGGCCAATTAATTTTCTATAGGTGCCTAATTCTAATGTTTGAAACGTAAGTGAATCTGTTTTAAGGATTTCTATTTTTTTCTTTGTACTGGTATCTTTTGGAATAGGCGGAAAATATAGAGATTTCTGTGCCATTAAATTCGAATAATTATATAGCACGAATGCCAATAATAGTATTGGAAGAAATGAACTATATTTTGTTGATTTTTTCACGTATTAAAATAAAATAGCCATTGTATTTACAATGGCTAAAATAGTATTTTTTGATGCATTACACACTATACTGTGCTAAGTGCTTACTTAATTTTTTTGGCTGCCTTCGGATGATTTTCCAAAAACTGCTGAACAGATGTATCTGTGAAGGTGTATGTTTTTGTTCGGTCAATAAGTGATAAACTGATGTATTTTTTCGGATTAGCTTTTAAATCAGTTAGTACCGCATTGAGTGAGTTGATTGTTTTTACGATGTCATTATAAGCACCATCTTCTTTTAATAATTTAGAGATAGAACCATCACCATCATTAATTAAAGCCAATGTTTTTTTCAATTGTTCTAATGTTCCTTTTGCACTTTCTAACGTAGAAGCTAAATCTAATGAAGCAACTTTTCCGGATAGAGTTTGGAAGTTCGTTAAAATAGAATCTAATTTTCCGGATTCAGATGTTAATCTGTTTACGTTTGTCAAAATGCCATCAATATTTGCTTTGTTATCGGTAATAGTTCCATTTAACGTGGTAATCATTTTATCAGCATTTGCAGCTAATTTATTTACAGAAACTAAAGTAGTGCTTAAATCGCTTACTGCTTTTTTCAATAAAGAGTTTTCTCCGGAACCTAATTGAGTATTTAAGTTGTTGGATAACGCTGTGAATGAACCTAAAAGAGAATCTAATCGTGGTTTTAATTGCGCAACTAAATCAACACCTTGCTCAATGGAGTTTCCTTTCACCAAACAATTCATCGTATCGTTAACAGATGCCAATGTTTGGCTCTCACCACGCACTAAACCGATACCCATTTTGCCCAACATATCTAATCCATAAATAATAAACTTACTATCTTTTGGAATATTGACATCGTTGTCCAATTTTAATTTCATTAATGCTTTGTATGGAAAATTAGGACTGGTAGAGATTGTTACATTTTCTACTCTTCCAATTGGTACATCATTTTCCAATACCGGACTAGAAGGTGTAATTCCCGGAACTCTATCCGCTACGATATACACGTATTTGCTACGCGAGAATAAATTATCACCTTGAAGAAATTTGAAACCAATGATGAAAGCAGCAATTCCAAGCACCGTCAGTGCTCCAACTAAAATTTCGTTCTTATTTTCCAATTATATTTTTTTAACTGCCAAATATAAGGATAAAAAAATAAAATGAAAATTAAACTTAGACGTAAACTAATCTTATTAATCTTATTTTAAATATGCTTTTGCTTCCGTTGAAGAGAGCTTTTTCCCATCTTTAAAAACCACGATAAAAGCATCGTCGTATCCAATTGCTTTTGCTTGTTTAAGTACCTCTCTGGCTAAATCGTACTCTTTAATAGGTGAGTAGGCATATTTATACTGTCCATTTACCTTTTCGTATGTCAAATTATTATAAATCTTATATGCTTTACTTGATTTGGAAATCGGTTTGGAAGAAGATAAAATTTGTACTTTGTAAATGATGCCTTTATTATCTTCTTTACTTGTTGTTTTGGTTTCTTCTTTCTTTTCAACTTTAGGTGTTGTATCTTCTTTCGGCGTTTCTTTTTCAGTTACTACAGGTTGCTCGTAGGTGGTAATAGTTGGAGCAGAAATTTTTCCACCTTTTTCCATCGTATTTTTATAATCTTCAAAAGCTTGGAAAATAGCATTTGCCATTTCTTTTTGACCATCATCTGAAATTAAATATTTTTCTTCCGTCTTATTTGTTAAAAATCCTGTTTCTATTAAAATAGATGGACAAGTAGTGCGATATAGCACCCAAAATCCGGCTTGTTTTACGCCTCTGTTATAACGATTGAGCTTATGAGTGAAATTATCTTGTACTTTGGTAGCCAAATAACTGCTTTGTTCGATATTGGCATTTTGTGCTAAAGACAATGCAATCATTGATTCCGGTGAATCCGGATCGAAATCGCCGTAGGTAGCTTTGTAGTTGTCCTCTAATTTAATAACCTCATTCTCTCGTTTTGCCACATCTAAGTTAGCTTGTGATACATGCAAACCCATCAAAAAGGTTTCTGCACCATACGCCGATTTGTTGGCATTAGCGTTGCAATGTACACTCACAAATAAATCAGCATTGTTTTTATTGGCTAATAAAGCTCTGTCTTGCAACGTAATAAATACATCTGTTTTTCGGGAATATAAAACTTTAATATCCGGATATTTTTGTTCTATTAATTTTCCTAAAGCTAAAATTACTTTTAAAGTCACCTCTTTCTCATACGAGCCTTCGTAACCATGGCAACCGGTGTCGTGCCCGCCGTGGCCAGCATCTAAAACAATGGTTTTTAATTTATATCCACTTGCTTGAGCTGCACTTTGTGCAATTGTGTGAATAGAAAATAATAATATTAAACAAGCAATCCGTATTTTTGACGTTTTAAACATACTTTTAAACTTAATTTGCATTAAAATATTTTGTTGTTTAACGCTTTACATAAACGTTGGTTACTATGGTTCGGCATACTTTGTATGACTTTTAATGGGTTTTCTCAGTTTGCTGCCATTAAGGATACCTTGCCTCACATAGATACGTTACAACAACCAAAATTCGAGCCAAATCTACAAAAAAGTAACGTAGATTCCATTTTTAAAGATTCCACACGTGTGGAAGTACGTCAAATTAAAATAGCAGAAAATGAAATAGAAGATAATGTGCATTATACAGCACAAGATTCTATCATTTATGATATTCCCAATAAAACCATTTTACTTTATGGACGAGCTACTATTAAATATCAAGAGATGAATATGGCCGCCGGCTTTATTCGATATAATTGGGATAGCAGCGAAGTTTATGCTGCCGCAAGATATGATGATAGTTTGCAAGCTATTAAACGAGTAGAATTTAAAGATGGCTCAGGAGAATATCTTGCCAATGAAGCTAAGTTCAATTTCAAAACTAAAAAAGGAAAAAGCTCCGGCTTAGTTACTCGAGAATTAGATGGTTATTTACATGGTTTACACGTGAAAGTAATTGACACGAATACGATGTACATAAAAGGAGCACGCTATACTACTTGTGATTTAGATGAACCACATTTTTATGTAGAAATAGGAAAAGCAAAAGTAATACGCGATAAAATTATGGTGGGAAAGCCCGCAGATGTAGTAATTGAAGGTGTGCGCACTCCGTTGTTTTTGCCGTTTGCCATGTTGCCAAGTATAAAATCAAAAGGAACAGGGTTGCTAATGCCAACGTATGGACAAAGCAATGAGTTGGGTTTCTTTTTAAATAATATTGGATATTTCTGGATGATAAACGATAAGTTGGCTTTAACCACTACGGCGGATGTTTATACATTAGGTAGTTGGGGTTTACACATGAATTTAGCGTATAAGAAATTGTATAAATTATCCGGAAATTTAAATTTTAATATCAACCAACAGCGTGGTGGTTCGCAATACGAACGATTTAATCCGAATAGAAAAAAAGCCCCGTTGAATTTTGGTATTTTATGGCAAATGAACATGGACCCGAAAAAAATGTTCAACAGCAGTTTTAATATCAACTTAAATATTGTAAGCAATAAAACATATCAATACCTCAATTCTCGCGATCCGCAAAGCGTATTAGCTACTAACTTTTCATCTAATATTACATATAGCAAGTATTGGCCGGGCAAGCCGTATCGTATTTCATTAAATACTGGATTGGTGCAAAATACGCAAACAAAACAAATTTCATTAACCTTGCCTCAATTCAATTTTAATGTAACGCGTATCAACCCATTCCAACGAAAAGTAAATGTTACTACTCGAAAATGGTATGAAAATATTGGATTCTCGTATGATATGAATGTGTCCAATCAACTAAATGCTACGGATTCTACTTTTTTCACCAAGAAAACATTGAAAGATATGCGTAGTAGCATCCGACATTCATTACCGATTTCCGGGAATTTTTCGTTGTTTAAATATTTGAATTTTAATGTTGGATTTAATTATAGAGAAGATTGGTATTTCAGTTATCTCACCAAAACATACCACGATTATTTAGAACGTATAAATGATGAAACAGGAGCAATCGATACTTTCCGCAATCAAGCGGTAGATGAAATAAAATATGGTTTTAAATCGTATCGCGATTTTAATTTTAATATGAGTTTTAATACGCAATTGTACGGTATGTTCCAGTTTAAAAACAGCAAGCTAAAAGCCATCCGTCATACGTTTCGTCCGAGTTTGAATTTTAATTTTAGTCCGGATTTTACTACACCATTTTGGAAATATAATCGCACGGTACAAACCGATAGCATTGGCACGGTACAAACCTATTCCATTTTTCAAAACAATGGCATTACGCCACAAACAAAGCAAGGAAATATTGGGTTGAATTTTTCCAATACATTAGAAATAAAAGTACACTCTAAAAAAGATACCGTTACGCACACTAAGAAAATTACGTTGTTGGATAATCTTTCTTTCGGAATGAGTTATAATATGTTGACGAAACGTTTTAGTCCCTTGAGTATTAGTGCGAGTACGCATATTTCCAATTATTTGAATTTGAGTTTTAATGCTAATATGGATCCGTATTCTTTGGATAGTTTAGGCCGACAAACCAATAATTTTTATTGGAAAGAAAAGCGACGTTTCTTCCGATTAACGTATTTAAGTTTATCTATGAGTGGCAGCGTTCGCTCCAAAAAAGGAGTGGCAGAAACAGATCAACTGAATCAGCAAATGCTGAACGAACAAAACATCAATAATCAATACTATCAGCAAGGTGTGTACGATAGAAGTTATTATAATTTTTCCATTCCTTGGTCTATAAATTATCAATATAGCTTAAATGTGTCGAGATATAAATACAATAAAAAAGATACGTCTTCCATTACACAAACATTGGCGTTGGCTTTAGATATGAACATAACTAAAAAATGGAAAATAAATATCTCATCCGGTTTTGATTTGACGAATAAAAGTATCACCCGAACGGATATATCTATAGTACGAGATTTGCATTGCTGGCAAATGGAATTTAAGTGGACGCCGGTAGGTTTCCAAAAAGGATTTTACATGACGATTTATGTAACCTCACAACAGTTTAATTGGTTGAAACTGCAAAAGCAAAAAGGCTTTTTCGATACCGGAATTTTTGGCTCTGGCGGCTTTAATACAAGTTCGTTTAGTAGTATTCTTCAGTAGGTATTTTATATTGGACAATGGTGATTAGTCGATAGTAGATAGAATAGACAATAGACTTATATCAGACATCTCACTACTCACTACTTATGTCTCATATCTCATATCTCATGTCTCATTTCGTCAAAGCATATTGCACCAAGTTAGCGCCCATTTTTAAAGCTTGTTGGCGTTTTTCTTCCGGATCTTTATGCACGGATTGGTCCTCCCAACCATCGCCTAAATCACATTGATAATCGTAAAAGCAAACTAATTTGCCTTCATAGATTAAACCAAATCCTTGTGCAGCTTTGTCGTCGTGTTCGTGAATTTTAGGTAAGCCGTTAGTGAAATCAAATTTTTGATGATAAATTGGATGCGATGACGGTAATTCTACAAAATCTAATTCGGGGAAAACCGTCTTCATCGCTTTGCGAATAAAAGGATCTAAGCCATAATTATCGGAAATATGCAAGAAGCCACCAGCGATTAAATAGGTGCGTAGGTTTTCTGCTTCTTGGTTGGTGAATACAATATTTCCATGTCCGGTAATATGTACAAACGGATAATTAAACAACTCCGCACTTCCGGGTTCTACTTCACTAATATCAGTCGATAATGACATGTTTAATTGTTGGTTGCAAAACTTAGCTAAGTTGGGTAATGATGTTGGATTAGCATACCAATCGCCGCCGCCTTTGTATTTCATTAGCCCAATTTTTACCGTGGTTTTGGTTTGAGCCAACGACGTATTCCAACAAAAACAAATGCTTAATATAACCAGATATTTTATGCTTAAATTTTTCACTTTGTTTTTTTAGTCAATGGTCGATAGTCAATGGTTAATTATATAAATCTAAAATCTGAAATCTAAAATCTGAAATCTCACATCTCATGTCTCATATCTCATATCTTTCTACTCACTACTCA
>CAZDOT010000001.1:121071-170298 GCA_964507125.1 uncultured Chitinophagales bacterium | reverse complement strand
ATCTGAAATCTCACATCTCATGTCTCATATCTCATATCTTTCTACTCACTACTCATTCATTCATTATTTGCACAATACTGCAAGCAACAACGCCGGCGGTTTCCACACGCAATATAGAATTTCCCAACGACACCGGAATGTAATTTTTGTTAATAGCTATTTTAATTTCTTCCGAAGTGAAATCGCCTTCAGGTCCAATTAAAATCAAGGCAGATTGGTTTGGAGTATAAACGTTTTTAAAATGCTGTTTTTCGTTTTCGCAATGTGCTATAAAATATTGTTCAAAATCAGTTGAGGTGATTATGTTTTTAAACGTTTGTAGTTCGTGTAAAATCGGAAAAAATAATTGGCCACTTTGCTTAGCTGCTGATAGTACAATGTTTTGCATTCTATCTTGTTTGATGCTCTGTTTTTCTGTTCGCGCTGTTATCATTGGAAAAATTTGATGCACGCCAATCTCTGTCGCTTTTTCTAAAAACCATTCAAAACGAGCCGGATTTTTAGTTGGACAAATAGCTACTGAAAGTTGGTTTTTATTCACGGTTTCTGTTCGTAAAACATCTAGTATGTGAGCTTGTACTTCGTGTTTGTTGATTGCTTGAATTTCAGCTTCATAAAGTTTGCCTTCGCCATCTAAAACCTCGATTTTATCTCCTTGTTTGCAACGTAACACTTTAGTACAATGTTGTGCTTCATTGTCTTCTAAATAAATGTAATTCGATTGAATATTGTTGGAATGAAATCGTTTCATTTTTGTTGTTATGTAGTTCTATTATTCTCGTGAAAGTAGAAATCTAAATACATTTATAGTATGTAAAAGATTTCTTTTTCAATGGAATAATATTAAGCTTCTTCTTTTTCTTCTTCACCAAAAAACCAAAAATGGGTTTGTCCATAATTGCGAACTTCTAATAATTTCGGGTGTTCTGTGAAGTTGTGTTTGGGAGATGTTTCTAAAATAAATTGGCCATTTTCTTTTAATAAATTTCTATCAAAAATAATGTCCGGAATTTCGTCAATTACCTCTAATGCATACGGTGGTCCGGCAAAAATTAAATCGTATTGTTGCGTGCAATTTTTGGCATATTGTATTGCATCGCCTAAAATAATTTTATGATTAGGAATCTTTACTTCTTCGCTCATTTTTTTTATAAAACCTAAGCTTATTTTACTCATATCCACAGAAGTTATATCGGTGCAACCGCGAGAAAAAATTTCCATATCTAAACTTCCGGTGCCGGCAAATAAATCCAAAAATTTTATTTCACTAAAATCAAAATAGTTGTTTAAAATATTAAAGAGTGCTTCTTTAGCAAAATCAGTAGTTGGTCTTGCCGGAATGTTTTTGGGTGGATAAAATCGTTTGCCTTTTAATGTGCCGGAAATAATTCTCATAAAAATAGAATTTGATAGAAAGAAGCTACAAATGTACGGCAATTTCGCAGTAAAATGCTATATAGCCAAGCCTAATAAATTGATATAATAATGCATTGGAATATCTTCTATGGACAATGAAATCGGCACCGTATTTTTTAATGTTCTGTCTATTTCAAAATTGCGAATATAACCATATGTTGTGGAGTACATCGGCGATTTTTCTTCTACAAAGCCATACAAATAGGTTGGAAACTCATCTAAGTTCAATTCTAAATGTTCATAAGCTAATCGCAAATAATACAATAAATCATCTTTTGCTTTTACAGGAAATTTATTGTAATAAAAATTTTGTTGCTCTTTTTTATAGCAGATGGTTAATTCTTCGCCGTATAAATTGGCGGCTAAATAATTTTTGAATGAAAGTTTAGAATTATAAAAATGCAACAATCCATAATCACCACAATAAAATTCTACATTCACCAAATTATTTTCAATAAAATTGATGAGCTTATCCGGCAAAGAATAATAAACATAAAATTGATTTCCTAATTTATTTTTTAGATAAGTGATACTTTCGTTTTGCGAAAATCCCATTAAGCTAAATACTTCTTTAACTTTATCTGTTTTGTCGGGTAAAATGGTAAATTCCGGCGAGTATATTGCTACCTTACTATTTTTAAACGGTAAACTCAAAATAGTTTGATGTTCTTGAAACCACATCGAAATAGAATCAGCTATCAAAAATTTTTGTAATGGCTGATTGAGCACCTTTGCGTCAAATTCTACAATTTTATTCAAATCTCTGTCAATCAATAAAAAAGAAAAACAATATGGATGCAAATGCATCACTAAATCCAAGTTTTGGATACGTTTTAATATGTCAATGGGTGTTCTAATAAGCTGAATTTAATGCAATAATAGCTAAAAACTAAAATTATTCGATAACTTTTTACTATTTACTTTCTTTATTATAGAGAATACTTTTAATTTTGCACCATGAATTTACACGAATATCAAGGAAAAGAACTCTTAAAAAAATTTGGAGTAAAAGTGCAAGAAGGTATTGTAGCAGAAACAGTGGAACAAGCTGTGGAAGCATGGAAAACAATCAGTGCACGCACAGGCAGTGAAGGTGTGGTGGTGAAAGCCCAAGTGCATGCCGGAGGACGTGGTAAAGGCGGTGGTGTAAAGTTTGCACCCAATTTAGAATCTTTAAAAGAAAGAGCAAGCCAAATATTAGGCATGACATTGGTAACACCACAAACCGGAGCAGAAGGGAAAGTGGTTCATAAAATTTTAGTGGCAGAAGATGCTTATTATCCCGGTGCAACTGAAACCAAAGAGTTTTATATGTCTGTTTTGTTGGATAGAAAAAAAGAATGCAATGTAATTATGTATTCTACAGAAGGCGGTATGGATATTGAAGAAGTTGCAGAACATACACCGGATAAAATTTACAAAGAGTGGATTGATTCCTCTGTGGGTTTGCAGGCATTCCAAGCACGTAGAATTGCATTCAATTTAGGCGTTACCGGAAATGCTTTTAAAGAAATGGTAGCTTTTGTTCAAAGCTTATATAAAGCATACGAAGCATCAGATTCTAGTATGTTTGAGATTAATCCGGTTTTAAAAACATCGGATGATAAAATTATTGCAGTAGATGCTAAAGTAAATTTGGATGACAATGCATTATTCCGTCATTCCGATTTAGAAGCACAACGCGATATTTTAGAAGAAGACCCAACAGAAGTGGAAGCTGCAGCTGCTGAATTAAACTATGTGAAATTAGATGGCAATGTAGGTTGCATGGTGAATGGTGCCGGTTTGGCAATGGCAACTATGGACATCATAAAATTGAGCGGTGGTGAGCCGGCTAATTTCTTGGATGTAGGTGGAACTGCCAATGCAGAACGTGTAGAGAAAGCATTCCGTATTATCATGAAAGACGAAAATGTAAAAGCTATTTTAATTAATATTTTTGGTGGTATAGTACGATGTGATAGAGTAGCTGAAGGTGTAATAGAAGCGTATAAAAACATCGGTACTATTGAAATTCCAATTATTGTGCGTTTGCAAGGTACCAATGCTGATATAGCGAAAAAGATGATAGAAGAATCCGGCTTAAAAGTACAATCCGCTATTTTGCTATCCGAAGCTGCTGAGTTAGTAGCTAAAGCAGTAGCTTAAAATTTTAATATGCATTAAAGATAGAAGAGTTGCACATAGCAACTCTTTTTTTATGTGGATAAATAGGCGAACGCCTTAACACAGAATAAGAAGGATTACTATATATTGCATCTAATAAAAAAATAAACTATGCAATTTGGTTACTTAACAACAATGCTGTTAGCAGCATTAATCCCATTGTTTATGGGCTTTTTATGGTACAATCCCAAAACTTTTGGTAATGCTTGGATGAAGGCTTGTGGCTTGGAAGAAGATAAACTAAAAGCAAATTTTAATGCACCTTTAGTATTTGGGTTAACTTATGTACTCGGTTTCTTTATAGCCGTGGGTTTGTCCTCCATTGTAATTCACCAATTTGGTTTCTTTGGTATGTTGCAACGCGTGGTTGCCGATAAGGATGCCAATGCATTAGCCTTCTTAAAACAAGGTTTTGATACGTATGGTAACGAATTCCGTACTTTTAAACACGGTGCTTTGCACGGCACTATGTCCGGTTTGTTTTTGGCTTTACCAATTGTTACTATCAATGCCCTTTTTGAACGTCGTGGTTTTAAATACATTGCCATCAATGCCGGATATTGGATTCTTTGTTTTATTTTGATGGGCGGATTTATTTGTCAATGTGCGAAAGTAGATGCACAATTTTTTGCTCAATAAAAACAGCATTTTTAAATAAGAAAAGGACAGTCATGCTCGACTGTCCTTTTTGTATTTCTATGGAATTTATGAATAACTACATTAGAAATTTTTAATGATTGCTTCGCCAAATTCAGAACATTTTAATAAGGTAGCACCTTCCATTAATCGTTCAAAATCATACGTAACCGTTTTCTGAGTGATTGCTGCTTCCATTCCTTTAATGATAAGGTCTGCTGCTTCTTGCCAGCCCATAAATTCTAACATCATCACACCACTTAAAATTACAGAGCTTGGATTTACTTTATCTTGATTAGCATATTTAGGTGCTGTACCGTGTGTTGCTTCAAAAATAGCCATGCCGGTTAAGTAGTTGATGTTTGCACCCGGTGCAATACCAATTCCGCCTACTAAGGCTGCCAATGCATCCGAAATATAATCACCATTAAGGTTTAGTGTTGCCACTACATCATATTCATCCGGACGCAAAATAATTTGTTGCAAGAAATTATCGGCAATAGCATCTTTAATAATTAATTTTCCTTCCTCTTCTGCTTTTTTCATTGCTGCTTTGGCTTCTTCCGGTCCTTCTTCTGCTAATATAAAATCATATTGGTTCCAAGTGAAAACTTTATCAGCATATTCTCTTTCAGCTAATTTATAACCCCATTCTTTAAATTTACCTTCGGTAAATTTCATAATGTTTCCTTTGTGTACTAAGGTTAATGATTTTCTTTTGTGTGCCAATGCATAATTAATAGCAGAACGTATCAAACGCTCTGAACCTTCTAAAGAAACCGGCTTGATACCAATTGACGATGTTTCCGGGAATCGGATTTTATCGCCAACATTCATTTCTTTTTGTAAAAAGTCAATTATTTTTTTTGCTTCCGGTGTTCCTTGTAACCATTCAATACCTGCATAAATGTCTTCGGTATTTTCGCGGAAAATAATCATGTCCACTTGTTCCGGTACTTTTGAGTTGGATGGTACACCATCAAAATAACGCACCGGACGAACGCAAGCATACAAATCTAATAATTGACGCAAAGCCACATTCAATGAACGAATACCACCACCAACTGGTGTAGTTAATGGTCCTTTAATGGCAATTAAATTTTCTTCAATTACTTTTAATGTTTCATCCGGCAACCAAGAGCTGGTTTGTTTATAGGCTTTCTCGCCGGCTAATACTTCTTTCCAATGTATTTTTCTGTTTCCATTGTATGCTTTTTCTACTGCTGCGTCTAACACACGCACAGATGCTCTCCAAATATCTGGTCCTGTTCCATCACCTTCAATAAAAGGAATAATCGGCTCGTTTGGCACTTGTAAGTAGCCATCTTTCATCGAAATTTTTTCTGCTGCCATATCTAACTGATTTTAAATTTTAAAGTAGTATAATTCGTGTTTTTTGATAGTTGTAGTGGATAGCATCCTTTATATCATAATTCACGCTACAAATATAAACAATAATCAATGCTTTAACATAAACTTTACAGAGTTTGTTTATTTAATTGATTTAATTACATAAAATTTGGTAGTATTTTATTAAAAAAAGTTGTTGTAACAAGTAAATTGAAAAAGTTGAAAATAAAATTAACCCTATTTTGCCTGCTATGGAGCTGTTTTAACTGCGTTGGTCATCCGAAAGAAATCATCATAATGTCTTGGAATATTTTTATGGTGCCACCTGTCATTTTTAAATCTTGCCAAGAAGAACGTGCTAATTTAATTGCTGATTATATCAAAGCTCAACAAGCAGATATTGTTGTTTTGGAAGAAACGTTTATGAAGAGTACTCGAAAAATTTTACAAGATAGCCTTCAATCCATTTATCCATATTTTTCAAAAATAACCAAACGTGGTGTAATAAAATCTAATAGTGGAATTTGGATTTTAAGTAAATATCCATTGCAAAATCAACATTTTTCAAAATATAAAAAACGTTCCGGCTCAGATGTTTTCTCTAAAAAAGGAGCTGTATTTGTGGAGGTAGTAATAGAAAATAAACGAGTTCAAATTATTGGGACACACACGCAAAGTTTAAAGAAGTTTGAAGCAACAAGAAACAAACAATTTATTCAATTAAAATCAGCATTAGCGGATGTATATTTAAACGATACGGTTCCTCAATTTATAATCGGCGATTTGAATTGTGATTATTACGATACCATTGCCTATCAAACCATGTTGCAAAACTTAGATGTATTGCCTACACAATTTTCAGGTGAAACATATAGTTGGGACGGGCAAAAGAACGAATTAGCTTATACTTATTTCGACCATACACAAGAGACATTGGATTATATTTTATTGAGAAAACAACATGCAAATATTGCAAAAATTCATCCTGTTGAAATCAAAAATCCAATGGTGCATGTTGCGTATTGTAATAAGCCATTTCAGCATTTATCCGATCATCATCCAATTATTTCACGCATAGAATTAAAGTAAAACCTTTATCTTTAGGGCATGCAAAATCCTAATTTAGATGCCAGCGGTGAATATCTTTCCAAAACTGAAAAAGAGTTGGAAAAAGTGTTGCGTCCGCAAGCATTTGAACAGTTTGCCGGACAGCCACAGATTATAGAAAACTTAAACGTTTTTATACAAGCTGCCAAACAACGCGATGAAGCATTAGACCATGTTTTGCTGCACGGTCCGCCCGGATTAGGAAAAACTACCTTGTCAAATATTATAGCCAATGAATTAGGTGTTGAGCTGAAAACAACCTCAGGGCCGGTATTGGAAAAGCCGGGTGATTTAGCCGGATTATTGACCAACTTACAACCCAATGATGTATTGTTTATTGATGAAATACATCGATTGAATACTACGGTAGAAGAATATTTATATTCAGCCATGGAAGATTATAAGATAGATATTATGATTGACAGTGGCCCGAGTGCTCGCAGTATTCAAATTTCTTTAAATCCGTTTACGCTTATTGGTGCTACTACACGTTCCGGATTGCTCACTTCACCTTTGCGCGCAAGATTTGGTATCACGTTTAGATTAGAATATTATTCTGTTGAGGTGTTGAAGAAAATTATCAAACGCTCTTCAGCAATTTTAAATACAGAAATTGATGAAAAAGGTGCTACGGAAATAGCAAAACGCAGCAGAGGCACACCTCGTATTGCCAATGCATTACTTCGTCGTGTTCGTGATTTTGCACAAATTAAAGGCAATGGAAAAATTGATTTAGAAATAGCCAAATACGCTTTGTCGCAATTAAATGTAGATGAAAATGGATTAGACGAAATGGATAATAAAATTTTGTCTGCCATTATAGAAAAGTTTGCCGGTGGTCCGGTTGGTATTACTACTATTGCTACGGCAGTAGGTGAGGAAAGTGGCACTATTGAAGAAGTATATGAACCTTTTTTAATTCAAGAAGGTTATATAAAGAGAACACCGCGCGGTCGCGAAGCGACCGCGAAAGCCTATCAGCATATTGGTAAGGTGCCGCCTTCTAAAACGGGTACATTATTTTAATTAATTAAATAGATAGCTATGAAAGAAGAATTAATAAGTATTGCTACATTCTTCGACCATTTCGAAGCAGACTTAGCAAAGTCTAAATTAGAAGCGTATGGAATTTCTTGTGTTTTAAAAGATGATAGTGTACTGCAATCCGATTTATTTGGTAATGGCATTACCAGCAAAGTAGAATTATTTATCCAAGAAGCGGATAAAGAAAATGCATTGAAGTTATTAGAGGAAGAAGAAGCTAATTAGTTTTTTCAATACTATTGTGTAATAATGCAAAGAGTACATAGCTCACAATGATAGTGCTTAATCCAAGCCATTTGAAAAGTATAATTTGTGGTATAGCACTCAATAAAAATAAAACACGCATTTTGTTTTCTTTCCAATTAAATGGATTTCCTTTCATACTGAAAATTTCTATTTCAGCTACCGCTAAATACGCCAAAATAAATGGGATTATCATGGCGGCAATTTTAGAATAGATGATGAAATCCCAATTGCTTTCTAATCGCCATTGTGTGAAAAATTGCATGTAAAATCCTAAAATAAAAATACTGCAAGCCGGCGTGTTTAGTCCAATAAAATTAACGGTTTGTCGAGTATCTAAATTAAATTTTGCTAATCGCAAGCAAGCAAAAATGGTGTAAACAAATCCAAGATATGATGTGTATTGTTGTATAGGTTTAGATGAAGTAACAGTTATGCCGGAAATGAAATTTGTATTTGTTTCCATGATAGAAAATAAAAGCATTCCGGGCAATACGCCAAAGGTAACCATATCAGCTAAGGAATCTAATTGACCACCTAATTCTGACTTTACATTTAAGGCTCTTGCAATAAAACCATCTAAGAAATCTGCCAATAAAGAGATTGCAATGAAAATAGGAACATAGTTATATTGTTGTTGTAAACATGCAATGATACCACAACAACCGGAGAATAAATTAATAAGCGTAATAGAATTAGGAATATGTTTCACCATCCTTCAAAATTTTGACAAAGCTAAATCTTTTTTTTGTCATCTATTTGATAAAGTTTGTCTAAATAATCCAATACCAAATCACTTAATGTGCCACTGCCCGAAAGTTCACTCATCATACCATACATAGCCGCTTTGCGTTTACCACTGCCGCCACCACCCGAAAAACGTTGCGTAAGTGTAGAAAATTGTTGTTCGTTCAACATCTTTTTCAATCCTTTTACAGCTTGTAATTGAAGATTGTTTTTTAAATGCAGTAAAGAAAATTGTTTTGCTTTGCGAACAGCCGTTTTTAAGTCGTTTATAAATAATTCACCTTTTCCTACATGAATATAATTTAATAACACGTGCAAACTTGATGGTAATTGTTGTCGGTTAATTGTCCATCCTAATTCTGCTAATTCATCGGCAACTTCATATACATCTACCGTTTCGGAGCTAAAGGCAAATAAGGTAGCAATTGGGTTACCTAATATTTTTAATTCCGGAATGTCTGTTTTTATTTTATCTTTTATATAGATGGTTTCTTCATATACTTCTCTTGCCATTCTTCTATAACCTTCTTCACCGATATGATGCAATGCTGTCCATGCTGCCGCAATCGGTCCACCGCCACGCGTTCCCATAAAAGAAGGTGAACCGTAAATGCCACCGCTCCAATCGGTTTTTACATAAAATTGTCCTTTGCGTAAGTCGGCATTTTTATACAATACTACAGAAGCACCTTTAGCAGCGTAGCCATATTTATGTAAATCTGCCGACATAGAAGTAACACCATCTACTTCAAAATCAAATTTTGGAATAGCCACATTTTCCATTTTCAAAAACGGCAAAATAAAACCACCAACACAAGCATCCACGTGCAACAAACATTTATGTTTTTTGGCTATTTTGGCAATATCTTCCACAGGATCAATTGCACCTTGCGGATAGGATGGTGCCGAAGCGACAATAAATGCTACATCCGTTGTCATATTTCTTTTTAAATCTTCTAGATCTAATTGAAAATGCTCATCTACTTTTATTGTTTTATGATTGAATTCCATTGAGTCGGCTGCTTTGCAAAATGCAGGATGTGCTGTGGAGGCTACCAACATCAAAGGATTTTTAGAGGCTACGTTTTTTTTCGCCCATTCTTTTGCAGCTTTCACTGCCATGTAAATACTTTCTGTCCCTCCGGAAGTCATGCATCCACTTACTTGTTCATCACCATGTAATAAAGAAGCCGCAATGCGTACCACTTCATTTTCCATTCTATTTAAGCTTGGAAATACTGCCGGATTGAGTGCATTGGTTGCGGAAAAGGTGGCATATGCTTCTTTAATGACGGCATAATAGGCTTCACCCGGATAATAAACATATCCAAAGAATTTTCCTTCTTTCCAATTCATATCCTCTTGAGTGTAAATATCCCATTGCTGTTGTATTTCATTTTTTTCTAAACCTATTTTTGGTATTGTCGTATTCATGCTTTTATTTTTGATTGCAGTTTAAATCAACTATTATATAAAATGTAAAGATGGATTGTTTTATACTTCAACAATTTAATCAAAAATAATTTAAAGAGATGCAAACATTAGATAGATAATTTGTGGATGCATATTGTGTTACTTATTAATAGTTTGACTTAAGCTTCCAACTTTTTTTCAATTTTTTTATGGAATTTTCTTCCTTTCGTACTCTTTATACTTGAAAGGAACGAAATATGCTTGTAAAAACGTTTGGAAGTGCAGTGTACGGTGTCGATGCGGCAACCATTACCATTGAGGTAAATGTTTGTCAAGGTACACAATATTTTATGGTGGGTTTGCCTGATAATGCAGTGAAGGAAAGTTGGAGCCGTGTGGAAAGTGCATTGCGTGTCAATAAATACAATATGCCCAGAATTCGCATTATTGTCAATTTAGCACCGGCTGATATTCGCAAAGAAGGTTCTGCCTACGATTTGCCGATTGCAATTGGCATTTTAGGTGCATCCGAACAAATAAAAATAAACAATCTTCATAAATTTATTATAATGGGTGAGTTGTCGTTAGATGGCAAATTGAAACCTATAAAAGGTGCATTGCCTATTGCCATACAAGCACAAAAAGAAGGTTTTGAAGGATTTATTTTACCGATACAAAATGCACGAGAAGCGGCAATAGTAGAAGGCTTGAAAGTATATGGTGTGGAGCATATAGATGAGGTTGTTGATTTTTTAGATGAACGCAAAGTTTTAGAACCTATCGTGGTAAAAGCAGATGATGACTTTTTTAGTGCTGCTTATTCCAATTTAGTAGATTTTTCAGATGTAAAAGGACAAGAAAATATTAAACGAGCTTTGGAAATTGCTGCTGCAGGTGGTCATAATGTTATCCTTATTGGGCCGCCCGGTGCCGGAAAAACGATGTTAGCCAAGCGAATGCCAACTATCTTGCCGCCTTTATCATTACAAGAAGCATTAGAAACTACCAAGATACATTCCGTTGCCGGAAAGTTGAAGAAGAATGCATCTTTACTGTATCAACGGCCGTTTCGCTCACCGCATCATACAGTTTCTAACGCTGCATTGGTTGGTGGTGGAAGCAATCCGCAACCCGGCGAAATTTCATTGGCTCATAATGGTGTTTTGTTTTTAGATGAATTGCCCGAATTTAAACGCGATGTGTTAGAGGTAATGCGACAACCAATGGAAGAACGAAAAGTGAATATTTCCCGTACGCGATTCTCCATTGATTATCCGGCAAATTTTATGTTGGTGGCAAGTATGAATCCTTGTCCGTGTGGTTATTTTAATCATCCGGAAAAAGATTGTGTTTGTGCGCCAGGTGTGGTACATAAATATTTGAATAAAATATCCGGTCCATTGTTGGATAGAATTGACTTGCACGTGGAGGTTACGCCGGTTCGATTAGAAGATTTATCTTCTAAAAAAAGTTCAGAAAAAAGTAAAGAAATCCGACAACGTGTTATTGCGGCGAGATTGATACAAGAACAAAGATTTAAAGTAGATGATATACATTGTAATGCACAAATGTCTACGAAGCAAACAACCATACATTGTGCGTTAGATGCTACTTCGCAAAATTTATTGAACACCGCCATGAAACGTTTGGGATTGTCGGCACGTGCGTACGAACGGATTATTCGTGTTGCAAGAACAATTGCCGATTTGGGTAATTGCGAACATATTCAATTAGAACACTTAGCAGAAGCCATTCAATTTAGAAGTTTAGATAGAGAAAGTTGGGCTGCCTAATGCTCACTTTATTTTTGGAATTCGTTTCTCCATGCGAATTCAATTAGTTCCTTTTGCCGCAAATTTTATTTGCGGCATTTTTTTAATTAACATTCGTTGAGTATTAATTTCATTGGTTTCATAAACATGCATTTATTTTGCAAGAAAGAAACTTGTATGTTGAACGATTTTTTGCAACCGATTTCCGACGAATTTTTGTCTGAGTATTATTTCACTAATAAATATGCCTCGGAATATATTCATCTTTTTCAGCAACATCAAACGTTGGATAATTATGCGGTAGCGATTGTAGGTGTACAAGATTATAGAGGATATTTATCCAATAAAGGAACAGAAAATGCACCAAATGAAGTGCGTAAACAATTGTATCAATATGCATCGTTTACGAATGGAATGCGTTTGTTGGATTTAGGAAATATTCGTGCAGGTGAAACATACGTAGATACATTAGTGGCTTTAGTGGAAACGATGCACGAACTTTTTAAGCAAAATATTATCACTATTATTATTGGTGGTGACGCCGCTTTAGCATCTGCACAATTTAAATCACACGAAATTTTTGAAAATCCGATTACGGTTACGCAGGTTGCCTCCAAAGTAGTTTGGGAAGATAGCGATGTGGATATACATAAAACTTATTTAAAAGATTTTTTCTTGAGCGATTTTTTAAAGCAATATAATTTGGTTGCTTATCAATCGTATTTTATGCAAGAAAAACAATTGTCTTTTTTGAACAGTAGAGAATACAATGTATTGCGTGTTGGAAAAATTAGAGAACATATTTTTGAAGCAGAACCTTTTTTAAGAGAAGCTGCTATGGTTACGTACAACATTAACGCTATCCGACATTCGGATGCACCCGGCCAGCCGGATGCCTCACCGAATGGTATGTTTGGCGATGAAGCTTGTGCTGTGGCTCGTTATGCAGGCATGTGCGACCAATTAATGAGTATTGGTTTTTACGATTATAATCCGAAGTTAGATGTTAGCCAAATTACCGCCAAACAAGTAGCGCAAATGATTTGGTATTTTATGGAAGGTGTGAGCTTGCGACGCAATGATTATCCAATTACAGATGAGAATGATTTTAATCAATACATTGTACAAATAGATGATACAGAAAATGATTTCATCTTTTTAAAAAGTAAGAAAAGTGATCGTTGGTGGATGAAGATTATGTATGATAAATTAGATTTACAAAAACACAAACTCATTCCTTGTACATATCGTGATTATCTTACTGCTTTGAATAATGAAATTCCGGAACGTTGGATGCGCGAATGGATTCGAGTATCTTAGCGTTTATTGCTCTTTCACTGCTTTTGCTTCTTCTATCATGCGTTGTTTTCCGTCTTCAATATTTAAGATGGTTGCTGTATTTCCATTTCCGGCTTTAGCCAAAGATTGTAATTTAGATTGTACATAATCCGTTGGTTTACCAAAACAAAAAATAGAAAGAGTAATATCTTTTTTCAAACCATCTTCTATTGTTTCTTGAATTTTTTGATAGTCTTTTTTTCCGGAACTAATCAATCCATCACTTGCCAAAATAATTCGGTTATTGCCTTTTTCAATGTAGTTTTTTAAAGCCGTTTTGTAAGCCACTTTTAATGCAATATCGCCTTCTGTGGTGCTGCCAAAAGCTAAGTCATCAATTTTTTTATGGATAGATTTTTTATCTATTACAAAAGTAGGTGAGAGGATTTCTTCTACACCTTTTGAAAATGCTAATAAGGTGATTTTATCTGTACTGCGTAATTCATCTACTAAATATTTTAAAGAAGATTTCAGAATAGGCATGCGTTCCGGTGTATTCATGGAAGAAGAAACATCTATTAAAAAAACAAGATTATTAGTGGCATAACCTTCTAATATTGGTTTTATGGTATCTGTAACTACGAGTTCTTTTTTTATAATTACAGGATTTTTTTGTTTTAACCGAAAGGAGAAATGTGCATTATTGGTTACATGAATAAATCCGTTTAAAGTATAATAATTATCAGCACTGATTTGAATAGTGTAATCGCCTTCCGGCACCACTACGTTCGTTTTTATTACATAATTACCCAATGAGTCTGTTGTAGCAGTATAATCTACACCGGTGTAAAAACTAATGGTGATAATCGCATTTTGGATGTTTTGTTTGCTGTCTTCATCTTTAATGGTTCCACTAATTTTCATTCCTTCAGAAAATGCAGTAGTAATTAGTAAAGAAAAGATGATTGTAAAAATAAATCTCATACTTTAATTTTGTTTCTAATTTACAATATAGTCGTTAATTTTACCTTATTACATCAATTTTTGTACTATTTTTAACGAAATGAAAAATTACATCGTTTTATTGCTGTTATGTTTGATTTTGGGAAATACATTTGCTCAAGATTCCACTCGTCAAAGCGTTTATAAATTTCGATTAGGTGTTGACATTCCGATTGGATTGCTAACAGCCGGAACCGGCATTGGTGCATTGATTAAATACAAAAAAAATAAACCACTGACATTGGCTGATGTAGCAAATTTGAAACCAACCGATGTCAATAAATTTGATAGATATGCTGTATATCAACATTCTCGAGCCGCAGCCATAACGAGTGATGTGTTCCAATACACAGCAGCTATTAGTCCTGTTTTTTTATTTATTGATAAAAACATTCGGAAAGATTGGAAAACGATTATGCCAATTTGGATGGAAACATTTGCATTAACTTCTACGTTGACAATGTTTACTAAAGAAATGGTGCGCAGAAAAAGACCGTATGTATATAGCGAAGATTTTAATGGCAATAAACTTAGTAAAAGTGCGGCAGCTTCGTTTTTTTCCGGACATACTTCTATTACTACCGCAAGCACTTATTTTATTGCGATGGTTTATGCAGATTATCATCCTACTTCCAAATGGAAACCATTGGTGTGGACAAGTGCTGCTATTTTTCCGGCATTAACCGGATTGTTGCGCGTGAAAGCCGGAAAACATTATTGGACAGATGTAATTGTTGGTTATACAGTGGGTGCATTGGTTGGCTCATTGACACCATTTTTACACAGAAGAGATTTTAGAAAGAAATAGTTTATTTCTGTATCCAAACATACATTTTATTTCCGGAGGCATCTATGGAAAAACTTTCGGGAAATATAGTAGTAAACACAGATTCAAATTGTTTATTCTCTATCTTATTTGCATACGATGCATCTATTTTAGAATAAATAAGAATAGCGTTTTGTGCAGCACATTTTTTCAAACTTTTTAAAAAATCTGTTTGCATAAATTTAATCGGCGTTTCATCATCCATAAATACATCAAACAAAATTAAATCAAATTGTTGTGAATTGGTTTGTACAAATGTTGTTGCATCCATGCAAATAAAATGCACTTTTTTACTCAATGCAGTTTGTGTGTATTTCTTAGCTAAATCGATAATTACAGCATCAGCATCTACTGCGGTAATATGTTCTATTTGTTCGTTTCCATCCAATAAATCTACTACGCTTCCTAAGCCATAACCTAATACCAATACCGATTTTATTGCTTGTTTTTTTATATTGATGGCATTGAATGCTGTTTCAAAAGAAGTATAATTTTTACCAAAAGAATAAATGGCATTTTTAGTGCTGAGTTTGTATGCACCGCGATGGAAAGATACCTCAACTTCACCACTGTATTGACTTTGCACTTTTTCAAGTGGTAAGTCAATACAATAGCTAAGTATCTTTTGGAACGTATTCAATTTATTATTCCGGTTTATTTGGTGTCTCTGTTGGTGTTGTCGTTGGTGCTACAATCGGTTTGTTGATGTCTGTACCTACTTTAAAACGAGCTTTAAAATCTTCCATTCGAATAACAAAGTTATCACGCATACTTGCATCAGCCGGTAATAATTGAAATACCAATTCTTTTCCTTCGCGATATACTTTATCTGCATCACGCAGCGTGAAAAACGTACTTTGTACTTCCGGTATAGAAGAGGCAATGCCCATTTGTCCTTTTATTAGTTTAATAAATAACCAATTTCCGGAAACTCCTTGTAAATAGATATTTACAAAATCACCACCATAAGCATAACCTAATTCAATATAGGCATCGTATTCTCTTTTTATTGCGGTTGTTCCAAAATAAGCCAGACTCACTTTCTCTACACTTTTAAAAGAAGCATCTTGATCATCCCAATAAAATTTACTTCCACTTAGCAACATATTATAATCGATGCTTTGCGGAATAGCAAGAGAATCGGATGCGTATAAGTTGGCAATAATTCTATTCGATTCTAAAGAGTCTTTAGCTAATACAGATAGTGTTCGGAAAATATTTTTATTGCGTTTGTAAGCAACAAAACGGGCAGTTCCTTCACCTACTAAAAATTGGTTGATTAAAGTATTGGCAACATGTGGTTGTAGTTTGAAATTAACAGCTAAATCAGATAGTATTTCTACTTTTTGATTAGATGGAGCAAAATTAAATGTACCAACTGAACTTATTTTAGATGGAGTAATATTCAATCCAAATCCAATTTCGCCGGATGCTTGCATTGCTTTTGTACTCTCATTATATTTTAAACAAGATTTAGTAGAATAAGGCGATGTCATCGCATTTTCATCTCCAAAAATAATTACACCCGGTTCTGTTTTACTAAATTTCATTGAACCTTTTACACTCATAATTGTAGCGTCATTAAAACCACGCTTATTTTGTAAAATAGAACTATAAAATTCCGGTGTACTCTTGTCTAACATTAATCCAACAAATAAATTAGTATTAGGTTGGTTTAATACACTATCCATACTCACAGCCGGTTTGCTTGGATCAAGTTTTTGCTTGTTGGCAATCCAATCGCTGGAGTTGTTGGCGATATCTACTTTAATAGCACCATCTAACAAGATATCTTTATCTCTGGAATCAAATTCAAAATTTCCTTTGTAATATATTTTCTTGTCTAATTTAAAATTATCTTCTTCTAAAATAGTTGTTTTAGCATACGTATATATCTTGCTGAAATCTCGAGTGTCTTCGTGTTTTTTTCCTTTTTTACTTTTTGTTTCAACTGGCACCATTCCGCGATACGGATTGTTTACATTGATATCTGCCATGGCAACTTTTTCCGTAGTGGTGTTATCCATTTTGAAATAATAATTTCCGGTTCCATTAAAATCATTTCTTCCGATGATATTAATTTCTGCTTCTTTTACGGTGTGATATGCTTTGGCTGCATTAAAAATTACCGTTGCATTTTTTAAAGAACGTACTGTTCCATCTTGTTCAATGAAGATTTCACCTTTGTCCGGAATTACTTTTGAATCCGCTAACAACAACTCATTGATACCGGCAAAGTGAATAGAGTTATCTGCTAAGTTTAAGTCAGCTGCTGAGGTAACAAATTTTAAAGAGTCTTTGGTTATATCGGTTGATAATAAGAAAAATTTAGAGTTAGCATTTGCGGCATTTAATGTCAATTTGTTTTTAGCTAAATCGAAATGCAAAAACTTAGGATTTGCCACATACTTAAACGACTCTAATGGAATGGTATCATTTTTATTTAATTCGATGTCTGCAATTTTATTATCCAAATCAAATTTAGCATTTACATCACTGGAAGCTAATAACGAAATGCCATCATCTGTAGTGAGATTTAAGTTGCCATTTTTCGCTTCAAATTTTCTGGCTTTGAACGTAATATCGTTGGATTGTAATTTTGTATGATTCCAAGATAAAATACCCACACCATACAAGTTTTTATTATGCAAGATGAGCTTTCCATTGAAATCAGTAGTATTGTTATACATACTAAATAGCTCATCTTTTCCTTCGGAGATAGTTAAGGAATCTCGTTTTACGTTCCAAACAAAAGACGATTGGTTAATTTTTGCTTGCGGAAAATTGGCTGTTTTATCTTCTGTTATTCGCACACTATCTAATTCGGCATACACACTATCCATAAAGAAGAAAGACGTGTCGGCGTATAGTTTTGCAGGGCCAAATTCAAACAAACCTTTACCGGAAAGTCCGTTGCCATCTAAGGTTAAATCTGCTACATATTTTCCTTTGTTTCCAAACAAATTATATCCTTTGGAGCCGGTATTTACATCAATACCATACGCTTTATCATCTTGTAATTTTAATCCGGATTTTATTGGTTCAAAAATTCCACCGGAAATTAATTGTCCATCTAATTGTAAATTTTCAGTATTTAATTGGTTTAAACTTTCTAATTCAAATGGATACACTTGATAGTAGAATTTATCTTTATTATACTTATCACCGTTAGCACCTCTGTCGTATGTAATTTTTGAAGTATCTGCACTATTAAAATATGGATATTTTGGATTATTATTAGTGCCTGATTTATTATTCGGCTCTGCAATATGCAATACACCTGTAATGTTTTGTATTGGTGTTTTAGAGCGTATTAGTTTAATAACACCCTTTTCATTTGGCTTATCTGATTCCGGAACATACATTACCATGGAATCAACATTTTTCATTTTGAAGGCGTAGTTGTCATAATCAAAATCTACTTGTTTGGCTACAAAATCAAAATTGCCAACTTGTATTTTTCCGTTCAAAGTCATCACCCTATTTTTACCAACACGCACTGTATCATTGCTCGGAATAAATTTCACTCCGGATTTTGTACTCATATTGATTTCTTCCACACCGTATATTTCTATTATGTTGGTTTTGGTATTTAATCGTGCATTGAGGTTTCTTTTAAAAGATGCAAATTTTATGAAGTCGTAATCTTGTTTTCCTTTTGAAGATAAAAACTGGTTAATGAGTTTTTCTTTCACTTCGATAGTTCGCGTTGATGGATCGTAATTGATATATGCATCTTCCACTAATTTAAAAAATATATGTTGTGTAGCAGAAAAAGGAGCACCCGGATTTATTTCACCGGCAATACCTTGTGCATCTATAAACCGTGAACCATAGCTTTCGTAGTATCTGTAAATTTTCTCGATTGGACCTTGTTCTGTTGGCCCTTTGTATTTATTTTCTAAATTTGGTTGATAGTAATTAAACGATTCAAAAATTGCCGGAATTTCTCCGGAAAGTGTAATCATGTTGAATTTAATAATGGTGCTATCTAAATTCCATTGTAAACCATCTGCATAAATAAATAATTTATGGTAATTGCTGGTAAACGGTTGTTTGGAAAGTGGTTTGATGTCTCGATATGCTTTGATATCTTTTGTTTTAGTAGAATATGAGAAATTGACAAATGGATGATTGATAGTATTGTCATCCAAGAAAATCGTCATAGAAGCATCTTCCACACTAATATCCTTAAATTCTTTTAGTTGAATTCTGTTGGCCGTAACGCGAACCAATTCTTTATTGTTTTTTCCGGATAATGAAATCGTTGGCAATACAGAATCAGAACCAACGCCATAAATATTCGTGCCAATTAATTCAAAGCCGGCTGTTAATTTTACTTCTTTTGCTAAGGTGCTAAAGTTGACATTGTTGTTATACGAACGAAATTTTGGATACAATCGTTCTTGTGATTCTGCTTGTAAGAGTTTGTCGGTGTAGGTGCCTAATAACACTTCATTTAAAACCGGCTTAAATGTAAACTTAGCCGAGTCTATGATGATATCTGATTTTGCAAAATTAATTTGATGATTACCGAAAGTTACAAAGTTGTTTGTCGGATCAAAACCTTTGCGTTGCATTTGGATAGTACCGCTGTTGCCAACCCACAAATTTTCTAATGGAAAATATCGGCCTTTTTCATTTTTTAATGTCAATGTGTCAACATTGGAAACGCCCATTAAATCGGTTGCTGCAAAAATAAATACCGGTTTGTCGTCTTTGTATTCAACGGTGTAATCGCCGGTGGCTCGCCATGTATTGGTGTTTGTATAGTAAAGTGCATTTTTGGCATACAGATTTGATAGATATTCCATGTAAGCTGTGAACTCTTTTAAATTTCCTGCTTTTGATTTATCGATTAAGGTTTGTAAGATGTCAAAATTCTTGTCTATCACATCTGTTTTTGTTGAGGTAGATTCTATACTCAACATCAAATTAGCTAACTGAAAAAATGTTGGATACGCCGGAGCTTTTTTTGCCAACATAGATTGGGTGATACCTTTTATTTTAAAAAAATAAACAGCCGCTTTTCCATTGGTCACTGCCTTCGGTAATTTCTCTGCTACTTCTTTGCAATCATCTCGCGTGCAGTGATTTTTTATGAAATCTGCGTAGGCTTTGCCATAACCGGCATTGTCTGCCGGAAATTCTTTTGGATATTGTGCTTTAGCAATTGTTACTATCAAAAATAAAAGTATATAGGACGTTAGTTTCTTCATGATAATGGATTTATTTTTTTTGCAAAATGATACAAGACCAATTGTTTTGAGTTGTATGGTAATTTGCTATCAAATTATATTCCAATGCTTTGTTTAATAAAATGGCACTATCGGTTTCATAAAATCCGGAAATCAATAAATAACCATCATCTTCCAAGCAATTACACAATGTTTCCATTGTATCTACTAAATAATTTCGATGAATATTCGCTAAAATTATATCGAATTTTTGAGATTTATATTGTGCTATTTCACCGTGTACTGCTTCTATTTTAGTACAATGATTAAGTTGAATATTTTCTAAACAGTTTGTATAGCACCATTCGTCATAATCCAATGCAATACATTTTTTAGCTCCTAATTTTTCGGCTAAGATGGCTAATATTCCGGTGCCGGAACCACAATCTAAAACGGTTTTATTTTGAAAGTTAATGGAACGCATATTCTGCATCATTTGTGCCGTAGTTGCGTGATGTCCGGTGCCGAATGACATTTTCGGTTCAATAATAATTTCGTGCTTAGTTTGGTTTGTTTGTGGATGAAACGTCGCACGCACATAAACGAAATCATCAATCAATATTGGCTGAAAGGAGCTTTCCCATTGAGCATTCCAATTTTTATTTTCTAAAGTGGAAACAGTATAGCTGAGTTGATACGTTGCACACACTTCATTGATTAATTCAACAGAAGAAATTTGTTGTTCATCATTCAAATAAATATCCAGTGTAGTATCTTTTTCTTCTATGCCTTCGTTGTCAATATCAAAAAATAATCCGGCAAAATCTTCTTTGTCGATTGTTGTTGGATAAGGAATGGAATATACTTGTATCATGCGTGCATTGCTTTTATTATAGTGGTAAAATCTGTTGCATTTAAGGAAGCACCACCAACTAAACCACCATCTATATCATTTATTGCAAATAATTCTGCGGCATTTTTTGCATTCACACTTCCACCGTATAAAATGCTGATAGATTCACTAATAGTTGCTCCAAAATTATTTTTTATTTCATTTCTAATATAACAATGCACTTCTTGTGCTTGTTGCGGAGTGGCCGTTTTTCCGGTGCCAATTGCCCAAATAGGCTCGTATGCAATCACTATTTTTTTTATTTCTTCATCTGATAAATGAAATATACAGTTTTGTAATTGTGCTTGTATAAATGTGAAATGTGAATTGTTTTCGCGTATATGTAATGGTTCGCCACAACAAAAAATAGGTGTAATATTTTGTTGTAATGCTTGTTTTATTTTTTGTAAAATGATAGTATCGGTTTCTTGAAAATATTCACGTCTTTCGGAGTGCCCAACAATAACATATTTAGTATGTATAGATGCTAACATAGTAGCAGCTACTTCTCCGGTGTAGGCACCTTTGTCCTGTGTGCTACAATTTTGTGCAGCCACAAAAAAATGAGCTTTATCATTTAATATTTTAATGCATTCTGTTAAATATGGAAAAGGTGGTGCAATGACCACGATTTTATTTTCGGATAAATGGAGTTGATTTTCTTGTATTGCGATGTCCTTTACGAGTGCGATTGCTTCTTCGTACGTGGTGTTCATTTTCCAGTTTCCGGCAATTATTTTCTTACGCATAGCCATTTAAAATATCTTGATTTGAAAACTATTTCGTTCTATTTTCAAAAATATATTGCAGTATATTTTTATCTTCTTCCGTTAAGTTGATGGCACGTCGCTCCATTACGCGTTGTGCTACTTCGTATGCTTTTTCTAATTCAAACACATCATTACTCCAAGAAAAATCGGGTACAAATTTGGGTGGAAATCCAGCACTGAATACATTTGCAAATACGCCTACCACTGTGCCTGTATTAAATTGTGTATTGATAGCTGCTTTAGCATGATCGCCCATTATTAACCCGCAAAATTGCAATTGCGTATCGATGTAATTATTTGTAGGATAATTGTATGCTTTTACTTTCCCGTAATTATTCTTCAAGTTAGAGTTATTGGTGTCGGCACCTAAATTGCACCATTCACCTATCACCGAATTTCCTAAAAATCCATCGTGTCCTTTGTTAGAGTAGGCGAGTAGTACAGAGTTGCTGACTTCGCCACCTACTTTGCAATGTGGCCCGATGGTGGTGTCTCCATAAATTTTCGCTTGCATTTTTAACGATGCCTGTTCACATAAAGCAAACGGTGCTCTTATGGTACAGCCTTCCATTACTTCGCTGTGTTTTCCTAAATAAATTGGGCCGTTAGTGCTATTTAAAATACTGCATTCGCATTGTACGCCTTCTTCTACATAAATCTCATTTCCTAAAATAGTATTGGTAGAGGAAAGTTTTTCCGGATTCGGTTTTAATCCTAAAAGTGAAATGTCATTTCTGATTTCTTGTCCATTGTAGGTGAAAATATTCCAAGGATATTTAAGATAGGTAATCTTTGTTGAAATCGTTTCTGTTGGGACAGCAACCGCATGCAATTCGTTTAAAGTTGAAATGGGTTGCGTTGTATGTATGGCAATTATTCCATTTTCGTTACACAAAGCTTTGTTTTCCGGCAATTCCATAATTTGTTGCACCAATTGTTTGTTGGGCAAAAAATGGGCATTGATATAAATAGCGTTGGCTGTTGGTGCTGTTGGATATTTGGGTTGTAAATAGTTTTGTGTTAAAATGGAAGCTGTTGCATGCAAACTATGTTCCCATTTTTCTTTTATCGTTAATATTCCGATACGTAAATCGGCAACTGCACGTGTGGCGGTAAGTGGTAAAAGGTGGTCTCTGTCAGTTCCATCAAATAAGATAAAATGTTGAATCGGCATAGTGTAAAAATAAAATTAAAATACGTATATACATAGCAACAAAGGTTTAAAATAGTAAAAAAGGCGAGGTCTCACCAACGGTGAGACCTCGCCTTTAGATATACGTTTTAGTAAATTATTTTTTACCGTATTTTTTGTTGAATTTATCGATACGACCTGCTGTATCTAATAATTTTTGTTTTCCTGTGTAGTATGGATGAGATACATTAGATACCTCTAATTTTACTAAAGGATACTCATTTCCGTCTTCCCATTTGATGGTGTCTTTTGTGTTTGCACAAGATTTTCCTAAAAACATGTGGTCGCAAGAAAAGTCTTTAAATACTACAAATCTGTATTCTTTTGGATGGATATCTGCTTTCATGGCGTCTTTTTTTTCGTTTATTTGGAATGCAAAGATACTCTTTTTTTTCTAAATCCTACTATCTATAAATGAGATTATTATTAATTCTGAGTAAAGTGGCAAATGTTTGATTGTTATAAAGTTAGTTGGTTTTTGGTGGTTTTTTAAATACTATTTTGAGTGCTCCACTCGTTTTCATATTCGATGTTAATGATACATTTTGTATTTTTTTTCCATCTTTAATGGTAATAGATGCGGTGTTCGGTGGCTCTGTACCTTGGTTGATGGCATCTAACACTAAATAATTAACTTCTTGCTCCAATTGTATGGTAATAGATTTTCTGGATTTTGTTAAAAGCACATTTTGTAAAATGGGTTTCTTATTTAAAAATAAGTTGACAGAGTCGCCATCTTCATTGTATCTATCCCAATATTCAATCGTAATTAAACCGTTTACCACTTCTATTTCATCTCTGATAACTACCGGTTTGGTTTTTACTTGTTCAAAAGTGTCAATAATTGGAGCTCTTTCTTCATTTTTAGCTACAATTTTTGTTTCTGATTTAGATGTGTTGTCATAATTAGTAGCTATCTCAATCTTATTATCCGGAACTGGCTTATTTGCGATTGTTTGCTTAATAGCCGGCGTGTCAATCGGCGTTGCAGTAGTTTTGGAATCCGTATTTTTAGGTGTCGACTTCGTGTTTGCCAACATTTCTTCTAAGGCTGTTTTGTTAAGCTTCTTAGTGATGGCAATGCTATTCCATTTTGCTTCAAAAGCTACAATCTCAGATTGGTATTTTGCTTTGTGTAAATAAGCACTACGCAAACATTGGAACATGTCTTTTTGGATATATTTTACTTTGCAAAGATTGTTTTTTTGTTCATTAAGCAACCAAGTATCCGTAAAGGTTAACAGTGTTTCATCTTCATTTAAGTCAAAAGTACCATTTAGGCAGTCAATCCAATTGGAAGGGCCACTTTCTCTCAATAAAACGATAGTGGTGATTTCTAAAAATTTCTTATTGCATATAAAGCCACTCACATTGTATTCACCAAAATAAGAATCATCCATTATTCGTAAACGAGCGGAAAATATATTTCCGGGTGGCAATTTTTCTACCACTAATTCAACATCGTATCTATTGTGAATGTATTGTACAAAATTTCCGGTCCACGTTCCATTAACATCTTGTGCTCGCAGTGTGTTGGAAATAAAAACTAAAAAAAATATAGTAATCAGCTGCTTCATCCGTTGCAAAAATAAATTAATTACGAAGCCTGCAACAAATTTGTTGCCAAAGTATGTGGATAAATGGCTATGAAAGCACGCTGTTCTATCTATTTTATTGATTTTTAACAAGTGTCATGCTGCTAATTTCATGGCAGTTTGTATTCTTTCAATTTGTTTTAAATGTCTAAGAATGTGATTGATATAGAATTGAAGTGTATCACCTAATTTTATCGTAATAAAACGAGAAATAGAAGTTGGAATTTTTACTTTATTTAAACTCACATGGCGTGATGCATTTAGTATTTCCAATAATTTTATTTGTTGCACAAGGAATGTATCGATGACGGTTCTGTTGAGATGGGCATTTAATGGATTCTTATCTTGGAAGGTTTTCATTTTGTTCAATTTCTCTTTCGGCAACATGCTTTTTGCAAAGTAATTTCCTAACCATCCACTTTTAAATTCCAATTCCGGTTGAGCAGTTGATTTTTTTATCCTTTCTTCCATTTTTGATAAATAGAAATCACCATATAAATTCAAGTGTTCCAAACATTCTAATATACTCCAAGATGTTTCGTTTTCTTTCCAGTTTAATGTAGGCAAGTCGAGTGTTTTTAATTTTTCAACTTGATTGATAATAAGCCTTGTTTGCTCTAATTGCGTTTGAATTAATTTTTCAGCTTGCATAAATTCTATTTTATGCAAAATTCAAAAATGTATATGTTATAAATCTTGATTGAAGTCAACGCTTTTTTATACGTGAAAGTGTTTCGGCACTCATGCGTAAATAATTAGCAATATGTCGGTTCGGAATTTCCTGAAAAAGTTGAGGACTGCGTTTTAAAACTCGTTCATACCGTTCTTTAGGAGAATTTGTCAGTAAGTCAATTTCTCGCTCAAATTGTTGTAGTACTAAGCTTTCTAAAATAGCATTCCAACGTTGTTTGTTCTCTTCAAGCTGTAGAAATTGTGCCAATTGTTGTTTGGTAATAACTTTCACAACAGTCTTCTTAATTGCTTGTATAAATAAATCCGATGGTTTTTCTGTTAAAAAAGAATCTAATGAAACAATGATATTTTCTTTGTACCCAAATCGGATAGTTTGTTCTTCGTATTCATCTAAAATAAAAATTCGTAAACTGCCTCTAACAATATAATATATGTTGGTGTCTATGCTACCTTTTATTTTCAGAAATTCGTTTCTTTCAATTGTAATTTCTTTGGTTGAAAGCTCAATTAATTCTTCCATCTTTTCTTTTTCTTTATCAAAATAAAATGCTATTCTGTTTCTTCCGAAAGTGCTATTTCATTGATAGATTGGATATAATTTAACACTTCATCACGGCCTCTATTTTTTTCGGAAGATGTAATAAAAGAATTAGGCAAGGTTTCCCAATTTTCAAGTAATTTTTCTTTAAAATTCCGAACGTTTTTTTGAATAATTAAATTCGTTTCTCTGTCTGATTTGGTAAAGATAATGGCAAATGGAATGCTTATTTCACCCAACCAATTGATGAATTCTAAGTCAATTTTTTGCGGTGTAATTGTGGCGTCAATTAACACAAACAAAGTGAGCAATTGCGTGCGTTTGGAAATGTAGTATTTAATCATTTTGCTAAATACTTCGCGTGTAGTTTTAGAAACGCGTGCATAACCATAACCGGGCAAATCCACTAAATACCAACTTTGATCAATCTCAAAAAAATTAATCATTTGAGTTTTGCCGGGTGTTTTAGATACTTTCGCTAAATCTCGTTTGTTGGTCAACATATTTATTAACGAAGATTTTCCAACATTACTTCTGCCAATAAAGGCAAACTCGTTAAATCCGGTCGTCGGACAATCATCTGTTTTGGGAAATGAACCAATAAATTTTGCAGTACGTATCAATTTGTAGTATAATTAATGCAAAGATGAATACTATTTTTAAATTATTGAACATTAATTTTCTACTTTTGTGTTGAAATGGGCAATATTCCATTTGTTTGGATAAATTATTGTGTAACAATAGCATAAATTTTAAAAATCAATGGGAACACCATTAACACCATATAATACCAACGAAAGCAAAAAAGAACAAGTTGCTTCTATGTTTAATAATGTTGCAGGCACGTATGATTTCTTGAATCATTTTTTTTCAATGGGCATTGATAAGCTTTGGCGACGCAAGTTGGTGAATTTAATGGGACAATCGAAACCTAAAGTGATATTAGATGTTGCCACCGGAACAGCCGATTTGGCGATTGCCGAAACCAAATTAAATCCGGAAAAAATTATTGGTGTCGATATTTCGGAGAAGATGTTGGAAGTGGGAAAAACGAAAACGAAACAGTACCCGAATATTGAATTAAAATTGGCAGATGGTGAACATCTTCCTTTTGAAAATAATACGTTTGATGCCGTTAGTATTGCATTTGGGATTCGTAATTTTGAAAATGTAATTCCAGGATTGGCAGAAATGCATCGTGTGTTAAAAATAGGAGGAAAGGTTTTTGTATTGGAATTTTCCAAACCAACGAATTGGTTCATCAAAAAAATATACTATTTTTATTTTTGCAACGTTTTACCATTTGTCGGAAAATTAGTGTCGAAAGATGCTCGTGCGTATAGTTACTTGCCGGAGAGTGTTCGCATATTTCCGGATGGCAAAAAATTTGTGGAATTATTGCAATATACAGGTTTTAAAAAGATTGAATGCAGACAACTTACTTTTGGTATCAGTACCATTTATATAGCAGAAAAATAAGTTTATTCCTTTTGTTTTTGGTGCCTACATTCGGTTTTAGTCAACGGAATGTAATGGAAAACGATTTGAAATTTGCCAGAAAACCATATCACTTTGGTATTCATTTGTCTTCCGGTTTTTCTGATTTTAAAATAAAACACAACGAACTATTTGCAACCAGTGATACGATTTTAGAAATTAAATCTAAATATGGTGTTGATTTTGGAATAGGTGCTTTAATCAGTTATCATCTTCATCGTTATGTGGAACTAAGAACCACGCCCGGATTTATATTTTCCAATAAACAGTTGAATTACACGTATGGCAATGCCTCCACCGAAAAGAAAGAAATACCGCAAATTCTATTTGATTTTCCAATCGAGTTTAAAATTAAATCGCAGCCATTAAAAGATATAAAAATTTATTTAGTTGCCGGTTTAAGATATGGGTATGATATTGGCAGTGAATTTAAAGTTAGAAAACAAGCCAATATGCCGATTCAATCACCGCATGATTTAGCTATAAATTATGGTGCAGGTTTAGAAATTCATTTTCCATTGTTCATCTTATCACCGGAATTTAAAATGTCTAATTCTGTGTTGAATAGTCATAAGTATAATGATATATTGCCAGCTTCTCGTTTTATTAAAGGTTTGTATAATCGTTCATTTACCTTCTCTCTTAATTTTGAAGGCTAATATTTTTCTTCCTTTATTTTATTATAATAGTTGTGATTTAGAGCTTATTTACCAAGTTTATTTCTTGTGATATATTTCTATGTACAAATACCACTAATAAATAAAAAAAGCAATGACAGTAGTTTAATACAATCATTGCTTTTATAAATTGTTTGATTATTTTATTGTGCTGTCTTAGAGCCTTTCTTTAAACGTTTTCTGGTTCCTTTGTCTACTCTATCTGTTGCATCGTTGATGTCATCTCCATCATCTTCCACTTTGTTACCACCAACTTTTGCAAAGTCAAATTTCAATGAAAAACGGAATGTGTTATCCAATGGGTTTCTGGCACCACCTGTTGGTATTAAATAAGAAAAGTCTAAACCGAAGACACTATATTTCACACCTACACCTGTTGACACAAATCGACGGAAACCTTTGTCTTTTGCTTCTAAGAAATAACCCACACGAGCACCAAAAATGTGATCATACCAGTATTCTGTACCAATACCCATTGTCCATTCTCTCATTTCTTCTTTAAACTTGCCCGGAGCATCTCCTAAAGAAGTGAACATACCTTTAAAGGAAGATTGTTGTTTAAAATCGTAAATATTATCGTTGTTTTTATCAATAGTATCCGGTGTTGGTACCAATAATTTATTAGCATCTAAATAAATTCCCCATTCATGGCTTTTAGTAGGTTGCAATCTAAATCCAAAACCAATACCGAAATTTGTTGGGATAAAATCTTTCTCAACAGCATCTTCTGTATAAGAAATTTTGGAACCCATATTGGTAATTGCAATACCTGTCATGAAGTTGGCTTTCATTTTCTTTTTTCCAACAGTCATATCTAAGTTGTATGTTCCGGTTAAATCTGCCGCTCCGGCATGTCCTGCTTTAATAGGTGTGCTACCAATGCTTTGTCCTTGTGCTAAGTTGGAATAAATATATCGAAAGGCGACGCCTAATCCAAAATGCTTTCCTAATTTTCGAGTATAACCTGCATCAAACGATAATTCGCGAGGACGACCACTTCCAATAGGGTTTCCGGCATTATCCGTAAATTCAATATCACCTAAACTAAAAAATTTCAAAGAAGTATGCACCACATCATTTGGTGATACTTTGTAGTAAAAGGTAAAATGAGTCATGAAAATATCCGTGATGCCTAATGCACGCAACCATGGCGCATACGATAATGAAAGCCCTAATTTACGTTTAGCAAAAGCTAATTTAGATGCGTTGTAAAATGTAGTATTCGGATCGACAGAAGTAGCAATACCTACATCACCCATACCGCCACCACGTGCATCCGGCACAATGCGTAAAAACGGAACGGCACTGTTTACGGTGTTAATACCACTTTTACTGCTGCTAATTTGAGCGATAGAAACTGAACAAAAAGTCGTAAGTAGAAATGCAGTAAGTAGGAAATTGGTAATTAATTTATATCTCATATAAAAACACTATGGTTTGGAAACGTTAAAATGGCAAAATTATTTGAAATAATCTAATTTAGTACGACTAATTTTTGATATTGGCTTACTTTTTTTCCATTATCATCTTTTATGGTGATTTTATAGATGTACACACCTCTACCAATTTTATCTCCAAAATCATCTAAACCATCCCAAGCAATATCATCTATTCTGTAGCCAACGCTATTAATATTTTTTGAAATTGTTTTAATGATTTTTCCGGAAACAGAAAATATCTCAATCTTTACATCTAATGCAGTGCCCGGTCGATTGTGCTCAAACATAAAATGTGTAGAAGTAGTAAATGGATTAGGATAGTTTAATACATGTGATAATGCTAATTTGGCATCTTCTTCCACGAAAAATTCGGTATAGCCAACGCCGGAATTATTTAATACGTCCCAAGCTTTAACTTCTAAAGTATGTTTTCCTTTTTTTAATTTAGAAAATGGATATAAGATTTTTCCATTCGCAATATTATCAATCTCTGTTTCATAAAAATCATTGAGTGTATAAATATTTCGAGTATCATTATCAATAATAGCAGTGATGTCGTGTCCAATTCCATTTCCGGAAGTGTTGATTCCGTTTTCATCATAAAGTGTACAGAATAATTTTGGATTTTCATTGGTGATGCCGCCAAAAACAAACTTTTCATCATTCATAAAAACATCTACAATTGGTCCTTCGTTGTCAATTGGAAAAGTATCGCTTGCACCGCCAATAATAATGTCGTTGGTATAGCCGGTAGCATCTGTTGTATCTGTACTCGCATACAAACTTATTTTTCCGTTTCCATAATTGTAGTCGATATCTTTAGGTACTAAAAAGGTAAATTGAAATTTACCATTCGTGATTTTTGTTTTTCCTTTATAGATGCTGTTTTTTTGTAAATTAAATGAAAATGGTGCACTTTCAGGGTCATTGTTGAGTGTCGTAATTGTTTTTATTTTGTCGTACAATGTTGTTGCGGCAATACCATTAAAATCAGTCATTAACGCATTGCTGTTGTCGCGCACTTCACCATCAATTGTTATTTTAGATAAGGCTTTAATCGTATCGTGTGGTAGTGATATTGGAACCGAATTTATTTTAGTTACAACAACATCGTAGGTTGGAATAGCTAAGCGTAAAGCCGGATCGCCTAATAGTGTAAATTTCCGATTTCCATCACCGGTGTTCGTGTTGTTTTTAGCTACGCGAAGTATATCACCTAAGGTGGCATTTTTATCCGTATAAGCATTGTTAAATTGAGCCATGAAATTTTCATTCATCGTTTTATTCCGATTGGAATATACAACACGTGTTGTGGTAACCAATGCAATTCCACCGCCATTTTCTTTAAACAAAACACGCTCGCCTGCTGTGTATTGATCCATAAAATCAAACGGAGCAAATTCGCACGAAGCCGTAATAAATAAAGGTAGTTTGGTGCTGTTGTTCCATTGGTTAATGTCGTCTATGGTCAGGATTTTTTCTTTGGCTAATCCGGTTGGTCCGCCATGTCCAACATAATTAATGAAGAGTGTTCCTGTAAATAATTTCTTGTTGATAGCATCATTCACAGCCGGATAAGAGGCACCACCGGTTTGTGATTGTTGTTGATAGGCATCTAAATATATTTTGTCAACGTTTATCTTTTTTTGAACTGTAAAAAGATTGTCGGCAAATTCGTCGGCATCGTCAATATGAATATTGTAATCTTCGTCATCTGCAATAAATGTTCCTTGATTTCTCCAATCGCCATAGGCATCTTTTGAACCGTACATTTTAATTTTATCGACGGCAGTTTGTGCTTTTGTCATATCATCTGCCGGAATCCTCCCTACACTCACATCTAATTTTTCTGTTGATGTATTGGTGATGTTTGCACCTTCGTTATCATCTAATAATCCAAAATAATCATCGGATACAAAAGTTTCCAATGCTTCAAATGTTTTATCACTTTCATATGTTGGCATCAAATAATCGCCATAGTTTTTATTGTCATAGGTGCCATCACCTAAAATCAATACATATTTAGGCATTAGTGCTGTATTGCCGGCAGCTCTATCATAAAACATTTTAATGCAATTTCTTATCGCAGTGATGTCATTTGTTCCTGACGAAAATTCATTTAATACTTGATTTAATTCAAAAACTGCGGAAGATAAATTTTGTTTGGTTTGATGAAATTGTGCCAATTCATTTGCCTGCGATAGAAATGCACTTCGAGTGAAAATCAATAAATCTTTTTGTGGTGTTGCATGTATATTTTGATTAGCAATGCTGCCCATTCCGATTGGTATATTCGTTGTGTTTTCTATAGCAACAAATTCTTTTAATGAATCTGTTGCCATTTTGAAAGATGCCGTGCTTCCATTTAATGTATAGTTTATTCTCTGAATATTAAAAGGATTGGTAACATCCCAAATTTCTACAGTAGAATGCATGTTTTGAATTTCAAATGTAGAGATATCACCACTGCCTACGGATGCAATGCTTCTAAATAATAATGGTGTGCCATTGTAACGCAAAGTAGAAATGGCATTTATTTGAATATAATCTAACCATCCTTTTGTGTTGAAATCGCCGTTTCTATTAAAGTTGAGCGAAATATTGAATGCCGGATTTAGATTCGAAAAAGTAAATAATTTTTCCATTTTTACCGCATAATTATCAATACCGGAAATATTGGAAACATTAGGCGTGAAATAGCTATTCACGTTGGTATTTCCATCAGATGAAATGGTAAATGTAGAACCGGATGCTTTTGAAAATGCAGCCGTTGCAATGCGTACTTTGGTGGGTTGTGCTGTTATTAAATTTGGAAAATTAAAAGTATAAATTTTATCTGTAATGCTCCCAAATTCGTCTCCTAAAAATTGTTTTCCGGATTGAGCAATGTTCACTTTATCTTCTTCAAAAAATCCGTAATCATTATACGTAGTGATAGTCTTGTTTGAAGGAGCAACCGGAGCCGTGGCATTACCAATTCTACTTCCTACACCGGCATCTGCAGTTATGAAGTAGTTTTTAGTATTACTGTATAAATGCTTTTTTGCAATAAACGTTTGTGAGCTTGTTTGGTAATCCCATTTTTCCGGTCCCGGAAGATAGGCTAATACATAATCATTTTCTTGAAATTGAGAAGCGTTGGCAGTTACTACTTTAATAGGAATTTCAAGTACTTCATCTTCTCTTTCTGCTCCGGCTATTTCCGGTAACATTCCACAGCGATGCCCGAAAATACGGATGTTTTGCGGATTTATATTTTGTACAGAAATACCTAAGTTTTTTAAAAACGTATAATCTAATTTATATACATCCGATTTGGGTACACCAAATTTAAACCATTTGCCTGTACTTAAAACAGAATTAGCAACATAGGTTCTATTGGCATCTGTATTTTCAATATTTCTTTCATCCCAACTAGTAGCATTGGTGATATTCCATTGAAATTGCTTTAGTACTTCAATGGTTCCATTGTTGTTTCTAAAAGGTAAAATTGTAATGGTTGCTAATTTATTTCCACGTTCATAGCCATACTCTACTTGAATTTGTGGTTGTTGTTGGATAGCTAGTCGTTGATTATTTGTCAACATTTGTGAAGTAAGGGGCTCGTATTGTTCATTGGAAAGTACAACATGAATAGCTTGATTTTTATTAATTTTTTCTACGAATGAATAGGCTGGTAGTGCTTGAAATTTTGAAAGATATACGGCAGAAGAAAAGGTAGGAAGTGAATTGTCATTTTTCCATTTAAGTATTACTTCCTGCATGTTTTTACTGCTATTTTGGGCGGATAAGGCCGAAAATAGGAGAGAAAAAAAGAATACAATCGCTGTTTTTTTATGGAATAATATATTCATTAATGGCGAATAAATGTGTTAGCGTGAAATTATAAAATAAATTCCTTTTTTTTGCGTAAAATTAGGTTGTAAAGAAACAATAAGTTAAAAAAAAATCCGTTTATAAAGTTAGACTAAATGTTTTGCAATTTAATTTATTTAACCTATCTTTGATTTTTATAATAAAAAGCCGAAATAATGACCTTTAATAGAATGAGAAAATTCTTACACTTAAGTATTATTGCAAGTGTATTAGCAATTAGTTGTAAAGGTGGTAAAAGCAATTCATCTGCTACTACCGGTTGGAATTACAACGACAAAAAATGGGGTGGTTTCGAACGCTCTGAAAATACGAATCAAATTACCGGACCTAACTTAGTGTTGGTAGAAGGTGGTACTTTTGCAATGGGTGCTACGGAAGATGATTTGATGTACGAAAACAGTAATATCCAACGCCGTGTTACGGTTTCTTCTTTTTATATGGATGAAACAGAAGTAACGAACTTAGACTACCGTGAGTATGTGTATTGGTTGGATAGAGTATTTGGTACAGACCATCCGGAGTTTGTTAAAAGTGCGAAACCGGATTCTATGTGCTGGAGAAGAAACTTGGCATATAATGAACCGTATGTAAAATATTACTTCACACACCCTTCTTATAATACCTACCCAGTTGTTGGTGTTAGTTGGTTGCAAGCAACAGAATATTGCAAATGGAGAACAGACCGTGTAAACGAGATGATCTTAATTAAAGAAGGTTATTTAGATTTGAACGCAAACCAAAAAAATGAAGATAACTTCAATACTGAAGCGTATGCGTTAGGTTTGTATCAAGGAGCAACTAAAAAACAAAAAGAAGATTTAAATCCAAATGGTTCAGGAAAACGTAATGTAAATATTAGTGATGGTATCTTATTGCCGGATTACAGACTTCCAACAGAAGCAGAATGGGAATATGCTGCTTTAGGCTTGCGTGGTAACATGCCAATGCCGGGTGAAGAGGTTATTACAGATAGAAGAATTTATCCTTGGGATGGTGCTACTTTCCGTTACCAAAAACATACAAAAAGCCAAGGTGATTTCTTAGCTAACTTTATGAGAGGTCGTGGTGACTATATGGGTGTTGCAGGTGCTTTAAATGACAATGCAGAGATTACGGCAGATGTACATGCTAACTATCCAAATGATTTCGGTTTATTTAATATGGCTGGTAACGTAAACGAATGGACACAAGATGTTTACCGTGCAATGACAGAGCCTGATGGTGAAGACTTGAACACATACCGTGGTAATATCTTTATGCGACCAACTTTTGAAGAAGGTTTGGATAGCATGGGTAGAATCAAATACGTTCGTGAAGAAGACGAAGATTTAACGAACAGAAGAAACTATAGAAAATCATTCGCATTAGATTATAATGACGGTGACTCTTCTTCTCAAGTAGAATATCAATATGGAGTATCTACTTTAGTAAATAACAAAGCACGTGTATTTAAAGGTGGTTCTTGGAGAGATAGAGGTTATTTCATGTCTCCAGGTACAAGAAGATTCTTGAATGAAGATCAATCATCTGACGATATCGGTTTCCGTTGTGCTATGGTACGCGTTGGTTCTCCTGATGGCAACATGTTCGGTGGTAAAAAATTCTGGGAGATGAAAAAATAAATCTCTAAAAACGAAAAATCCAGAAAATACTAATTTCTAAAATTTATCATATCAAAGTCCTGAATATTCTTCAGGACTTTTTTATTTTTATCACATGGAAATTACACAACTCTACCAATTCTTTTCTCCAATAATTGGTATAACTACAGATTCTAGAAACATTCAAACTAATCAACTCTATTTTGCACTGAAAGGCTCTTCTTTTAATGGAAACGAATTTGCACAACAAGCATTACTTGCAGGTGCATCGTATGCAATTATTGATGAAGAAGAATATAAAACTTCTGATAGATGCATCGTTGTAAAAAACGTATTACAGACGTTACAAGCATTGGCACAATATCATTTACAACAAGTCAAGCCCAAAGCGATTATTGCTATTACAGGCTCCAACGGAAAAACCACTACTAAAGAGTTAGTCAACGCAGTTTTAGCAACAACCTACCAAACACATTATACGAAAGGAAACCTCAATAATCACATCGGGATTCCATTAACCATTTTACAGATGCAATTCGGTACAGAAATCGCCATTATAGAAATGGGTGCTAATCATCAAAAAGAAATTGAAAGCTATTGTTCCATCGTGCAACCAACGCATGGTATCATTACAAATTGTGGTAAAGCACACTTAGAAGGTTTTGGAGGCTTGGATGGCATTCGCAAAGGAAAAGGTGAGTTGTATGATTTCTTAAATCAATACAGTGGAACTGTTTTTGTGAATGGCGATGATACGATATTATTAGAAATGATACACGATCGAAATTTGCAAAACGTTATTTCATACGGGAAAAATGAGTCATCTACTTTTTCCAGTGTTGTATTAAATGAACATCCGTTTTTGAAAATACAATTTGAATCTACAGAAATAAATTCCCATTTATATGGAAACTATAATTTTAGCAATATCATGTGTGCTATTGCCTTAGGAAAATATTTTAAAGTAGAGAATGAAAACATTAAACAAGCTATTGAACAATATAATCCAACCAATTCACGCTCTCAATTGATTCAAAAAGCAACGTATTCGTTGATATTAGATGCGTATAATGCCAATCCAAGTAGTATGCAACATGCGTTAGAGAATTTTGCACATTCTACCGCAACAAATAAGATTGTTATTTTAGGCGATATGTTCGAATTGGGAAAATACGCAGCAGAAGAGCATCAAAAAATCACCGACTTAGCAATACAATTAGCGTTTGATACCATAGTATTGGTAGGTGAAGAGTTTGATAAAACAACCGGAAAAAATCTTATCAAATTCAAAAATTCCACCGACGCAGGAACGTGGTTCCGCGAGCAATCATTTAAAGACGCAGAAATTTTATTAAAAGGTTCGCGAGGTATGAAAATGGAAAAAGTAGTAGAAGCGTAATCTTACTCTTTTACTAATTTTTTTAAGAAGAAAGTACCAAAGGGAACAATCGACAATAAAAATGCATATGTAGCATTTTCTACATCTAATTTTTTTGCCAAATACATTCTGAAAATATAGAATACAAAGGCTACAAATAAAATGCCATGTAAAGAGCCTGCGATGCTAACTGCTAAAGGCATGTCTGCAAAATATTTTAAAGGCATTGCTATTAATAAAAGTGCTAAGTAACTGTAACCTTCTATTTTTCCAACGGATAAAAATTTAGGTGTAATGGAATCGGTAGTTGTGTTTGTCATTTTAATTTTCTTTTACCGTAATGAAGATATCGCCACAATTATCTACATTTTTAAATGTCAAAATACCTTCAATACTGTCTTTAGGTTGAATAACTTTATTGCGTAAATCTAAAAGATTTAAATCGTTTTGTAATTTTTTATTGGCCTTCAGTGCAACACCATAATTTACAGCTGCAATTGGAATACCAAATGGTAATGGAATAAATTTTTTACTGCCTTTTGGTGGTCGCGGATACACAACAACGCCCGGAGAATATAACCAATACAAAGCTGCTTTTTGTTTTATAGTATTATAATAATCTTCTTTTGAAATGGGAATTAATGGTAAAGCTGCACCGCAATAAAATTGCAAATCATTAATATTTAAAGGTAAATCTGTTTTATTGATGATTTTAAAAGCAATTAAATTGACATCTTTTTTGAATTCTCTTTTGGCGTAAAATAAATTTTTTAAATTATACATTACACCTTGACGAACGGAATAACTAATGCTGTTTTCATCTCTAAATTCATTAAATGGAATGTCGGTCATTTTTATTTTTCGGTATGGACGAGCACAACTTGAAATAAAAACAACAAAGAGAAAAATATATAGCGATTTCATTCGCATAGGTTACCTGATTTTTGTAAAAATACGGAAATTTGTTTAAACCGTTACGAATTTAAAATAAGGTGATTCTTTTAATGGAATTTCCCATTTGGTTTCAAAATCCTTTTTATTATCAACCAAATTATTGAATACAATGGTGTCTTCATTTATCTTGCCAGATTCTAAATATTCATTTAATTGATTAAATGGAAAACTTCCAACCAAATCAGAAGTAATTTTATAATTTACTTTTAAGCGGTCGAATAACTCAATGGAATAAGCTTGCTCAATTTCTTGTAATAATTTAGCCGTTTCATAAATAGAGCATCCGCCAATTTTGCAATTGCTATCATCGGCCACTAATACAATAAAACGTCTGTAATAAATAGAGCCACAGCCGTTGATATCTTTTCCATGAGATTGCCAACGATCCACAAAATTTTCAAGTATATCGCTAATTTCTCTCACTTCTTCTTGCGTAAAACTTCGGCTGGCTTGGTACACCCAAACTTTCGCGTAGTCCGGTAAAATATGATATGGTGTCAACATGTTTAAATAGATTTAATTAAAAATAGAAATGGATATTTTTATCTCATTTCTCTTGTAAAAATACAAAAGTTTTTGGGTGAATTGACGCTTTATCTTATTATACAACTATATAGTTTATGTTGTTTTTTGTTAATGTCATTTTTATTGTTGCTATAATGAGAAAATAAAAAAAGCCGGATGAAACATCCGGCTTTCATAAGATTGAAACAGCTTATTTAGATTAATATTTATTGGCTTGTGCTACTAACTCTGCAATATCTACTACTTTAATATCATCTTGTTTGTTTTCATTTTTCACACCATCCGTTAACATCGTATTGCAAAATGGACATGCCACCGCAATAATATCCGGATATACTTCCATTAATTGTTCGGTGCGTTGTACATTGATTCGTTTGTCGCCCGGTTCATCTTCTTTAAACATTTGCGCACCACCGGCACCACAACACATTCCGTTTGCTTTGCTTCTGTCAATTTCAACTAAATCCGCATCTAATGCTTCTATTACTGAGCGTGGTGCTTCATATATTTCGTTGGCTCTTCCTAAATAACATGAGTCGTGATACGTAATACGTTTTCCTTTAAATGGTCCACCTTCTACTTTTAATTGGCCATCATTGATTAATTCTTGCAAATAAGTTGAATGATGCAATACTTCATATTGACCACCTAAAGCAGGATATTCATTTTTTATGATGTTAAAGCAATGCGGGCAAGTCGTCAATATTTTCTTTACACCGTAACCGTTTAAAGTGGCAATATTTTGTTGTGCTAACATTTGAAATACAAACTCGTTTCCTGCACGTCTTGCCGGATCGCCAGTACAAGCTTCTTCTGTTCCTAATACTGCAAAATTGATATTGAGCTGATTTAATATTTTTGTAAATGCGACAGTAACACGTTGTGCACGTTGGTCAAAGCTGCCTGCGCATCCTACCCAAAAAATAACATCCGGTGTTTTTCCTTCGGCAACCAACTCGGATAATACTGGTACTTTATATTGCATAAAAAAGATAAATTTTAATTTTGAAATTGTTTTTAATAAATGTGTGCTTGGATTAATTTAATTCTTCTGTCCAATTTAAACGGTCACTTGGTGAAAATTGCCAAGGTGCTTGGTTGTTTTCCATATTGGCAAATACGTTATTCCATTCCGCAGGAGAATCCGATTGTTCCATAATTAAATTACGACGTAATTCTAAGATGATATTTAAAGGAGAAATGCTTACCGGACATTCTTCTACACAAGCGTTACAAGTGGTACAAGCACGCAATTCTTCACCGGTGATATAGTCGCCTAAAAGTGTTTTATTGTCTACAAAATCCGGTCCGTGTTCTTTTTTGCAGGCAGCAATTTCTTCCATTCTATCACGGGTATCCATCATGATTTTACGCGGAGATAATTTTTTACCGGTTTGGTTGGCCGGGCAAGCAGCAGTACACCTTCCGCACTCAGTACAGGTGTAAGCATCTAACAAACTTTTCCAAGATAAATCATATACATCTTTAGCACCAAATTGTACTTCACCATCTGTTTCCGGCACAACAAAGCTTGGATCCATCATGGATTGTACTTCGTGTTGGATAGCCGGCATATTGCGCATTTCACCTTTGGCTTCCGGACGCGTGAAAAACGTATTTGGAAAAGCTAATAAAATATGTAAATGTTTAGAGTAAGGTAAATAAAGAATAAATGCCATTACCGTAATGATGTGTCCCCACCAACCTAATTTTTCAATAAAATGTAATAATCCGGTTGGTAAATCACTTAGCATAGAACCTAATAAGCCACTTAAAATAAATCCATAATCTGTTCCATGTTCTTGGATGTGTAACGCACTATCGCCACCATTCATCATAAATATGAAAGTAATTAAGGTAAGCTCACCAGCTAAGATGATCAATCCATCTTTGGTAGCCCAACCTTTCATTTCCGGTTTATTGAAACGATTGATTTTGAAAACAGTTCTTCTTAAAATGAACGCAATGGTTACAAATAAAGTTAAGAGTGATAAAATCTCAATAAAGTTGATGACAAATATGTAGAACGAATTAATGAAAGTACCTTCGGATAAATGGTAGATGAAACGGTGTGTTCCAAAAAATCCATCGATGAAGATTTCTAGTAATTCAATTTGTGTAATACAAAAAGAAGCATAGATTACTAAATGTAAAAGAGCCGGAAAGGTAATTTTAAACATTTTTTTCTGTCCAAATGCAATCAGCAAAACACTTTTAATACGAAAATCCAAAGTAGAGTTTATCGTTTCCGGTTTTCCCATGTTTACATTGTCATAGATTTCTTTAAATTTGCGAAAAGCAAAATAAAAAGTAGTGCCTACTAAGGCAATAAAAAAGATAATTTGAATGATTGTAAGAAAACTCATCAGAAATTTATTTGATTTTATTGCGAAATTACACTATTATAGGCTTATTTTTAATTTCTATTTTGAAAGAATGTTTAATTCTGATTTATTTAGAAATAATCTAAATTAATTAACATGTTAATTCCGAAAACTGCACAGAAAATATTAAATGCTTCCACTATTGAACTCATGCTGGATAGAATGGCTTATCAAGCATTAGAACTGACATATGGTGATGATGAATTGGTGATATTGGGCATAGAGCCCGGCGGCGGCTTAACGATAGCCAAAGAAATTGGTACAAAAATTGAACAATTTGATTCGTCAAAACAAATACAATTTTCAACAATTAGTATTCATAAGCCGGAACCATTAAAAGAAAGCATAATTATAAAAGATGATATAAATTTGAATCATAAAACAATATTGATTATTGATGATGTGGGCAATACCGGAAGAACGCTGTTTTATGCATTACAACCACTCACACATTATAATCCTAAAAAAATTATTATAGCAATTTTGGTAGATAGAACACATAAAACATTTCCGATTAATGCAGATATTGTAGGTTTCCCTATTGCCACCACATTAAACGAACATATCATAGTAAATATTGAAAATAATAAAGCGGAAGGAGCTTATCTCTTTTAACCATAAAACTTACACACATGAAGACAATTATCACTTCTTTACTCATTTCTTTTTCGTTGTGCGTATTAGCAGAAGCACCGGTGCAAATGGTGCAAGCAAATGCTGCCGATAAATTGGTAACAGACCGCATGGAATATTTGCGTACTATGAAAAATATTGTTGGCGAATTATATTGGCCTAAATTAGTAAACAATGATTTTCCGAACACGGTTGTTTATTTTGCAGATACTGTTTCTTACTTCATCCATCCTCAACCTAAAATGAAATCGCAGGTGAGTAAATACACCGTGATGGAAAATGAATACGATTGGAATATTTGGCGTATGCACATGCCGTTGGATAGTGCACCGTATGTCATTGAAACGCAATTTCAATTTATCAATCCCAAAAAAGAAAAACATTATATCAATTATAAAACGCCGGTATTGTTTATCAGTTCACCGGAATTGATGGTGAAAAAAAATGATAAACTAACTTCTACTCAAGCTTGGTCTATTCCTGTGATGCATCAATTGTTTCGTCAATTTCAATATGCCAATGAAGCGATGATTACGTATGCTATGCGTTTATACGAAGAGAAAAAAATGGTGGAAATTGATAGCTTACAAGGTATTTATAGAAATGTACCCATTTTTAAAGATACCTTAAATGCAGAAAATGAATTATTGAAAAAAGCATTGGCCGCAACATCTATTGAAGAAGAAAAAGCTTTGTTTAAGGAGTTTTTAAGATTGAGAGCCAAACGTTATACACAGTATAATAAAGAAAATAAAACATGGGTGAGTGCTGCCGAAAATTTTTGGGAAAAAATGGAAGGTACTTGCGAGATGATGGAAAAAATATTAAAAGAAAATTTCCAAAATGTTCCTCAGTCTGAGAAATTATTGACTTCTGATTCCATGTATGTGCAATCTTACACCATGCCGATTGAAGAGGCATCGTATTATTCTGAATTAAAAGATGATAAATTTTATGTTGGCACTACCGGATATAATATGTTGCGACTATTGGAAAAAAATAAAATTCCATACAAAGATAATTTCTTCAGTTATGCATCACTTTCGTTGGATTTACAATTGAAATATTTTTATAAAATCCAATAACATATTTTTTTTGGTTAGATGATTAAAACGTTGTTCTCTAAAAAAGCATTCTTGTTTTTTTATTTACCGATGAGTGTATGTGCTATATCGGTTTTGTTTTTTTGCAATTATAAAGTAGAACAATTTGCAATAGGGAAAACATTCAGTTCAGTAGATGACATTCCATATCAGAAAGTTGGATTGTTGTTAGGCACTTGCAAAACATTAAAAGACAAAAAAACGATTAATCCATTTTGGCAAAATAGATTGGATGCAACGTATGCTTTATGGAAAGCAAAAAAAATAGACCGTATTTTAATTTCCGGTGATAATGGTTGGCACGGTTATAACGAACCGCAAGATTTTATGGATGCCTTGATTGCATTAGGTGTGCCGGATTCTTGCATCGTTTGTGATTATGCCGGATTTAGAACACACGACTCTGTGATACGATGCAAAAAAGTATTTGGGCAAAATAAGGTTATACTTATCTCGCAACAATTTCACAATGAACGTGCGTTAATGATTGCACATAAATATGATTTGGAAGCCGTTGGTTTCAATGCTAAAGATGTAAGCTTTAGAGCTGGTTTGTATAATTTTTTTAGAGAGAGTGCTGCCCGCGTTTTGTTGATGTTAGATTTATATGTGCTAAACACACCACCGCATTTTTTAGGAAAAAAAATTACCATACATTAAGCTTGCAGATAAGCTTGTATTTTTTGATTGATAGTATCTAAATCATCATCGCCCACGTGTAGTGTAGCACGCTCATAAAATGGTGCACGAGCAGCCAATCGTTCATCGTAAAATTTTTCCAATTCCGATTCGGATAGTTGAGCTATAAGCGGACGTTTATGTTGTCCTTTAATAAGTCGTGTAATGGTAACAGCTTTGCTTCTATTTAAATAGATGGTCAAACCTTTTTCATTCATCAAATCCATATTATTATAAAAGCAAGGTACGCCACCGCCGGTGCTGATTACTTTATTTTCTGTACTATCAATATGTAATAAAAATTGATGCTCTTGTTCTCTAAAATAAGCTTCTCCTTTTTGTTCAAATATTTCAGAAATGCTTAATTGCTCTTGTTCTTCAATAAATTTATCCATATCCACATAATCGTATTGGAGCATAGGTGCTAAGTTTCGTCCAATATACGATTTACCACAGCCCATAAATCCAATTAAAAATAGTAACATGGTTGTTTTTTTGATTTATTACAGAAGTTTATTTTCCAATACGAATTCTTGGATCTAACACGGCATAGGCAATATCTACCAAAACATTCATTACAATAAAAACAAATGCAGTGAATAACACGCTGCCCATTGCTACCGGAAAATCAAATTTTTGTAAGGCATCTACTGCGGTATAGCCTAAACCTTTTATATCAAAAATTACTTCAACAAAAAACGAACCTGCTAGTAAAGACGCAAACCATCCGGACACTGCAGTAACTACCGGATTCAATGCATTTCGTAAGGCATGTTTAAATAAGACGGTTATATTGCTCAAGCCTTTTGCTTTGGCAGTGCGAATAAAATCTTGAGATAATACATCTAACATGGCACTTCGCGTTAACTGGAAAATAATACCAATTGGGCGAGAGCCTAACGCAAATGCCGGTAAAATCAAGTTCTTTAGCATCAATACTTCATTGCCATAATCATCAATCATGGTAAGTCCGCCGGTTTGTTCTAATCCGGTGTATTTGTTTAGTACTATTCCGAAAAAATAACCCAATACAATTGCCGAGAAATACGAAGGCACCGAAATTCCTAAAACCGATAACGACATAGCAGCATTATCAAACCAAGAATGTTGTTTTACTGCAGCAATAACACCTAAAAAAATGCCGACAATGCTAGCAATAAACATCGCTGCAAATGCTAATATAATAGTTTGTGGCAATGCACGTTTCAAAATTTCTGAAACGTTTTCTTTGGTTTGGTAGGAGCGACGTAAAAATGGTGCTTTTATCACCAATGCTTTTTCTTTTCCTACACGGAATAATTTGGTATAGCCATATTTTTCTTGGGTTTTGGTATCTGTTTCGTGAATGGCAATCGGCGATAAATCATTTAAGTACAATGCAAATTGCACATATTTTGGTTTGTCTAATCCCAATTCTTTATTGATAGCTTCTACGGATTCTACATCGGCACGTTGCCCTAAGGTGAGTCGTGCCGGATCTACCGGAAGAATATTGAATAAACCAAACACCACAAACACAACGCCTATTAATACTAATAAGCCGTAAAAGAATTTATTTAAAATGAATTTCGACATAATGAAGTGGTAAGTTACTTATTTTATCACACTTTTTTTCAAATCTGCGTAGGTACTTAATTCGTTGTAATGGTATTTTCCAACGATGCTGCCTTTTTTCAAAATTAATAATCCCGGATTAGAACGTAAAATGGTTTTCAACGGCGTTGCATCGGTATTAAAGATTCCGTATTCGTATTCTTGTTTATACTTATCTGCAAATGCTTGCATATCATCTAAAAGGCTACCGGTTAGTATAAATACTAATCTGCCATCATCGGCTGCGGCATCTACAACTTTTATCATCTTTTTATAACCATCTACATTTACTTTTTTCAATTCAGGAATGATAATAAAAAAGATGTATTCTTCTTCGGTGAAAAAATCGTTCGAAACATCCGCACCATCGGCATCTTTGATACCAAAATCTTTCAATTTCGGGTCGTCGCCTTTTTGTATCATGATGTCTTTTCTATCTACATATTCCCAATTATCATAGTCGGCTGCATCCGGAAATTGATTCGGCGGAAACGTTTTTAAAACACCTGTTTTTTTATTTTTATACGTATACACATTCTCATATTTATACGGTTTGGCATTGGGTGGTAATTTTAATCCTTCCGGAATGGAAGTGCCAATTTGATATGGTCTGAAATCTACAATTGGCTCCCAATAAATATTTCTATAAGCAAAAACAATGGAGGCTAAAGTAAATGACATTAACACTATTTTTCCTAATAATTTTCCAAAAAGTTCTTTTATGTTTTTTTGTCCAAATAAGATAATTAAGATTAAAACACTTAAGAAAACATCTTTATAAAAAGATTGAATAGGAGCTAATTTTAAGAAGTCGCCAAAGCAACCACAATCGGTTACTTTGCCTGTTTTTGCAGAGTATCCGGTTAGGAAAGTGAAAAATAGAATTAATAATATAAGCAACCAAATTGTTGTTTTTTTCCATGCACCTAAAATCAAAGCAAAGCCGAGATAAATTTCCAGAATAATCATAAAAAATGAAATGGAAAGTGCATGTTCCACAGAGAATTTCCACAAGAATGCCAACCACGGAACCGATTTTTCAAAAATCTCAAAGTATTCTTCCATTTTTATGGCAGTTCCACTTGGGTCTATTGCTTTTACTACACCGGAAAATACAAACCAAACACCTACAAAATAACGCAAGAAATTGATAGGTAAATTGGATTGGCTAAATACAAATTTTCCAATTAATGTAAGTCCAACGGCAATAGCTGCAAATAATCCGATTAAGGTAATTAAATCCATGTGTGAGAATTGAAGTTGATAATAGTTTTATTGTTCGTTTAATTTTATTAAAGCAAAGATGGCATAGTTTACAATATCCATGTAATTAGCATCTATTCCTTCAGAAATAATAGTTTGTCCTTTATTTTCTTCTATTTGTTTGATGCGATGTAATTTTGACAAAATTAAATCGGTGTAAGAACTGATACGCATATCGCGCCAAGCCTCGCCGTAATCGTGGTTTTTTGCCAAAAATAATTTTTTGATGATGGTGTATTGTTCGTCAAACAACAAAGCGGCTTCTTCGTATTTAAGCTCTACGGCATAATTTTTTTTCGATTCTAAGTTTAATTGAATGATGCCAATAATGCCATAATTTACACACGCTACAAATTCCGATTCTATACTGTCGCCAACTTTATTTTCACCAGTTTCATCAATAGTACGAATGCGTTTCGCTTTGATATATATTTGGTCGGTGATGGAGCGTGCTCTAAGAATACGCCACGAGGTTCCGTAATCTTTTGTTTTTTTCAAAAACACATCTTTACACTTCGCAAAGGCTGTTTCGTATTGTAATATGGTTGTTTCGCTCATGTTTAATAGTTGCTAACGTATTATACGAAAAATAGTTTAGATTTTACGCATATTCTTTGAATTCGATATTTTCTTCATCAATCCGCAAAAATACATAAATTTGTAGTTGTTTCAGAATAGATTTGTCATCTCATTTTTTATGCAGCATTTTAGTTTAAATTGTAAAGGTAAAATATGGTCGGTTCAACAACCGGCAGTGATGGCAATTTTAAATTTAACACCGGATTCTTTTTACGATGGCGGAGCGTACAGCAGTGAAAAAAAAATATTAAAGCAAGTAGAGAAGTTTGTAAACGAAGGAGCTGATATAATAGATATTGGTGGTGTTTCCACTCGTTCTTCGGCTGATTTTATTTCTGTAGATGCCGAGCTACATCGCGTATTGAAACCTATAGAACTTATACATCATTACTTTCCGAATGTACTTTTAAGTATTGATACGTATAGCAGTAAAGTAGCAGAATATGCTGTGCAAAATGGCGTTTCTATTATTAATGATATTACAGGCGGAACTAATGATGTGGCCATTTTTGATGTGGCACACGCACATCGTTGTCCCATAATTTTAATGCATATACAAGGAACAGTACACACCATGCATCAACGTGCCAATTATGTAAATATTCTAACAGATATTTATGATTTTTTTGTGCAGCAAATAGGATATGCAACAAAAATTGGCATAAAAGATGTTATTGTAGATGTAGGATTTGGTTTTTCAAAAACGATGGAACAAAACTATTCACTTTTAAAACATTTAACCGTTTTTCAGCAATTAGATAAACCGGTATTGGTGGGTTTGTCGCGGAAAAGTATGTTTTATAAATTATTGCAAACATCACCAGATAAAGCATTGAATGCAACAACAGCAGCACATACTATCGCATTGCAAAACGGAGCTTCTTTTTTGCGCGTACACGATGTGAAAGAAGCAAAAGAGTGCGTCGCTATTTATCAACAAATGCAAAATTTATAAATCTAACTAATAAAAAATAGTACCTTTATTGCAGCTGTAACACAACAAAAACCCATAAAGAGCAAATGAAAAATAGGATTATATTATTCATTTTAGTGTGTAGTAATTTTATCTTATACGCAAATCCAATGTTGGTAGGAGCATGGCGTGGTGTTATTGTTGGTCATGTAGATAATAGAGATTATTTTATTAATGCTACTATTGAAAACAAGAAGAAAGATAATTTTGATATTAAATTGAATTTATTTAGCAATGAATATTCCGGTGATTTTGTGATACATACTACTTTAAAAGATAATAAATTATTTATAGGTAAATTAGATAAGATAAAAGAATTTCCGTATCCGTATTTGCATATAGAAGATTGTTTTAGTGGTTATTTTTTATTGAAGCCACAGCCGGATAAAACTATGGAATTGGATTTGTATAGAACACCCGTTTATCATAAAATAGAAGAGTTTACCAATATAGACGGCGACGGCAATTTTGTGCCCGGTTTTGAATGTTTCACTTCTGTTTTGTTGCGTTCTAAAATGAAAGATACGGTGATGGCTGCCAATGAGAAACAAACAGCATTATTAATAGCAACTAAAAAGAAACGTGCAGACGAATTAGCTGATAGAAAAGTAGTTTCTGCTAAAAAATGTTTTGTAAAAAATACCCATTTAGTTTTGCAAGTTTGGGATAACAATACGCAAGATGGCGATATCATTTCATTGAAATTAAATAATACTTGGATACTAACAGATTTCCCATTAAAAAAAGAAAAGCATACTATTCCAATTCAACTTAAAAAACCGGAAAATGAATTGTTATTGTTTGCTGAGAACTTAGGAAAAATTCCACCCAACACGGCTTCTGTTTCTATTAATGATAGTATGCAGTTGAAAACATATATCTTGAATTCTGACATGAAAAAAAGTGAAACAATCAAGATAAATTATATCGGCAAAAAATAAATAGATTTATTTTAGGCTGTTGATGAGTTCTTGTATTGAAAATGTATCTACACCCATTTCTTTCGCTAAGGACAAAGAAGTTTGTGCATATTTTAATGCCATTTTCTTGTTGTTTAATTTTGCATATAAACGAGCTACCGTGTCATTGTTGTCGTAATTGCTATCTAATTTTACAGAACGCAATGCATATTTTAATGCGTTCTCTAATGTAGTTTTTGCTGTGTAATTTTCCCATAAATTTCCGGCAATTTGGTTAAGTCTGTCTGCATCATTTTGGCAATATTTATCGGCAAATAAAATTGCTTTTGGTAAATACGATTTCCAATTATTAGCTCTTTTCAATAAACTCAATTCATATTCGGCACATAATAAATTCGTTTTTTCCGGTAAATATTGTTGAATTACCGCTTTGAAGGCGGCTTTGTCTGTTCCTTTCTTACCAGCTTTTTTTGCTTCGTACCAAACTAATTCTTCTTGCTGTATTTCTACTGCCTTTTTTCCTAATACATCAATAAATTTATTTTTATTTGCTTGTATGATGGCATAACTTGAATCGTATATACTATTAGTAACGGCACTTATCATGAAGATATTTTCAGGAGATAATTCTTGTTGCACAGCATTTAAAAAATAGGTTAAAGCCTGTTGTGTGCTGCTATCTTGTGCATTGTTGGATGCATACACATAATTACGTAAAAATGCAGTATCGCGTTCCCCGTTTTCATACTTGTTTTTGAGTGTAATAAATTGCATTTCCGGTTTTAGGGAATTGTTGCAAAGCTCAATAAAATCAGCGGCCGGCATAGAACCTAAACTTCGATGCACCAATTCTCCATTCGGATTGAAAAATAAATATGTTGGATAACTGCGAACATTGAATTGCTTAGCTAACTCTAATCCTTCGCCTTTTTCCATATCTATTTTTGCTGAAATATAATTGGGATTAATGGCAGCACCAACTTCCGGTTTGGGAAACACTTCTTTTGCCATCCATTTGCAAGGACCACACCAACTGGCGTACGCATCTAATAAGATAAATTTATTTTCTTTTTTTGCTTTATCGAGTATTTGTTGCCAGCTGGCATCGTGTTCAAAGTGCATTCCGCTTTCTTCCGAGAATGCCGGAAACATCATACAAATACAAAAAAAGATGCTTAGTATATTTTTCATTTTACTTTATTTTTTCGAGCATCAAGTAGCGGTATTAAGTATTAAGTATTGAGAAGAGAAGTTAAGACATAAGACATAAGACATAAGACATAAATCTTACATCATA
>CAZDOT010000001.1:0-120971 GCA_964507125.1 uncultured Chitinophagales bacterium | reverse complement strand
CATAAATCTTACATCATACATCTCAAATCTCGCATCAATACTTACTAATATCTATCTTTATTGGTTTTTTATCTTCACCTACAGCTACAAATTTAAACAATCCAGTAATTGCCAATTCTCGTTTGTCGGAATTCATTAACTCAATAAAAATATCCACTTTTATATCTAAACTCGTATTACCAAGTTTTATTACACGACCTACTAATTCAATGATAGTTCCACTCGGAATTGGTACATTAAAATCAATTTTATCGGTAGAAACGGTTACCATTTTCATACGCGTAAAACGTGTTGCTGTTATGAAAGCAACTTCGTCCATAAGTTGCATTGCCGTTCCGCCAAATAAAGTATCATAATGGTTGGTGGTGTTGGGAAATACAGCTTTAAAAATATGTGTTTCCGATAGTTGTGCGCGTTCTTCAAAAGTCATACTGCAAAGGTATGTTTTCTTCAAAAGAAAATTAAAATAAAAAGTAGTTATAAAAGATTATTCGTCTTTTTTAGGATTTAATATAGGTTGAAAAGTATGTCCCAATCTTGTATCATCAAAAAGATCATTCACGTTCGCAAGATTACTCTTAAACGTTACACCTAAAGGTACACGGTTAAATATTTTGTTGTTGGGTATTGTTTCATTATAAATGTTTACAAATAAAATGGAATCTGCTTTGAATTCAATTGTGCCTGCTTCGCCGTCAATCTCGAGCGAATCAATACTATTTGATACACTTAAAGATGTATCCATGCTATAGATTAATTTATTACATTTTAAATTAAAGCGATGGCATTCGTTTTTGTGGTAAATAGATAAAGATAAAAGAGGACTATAATAAAAACTATCTACCGCAGTATAAAAAGTAAGTTTAGTACTGTCCGGTAAAATGAGTGTGCGAACGGTGGAAAGTCTATCTTTAATATGTTTGCCGTTTAAGTTTTCATGACTCGCATCCATGCGCTCGATATTATTTATAGAATCCATAGCAGAACCCCAAAAATCAAGATGGAAACCAGCTATGCTGTCATTTGTTATTTTGATAGATTGATAATTGCTAATAATAATATTTATTCCATTTCCTATTTTATAAGTATAAGTATTGGTAGAGCTATTATACAATAAATTTCCAACCGGATTTACCTCTTGAATGCTTGAACAAGTATTTTCTACCTCTTCTTGAGTTTCTTTTTTACAAGCAAAAAATGATATGATTATTGCGAAGTAGAAGCTATATTTTATATTCATGCTATTCGTTTTTTTTTATTTTATAAATTTAATCAGAATAATGCTACTTTTTTATAGCATCTTCAATAACATTTCCAATACAACCACTCGGCATTTGAATGTGCAATAATCCGGTTATAGTAGGAGCGATGTCTGTCATAAATGTTTTGTGCAATGTTTTTCCTTTTTGAATTCCATAACCGTAGAATATTAATGGAATGTGTGCATCATACGGATTCCAAACGCTGTGCTGTGTTCCGGTTTCATATTTCGTATCTAAATAACCTGGTTTTAAAATTGCTAAAATATCGCCACAACGTCTTGGATAATAACCTTTGGTAAATTGCTCTTTTAATTCTTGTGGCAACATAGCTTTATGCATCGCTGTGTAATCTAAAACGCGGTCAACACCATCAATCGTATTTAAAAAAGAAATGGCATTTTCTACGATTTTGTTTCTATCTAATTGATGTTTTTCTATTGCATCAAAATTCAAATAAAATTGATTTTTATAATTAGCAAGGATGATACTATCATATCCAAATTTTTCTTTCAAATAAGTATTTAATTTTTTCTTAGAATCACTTCCGGATACAATGTTATTCGGCAATTTATGTTTTTCTAAAAAGCCCGGAACATGAGCCACGCCGTGGTCGGCACTCAAAAACAACGTGTAATTATTTTTGCCTACTTCATTGTCTAAATATTTCAAAAAGGCAGCAATTTCTCTATCTAAACGTAAATAAGTATCTTCTGTTTCAATGGAATTAGGTCCAAATGCATGTCCGATATAATCAGTAGAAGAAATAGAAACAGCTAATAAATCTGTAATGGAATCTTTTCCTAATTGTTCATTTTTAATGGCTGCTTTGGCAAATTCTAAGGTTAATGCATTTCCTTGTGGTGTGCTAAAGATTTTGTCGTAATCTTTTTCAGCTGCATATTTTTTCAGATTATATGGAAATCCATTTTGGGTGCTGTCAAATTCATGTGCCTCATACGTATTTACATCGTTGTCGCTTTGTACATACGTTTGTATTGGAAACAAGGTATTCCATTCTTGTTGATAATATTCCAATACTCTTTTGGGTGCATTAAAATCAATAACCCATTGTGGTAATACCGTTTCATAATACGAAGACGTGATGAAATTTCCCGTTTTTTTATCATACCAATACGCGGCATCCGCACTGTGTCCTGCCGGTAAAATGGATCCTCTGTCTTTTAATGCAATGCCAATTACTTTGCTTCTAAAATTTGTCGCTAATTTTAATTCATCACCTAACGTTGTTACCAACATATTTTTTGGGCTCATTTTGCCATTGTTGTTGTTGGTGCCAATGGAAGTTACATTTTTATCTTCGGTGCAATACACGGATTTTTGTTGGTCGTAATCATACCAATCATTGCCAACAATACCATGAATGGCTGGCGAAGTTCCCGTATAAATGCTGGCATGTCCTGCAGCCGTTACTGTTGGATAATAAGGAATAAAGGTGTTTTCACAATTAAAGCCATCACGCATCAAACGTTTAAAGCCATCATTTGTATATCGGTCGTAATATCGATATAAAAAATCCCATCGCATTTGGTCTATAACCAAACCTACTACCAATTTCGGTCTAGCATTTTGGTTAGATGTATTCGGTTTGTTTTGCGTAAAGCCAACTGCAAAATGAAAAAGCAATAAAAGGGTGATTAATTTTTCTTTCATAAAAAATAGTATAATGTTTCAAGATAATCTTATTCTGTTGTTGGATGTTATTTATTTTAATGCAAGTTACTAAAAGCAGTATGTTTTCTTCCAATTATAGCTTATTAATATAAAATCAAATCTTGGTGACTATTTAGAAAACGGAGTGCTTTTTTTTATCTTTGTTTTTATGGCAGGAAATTCATTTGGAGAAATATTTAAAATTACCACATTTGGTGAAAGTCATGGCGTTGCATTAGGTGTAATCATTGATGGCTGTCCCTCAGGTTTGAAGATTGATACAGCATTTATACAAGCTGAATTAGATAGAAGAAAACCAGGGCAATCGAGCATCGTAACACAACGCAAAGAAGCCGACGAATTAGAGATACTTTCCGGCATTTTTGAAGGTGTTACACAAGGTACACCTATAGGAATTATCATCCGAAATGCCGACCAAAAATCCAAAGATTACGACCATATAAAAGATAGTTTCCGACCATCGCATGCCGATTTTACTTATGATGCCAAATACGGTGTTCGCGATTATCGCGGTGGTGGCAGAAGCTCTGCACGTGAAACAGCGGCACGTGTTGCCGCAGCTGCTATTGCCAAGCAATTGTTGCGTCATTTTAATATTGAAATCAATGCATATGTTTCTAAAGTTGGTACTATTGCTTTAGATAAAAATTATACAGCATTAGATTTTTCGCAAACAGAATCCAATATCGTTCGTTGTCCGGATGCAGCTACTGCCGAAAAAATGATTGATTTAATTAAAGAAGTAAAGAAAGATGGCGATACAATTGGTGGCGTGATTTCTTGTGTAATTAAAGGTGTTCCGGTTGGGTTGGGTGAGCCTGTTTTTGATAAATTACATGCCGATTTAGGAAAGGCTATGTTGGGTATCAATGCGGCAAAAGGTTTTGAGTATGGCAGTGGTTTTGAAGGTACTGCATTGCGTGGTTCACAACACAATGATCTTTTTTATAAAGATGAACAACAAAAAATAAAAACACAAACCAACCATTCCGGCGGCATACAAGGTGGCATTAGTAACGGAATGGATATTTATTTTAATGTGGCATTTAAACCGATTGCAACCATCATGCAAGAGCAAGATTCGATAGATAAATATGGCAATGAAACGGTTGTTACCGGAAGAGGCAGGCATGATCCATGCGTGTTGCCACGTGCAGTGCCAATTGTAGAAGCAATGGCTGCATTGGTTATTGCTGACCATTTATTAAGAAATAGAAGCAGCAAATTATAGCTACTTTTTCTTCTTTCTTTTTCGGATACACTTTTTCTTTTTTGATTTAGTAATCTCTTTTGTAACAGCAGTTTTTGTTGGTTCTGCTGTAGTTGTAGGTTGTTGAATCACACTACTTTTATCTGCTAATACGATTGTTTTCACGTCTTTATTATTGCGTAAGTATGCCTCATTTTTCCACGAGTTATACGTGTTTGGTGTGCCAATTTTTGCTTGGTAATTTTTATTTATCAAAGAGGTTTCTTTTACAGTTCCACTCTGTAGAGAACCTTTTACGTTGTTGGCAATTTCTTGTTGATTTCCGTTCAATGTTAGCATTCCTTTTAATAGGCCGGAACCCGTTATTTCATTGGCAATGAAATGCATATTATCACCGGAATTACCATTCATCACAATGCCATAATTTTCCACTCTATTTCTGAAAAATGTATTGTTGGGTCCGTTTATTCCATGCGAGTTATCAATGACAATATTTTGAACGATGTTGCCTTCAAATAAATTAGCATACGGATAATTTCCATGCAACACTATATCACCTGCAGCGCCGGATGGCAACCAAGTGCCTGTCCAATATGGATTGTACGAATAATTATAAGCAAGCACATTTCCATTTGCTTCAGCTTGCAATAAAAATGAGTGGCGAAGTTGTTGTGCAATATTATCATACACGAAATTGTCGCTTGCACCAAATTGCAGCACCACGCCGTACCCTTTTCCACCACTTCCATAATCAAAAGCATCGTGTAAATAATTACCAGAAATAGTAATGTTTGCAGCACTTTGCACTAATATATGTGCATAATTACTGTTGATAGATTCCACACCTTTTACCCAACAATTTACAGCATAATTAAAGAAGATATTGGATGTTTGTTCAGATGTTGCATCGTTTCTTTTTATTGTTATTGATTCTATGCCGACATTTTGTGTCGGTGTAATTTTTTGTACAATTGGACTATTACTTTTTGGAAAATCTAATCGTAAAGGATGTTCCAACGTAATGATATTTCCTTTTATTTGTATAATCTTTTCTATTTGATAAAAATGATTGTAAGCCCAATTAGAATACAATAAATCATTAGCACTTTGTTTCACTAATACGTACTCATTCATTTTAAATGCAGACGCATCTGCTACAGTAATTGAGAAAGTTCCTTTTTTTATTTCTTGTGTAATGTTGGTTGATGTGTTGTTAGTTTTTCCTTGAATAGAAATTAAATCACCATTGCCACCTAAATTAAAATCAAGTATTGTTTTTTCGCTTCCTTTTCCTTTAATTAAAATATTGGATGGAATGGAAATAGTTTTCTTAAAGTAATACGTTCCGGCTTCTAATTCAATCACACCAAATTCTCCATTGAACGATTTTAGGGCATTTTGCAATATCACCGAATTGTCAAAATTTGGTTGATTGGGTTTTGCACCTACATCGTTTAATGTAATGTGTTTTTTATTTTTTGGAATTTCAAAATGATTGCCTGCTTGGCTCCAATCTATTGTTTCTGAATAATTGCTACCAAATAAAGTTGTAAAAGTGCATAACGTAAAAAGGAGTGTAATAGATAGTTTCATAAAGGAGATTGTAGTGTAAACGTAATTAAGCATTTTATAGTGTATTTCTCAATAAGTCAAAAATCATACCATTTGAATGTTTGATTTAAATCAAATTGTATGTATTTTCAAAAAAACCACTTGACAAGTTGTTAATTATTACTTAATATTGTATTGTAAACCCATAATAATTAATTAAGAAACATAATACAACCCAATTTTCTGTTTTAATTACGTGTCAGTTTCTTTCTAGTTATTATTTATTATTAATAATGTAAAACCCTTAGTTATGAAACATTTATTAAACAAAATCCTATTTATCTGCTTCTTATCAGTAGCATATATTGGAACTACATTCGCGCAAAACGACTTATTAGCAGAAAATATTAGCATATCTGCGGCTAATGTTGCCTCACTTCATCAAACAGATGAAAAAATTACATTTGGTGATTTGATTCAAAATAAAAACAATTCTAAATTATTGGTGAATGCTACTTCTCCGACTACTATACAAGTGAAATACTTTAGTTTGTCTGGAAATATGGCAAAAAAAGAAATAGTAAGTATCGAATCTGGCAATAATGAATTGGAAGTAAATATGGACAATTTAGAAGCCGGTGTTTACATGGTTCAGTTTTATACCGCACAAGGAAGTGCCGTTCGTAGAGTTGTGAAAAACTAACCTTTTTACTACACGCAATTAAGGGAAATATATAAAATATTGGATTTAGTTCAACGTCTAGAATTAAATGATTACCTCGACATTTTCGAAAATTAGGTCTGCATTAGCAGACCTAATTTTTTTCTATTTTTTGATATAGTAAGCAAACATTTTATTTAAAAATGGAAACACCAATTTGTAATTTAATACAGCTACGACGAATCCAAAAATAAATCCGCCAACTATATCACTTGGATAATGAACGCCAACATAAATTTGAGCAATTCCAATGATTACAGCCCAAATTATCCATAGATAATCTATATATTTTGATTTAAAGATGCCGGCAAAGATGATACTACATGCAATTGTCATGTGATTGCTAGCGTGCGTTGAAGGAAAACTCCATTTTCCACCGCAATAATCCAACATTAATCTTACTTGTAAGGTAGATGAATGACATGGCCGCAAACGCGCAAAGTATGGTTTTAAAAGATTGACAGAAACAGCATCTGCAAATGCAAATGCAATCAGCAAATATACAATATATACAATGGCCAATTGTTTGTATCGATAAAATAGATAAATGAAAACGAGGACGTATAGCGGAATCCAAGTATTTGCATTTCTTACTATCGGAAAAATAAAATCCAAAATAGCATTGGCACAGGAATGATTGATAAAATCAAAAATAAGATAGTCGATGGTTTGTATAGTTGCCACTAATAGGTAATTTCAAACTCGTTTCTGTCGGTGTATAATTTCCAAAACAGCTCGGCCACTTGTTGCGTTGAACGGTCTGCATCGCCTGATTTTACTGCACCACTTACTGTAACGGTTCCCACAAAAATATTTTTTGGTTTCAATGCCAAATGTAAGGAATGAGCTAAGTTGCGAATGCCAGCTTTACCGATGGATAAAGATCCTAAATCCGGATTAGGTTGCAACGCATAGCCACCGCCGGTAATTAAGATAGTTCCCATTTCTTTTTTCTCCATATCCGGTAATACCAAGCTCACAGCCGTCATCACAGATGCAACATTTACTTTAAAATCTTTTGTTAAGCTGTCTGCCGTTTCATCTGCAATATTTACTTTTTTGCGTTTGGCAACGTTGTAGTGCAACACATCAATGTTTTCCCATTTTTCCCATATTTGATTGAAGGCATCTTTGATAGATTCTGCGTCGCCGGCATCCGCTACAAAACAATGAGTGTCTATTTTTTTAGTACACAATGTTTTTTGTAGTTCTTCCAATTTTTCTTCTCTTCTAGAAATTAATACAACAGAAAATCCTTCTGCTCCAAATTTTTCTGCGACGGCTTGTGAAATACCGGAACCGGCACCAATAATTACAATTACTTTTTGCATAATGTTATTTCTTTTTTGCTAATAAAATATAGCGATCCGATGTTTTTGGATGAAACGGTGATAGATGATAATCACCAAATTCTTTCACTAATGTAAAACCAGTATTGTTTAAAAAGGTATGAAAATGATGTTGCATTAAAGCTTGTACTTCTTCTTTGTATAACCATATCTTTTCATTTTTTTCTACTTGTATATGTTTGATGATTTTGCCATCTTCAATTTCTTTTCGGATGTAAAAGGAGTAATCATCTATTACTTTATTTTCGCGTGGAACTAAGTTTTGCAATACCTTTTCCGTATTCATAAAATCAATTAAAATATGTCCACTTTCTTTTAATCCGATGTGCATACTTTCAAATACTTTTTCATTTTCTTGTAAGTCTTCAAAATAGCCGATGCTGGTAAATAAATTGAAAATATAATCAAAGTAATTGATACGAAATGGTAAACGCATATCGTGCACATAAAATTCTAAATTAGGAAGTTGGTACGCTGCATTGGCATAGTGAATACTTTCTTTCGATAAATCTAAACCAACTACATCAAATCCTTTATCCGCCAGATAATGTGCATGTCTTCCTTTACCGCAAGCTAAATCAAGAATACTCGATTTTTTTATATCTAATGTGGAAATAATATGGTCAATAAAATAATTGGCTTCTTCTTGATTTCTATTTTTATATAAGATATGATAGAGTGGTGAATCAAACCAAAGTTCAAACCATTTTTTATTTTGCTCAGCCATTTTAAAAATTTATGTACAAAATACAAAAATAGCTACACTTGCTATGGCAATCTAAATAAATAAATTAAAAAAATGTTTTAGTTTAGTTCGGAGTATCTACATTTTTGATGTATTTTCTCCAAATTCCACTTGTCCAATATGCTGTAGTGAACAATAGTAATGTTGTCCAATAAACTACTTCACAGCCCCAAGCAATATATAATGCACTTTCCCTTAGATGAATGAAATAATAGCAGTAGGCAATGTAAAAAACACAACAAAATAGTTCTACAATTGTAGGTACAAACGTAGCGCCGGTGCCTGTAATTCCAAAATTCATTATCATAGCTGATGAGAAAAATAACATGGCAATCATTAAGGTGTAAAAAGGTTGTATGGCGTCTGCTATTAATGTGGCATCATTTGTGAATATGGAAAAAATTTGATTTGGAAATAGTATAATAATGACATTAATACTCATGGAAATTCCAACAGATAATGCGATTACTTTTTTTAGTGCCGGCACCACATCATTGATTCTATTTTGTCCTATAATATTGCTCACTACGGTATTGCTGGTGCTTGCTAAACTCCACACCGGAATTCCAATAAAAACAAATAAACTTTTTAAAATTCCGGAAACAGCTAACTCATGTTCACCTAATTTTTCAATAGATAAAAAGAAATACCACCAAGAGCCAATTCCAATTAGATTCTGTAAAATAATAGGTGTAGATAATCGAGTGATAGACCAGATAGTGGTAGCTTGAATTTTTTTAAATACCAATGCATTGTATGTTTTATAATGCTTAGAAAAGATAAAATAAATAAGATATACTAAAAACAAAACGGTATCGGCAATAGCCGTTGCAATGCCGGCACCTTTGATGCCCATTGGTGCAAATCCCATTTTTCCAAAAATAAATATATAGCCAAATAGGATATTGGTGATAGCCATGAAAACCGTTGCAACTGTAATAATTCTTGTTTGTCCGATGCCGGTATAAAATCCATTGAAACAAAATCCTAAAACAACAGGAAATACAGCATAATTCATCATGAAAATATACTCTAAAACAGCTTGTTGAATGGCGGTAGATTTAACTACCATTGGAATAATAAACGGCGTTGCATATCTAAAAAACAGCATTAAAAAAATAGATAAAATACTTGCCATCATGATTAAATGATCCAATGATTTTCCAATTAATTCCGGTTTGTTTTCACCACTGTGTCTGGCAATGATAACCTGTGCACCACGAGCCAAACCACCTGCAATAAATACAAACACGAAATAATAAATACCGGCTAATGTAATGGACTCTAATGCAGTTTTGGAGGAATGTCCTAAGTAAGCTGTATCAATTAATTGATTAATTGAATGGGCTAAACTACCTAAAATAATAGGATAGGAGATTTGCCAAATTTCTTTATATGTACCTTTTAATTGCATTTTTTTTGGTCGATAGTCGATGGTCAATAGTCAATAGTCATTGGTCTATAGATATTGGTAGTTTTTTCATATTATAAATCTCAAGTCTCAAATTTATTAGGTCAACGATTCGCTCCACATTTTCCATTGGTCGCCCCAAAGTCGATTGCCGGCATCCACATATAAGGTTTCACCGGAAATATAAGATGCCATTGGCGATGATAAAAAGACAACAGGATATGCTACTTCTTCCGTTGTGCCCATTCTATGATTCGGGATACTGTTTTCTATGCCTTTTAATATTTCAGGTGGATAGGTGTCCATGCCGGAAGAACTAATAATTCCAGGAGCTACGGCATTTACACGAATGTTGAATCGAACCCATTCTATCGCTAATGTTTTTGTGAGATTATCTACGCCGGCACGTGCCGCTCCGGTGTGTACCATGCCCGGAAAACCACGAAAAATATTAGCAATGATATTCACGATATTTCCATCTTTTTGCGGAATGAAAAATGTTTTCGCCATTATCTGAGTTACATAAAATGTTCCAATTAAATTATTGGTTACCACAGCCCGAAATCCATTATACGAAATATTTTCTGCTGCAGATGGAAATTGTCCGCCGGCATTATTTACCAAAATATCCAATCGGCCAACTTCATCTTTTATTTTTGAAGCTAATGCTTCTATATGTGCTGTTTCGCGGATATCTGCAATGGCACTTCGTACATCGCCGAAAGTTTTCAATTCATTTACTGCTTTTTCTAATTTCTCAGCATTACGTGAGGCAATATAAACGGTCGCTCCAAGTTCAATATATTTCTTTGCAATGGCATATCCAATGCCGCTTCCACCACCGGTTACTAATACAATTTTTCCTTTAAATAAATCTGGTTGAAACATGATTGTAATTTTGAACAAAAATAAGCAAATATATTTACCAAACGAGCGTTTGATAAAATATGCTAAAAAACTTATCCTTCTATTATTTTATTTTTTTTATTTCCTTGTATGCTGATAAACAGCACACCGATTAAAACAAACGCTGTACCGATAAGATGCAGAAGTGTAAACTGCTCGTTCAAAATATAATAAGAAAGAAAAATGGTTGCTATTGGGCCAATACTTGCTATTATTGCCATGTTAGATGAGCCAATATAGGCAATACCTTTCGTCATCAAAAATGAAGGTAATACCGTGCTGATTATTGCAATTACAAGTCCGATATAATAAACTTGTGCCGGAAAATTAAAAATATTCCATCCATGTAATAAAACAAAATGCACGATAACCGCTAAGCAAGATACTATCATGGAAATACAAGTAAAACGGACTGTTCCAATGTTTTTTATCAGTGTATCGCTTTTTACTAAATACAAGGCATACGTGAGTGCACTGAGTAAAATATAAATCGTTCCTTTCGTTAAATTAGCTGAATCATACGAAGCTTTATCGGAATAAAAGGCAATAACAATTCCGAGATAACAAATGATGACTGCTGTTATTTGCGTAGTATTAATTTTTCTGTTGAAGAATATTTTAGACATGATGAGTACAAATGTTGGATACGTGAAAATGATATTTCGTTCCAACGAGGCACTTACGTATTGCAATCCAATAAAATCAAATAATGCAGCCAAATAATAGCCAATTAATCCGAGTGTGATGATGTTTATCCAATCATTTTTTCGTATTACGGAAGGTTGTTTTATTCTATATTCATTCCATAAAATAACTACATAAAATGGCAGAGCAAATAACATGCGTAACATTAGAATTTGTAAACCATTTACACCATACTTAAAGGCTAATTTGGCAAATATACCTTTGGTAGAAAAGCAGAGTGCTCCAAAAAATACTAAAATAACACCTTTGTAAAAATTAGATTGCATAAAAATGGGCAGCCGTAAGGCTGCCCAAAATTACTCTTTTAAATGGAGTTTATTTCATTGTGAAAGTAGATTGTCCGATTAAGAAACCGTTTTGATATACTTCAACAGAATATTTTCCGGAAGCAAACTTAAATGTTTGTGCCCAATAAGAACAAACAGTTTTAGTATCATTTTGGTAATCCGGAGAAATGTTATATGTGTATGGAATTTCGTTTCCGGTTGTGGCTTCATTAAATGTACCGCTACCTAAACTTTGCATTTGAATTGTAGAACCATCCGGCGAAATAATACGAATTGCTATTTCTGTTGGTCCACTTGGTGCAATTTTATTTTGTAATAAGTCGAAACAGATTCTTAGTTTTTCTGCATCTTTAGCTTTGCTCACTTCATCTTCTTTTCCTTTTTTAGTGATGCGGATGGGAGAACATTGAATGTTTGAAGTTGTAAGAATAGAAGCTTTGTCTATTCTATCTTTCATTTTTTTGTTTTCATCATCAATTTCTTGTTTTTTCTGCATTGTTGTTTTTAACTCACCAGAAATGCTGTCGCGCTCTTGATATAACTGCTGGTTTACAGTCAACAAAGAGTCGATAGACGTTTGCATACGCACTTTATCGTCTTCCATTTGCTTAAGTAAAGCTTGAGCTTCAGCTAACAATTTAGATTTTGTAGCATCGCCTGTTTTTAATTTAGCTACTTCAGATAATAAGGCATCTACTTTTGCTCGTTTTGCCGTTAATTCTTGTTCTTTTACCGTTAATAAACTGTCTAAGCCTGCATTTTCAGCACGGTAGCTTTCAATTTCTTGCATAGACTCCGCATATTTACGGTCTAATTCTTGTTTTAAAGTAGTAACATCGTCGCGTTGTTTTTCTGTAACGACAATTGTTTCTTTTGATTTCTTTAATTTGAGGTTGGTGTACACCAATCCACCAATTAATAAGGCAATTAATACAATATACATTGCATGTAATTTCCCATTTGAGTTGGAAGTTTCATTTTCGCTCATAAAAAGTGTTTTTTATTGTTTACGTTAAACAAAGCTACATAAAAAAATCATTATTTTTTATCTTTAATTCGTTTTATCTTGCGAAGTATTCCAAATTGTATAACTATAAAAATGCGTATATGCTTGAAAATGTGAAAATTGATGATGTTTTGTTTATTGATATTGAAACAGTGCCTAATAGGGCAAAATACCAAGAATTGGGCAGTTATGAACAAGAATTATGGGAAGAAAAAAGAGGGAAATTACGTGCTGAAAACGAATCAAAAGAGGACTATTATTTTAATAATGCCGCAATCTTAGCAGAGTTTGGTAAAATTATATGCATTTCTGTAGGCACATTTAGTTCTAACGGTTTATTTCAAGAGTTTGAATTAATTTCTTTTTATGGAGATGATGAACGTAAATTATTAGCGGATTTTTCCCAATTTTTGCAAACACAACTACGACAAAAACGCAATTTGAGTTTGTGCGGTCATAATATTCGCGAATTTGATGTGCCTTATATTTGCCGCAGGATGTTAATTAACGCCATGAAATTACCGGATTATTTTGAGTCTTTACAAAATAAAAAACCTTGGGAAGCCGGTCTACTCGATTCTATGGATTGGTGGAAATTTGGCGATTATAAAAATTATATTTCACTCAAATTATTAGCACATTGTTTAGGTGTTCCTTCGCCGAAAGACGATATCTCCGGAAAAGATGTAGGTAACGTATATTGGAATGAGAAAGGTTTGGAACGCATTAAAACTTATTGTCAGAAAGATGTGTTAACTGTAGCACAAATTTTATTGAAATTAAAAGGATTATCTTTAATTTCGGACAATAATATTAAATACAAAAATTAACAAGCATCTCTTTATTAGAGTTTGTTTTTTCTACAAATGAATTTAGACGTATGGCGGAATTACTTTTAGATGTAAAAAATTTAGTTACAGAGTTTAAAACAGAAAACGGATTAGTAAAAGCCGTAAACGATGTTTCTTTTCAAGTAAATAAAGGCGAGGTGATAGGTATAGTAGGTGAATCCGGTTCGGGTAAATCCGTTACTTCCTTATCTATCATGCGACTAATACCGAATCCGCCCGGAAAAATTACCGGTGGAGAAATTAATTATTATCGCGATGGAAAAACACCGATAGATTTGGTGAAAGTAGAAGATGCGATGATGCGCGAGTTTCGTGGTAATGAAATTTCCATGATTTTCCAAGAACCAATGACTTCCTTAAATCCTGTTTTCACTTGCGGTAATCAAGTGGCGGAAGCCTTGATGTTGCATCAAAAAATAACCAAAAAAGAAGCCGAAGAAAAAACGTTAGAGTTATTTGCAAAAGTGAAATTGCCCGATCCGAAACGTGCATTAAATGCGTATCCGCACCAGCTTTCCGGCGGACAAAAACAACGTGTAATGATTGCCATGGCAATGAGTTGCCAACCTAAAATATTAATTGCCGATGAACCTACAACAGCATTAGATGTAACGGTACAAAAAACCATCTTAGAACTCATCAATGATTTGAGTAGAGAAACAGGCATGTCCACCATTTTTATTACACATGATTTAGGTGTTATCGCAGAAATTGCAGACAGAGTAATCGTGATGTACAAAGGGAAAATTGTGGAACAAGGAACCGTGTTAGATATTTTCTCTAATCCTAAACATCCATATACGAAAGGCTTATTAGCTTGCCGTCCGCCATTGGATAAACGCTTGCACAAATTGCCTGTTATTGCCGATTTTATGGAAGAAAAAGACGGCGTAATTACCGAAAAAGCAGCAGATATGAATGCGTTGGTAGAAGCATTTATAGTAAGCGATGAACAAACCAAAAAAAGGTATGATACTTTGCAACAAGGAAATCCGATTTTGCAATTAAAAAATATACAAACGTGGTTTCCATCCAAAACCAACATCTTTGGTAAACCGTTGGAATATGTGAAAGCCGTTGACGATGTTTCATTCGATGTGTATGAAGGAGAAACGCTTGGTTTAGTAGGTGAGAGTGGTTGCGGAAAAACGACGCTTGGTAGAACAATTCTACGCTTGATAGAACCAACCGGAGGAAAGGCTATTTTTGATGGCAAAGATATTTTTAATTTAGGTCAACGCGATTTGAAAGAATTGCGTGAGCACATGCAAATTATTTTCCAAGATCCTTATTCGTCTTTAAATCCGAGAATGACAATTGGAAATGCGATTTTAGAACCTATGCAAGTGCATAATAAATACAGTAATGATGCCGAACGAAAAGATAAAGTGATAGAATTGCTGGAAAAAGTAAACATGAAAGCGGAACATTTCCAACGTTATCCGCACGAGTTTTCCGGCGGACAACGTCAACGTATTTGTATTGCACGTGCTTTGGCATTAAATCCCAAATTTATTATTTGTGATGAGTCAGTTTCGGCATTAGACGTTTCTGTGCAAGCACAAGTGTTGAATTTATTGATACAACTACGCGAAGAATTTAAGTTTACGTATATCTTTATTTCGCACGACTTATCGGTAGTGAAATTTATGAGCGATAGAATGGTGGTGATGAACAAAGGTAGGATAGAAGAAATGGGCATTGCTGATGAAATTTACAATAATCCACAACGCGAATACACCAAACAATTGATTGCCGCCATTCCGAAAGGGAAATTATCCGACATTCAAGCTCGTTTTTAATAACGCTACAATTTTTTTAATTCCAATTTTTTATTGACCTTGTACAATGTTTACAACGGAATCGTTATTTTATTTTAACCATAAACACCATACAATATGAACGATATTATTTGTCCAAATTGCCATAAAGCTTTTAAAGTAGATGAAGCAGGATTTGCCAGTATTTTAAAGCAAGTTCGCGATAAAAAATTTGAAGAAGAATTACACGAGCGATTGAAATTAGCCGAACAATCCAAAGTGAGTGCCGTACAATTAGCCGAAGCAAATCTTAAAAATGCTTTGCAATTACAATTAGCTGAAAAAGAAAACGAACTAATACAAATAAAAGCCAACAGCGAACGCCGATTGGCAGAAGAAAAAGCACAGAAAGATGCACAACTATTAGAATTGAAAGCAAAGTTAGAACTTGCAGAAACAGAAAGAAAATTATCTATTTCAGAAGCCATCCAACAATTAGAAAAAGAAAGAGATCTTTTGGCAAATGATGTGCGTTTAAAAGAAACAGAAAAACAATTATTAGAAAAATCATTGAACGAACAATTTGCATCTGTTATTAAAACGAAGGACGATATCATTAAAATGAAAGATGAAGAAATTGCTCTTAGAAAAGATATGAAGATGAAACTATCTACTAAAATGATAGGTGAAACTTTGGAGCAACATTGCGAATTGGAATTTAATAAACTACGTGCTACGGCTTTTCAAAAAGCGTATTTTGAAAAAGATAATAACTCAAAAACCGGCAGCAAAGGTGATTATATTTATCGCGAACAAGATGAGTTTGGAAATGAGATTATTTCCATCATGTTTGAAATGAAAAATGAAGGCGATGAAACAGCAACCAAAAAACGCAATGAAGATTTTTTTAAAGAATTAGATAAAGACAGAAGCGAAAAAAAATGCGAATATGCTGTATTAGTTACAATGTTAGAAGCCGAGAATGAATTGTATAATGTAGGTATTGTAGATGTATCGCATAAATATGAAAAAATGTATGTGATTCGACCACAATTTTTTATTCCAATTATTACGTTATTACGCAACGCTGCGATGAATGCTGCACAAGTGAAAGCGGAATTGGCGAATATTCAAAATCAAAATATTGATATAACAAATTTTGAAAATAGCTTGATAGAATTTAAAGAAAAATTTGCAAAAAACTACGAGCTGGCTGCACGACAATTTAAAACAGCGATTGATGAAATTGATAAGACGATTGACCACCTACAAAAAACAAAAGATGCGTTGTTGTCGTCCGTAAATAATTTGCGTTTGGCTAATAATAAATCCGAAGAGTTGTCCATTAAACGCTTGACAAGAGGTAATCCAACCATGACAGCTAAGTTTGAAGCACTTCAAAAGAAGATAGAATAATATCAACTTTTTTTGAGATTTAATTGATAAACTAAAAGTTTAACTACCTTTTTTTTGACTCTTTTCGATAGATAGATTTTTTATTTGTTGAAATTTAGTATGAATTATATCAAGGACCCATTTTGTACATTCCATTTTGCGGTTCGTTTCTATTACCTTTGTAATAATATATGGCAAAAAAGAAAAAAATAAATAAAGGCACACAAGGTGCTTCACACCAGCGTGCTAAAAAAGCAGATACTCAAAATCATACTTCGTTTTTTGTAGGCGAAGAGTTGATTGGTGTTATTGACATTGCACGTAGCGGTGATGGTTTTGTGCTGATAGATGGAAAACCGAAAGATTATTACGTACATCGCAAAAATGTAAACCATGCATTTGATGGTGATACGGTGAAAGTGCGACGAATGCACAAGCCCAATAGTTCCAGACCGGAATGTACGGTAATAGAAATAGTAAAACGTAATAGAACACATTTTATAGGCGTGGTTGAACGTATCAACGATACTTGTTTTGTAGTGCCGGATAATCCAGGAATTAAATCGGATTTTTATATTCCGGAAGCTCGAACACACAAAGCCAAACATCACGATAAAGTGGTGGTAGAATTAGTTGAATGGAGAGCAAAAGATAAAAATCCAATTGGACACATCACCGAAATTTTAGGAAATGCAGGAAGCAATGATATTGAAATGAAATCCATTTTAGTAGAGAATGGTTTCTTTACTTCTTTTCCAAAAAATGTATTGGATGAAGCCGACGCATTAGATTTGAAAGTATCAGATGAAGAAAAGAAAAAACGCAGAGATTTTACCAAAGTACCAACATTTACTATAGATCCGACAGATGCAAAAGATTTTGATGATGCACTTTCTATCCGAACATTAGAAGATGGATTATTTGAAATTGGCGTACATATTGCAGATGTATCGCATTACGTTGCTGAGCATTCTGCCATGGAAAAAGAAGCATTTAAACGAGCCACTTCGGTTTATTTGGTCGATAGAGTTGCACCGATGTTTCCGGAACGTTTGTCTAATATCGTGTGTTCATTGCGACCGAATGAAGATAAATGTTGCTATGCTGCTGTTTTTAAAATGGATGCAAATGCCAATGTAAAAGAGACGTGGTTTGGTAGAACGGTTATTCATTCTCAAAAGCGATTTACTTATGATGAAGCACAAGAAATTTTAGAAGGGAAAGATGGTGTGTTTAAAGCAGAATTGTTGCAGTTAAATGCATTGGCTCATATCTTGCGGAAACATCGATTTAAACAAGGAGCAATCGGATTTGAAGCACCGGAAACGAAGTTTCAGTTAGATGAAAATGGAAAGCCAATTGGTGTGTATGTAAAAGAACGAAAAGATGCACATTTGCTGATAGAAGATTTTATGTTGTTGGCAAATAAAGCCGTGGCTACATATATTGGAAAAGAAGTAAACCAAAATGGAAAAGTGCCATTCGTATATCGAGTACACGATTTACCGAATGAAGAAAAGCTCATCGATTTCCAATTATTTGCACAGAAATTTGGCTATAAAATTCAATTTGATAATCCCAAACAAATTGCGAAAGCATTGAATAAATTGATGCAAGAAATTGACGGCAAACCGGAACAAGCAGTATTGCAACAGTTAGCAATTCGTTGTATGGCAAAGGCAATTTATACAACAGAAAACATTGGGCATTATGGTTTAGGGTTCGATTTTTATACGCATTTTACATCGCCTATTCGTCGTTATCCGGATGTGATGGTGCATCGTTTGTTGGATAAAATTATGCATCGCAAAAAATTACCGACACAAGATGAAATAGAATATCAATGCAAGCATAGCAGTGAGCGAGAGCGTGCGGCCGCCGATGCGGAACGTAGTTCTGTAAAATATAAAATGGCTGAGTTTTTATTGGATAGAATAGGAGAGACGTTTAAAGGCGTAATTTCCGGTGTGAAAAATTGGGGAATTTATGTAGAGCTTCCGGCGTATAATTGCGAAGGTATGGTACGCAGCGAAACATTGAAAGATGATGTGTATGTGTATGATGAACGTAAAATGCGCATGATAGGACGACGTACGGATAAAGTATATCAATTGGGTGATGATGCTATGGTGAAATTAGTAGCTGTTGATATAGAAAAGAAAACAATTGATTTTGAATTTTGCTAAACACCTTTTTTAGACGTAAGTAATGAGTAGCAAGTAGAAAGAATAAATTGCAATTAATTTGTTGCGTGTCATTCTCGTGAAAATGGGAATCTCAACACACTTAAAAGGAGATTACCTCTTTCGAGGCAATGACAGTATAGATGTTGGTCAGATGACTTACAGTCATCCGACCAATTGTCAGAAGAAAAATACTTTGAGAACTTTGCGTAAATACTTTGTGCACTTTGCGGTTGATTTTTTTAGACGTAAGTAATGAGTAGCAAGTATTGAGATTGAATTAAAAAAAATATTATTACATTATTTTATTACTTCATTATTTCATTTTTTCTTGCAACAGGCATCTAATTTATTGTAGGCTTTGCTGTTGGCTTTAATGTTGTCAGCATCAAATCCCATTTTTGATATTTCCAATCTTATGTCTTGTATCGTAGTTTGTTTGTTGTTGTAGTAAACTACAATTGCATTTTTTTTATCGAAGATGGTGTACTTTTTTAAACCTTTTATATGTTTAAGTTGCGTTTCAAATCGTCCGGCACATGATTCGCATTCTAAACAATGATCACAATAGAAAGTAGTTTTAATAACTGCTTTAGTAAGTACTTCTTTTTCATTGTTTGCGAATGTTGTTTGAACTTGTAAACAATAAATCATTAAGCATATCCAACTTAATAGTATATTTTTCATGTTTGTAAATTTACAATTTTAATTAATGCACGTGTTCTTCTGTTTTTGTCATTTTTGCATTGATAAAAAATGCACCTTTTACTGCTAATTTCGCATTGTTGGGCAAATCTATAATTGGCGTAATTGCGGTGTATCCAACTTCTGAAATACCTTTTACCACTTCTATTTTTTCAAAATATATTGCTGCATTTTTGTTCGTTTCATTTGTTGCTTTTTCATCATCTTCATCATGTTCATCTTTTGGTCTTTTATCTGTTACCATAAAAATATAATCACGACCATCTGCATTAATGATTGCATCGTTAGGAACGGCCGGCATCACAGCATTGTTTAAACTCACAATTGCAGTGATATTCATGCCGTCTATTAATCCTGATTTGTTGCCGTTTACTTTACAATGTACTGCAATTGTTTTGCTTTCTGATTCGAAGGCTGTTCCAATGCTATACACTTGTGCATCGTACTCATGAATCGGATTATTCGTTAAGGTAAAGTGAATAGTTTGACCAATTTTTATCAAAGGCAAATCTTTTTCAAAAATTTGTAAATCTAAATGAAGTTGGTTGTTATCCACGATTTCTGCCACCGGTGAAGACACATCTACATACGAACCAATTTTAGAAAATAGATTGCTAATAGTTCCATTTATAGGACTGGTAACCGTTAATGCCGATTTCATATTTTCATTACTGATATTATTTGGGTTGATGCCCATTAATTGTATTTGTTGTTGTAATGATGCTTTGCGCGTGCGTAATGTTTTCAATTCGACATCGGCACTTTGATAATTTTTAAAAGCACCGGCATTTTCTTTGTTTAATTCTTTTTGACGACTGAGTTCTTGTTCTGCATAAATTATTTTACTACTTACCAATAAATATTCTTCTTGCAATTGTATAAATTGAGGATTGGCAATGGTGGCAATTACTTGTCCTTGTTTTACGAAACTACCTACTTGTACGTTCAGTGTTTTGATAACACCACCATATAACGAAGTGGCATTTGCTTTATTGTTATTAGGCACTCGCAAGTTGCCATTCAATTTAAGCGTTGCTGTTAATTGTTTGTTTTCTATACTTCCAATTTGTATGTCAACGGCTTTTATTTGTGCATCCGTTAAAGCCGTAATTGTTTTTTCAGTTTTTGTTACTGTTTCAGTTGCATCGTGTGCATGTGCATCCTCTTCGTTGTGTGTATGGTTGGAACATGCAGTAAATACAATACTTGCAAGCACACATGATATGAAGAGTTTGGAATTATTTTTAGAGATAAACATAAGATTTATTTTATTGGTGGATAAGATATTTTAAATAAAGGATGGTTTCGTTGAGTTGTTGTATGCTTTTTAAATAATTCAATTTTGTATTTCCTGCTGTTTGCAATGCCATTAAATACTCAACATAATCAATATCTCCGGTGCGATAGCCAACTTGTGCATTTTGAATTATTTCTTGCGCATTAGGTAATGCTTTATCTTTATAATATTGATACTCTTGTTTGTTTTGTTGATATTGCTCGATGGTATTTTGTTGTTGCATGCGTAATTCTTGGAGCTTGTAATCTGCAATTGTTTCTATTGCTTGTTTTTGATAATCCAATGCTTTAATTTTTGCTTTTGTAGCACCATAAGATACCGGAATTTGTATGCCGACACTGCCGACATGAAATCTTTTTTTGCCATTAAAATATTGTTCTTGTTCGTTTATCGTTTGGTATCCAATTAATGATTGATTGGTGTAACCTAAAGTAAAGTCAGGTAAGGCTTGTGCTTTTTCAACCTTTTGAATTTGTGTGGCAATAGCTGCTTCTTGCAATAATAATTGTATGTTTGGATGATTCTTTAAAAGTATGGAATCATTAATTGAAACCACATCTATAGGTAAATAAGTGCTATCTATACGTATCGAAAAATCATCTTCTATGTTTAATATATTTTTCAATTTATTATAGACAATATGAAAGTTGGTGTTGTTTTGTTGCCATAATAATTGCATTTCTCCGTGTTTGGTTTCGGCACTACTAATTTCAATTTTCTTTCCTTCACCGGTTTTGTAACGTATAGTTGCTGCTTGTATAAATGCGACATACAAACTATCTAAATAAAAGAGTTGTTTTTTATTGCTTTCTAAAAATGTTAGTTCGTTGTATAACTTTCTTACCGTGTAAACAAGCTCATTTTTTGTGATTTCTTGCTGCCATTTTTGTCCTTGCAATTCAGCATTTATTAATTGTTTTTTTGCATTAAATACAGTCGGAAATGGAATAGTTTGTTCTATACTTACTGCATGGTCGAATTGGATGCTGCTGTATTGCCCAAACTGTGTATTTATGGATAGTTTAGGAAATTCTCGTACAGATTTTTGTGTGTTTTGTTTTGATTGTATTTCCAAATTTTGAGACTTAATTTCCGGATTATTTTTTGTTGCCAATTCAATGGCTTGTTCTACCGTTAATGGCTGATTATTTTGTGCTGTTACTTTTGATGGAATATTCAATATCAATATACCTACAAGTAAAATTGCTGTTTTCACCGACTTGTTTTTTGTTTGGAAGATAGATTGAAATACGATATATAATAAAGGTAATACAAAAAGCGTAAGCAGTGTGGCACTTATCAAACCACCAATAACTACGGTAGCTAAGGGTTTTTGCACTTCGGCTCCTGCACTGTTACTTAACGCCATCGGAAGAAAACCTAATGATGCAACGGTTGCTGTCATGAGTACCGGACGTAAACGTATTTTTGTTCCTTCGTATACTCTCTGTATAACATCAGTAATGCCCTCTTTTTCGAGTTGGTTAAATGTGCCGATTAATACAATTCCATTTAATACGGCAACACCAAACAGTGCAATAAAACCAACACCAGCTGAAATACTAAATGGCATATCTCGTATTAATAAAGCAAATACACCGCCAATGGCACTCATTGGAATAGCTGTAAAAATAAGTGTTGCTTGTGTAATGGAACGAAAAGTAAGGTAAAGTAAAATGAAAATAAGCAGTAAAGATATTGGCACAACAATCATTAAACGATTGCTTGCTTTTTGTAAATTTTCAAACGTACCACCATAAGCAAAATAATATCCGGATGGTAATTTTATTTGTTGTTCTAATTTTTCTTGAAGTTCTGCTACGATACTTTTTACATCTCTATTTTTCACATTAAACCCGATAACGATTCGTCTTTTTCCGGCCTCTCTACTAATTTGTGCCGCACCTAATTTATACGAAATATTGGCAACTTGTGATAATGGAATTTGCGAACCAAAATTAGTTGGTATCAATAAATTTTGTACATCGCTGATGGAATTTTTATGGGTACTATCTAAACGAACTACCAAATCAAATTGACGTTCGTTTTCATAAACAACACCTGCTGTTTTTCCGGCAAATGCTGTGCTTATAATGCTGTTTACATCTTCCACATTTAAGCCATAATTCGCCATTCTATTTCGGTCATATTCAATATTGATTTGCGGCAAACCACTTACGCGTTCTATTTGCGGAGCCGTAATGCTTTCAATGGTTTGGAGTACGTTATTTACACTTTCTGCATATCTACTTAAGGTATCCATATTTTCACCAAAAATTTTCACGGCTACATCTTGTCTTATTCCGGTCATAAGCTCATTGAAGCGCATTTGTATTGGTTGGTTTTTTTCAAAAAATATTCCTGGAATTACTTCCAATTTTTCCATCATTTCATCACCCAATTCATCGTATGTTTTGTCATTTTTCCATTCCGATTTTGGCTTTAAAATAATCATCATGTCGGTTGCTTCTGGCGGCATTGGGTCTGTAGGTACTTCAGCACTTCCGGTTTTTCCTACTACCATTTTCACTTCATCCATTTCTTTTAAAATACGCGATGCTTGCATCGATGTTTCGATACTTTGATTAAGTGATGCACCTTGTGGTAAAATACAATGAAAGGCAAAATCTCCTTCATTTAATGTTGGAATAAATTCGCCGCCCATTCTATTAAATATAAATAAAGACAATGCAAAAAGTGCAATAGAAAATACGATTAAAATGTTTTTAAATTGAATTGCTTTTTTTAATAATGGTTGATAAAGCTGATGAAAAAACTGCATCATTTTATCTGAAAAAGAAAGATGTTGTTGTTGTTTTAAAAACAAAGAACACATCATTGGAATATACGTTAATGATAAGATGAGAGCACCCAAAATGGCAAAGCCTACTGTTTTCGCCATTGGTGCAAACATTTTTCCTTCAATACCTATTAAGGTTAATATCGGAATGTAAACAATTAAGATAATTATTTCACCAAATGCTGCACTATTTCTGATTTTGGAAGAGGATTGAAAGACTTCTTCATCCATTTCTTTTTGCGTTAAAGCTTGCGTTGTTTTTCGCAATCCTAAATGATGCAGTGTAGCTTCTACAATAATTACAGCTCCATCTACAATTAATCCAAAATCAATTGCACCTAAGCTCATTAAATTAGCACTTACATGAAACACATTCATTAAACCTAATGCAAATAGTAAAGACAATGGAATTGCAGATGCAACAATTAAACCGGCTCTTATATTACCCAAAAATATTACTAATACAAATATGACAATTAATGCACCTTCGATTAGATTTTTTTCTACGGTGTTGATTGCTCTTCCAACTAATTCTGTTCTATCTAAGAAAGGTTCTATCACCACATCTTCCGGTAATGATTTTTGTATGGTTGGAATTTTTTCTTTGATTCTTTTTACAACTTCATTACTGTTTTCTCCTTTTAACATCATCACCACACCACCAACAGCATCTACCTCACCATTGTAGGTCATGGCACCATAACGCACCGCACTTCCAAAACGTACATCCGCAACATCTCTAATAAAAATGGGCACATGGGTGGAATTACTTTTTACTACAATATTTTTGATTTCATCTAAAGAAGATACCAAACCAATACCACGAATAAAATGCGAATAAGGTTTTTCATCAATATAAGCACCACCGGTGTTTTGATTATTTTTTCCTAAAGCAATGAAAATATCCGGAATAGTTACGCCCATTGCTCGGAGTCTATCCGGATTTACGGCAACTTCATATTGTTTTAGTTGACCGCCAAAACTATTAACTTCTGCTATGCCCGGAATTCCGTATAACTGACGAGCAACAATCCAATCTTGCATGGTGCGCAAATCCATGGCAGTATAGTGGTTTTTACTTTCTTTTTTGGGATGCAAGATATATTGATATACTTCGCCTAATCCGGTGCTGATAGGTGCTAACTCAGGTGTTCCTATGCCTTTTGGTATGTTTTCTTTGGCTTCATTTAATCGTTCATTGATAAGCTGACGAGCAAAATAAATGTCCACTTTTTCTTTGAAAACAACCGTAATTACAGATAATCCGAAACGAGATATACTTCGTGTTTCTTCTATATCCGGTAAGTTGGCAATGCTTTGCTCTATCGGAAAGGTGATGAGTTGTTCCACTTCTTGTCCGGCTAAAGTTGGGCAAACGGTAATAATTTGCACTTGGTTATTAGTGATGTCCGGAAGTGCGTCTATAGGTAATTTGGTGGCACTCCAAATGCCCCAAATGGCGAGTAATAAAGTGCCAATTCCAATAATGAGTTTATTGTGAATGCTAAATTTAATAATGCTATTTAACACAGTTAAAATTAAATTGAGATGATAAAATTAAATGTAATGAAATGACTTGAATTTGAGTCAATGCATAAAGTGTTCTCTTGAATTAAGGAACTTCAATATAAATATTGAAATTAAATTTTAGGCGGTTGCCAAATATTTCCTTCAAAGGAAGAAATAAACTGTGTATTGATAGTTGGTATTTTTTCTATTGTAGTTGTTGTGTAAAAATTATCAGCAACTAAATGTTGTGGGTTTGCAATTGTAATACCACTTATACAGCAAGTACACGTACAAAATGGTGTGCAGTTGTCATCTGCATCTTGATTGTGATGGTGTTGTTTTTCTGCTGCTGTTTGATTGGAACACTCATTTTTAATATCACTACAAGGCACTACGGAAAGTGCTAACAAGTAAATACTAAAAATGAAAACCAAATATTTCACGCAATAAATTTAGGATTATTTTTTAAAAATGACAGATAATATTTGAATTCGTTAACTTTTATTAGAATTTGAAGCAGCAATTGCCATGCGTATTTGTCCAAATGAAAACCGTTCTCCAAAATGAGATTTTAAGGGTGATAATTGTGTTGTATTTAATTGTTGAATTGCAGTTTGGATATCAGTTAATGCAGTAGTGTCTAAAAAATCAGTAATGGGAATTTCGCCACTGGTAATGAATTCAGCTAAATGAGATTCTACCGTAGAAATCGCTAAGTTGCGTTCTGTAGCAATTTCTTGAATATTTTTTCCGGATTTATAAAGTTGTAAACTTTCTCTGTGTGAATCGCCTTTCACCGCTTTTTGAGTTAGCTTATTGCTAATGTCTTCATGTGTTTGTGTAAAAAAAGATTTACCGTTGTAAAAAGCGGCATCGCCAAATTGCAATTGCTCTATTTGATGCAACTTCGTCAATAATGTTTGTTCCATTTCATTAGCTTGTTTCAAAAATCCTTTCATTCCTTTTTTATTTTGATTTTCTATAATATAGGTATGCAAAGGTTGGATGATTTGTTGTGCTAATTTTTCACCAAAATAACGTATCGATTTTAATACACGCTCCTGCAATATATTTTGATTTTCCGGTTGGTCAATTTTGTTTAAGATGTCTTGCAATTGTACCGAGAATTTTTTTCCGGTTTGCTCTATGTCTCTAAGTTCTTTTTCTATTCGTTTAAATCTATCTAATACATCTTCTTTTTGATGTAATTTTTTTTCTTCCGTAAAATGAATAAAATCAACAAATTGATCTACCGTTTTTTGCCAATCAAATGCTTTAATTAATTGTGCTTTGGCAAATTCAATTTTATAGAAAGGCAATTTTCGAAGCATCTCGGTTTCGCCATCTAAATTATTTTCAGTGTATTCAATAATGCGTTCATCACTTTTAATGGCATTTGGATGGATTTGTGTCAATAAATATAAACCTTGTAAAGTGGTGCATCTACTTAAAGCTACATACACTTGTCCGGGTGCAAATGCTTGTCCGGCATCAATAACGGCTTTGTCAAATGTTAAGCCTTGACTTTTATGTATGGTGATTGCCCATGCTAATCGAATCGGAAATTGCGTAAAACTGCCTAATTTTTCTTCTTCAATTTTATCGGTTGCCGGATTGTAAGCATATCGTATGTTTTCCCAAGTTTCTGTTCCTAATGTATATTCTTCACCATCATCTAAAAATTGTACAACAATGCCATCATTCGTAAAATTTTTGATGCTTGCTAATTTGCCGTTAAAATATTTCTTCTCCGGATTGCTATCGTTTTTAATAAACATAACTTGCGCACCTCTTTTGAGTTGCAATGTTTGTTCCGTAGGAAAAGAACTTTCCGAAAAATCTCCGGAAACAATTGCGGAGTATTCCGTTATTTCATCTTCTAATTTTTGTAACTGAGCTTGGTTGATTTTATCGGCTTTATAATTGTGTGTCGTTAAAGTAATGTATTCTTCTAAGCTACTCAACGCTTCGGGTTCATATCGTTCGTTTAATCGTTCAAAATCATCTTCATTCATTTCATTATTGCGTACTTTGTTGAGTAAGCGAATGAATTTTTCTTCATTTTGACGATAGATTTTATCAAACTCTATATTTACAAAGCTGGTTTCTTTAAGCACTTGTGCATGAAAAAAGAAAGGTGAATCGTAATATTCTTTCAGATAATACCATTCTTCCTCTTTTACAATCGGTGGTAATTGAAATAAATCTCCGATAAACAAAACTTGCAGGCCACCAAAAGCTTCTTGTTGATTTTTGCGTAATGTTCGAAGTGTTGTGTCAATGCAGTCGAGTGTGTCGCAACGCAACATACTGACTTCATCTATAATAAGAAGTTCCAATTCACGGATAAGTTGAATTTTACTTTTGCTAAATCTGAATTTCTCAAATAAAGATTGTTGATTCGCAAAATTATCCGGTACACGTTGCTTGGTTGGTAAAAAGGGCATTAGTGGTAATTGGAAAAGCGAATGCAATGTCATTCCACCGGCATTAATGGCAGCCACGCCGGTTGGTGCAGCCACAGCCGTTTTTTTAAGCGTATTTTTCTGTACATTTCTAAGAAAAGTGGTCTTTCCCGTTCCGGCTTTCCCGGTAACAAATACATTTACAAATGTTTTTAATGCATACTCAGTTGCTAATTGTTGCTTTACATCTAATTGCTCCGTTACCATGTTGTCAAAATTAAAGTGTTTCTTTTTTATTTTACTTTAAAGAGGTCATTTTGTGTTAAATTCCATACTTTTTTTCTATTTTTATTTTATTGATATTGATAAACAATGGGTTGTGAAAAAGAATAATATCAACATCGATATAAAACTGATAAAAATCACTTGTGCAAATAATAAACTTAATAGTATCTTTGTGCGTTAAATGTATATGATACTCTCAGCAAATCAAGTATTTATTTTTCTACCTGTCTTAATGATGTTTTTGGTAGCATTAGGCTTTGTAGGTATGGTAATGGGTTTAACGCATTGGATGGGTCCCAAACGTAAAACTAAAACTAAATTAGAAACATTTGAATGTGGGATTGATGTGCAAGGAAATGCCCGAACACCTTTTTCTATCAAATATTTTTTAGTGGCAATTTTATTTGTTTTGTTTGATGTGGAAGTAATATTTATGTATCCATGGGCCGTAAATTTCAAACAATTGGGCTTGATGGGTATCGTTGAAATGTTTACATTTATTTCTATTTTCTTAGTAGGTTTCTTTTATATTTTGAAGAAAGGTGCTTTGAAATGGGAATAATGACACTACTATTATTGAGTGTGGTATTTATATAATAATGAATAGAAAACTGCAAAAGAAATTTTGCAATTAAAATTGAATAAAATGAGTGCAACAGCAATAGATATAAACCCGGCATACCAACCCGAAGGTTTTGAAGGTCAAGGTTTCTTTGCTACTTCATTAGATAAAGTAGTTGGCTTGGCAAGAGCTAACTCGTTGTGGCCATTGCCTTTTGCTACTTCTTGCTGCGGAATTGAGTTTATGGCAACCATGGGTGCACATTATGATTTATCTCGATTTGGCTCCGAACGATTGAGCTTTTCACCACGTCAAGCAGATTTATTGATGGTAATGGGAACCATTTCCAAAAAAATGGGACCGATTTTACGTCAAGTGTACGAGCAAATGGCAGAACCCAAATGGGTATTATGTATGGGTGCTTGTGCTAGCAGCGGCGGTATTTTTGATACGTATAGCGTGTTGCAAGGTATTGATAAAATTATTCCTGTTGATGTATATATTCCGGGTTGCGCACCACGTCCGGAGCAAGTATTAGATGGAATATTGCAAATACAAAAATTAGCAGAAAGCGAAGAAAGAAGAAGAAGAGAAATGCCGGAATATAAAGCCCTTTTGGCTCAATACGGAATTGAATAAATGGAAAATAGATAGATTATAATTGTTTATCTGTGTAATATAGTAATGGATATAGCGCATGAGTGAAGTATTAGAAATAGTTAAAGATAAATTACAATCACAATTCGGACAAGATGTAATATCAGCAGAAATGTTGTACGATTATCCGGTTTTCATTTTAAATAAAAAATCTGTGAAAGATGCATTGGCATTTCTTAAAACAGATAAAGAACTTAATTTTCATTTCTTAACTACTATGTGTGGTTTACATCATCCTGAAAATCCCGAAGACCAAGAATTTGGGTTGATGTATCAGTTGCACAACATGCCTAAAGGTTGGAGAATTCGTATTAAAACGTTTATGCCCAAAAGTGATTTAGATATGCCAACCATCACGGATTTATGGAAAACAGCTAACTGGATGGAGCGTCAAGAATATGATTTTTTCGGCTTTAATTTTGTTGGACATCCAAATTTAACGCGTATTCTAAATATGGATGAGATGAATTATTTCCCATTGAGAAAAGAATATCCATTAGAAGATATGTCTCGTGAAGATAAAAACGATAAAATGTTCGGACGATGAAACGGAATGTATCAGCATTGTTAGCGAAGCAATCTCTATTAAATAAAAGACTATCGACATTGACCAATGACCATTGACCAAACAACATACGAAGAAAAACAATATACCACGCTAAATTTAGGACCCACACATCCGGCTACACATGGTATTTTTCAAAATGTACTTACTTTAGATGGAGAATTTATTGTGGATGCGGTTCCTACAATTGGATATATACATCGTGCCTTTGAGAAATTAGCAGAACATCGTCCTTTTAACCAAATTACTACACTGACAGACAGAATGAACTATTGTTCGTCACCTATTAATAATATGGGTTGGCATATGTCTGTCGAAAAACTAATAGGAGCAGAGATACCGAAAAGAGCACAATATCTTCGCGTTATCATTATGGAATTATCTCGTATTGCGGATCATATTATTTGCGATACCGTAATTGCCGTAGATACAGGAGCTATGACCGGCTTCTTACATCTTTTCCAAAGTAGAGAATGGATTTATGAGATTTTCGAAGAAATCTGTGGTGCACGTTTAACAACAAACATCGGTAGAATCGGAGGTTTAGAGCGAGATTTTTCTCCAAAAGTTTGGGATAAAATCAATCAATTTATGAAAGAGTTTCCTAAGAAACTTACTGAATTTCAGAAGTTGATTGACCGAAATAGAATCTTTATGGATAGAACCATCAATGTTGGTGGTATTTCTGCAGAAAATGCATTAAACTATGGTTTCACAGGTCCTAATCTAAGAGCAACAGGCGTTGATTACGATGTGCGTGTGGCAAACCCATATTCTTCTTATGAAGATTTTGAATTTGATATTCCGGTAGGCACCAACGGTGATACCTATGATAGATATATGGTTCGCATGGAGGAAATGTGGCAAAGCTATCGCATTTTAGAACAAGCTATTAAAAACTTGCCGGATGGTAGTTTCCACGCCGACTTGCCAGAATTTTATTTGCCACCTAAACAAGATGTTTATAGTAAAATGGAATCATTAATTTATCATTTTAAATTAGTGATGGGCGAAACAGATATTCCAAAAGGAGAAATTTATCATAGCGTAGAAGGTGGAAATGGAGAGTTAGGTTTTTATATTATCAGTGATGGTGGTCGCCAACCTTTTAGATTGCATTTTAGAAGACCATGTTTTATTTATTATCAAGCATATCCTGAAATGATAAAAGGTGCCATGTTGAGTGATGCAATTTTAACGATGAGTAGCATGAATGTGATTGCCGGAGAATTAGATGCTTAATTATTTTCATCTAAAGGAAAAATTATAAGAGAATGACAGCAACGGAAGAAATAAAATTTAATGAAGCAGCCTTGCAAAAAGTGCAAGAGATTTTAGCACAATATCCTAAAGATAAAAGTAAATCTGCCTTAATCCCACTTTTACATTTAGCACAAGCAGAATTTGATGGTTGGTTGTCTGTTCCGGTAATGGATTATGTTGCATCCATCTTACAAATTAAACCTATAGAAGTTTACGAAGTAGCCACTTTTTATTCTATGTTTAATTTGCATCCTGTCGGTAAATATTTGATTGAAGTTTGTCAAACAAGCTCTTGCTGGTTATGTGGTGCAGAAGATATTGTCAATTATTTAGAAAAAAAATTACAAGTAGAAGTTGGACAAATTACTGCAGATGGAATGTTCCAAATTAAACGAGTAGAATGTTTAGGTTCTTGTGGTACAGCACCAATGTTCCAGATAGGAGATAAATTTTATGAGAATCTAACCTTTGAAAAAATTGATCAAGTACTAGATACATTAAGAGCAGAAAATAAAAGAAGTAGATACGTTTAAAATAAGCATTGTTTAAACGAAATATCTTCCAAAACAAAAAAGAGGAATTGCAAACAAGATAAAATGAGCAAGAAACTATTATTAAAATACGATCACGTTCCCGGAATTAATACACTTGAAGTTTATCGTCAACACGAAGGATACAACGCTTTAGAAAAAGCATTGAAAACAATGCAACCTGACGATGTATTGGAAGAAGTGAAAAAATCAGGATTGCGTGGTAGAGGTGGTGCCGGTTTCCCAACCGGAATGAAATGGAGTTTCTTGGCAAAGCCGGAAGGTGTTCCACGTTATTTGGTTTGTAATGCCGATGAATCGGAACCGGGTACATTTAAAGATAGATATTTAATGGAACGCATTCCGCATATTTTAATTGAAGGAATGATTATTTCAAGCTATGCTTTGGGTGCAAAAACATCTTACATTTATGTGCGCGGCGAGTATTATTATATCATCAAAATTTTACAAAAAGCCATTAAAGAAGCGTATGCAGCAGGTTTATTAGGTAAAAATATTTTAGGTTCCGGTTATGATTTAGATTTATACGTGCAACCCGGAGCTGGTGCATATATCTGCGGTGAGGAAACAGCCTTGTTAGAGTCGTTAGAAGGAAAAAGAGGAAACCCAAGAATAAAACCGCCATTTCCTGCAGTAGCCGGATTATGGGGTTGCCCTACCGTTGTAAATAATGTGGAAACCATTGCTGATGTTGTTCCAATTATTCAAGAAGGTGGTGAAGCATTTTCAAAAATTGGTGTTGGTAAATCAACAGGAACTAAATTAATTTCAGCATCCGGACATATCAATAAACCGGGTGTGTACGAAATAGAATTAGGTGTTCCGGTAGAAGAGTTTATTTATAGCGATGCCTATTGTGGAGGCATTCGCAATGGAAAAAAATTAAAAGCTGTAGTAGCCGGCGGTTCTTCTGTTCCTATTTTGCCGGCAGAGTTGATATTAAAAACAGCAAAAGGCGAACCGCGTTTGATGACATATGAATCATTAAGTGATGGTGGTTTTGCAACAGGAACCATGTTAGGTTCCGGCGGTTTTATTGTAATGGATGAAGATACTTCTATCGTAAAGAATTTATTTACGTTTGCCCGTTTTTATAGACATGAAAGTTGCGGACAATGCTCACCTTGTCGTGAAGGTACAGGCTGGATGGAAATGATATTGCGAAACTTTATTACCGGAAAAGCAAAAATGTCGGATATTGATTTGTTGTGGGATGTGCAATCTAAAATTGATGGAAAAACAATTTGTCCGTTAGGTGATGCCGCATCTTGGCCGGTGGCAGCTGCCATTCGTCATTTCCGCCACGAATTTGAGGAATACGTCAACAATCCTCAATCTATCAAAGATGTAAAGCACTATTTTCGATTAAATAATTTACAAGAAGCATAATTATTTTTTGTTTTCTTAAAATCCTGAAATTTAGATTCATAATCTAAAATTGATTGGATAATTATTAGCATACAAACTTACTTTTGTATATCAATACTCAGCGTAATCTATCTTATTTTTATAGAAACGAAATAACATGATAGATGCTGAAGTGATAATCATTGGTTCCGGATTTTCCGGCATTGGTGCTGCCATCGAATTAAAAAAAGCTGGTTTCTCTTTTTTAGTTTTAGAAAGAGCATCGGATATTGGAGGCACTTGGCGAGATAATCAATATCCCGGAATTGCCGTTGATATTACTTCTTTCACCTATTCTTATTCTTTTGAGCAATATCCCAATTGGAATCGGGTGTTTGCCAAAGGAGATGAGTTGTATCAATATGCACAACATTGCGTAGATAAATACGACACTAGAGAAAATTTTCGATTTAATGTAGATGTAGAAAAAGCAAGTTTTAACGAGCAAAATTCCACTTGGACTATCATTGCAAAAAATGGAAAAACATTTACTTGTAATGTCATCATCTCAGCAACCGGTGCATTAACAGATCCTAAACTTCCGGAGATAAAAGGCATTGAAAAATTCAAAGGAGAATTGGTGCATACAGCACGTTGGAAACAAGATTTACAACTAAAAAATAAAAAAGTTGCTATCATTGGAACCGGTGCTTCCAGCGTACAAATTGTGCCGAACATTGCACCGGAAGTTCAGAAATTATTCGTATATCAACGTACACCAATTTGGATTATGCCGAAGCCGGATACAACGATTCCAACATCTGTTAAAACACTATTTCAAAAATTACCATTTACCCAAAATGGCATTCGAAAAGTAACAGATAAAATAATGGAAACCGTATTGGTTACGGCAGTGGTGAACTACAAGCAATTACCCATTCTAGTTAAATCGTTAGAGCAATTTTGTTTGCAATTTTTAAAAATTCAAGTAAAAGATGAAAACATACGTAAGCAACTCACGCCTAAATATGGTTTCGGATGTAAACGGCCAAGTTTTTCCAATACATATCTTTCATCTTTTAATAGAAAAAATGTAGAATTAGTAACATCACCCATACAAGAAATTTCGGCAAATGGAATTGTAACCAATGATGGTATAGAAAGAAAAATAGATGTACTGATTGCAGCAACTGGTTTTCATGTAATGAAAAATAGCAACTATCTCAACTATGAATTATATGGAAAAAACAAAATGGAATTAGGTGCTTATTGGGGGCAAAATAGATTGCAAGCCTATCAAGGTTGTGCCATACCGAATTTTCCCAATTTCTTTATCATTTTCGGGCCGTATAGTGCTTCCGGATTGTCGTGGTTTAATATGATAGAAATTCAGATGTCACATATTATTCGAGTGTTGAAAGAGAAGCGAAAAAGAAAAGTTCAACAAGTAGAAATTAAACAAGCCGAACACGATAAATATTTTAAATACATCTTAAAATATCAAGAGAATACCGTGTTTTTTAATAATAATTGTTCCACGTCTAATTCTTATTATTTCGACAAGTTTGGTGATGCACCTTTTCTCCGTCCTTTGAGTGTTGCAAAGTCCAAGAAATTCAGCGAACATTCTGATTTAAATCATTATCAGTATCATTAATTTTCTGCTAATTTTTTATGTTAATATAGTTTGCATTTTATAGAAAAATTGCAATTTTTCTGATTCAAATCATAAGCATTTGATGCAATATTCAATTTTGCAAAAAAGTTTTCAACCTTTTGTAAAATCATGCACAATTAAAGTGTTTTTAAATGAATTTATTTCATCTACTTTTTAGCTTTAATCATAATAGTATTGTATTTTTGTAGTTTATTTGATATGGCTAAAGTTACGATAGACGATATTACCATAGAAGTTCCGGACGGTACTACCATATTGCAAGCAGCAAGAATGATAGATGAGAAATATGGTACTCATACAGCACCGCCAACCATGTGCTATTATTCCAAATTAAAAGCAACCGGTGGATATTGCAGAACCTGCATAGTAAGTGTTACACAAGGCTCAGAAAAAGACCCGAGACCAATGCCGAAACCGGTGGCAAGTTGCCGCACCAATGTAATGGAAGGCATGGTAGTGAAAAATAATACTTCGCCGGAATTGTTAGAAGCACGTGCCGGTGTAGTAGAGTTTTTGTTGATTAATCATCCGTTGGATTGTCCGGTGTGCGATCAAGCCGGAGAATGCCATTTGCAAGATTTAAGTTATGAAAATGGTGATGAAGGTTCTCGTTTCCAATTTCCTAAAAGAGTATACGAACCAATTGATATTGGTGACAAAGTAAAATTAAACATGAATCGCTGCATCATGTGTTACAGATGCGTGAAAGTGTGCGATCAGATTACAGACAATAGAGTACATGGTATGTTGTATCGTGGATTCGAGTCAGAAATCTCTACATATATCGAAAAAGCTATTGATAATGATTTTTCAGGAAATGTAATTGATGTTTGTCCGGTGGGTGCATTAACCGATAGAACTTTCCGTTTTAAAAGTAGAGTGTGGTTTACCAAACCGGTAGATGCACACCGCGATTGTACAACAGAAGGCTGTACCGGAAAAGTGCGTTTGTGGTTTAAAGGAGATGATGTATTGCGCGTTACCAGCCGTAAAGACCAATGGGGCGAAGCAGAAAGCTTTATTTGTAATACTTGCCGTTTTGATAAGAAAAGTGCGAATGATTGGGTGATTGAAGGTCCAAGCAAAATTTCACATCATTCTGTTATTAATCAAAATCATTACGAATTACAACAAATTAAATTAGGTATAAAAAGACAAATCAAACATTTAACCGGAGTAAAAATTGATTTAGGAGAAGGTGCGTTAAATCCGAATAATATTCAAAGATAAAAGCGCTAAGTGTGTTATTTATTTTGATAAAAAAGTGCGATTGAAATTGTATAAAAGATACAAATAGTAAAATAAAAAAATGGAAATTTTCATTCTATATAAAGCCATCTTAGTATTAGTTGTTTTTGCTATTTCATTAGGCGTTGCGGCTTATTCCACTTATGGTGAACGAAAAGTAGCTGCCTTTATGCAAGATAGAGTTGGGCCAGATAGAGCTGGTCCTTTCGGCGTTTTGCAACCTTTAGCAGATGGTTTGAAAATGTTTATGAAAGAAGAAATTATTCCAACTGTTTCCAATAAATTTTTGTTTATACTTGGGCCAAGTTTGGCCATGCTAACCGCTTTAATGACAGGTGTTGTTATTCCTTGGGGCGGCGATATCACTATCGGAAATATGGTGTTTCCATTGCAAATTACAGACATCAATATTGGAATATTGTACATTTTTGGTGTTGTGTCTTTTGGTGTATATGGAATTATGATTGGCGGTTGGGCTTCCAATAACAAATATTCTATGTTGGGTGCATTGCGTGCATCTTCCCAAATGATTAGCTACGAAATAGCAATGGGATTAGCCATTGTAGCTTTGGTGATGACAACCGGAACACTTAGCTTGCGCGAAATTGTAACACAACAGAGTGGCAATTGGGTGAATTTTATTTATCAACCTTTAGGTTGTTTGATTTTTATTATATGTGCATTTGCAGAAACTAACCGTGCACCATTCGACTTGCCGGAATGTGAAACAGAGTTAGTAGGTGGCTATCACACCGAATACTCTTCCATGAAATTAGGATTTTATCTTTTTGCGGAATATATCAATATGTTTATTTCATCTGCTATTATCATGACATTGTATTTTGGTGGATATAACTTGCCGTTTCAAAATTACATTGCACAATATATTGATGGAAATATTTTATCCATTTTACAATTTGGTTGTTTCTTTACGAAAGTACTTTTTGGTATTTTCTTTTTTATGTGGGTTCGTTGGACGATTCCACGTTTTAGATACGACCAATTGATGAATTTAGGTTGGAAAGTATTGATACCTTTGGCCATTTTTAATATATTGATTACAGGTGTATTGATGTATGCTTTAGGTAAAGTATAAAAGATAAACAATTTGATAGCTTAAGCTATTAAATAATAATAAATGACAAACTAACAACTAATGATGCAGTTAACGAATAGAAAGCGAGTTGTAGTAAAAAAAGAAATGTCTTTGGCAGAAAAGCTATATCTGCCCGCTATTACGGATGGAATGGTGATTACGTTAAAACATCTTTTTAAAAAACCGGCAACCGTAAAGTATCCGGAAGTAAAAAGAGAATTATCGGCTACATTTAGAGGTCAGCACGTTTTAAAACGCGATGAGCAAGGTGCAGAGCGTTGTACCGCTTGTGGCTTATGTGCAGTGGCTTGTCCGGCAGAAGCCATTACAATGGAATCGGCAGAACGCAAAAAAGGAGAAGAGCATTTATATCGTGAAGAAAAATATGCAACCGTATATGAGATTAATATGTTGCGTTGTATTTTTTGTGGCTTGTGTGAAGAAGCGTGTCCAAAAGAAGCCATTTTCCTAACAGATAGAATTGTTCCGGTAGATGTGAACAGAAAAGATATGGTGTATGGCAAAGATAAATTAGTGGAAGATGTTCAAAATAGAGTAGATGTGAGCAAACGCCAAACAGCAGCTGTTTTAGAATTTAAAAAAGATAAAAGACATTTTCATAATCAAACTTGGGACGATATTCAAAAACAAATTAAACCTAAAAAACATCATTAATACGATTTTTTTTGATAACAATTTGGAATAAATAATTCATACATTAATCAGAAAATAAAATGCTCTTATCACAATATATATTTCTCTTTTTATCGTTTGTGGCTATCATCAGTGCATTGATGTTGATTTTGGATAAAAATCCGGTGCATTCCGTATTGTATCTTATCATTACGTTTTTTGCCATTGCCGGCCATTATCTTTTATTAAACGCTCAATTTTTAGCAGTAGTTCATATCATTGTATATGCAGGTGCCATTATGGTGTTGTTCTTATATGTAATTATGATGTTGAACTTAAATAAAGATATTGAACCACATAAAAAAAACATACCAAAAGTTGCCGCTGCCGTGGCTGCCGGTTTATTGTTGTTGAGTTTAACGGCATTAGTAAATGGTGCAGAAGTGAATATGTTGCCAGCTGCGAGAAATAGCAATATAGGATTGATGGACAACTTAGGAAAAACATTGTTTAAGGAATATATGTTGCCTTTTGAAATTTCATCTATCTTGTTTTTGTCGGCAATGGTAGGTGCTGTTTTCTTAAGTAAAAAAGAAATTCATTAAAATTCATTTCAATACAGAAGTATAAATAAAGTTATGAAAGAAGTAATAATAGGCATCCCAATTCAATGGTATATTTTTCTAAGTATTACCTTGTTTTGTATCGGTGTTTTAGGTGTGTTGTTTAGACGAAATGCCATCATCATTTTTATGTGTATTGAGCTTATGCTGAATGCGGTCAATTTATTAATGGTCGCATTTTCCAGATATTTAGGCGATACCGGCGGACAAGTTTTTGTCTTTTTTGTGATGGTGGTTGCCGCAGCCGAAGTTTCTGTAGGGTTAGCAATTTTAATGATGATTTTCCGTAATACCAAATCAACCGATATTGATACTTTAAATAGATTGAAGTGGTAATTATTTTGAATAGTAAATTTATAACAATGAAAAAAATTGGATTAATCGTAATGTGTGTTGTGGCACTTTCATCTTGTGTAACAAAGAAAAAATTCCAAGCTACACAAACAGAAAAAGACAAAGTAGAGCAGTCGTTAAGACAAACCACATCAGATTTAGCAGAATGTGAGAAAAAATTTGGAATAAAATCTTCTGAATATGCCGCATTGCAAGATGAACTATCTAAAGCAAAAGCAAAAGTGGATGAATTATCAAAAGAAATCGACTATCAAAAAAATGCGAATGTAAAATTGTTAGATCAATTATCAGCCTTATCCGTAATTAGCAAAGAAGGTGCAGCCAGCATCAAACAATCATTAGAAACAATAGATAAACAACGTGGAGAAATCTCGTTGTTAAATGCACAAATTCGTACGAAAGATTCCGTGAATTTAGTATTGGTGATGAACTTAAAACGCTCTTTGGCGGATGTAAACGATACCGATGTAAATGTGAAAGTAGATAAAGGTGTGGTATTAATTTCTTTGTCAGATAATATGTTGTATAAATCCGGTAGTGCACAAATTTCCTCAAAAGCGGGTTCTGTTTTAGAAAAAATTGCAAAAGTAATCAACGATTACAAAACATTTGATGTGTTGATTGAAGGCAACACCGATAATGTACCGATTGCTACGAATTGTTTAATCGATAATTGGGATTTAAGTGTAATGCGTGCAACCTCTATCGCACGTGCTTTACAAAAAAGCTATGGCGTTGATCCTTCTCGCATTATTGCAGGTGGTCGCTCAGAGTACAACACAAAAGTTCCGAATGATTCTAAAGTAAATAAAGCCATCAACAGAAGAACAGAAATCATCATTATGCCGAAATTAGATGAGTTCTTTAAATTGTTAGAAATTAAAAATTAAACTAAATAATGGAACATCTCATATATCTCATTCCTTTATTTCCATTAATCAGCTTCTTGATAATATCTTTATCCGGTAGCCGATTGCCTAAAAGCATCACAACATACTTAGCACCCGGAAGCGTTTTAGCTTCTTTCGTGGTGGCATTACTCATTTTTGCCGGACAAATTTCTCATCCGCAAGCAGTAACAGTACCGTTGTTTACATGGTTTAAAGTAGGTGAGTTCCATGCAGATTTTTCTTTTTTAGTAGATGCACTTTCCATCTTATTTACCTTAGTAATTACCGGTGTCGGATTTTTAATTCACGTTTATTCAACCGGATATATGCACGATGAAAAAGATTACAACAGATATTTTTCTTACTTAAATCTGTTTGTTTTCTTTATGTTGTTGTTAGTGTTGGGTGATAATTTCTTATTGATGTTTATCGGTTGGGAAGGTGTTGGTTTGTGTTCCTATTTATTAATCGGATTTTGGTTTAGAAATTCCAATTATGCAAGTGCAGCCAAAAAAGCATTTGTAATGAACCGTATCGGTGATTTTGGTTTCTTGTTAGGAACTATCTTGATTTTTGGTGTATTTGGAAGCATCAATTACCACGAAGTTTTTGCACAAGTAGGCAATGTAGTAGTGGATGGAAAATTAATAACTTGGATTACTATCTTATTATTTATTGGTGCAGTAGGTAAGTCGGCACAAATTCCATTATTTACGTGGTTACCCGATGCAATGGCAGGCCCAACGCCGGTTTCTGCATTAATACATGCAGCTACAATGGTAACAGCCGGCATTTATTTAGTTGCACGTTGTAGTGCCTTGTTTTCTTTATCTACTTACACAATGCATGCTATTGCAATCATCGGTATTGCAACGGCATTATTATCGGCATCCATCGCATTATTCCAAAATGATATTAAAAAAGTTTTAGCCTATTCAACGGTATCACAATTAGGTTTAATATTTTGTGCATTGGGTTGTGGTGCATTTTCAGCTGGTGTTTTTCACGTTGTTACACACGCCTTTTTTAAAGCATTATTATTCTTAGGTGCCGGAAGCGTTATTCACGGAATGAGTGGCGACCAAGACATCAGAAATATGGGCGGCTTGAGAAAGAAAATGCCGATCACATTTTACACATTTTTAATTGCTACTATCGCTATTTCCGGTATTCCGCCATTTGCCGGTTTCTTCTCTAAAGATCAAATGTTAGCAGAAATATTTGCTGTCAATAAAATCATGTTTGTATTGGCATTATTGGTTTCTTTATTGACGGTTTTCTATATGTTCCGTTTGTTATTCTTAACGTTTTATGGAGAAACAAGAGCGAATGATATTGTGAAAAATCATGTACACGAATCACCTAAAAGCATGACTATTCCATTGTCTATATTAGCAGTTTTGTCTGTAATAGGCGGTTTTATTGGGTTTCCACACGCATTAGGTCATGAATTGCACATCCATCATTGGTTAGATAGTTTCTTGGCAAATGCCGTAAAACCAAACAATGTTGAGATGCATCTAAATACAGAGTTGCTATTAATGGCAATAACTTTAGTGCTAATTGCAGTTGTAATCATCTTGGCAAGAAATATTTTTATTACTAAAAAATCGATACCGCAAAGTGATGAAGCAGCAATGCCATTATTAAAAGAAGTTATTTATTACAAGTATTATATAGATGAAATTTATGAAGCGGTTATCGTAAAACCATTAAATAAAATTTCAGGTTTCCTACGTGATTATATAGAGCGTTCCGGTATTGATGCAGTGGTAAATGGAATTGGAAATTCAGTAGTAAATTGGAGTCAGTTATTGCGATTAACACAAACCGGTGGTTTAGGTTTTTATGTAGGTGCGATGGTGTTTAGCATGATTGTTTTACTGTTATTTTTAATATTAAAATTATAAACTATGATGTTGATTTTTTTAATGACCTTATTGGTGGTAGCCATTCCGGTGTTGCATACATTTAATGCAAAATCGGTACAAAAAATTGCACTATTTATTGGTGCTACACAAGTTGCTTATTTAGCTTTAAGTGGTAAAGTTGATACGTATATTTCCGGCTTTTTGGTAGATGCGTATAATCATCTTATTGCAAAATCAGCGTGTTTGTTGTTGGATAAAATTGTGTGTTTGTTTGTGATTTAATTTAATTTTTTTGATAGAATATATAGTTCATGTTAGCATTGTTAATCATCATTCTGCCACTTGTTTTTTTGCTCTTTAATTTGTTTTTGGGCGAGAAGCAAGTAAAAAATAATACGTTAGTCGGTTCGTTGGCAACTTTAGGTTTAAGCGTTTATACGTTGTATAATTATACGGTACAACCTACAAGTATCGACTTTGTTTTTATTACAGATTGGATTGGAAAATTAGGTGCTTCTTTTTTTATTAAAATAGATGGAATTAATTTTGTGTTGGTATTATTAACCGCATTATTAGTACCGTTTATTGTGTATAGTGCGTATGAACGAGAAATAAAAAATCCGAAAGCATATTTTAGTTTAATATTAGCAATGCAAAGTGCATTGTTTGGTGTTTTTTTAGCAAAAGATGCGTTGTTGTTTTATGTATTTTGGGAATTAGCTTTGATTCCAATTTATTTAATTTGTTTAATTTTTGGTGATGAAGGCCGACAACGCATTACGTTTAAATTTTTCATCTTTACGTTATTCGGAAGTTTATTCATGTTGTTAGCTATCATATTTTTATGGTTACACAATCCCGAACGTACATTTAATATCTATGATTTATACCAATACGGTTCCATATTGTCGGCAAAACAACAGGTCTTTATTTTTATAGCTTTCTATTTAGCATTTGCTATCAAAATTCCAATTTTCCCATTGCATACTTGGCAGGCAGATACCTACGTAAATGCACCCACACAAGGCACTATGTTATTGTCCGGAATTATGCTAAAAATGGGAACATTCGCATTAATTGTTTGGCTAATACCTATTGTTCCAATTGGTTGGAAATTGGCTTCAAAATATGTCATTATTTTAAGCGTTATTAGCGTCGTTTATGGTTCGTTGTTGGCATTATCTCAACATCAATTTAAAAGAATGTTGGCTTATTCTTCGTTAGGACACGTTGGTTTAATAGCAGCCGGAATTTTCACATTCAACTTGCAAGGCGTACAAGGTGCGTTGTATCAAATGTTGTCGCATGGTATCAATGTCGTTGCATTGTTTTTCATTTGTGATATGATTTTACATCGAATGAAAACAGATAACATGAACAACTTAGGTGGCATCCGAAATGTATCCAAAACATTTGGTGCATTCTTTTTAATCGTAACTTTTGCGAGCGTGGCATTGCCCATAACCAATGGCTTTGTTGGCGAATTTTTGTTGTTACATGGTGTGTTTCAATATAATACCATAGCAGCCGTTTTTGCTTGTACTACCGTGGTGTTGAGTGCCTTGTATATGTTACGTGCATACCAAAAAATCATGCACGGAGAAACCAATGATTTGACGATGACATTTAGCACCATCACACGTCATGAAAAAATATTATTAGGAGCGATGGCAGTTTTAATTTTATTTTTTGGGATTTTTCCAAATGTCATTTTACATGTATCAGAAGAACCTATAAAACAATTAATTGAACACGTACGTACCGTAACAGCCTTACCATCGTACGCTAAATTTTAAAGAGTAAATAAAATAAGCAGTGCATACAGATGCATTGGTAAAAGAATAAAAATGAAAGAATTATTATTGTTATCCGGATTAGGCGTTTTAGCATTAGTAGCAGAAATCATCAATGCACGTAAGCTCATTTATCCATTTGTCATCTTCGGATTATTATTAAATATCGGTATTTGCTACCACGATTTAGGTTCCAACGAATCTATTTATGGTATGTTGCGTTTGGATAATTCCGCTTTAGCATTTACTATTTTATTTTCTGTAATTGCCTTGGTGTGGTTTATTATGGCAAAAAATTATTTCTCGGATGAAACCAATATTTCTGACCATTTTTCATTGGTCTTGTTTTCATTAGTAGGTGTGTTTTTACTTTCATCTTACACGCATCTTTCAATGATGTTTTTAGGCGTTGAGATTTTATCTATTCCGGTTTATATTTTAGCAGGTAGCGATAAGCGTAATGTATATTCTAACGAAGCAGCTTTCAAATATTTTCTATTAGGAGCCTTTGCCAGTGGTTTCTTATTGCTAGGTATAGTAATGGTATATGGTGGTGTGGGCAGTTTTTATATCACACAAATTGCCGCATCAGCTTTGTTGCCGTATGGTTTAAGTGAGAAATTAGTAGCCATCGGTTTGGTTATAATTTTATTTGCTTTTGCTTTTAAAATGTCGGCAGTGCCATTTCACTTTTGGGCACCCGATGTTTATACAGGTGCACCCACTTCCATTACGGCATATATGTCAACCATAGTAAAAATTGGTGCCATAGCCGGATTTTATAGATTGTATGTTGGCGTTGTTGCGGTTTATGCACAATATGATTTCTTTAGTGCTTATTTATTAATTTTTCTAATTATTGCCATACTAACCATTGTTGTTGGAAATGTAATTGCGGCTTCTCAATCAAATGTAAAACGATTGTTGGCGTATTCCAGTATCGGCCATGCCGGTTTTATAATTCTCGGAATCGCCATGATAAGCCCAACTGTAAATTTCACTACATGGTATTATTTATTGGCGTATTGTTTAGCAAATATCTTAACGTTTTGGGTGTTGATTATTGTTTCCAAACAAGATGATGCAGAAGACATCAGTGTGTTCAATGGTTTGGTAAAACGCAATCCAATTTTAGCCGGAACAATGACGTTGGGCTTGTTATCAATGGCAGGAATTCCACCTTTAGGTGGTTTCTTTGCAAAGTATTTTATTTTGTTAGATGTTATAGGCAGAGGTTATATGATGATTGCCATTATTGCCATATTAGCATCTTTAATTGGTGTGTATTACTATTTCAGAATCATCATAGCTATGTTTGCAAAAACTCCAAACCAAACATCAACACCAGAAATGGGTTCTTTTACAAAACTATTAATGATTTTGGTTTCTTTTTTGCTTTTAGCAATCGGTATTGCACCAGATTATGTATATAATTTAATTTTCTAAATATTTAGTATGGAATTCAAAAATTTATTGTGGAATTTGGAAGAAGAAATTCTAACAATTACTATCAATCGTGCAGATAAACTGAACGCTTTAAATGCAGATACATTAACAGATATTAAAGCTGCATTTGAGCAAGCAAAAAATGAAAAAATTAAAGGTATAATATTAGTTGGTGCAGGTGATAAAGCCTTTGTTGCCGGTGCTGATATTTCAGAGTTCCAAGGCTTAGATGCACAACAAGCTAAAGCATTAGCACAACGTGGTCACGATATCTTTTTTGCAATAGAACAAATGCCGATTCCGGTAATTGCTGTCGTAAATGGATTTGCATTAGGTGGTGGCTGTGAGTTGTCAATGGCTTGCCATTTACGTATTGCAACACCGAATGCAAAATTTGGTCAGCCGGAAGTAAATTTAGGAATTATTGCAGGCTACGGTGGAACACAACGTTTGGTGCAATATATTGGAAAAGCAAAAGCATTGGAATTGCATTTAACTGCTGATATGATAGATGCACAAACGGCATTAAACTTAGGCTTGGTGAATTATGTGGAAGCAGATAAAAATGCTGCATTAGAAAAAGCAAAATCTATCTTAAATAAAATTGGAACAAAAGGCCCGGTTGCCATTGCAAAAGTAATTGAATGTGTAAATGCATATTATAAAGATGGCGTAGATGGTTTTGCAACGGAAGTAAATGCATTCGGTACCATCTTTAATACAGCAGATGTAAAAGAAGGTGTGCAAGCTTTTTTAGAAAAACGTAAACCGGATTTTCAAGGAAAATAATTCGAAATCTATTCATTAAATACAAATCATAAATAAAAATGCAATACAGAATTGAAAAAGACACCATGGGAAAAGTAAATGTTCCTATTGATGCGTACTATGGTGCACAAACACAACGTTCTATCGAGAATTTTCAAATTGCTCAAGACATTAATAAAATGCCGAAAGAAATTATTCGTGCATTTGCCTACTTAAAGAAAGCAGCCGCTATTACTAATTACAAAGCAAAAGTATTAGAAAAACAAAAATGCGAAACAATTGGTATAGTATGTGACGAAATTTTAGCCGGAAAATTAGACGACCAATTTCCATTAGTAGTTTGGCAAACTGGCTCTGGTACGCAATCCAACATGAACGTAAATGAAGTAATTGCTTATAGAGGTCATGTATTATTAGGCGGACAATTAACCGACGAGAAAAAGTTGATTAATCCAAATGACGATGTCAATAAATCTCAATCATCAAATGATACATTCCCAACAGCGATGCATATTGCAGCGTACAGCATCTTAATAGAAAAAACAATTCCGGGAATAAAAAAATTAAGAAATACATTAGCCAAAAAATCTAAAGAATTTTCTAAAATTGTGAAAATTGGTCGTACCCATTTTATGGATGCAACACCATTAACATTAGGACAAGAATTTTCAGGATATGTATCTCAATTAGATCATGGATTAAAAGCAATTGAAAATTCATTAGCTCATCTTTCCGAATTAGCATTGGGCGGAACAGCAGTAGGAACAGGCATTAACACACCAAAAGGATATGCTAAAAATGTTGCTAAAGAAATTGCTACGCTAACAGGCTTACCATTTGTTACAGCCGATAATAAATTTGAATCTTTAGCGGCACACGATGCTATTGTGGAAGCACATGGTGCATTAAAAACAGTGGCGGTTTCATTGATGAAAATAGGAAATGATATTCGTATGCTTTCTTCTGGACCAAGATGTGGTATTGGTGAAATACATATTCCGGACAACGAACCGGGTTCATCTATTATGCCCGGAAAAGTAAACCCAACACAATGCGAAGCTATGACAATGGTGGCGGCTCAAGTATTAGGAAACGATGTGGCAATAAACGTGGGTGGTTGCAATGGACATTTTGAATTGAATGTATTTAAACCGGTAATGATTTATAATTTCTTGCACAGTGCACGTTTAATTGGTGATGTATGCGTATCATTTAATGATAAATGTGCTACCGGAATTCAACCATTGCACGATAACATTAAAAAGAATTTAGATAATTCATTGATGTTAGTTACAGCATTGAATACAAAAATAGGCTACTATAAAGCTGCTGAGATTGCTCAAACTGCACATAAAAACAATGCTACTTTGAAGGAAACTGCCATTAAATTGGGCTATCTAACAGCAAAACAATTTGATGAGTGGGTAAAACCGGAAGATATGATCGGTGGGTTGAAATAATTTCATCGAACAATTAAATACAAAAAAGTGCTTGGTAATTCAAGCACTTTTTTTTATATTCCATTTAATGCATTGCTAAAATCTTCGAGAATATCTTCTATATTTTCCAATCCAACAGAACATCGAATGAGCCCATCCGTAATACCGTATTGTTCTCGTTGCTCTTTAGGTACATTCACATGGCTGGTAGAAGCGGAATGCGTCACCAACGTATCTGCCGTTCCTAAGGTTGCAGTGAGTGTGCAAAATTGAATGCCACGCATAAAATTCATGCCGGCTTGCATGCCTCCTTTCAATTCAAAACTCAACATGCCGGAAAATCCACTCATTTGTTCTTTGGCTAATTGATGATCTTCGTGTTCTTTTAAACCTAAATAATTCACTCGTTGAACAGCAACGTGTGTGGCTAAAAATTCTGCTAAAGCTTGTGCATTTTTCTGATGTTGTTCCATGCGTAATGGCAATGTTTTTATGCCATTATTTAATAAGTACGCATCAAAAGGAGAGCAGACAGCACCCAACATTTTTTGAATTCCATATACACGATTGTAAATAGCCGGTTCGTTTTTTCCAATCACCACACCAGTAGTAGCCGTGCCATGTCCGTTTAAAAATTTGGTGGATGAATGCACCACGAAATCAATTCCATATTTTAATGGCTGTTGAATATAAGGCGAGGCAAACGTATTATCTACAATTGTTTTAACGCCTAAATTTTGTGCGATTGCAGCCAATCCATCTAAGTCATAACATGCCAAAGTTGGGTTAGCAGGCGTTTCAATATAAAGTAATTTTATTTTTTCATCGTTGATAATAGCATCTTCTACAAAATTCAAATCTTTTAAATCTGCATAGATAGTTTCAATGCCATAATCTTTTAAAAAGGAAACCAATAATTCATTGGTTGTTCCATATAAATTGCCTTGAGTAATTACTTTGTCGCCGGCTTTTACATTTGCCAAAATAGCCGCAGAAATAGCAGCCATGCCCGATGAAAATAATAATCCAAATATATCTGCATTCTCGATACCATATGCTTCTAATGCGGCAATCTTTTCACCTACAAATTTTACAGTCGGGTTGCCTAATCTCGAGTAAGTATATACACCTTCCGTTTTTCCTCCGCTTTTAAAAAAATCAAAAGCTGCTTCTAAATTATCATACGCAAAAGTAGAAGTTGCATAAATAGGCGGTACATGTGACGATAATCCATCTATTAATGGATCTTTTACACAAATGGAATGAAATCCTTTTTTAGAAAATTTATTCATACGTCAAATATAAAGAATATCAAATACTAAGCGAAACTTCCCGAATACTAATTAAAATTGCCCACTTACTAAATAGATATTGCATTGTTTTATAAAATAATACATATTTGTATCGAAATCATAACTATGAAAAGCTGTTGAGAAACATCTGAATGATTCATTAAAGACTGGTTACCTTTTATAGAAGGCGAAATTTTTTTCGCCTTTTTTTTATGCAATATTGAAAAGTAAACGCTCGCCTTTTATGCTTTCGTCAAATGCACCATGTTTAAAAACAAGATGTCCATTGACAAAAGTATGCGTTACTTTTCCCGTTACAGTTTGTTTTTCTATCGGGCTCCAGCCACATTGATATAAAATGGTATCTTTTTGTATCGTCCATTTTTTATCTATATCTACGATAGCAATATCAGCAAAATAGCCTTCTCTTAAGTAGCCTCTGTTTTTAATATTAAAACAATCAGCAGGAGCATGGCACATTTTCTCTACTATTTTTTCTAATGACATTTTTTGTTGCTGATAAAAATCCAACATCATATTTAAACTATGTTGTACTAATGGTAATCCGGAAGGTGCATGTAAATAGGAATTATTTTTTTCTTCCAATGTATGTGGCGCATGATCTGTTGCAACTACATCTAATCTATCATCTAATAATGCTTGTAACAAAGCAGCTTTGTCGTGTTGGAATTTTATTGCCGGATTGCATTTTATTTTGCTACCTAACGATGCATAGTCTCGTTCATCAAAAAACAAATGATGCACACATACTTCTGCTGTAATTTTCTTTTCTTTTAATGGAATATCATTTCTAAATAATGCCAATTCTTTTCCAGTAGATACATGGAAAATATGCAAACGAGCTTGATGTTTAGTAGCTAAATCAACTGCTAATTTTGATGAGATATAACATGCTTCATCACTGCGAATAATAGGATGAAAGTTCATCGGAATATTTTCACCAAACTTTTGTTGGTATAATGCTGTGTTGTTTTTAATAGTCTGTTCGTCTTCGCAATGCGTAACGATGATTCCATTTATGTTTGCGAATATCTTATTTAAAATATGTTCGTCATCTACTAACATGTTTCCGGTAGAAGAGCCCATGAAAATTTTTAAAGCACCAACTTTAGAGAAATCTGTTTTCATTACTTCTTCATAGTTGTCATTCGACGTTCCCATAAAGAACGTGTAATTTGCCAATGAAGAGTTGGCTGCTATCGCATATTTTTGTTCTAATAATGCTTGTGTAAGTGCCGATGGTTTTGTGTTGGGTTGCTCCATGAAAGAGGTTACACCACCGGCAATAGCTGCCTTACTTTCCGAATAAATAGTTGCTTTATGTGTTAAACCCGGTTCGCGAAAATGCACTTGGTCGTCAATGATTCCGGGAATTACATATTGGCTTTGTGCATCAATTATAATGGCATCTGCATCAGAAATATCTTTATCTATTCGTTGAATGATATTCTCTTTTATTAAAATATCTGCTTCTTGAATTTTCCCTTCATTAATTATTTTTCCGTTTTTAATAAGATATTTCATGCTGCAAAAATAGTCAATTCTACACGATTATTTTCCGGCTTTATGCCCTGAAACAGTGTAATACAAAATGTATAAATAACATGGTATCATCATTAAATAGGCTGTTTGATTATTGCCAATTAATTGAGATATTTTTCCATAAAGTGGTGGTAAAATTGCCCCTCCAACAATTCCCATAATTAAAAATGCGGAACCTATTTTTGTAAATCTACCTAAACCATCAATCGCTAATGGCCAAATAGCCGGCCACATTACTGCATTCGAGAATCCTAATAACATAAAACTGATAATGGCAACTTGTCCACTTGTAAATACAGATAATAAAACCAAAAGCATACTAAGTATGGTTAAAATCAACATGGCTTTTTGTTGTGATATGTATTTTGGTATAGCGATGATATTAAAAATATAACCAACCAATAAAGCATAACCGGTATAAGTCGGAAAGTTTTTGGCAACATCTAATTTGTACCCTAAATGTTCGCCAAAGTTGGCAAATGTATCATAGCTGATAACTTCAACACCAACATAAAAAAAGATGGCCAACGCACCTAATAATAAATGCGGAAATTGAAAAATGCTGGTTTTGTTTGTTAATTTTTCTGAGTCGATGTTGGTTTCTTCTTCATGTACTTCCGGCATCTTTATAAAGAAAATAGCAATTGCTAAAACAATCAATACGATAGCCAAAATGGTATAAGGTTGAATAACGCGTGCAGCCAATGCATTTAATTCTACTGCCTTATCAGCATCATTTAAAATCAGCAATTTAGCTTTTATGCCATCAGCATCTTTTAATGCTATAGAACCTAAAACGTAGATAGCACAAATGCCGGCAATTTTATTACAAATTCCCATAATAGAAATTCGCTGTGCTGCACTTTCTATCGGACCTAATACGGTAACAAACGGATTGGCGGCTGTTTGCAATAAGGCTAAGCCTGTTCCAATGATAAATAATCCGAATAAAAATAAATTATATGTTCTGGTTTGTGCCGCCGGAATAAATAATAATGCACCAATTGCCATTATAAATAACCCGACAGACATCCCATTTTTAAATCCTGTTTTTTTCAAGATAATAGAAGATGGAATTGCCATAATAAAATATGCGGCAAAAAAGGCAGTGGCTACGTAGTATTGTTGTGTGTTATTTAATTCGCATGCAATTTTTAGATATGGAATTAATGTGCCATTTGCCCAAGTAATAAATCCAAAAATGAAAAATAAAACACCTATAATACTTATCTGATAGGATACAGAAACATTTTTATCATTTGCCATATATTGATTTTTAAGTTTAATAATACACAATATACTAACAAGATAAAATATGAAGCATGTATTTGCTAAAAATGTTTTAATTTAACTGCATTTCCTTATATTTACAACGAATTACGCCACTTTAGAATGAGAAAACAACTTATTACGTTTTGCCTTTTATTTTCAACATTTATCCTATCTGCTCAAGGTACTTATATTCCAATCGGTTCAGAGTCGAATTATTACTTGCAACGATTGGAAATTAAAACGGGTTTAGTAAAAGGATTTCATACAGCAAACCGTCCGTATGATAGAAAAATGGTTGTAGATTATATCAACGGAATCGATTCTTTAAGTGATATGGATTCTGATGATTTGACGAAAATAGATAACGAAAACATCAGCTATATCTATAAAGATAATTTTGAATTCGACGATGAACATACAGAAATAAATGAAAATCCTAAATTGAAGTTTTTGTATAAACATCCGGCACACCTTATTAGTGCAAAAGTACCACACTTTGCTATCTCTGTTGATCCGGCAATTCAAATCCGATTAGGTGGTTCGTTTAAAGATGAACCCGGAACAAAGAAAGATAAATTCAAATATCTAACTTCTAAAGGATTTGAGATTAGAGGTCAGGTGGATGATATTTTTGGTTTTTATGCAATGTTTTTATCAGAGCAAGGCAATTTTCCAAACTATATTGAAAACTATATCGACCAATCGAAAACACCGCCGGGTGCAGGTTATTGGAAAGAATATAAAAGAGGTGGTTATGATTATTTCTTAGCAAAAGGATATGTAACGATTTCGCCAAGTAAGCATTTTCACATGCAGTTTGGTTATGATAATAATTTTATTGGTGATGGCATTCGCTCTATGTTTTTATCCGACTTTGGCGCAAACTACATGTTCTTGAAATTAAATACCAATGTATGGAAATTTAATTACCAAAATATTTTTGCTGAGTTGACAAAATATTATCCAAGAGGTGCTGATAGATTGTTGACTAAAAAATATATGGCCATGCATCATCTAAGTATCAATCTTACCAAAAATGTAAACATTGGTATTTTTGAAAGCGTGATGTTTCGTCGTGAAAACACATTTGAATTACAGTATCTGAATCCTGTTATTTTCTATCGTTCTATCGAGCAAGCATTAGGCTCTCCGGATAATGCTTTTATAGGATTTGATTTTAAAATCAATATTCCGAAACATGTTCAAATTTATTCTCAATTCTTGTTGGATGAATTTAATTTTAGTAAAGAATTTAGCACACCCGGAAAAAGCAAAATATATAGTTTGTTCCATCCAAGAAAATGGTGGGGCAATAAGTTCGCTGCACAGTTAGGTATTAAATATATCGATGCCTTTGGTGTTGATCATCTCGACTTGCAATTAGAAGCTAATATGGCTCGTCCTTACACGTATTCACATTATGACACGGTAACATCTTGGACGCACTACAACCAACCTTTGGCACATCCGTTAGGTGCTAATTTTAAAGAAATTATTTTCCAAGTCAAATACCAACCAATCCAACAATTTTATTTTTCCTCTCGTTTTATTTATGCTAATAAAGGCGAGGATGATGATACCACCAATTGGGGTGGAAATCCGCTTAAAGTGTATGGTACATTTGAAAGAGAATTTGGAAACACTACAGGACAAGGCGTAAAATCCAAAACATTTTATGTTGATTTTATTGCAACCTATGAACCTTGGCACAATGTCTTCATTGATTTAACGTATGTGTATCGCAAAAAGAAAAGCCAAGAGATGGCACGTAATATGCAGACACATTTCTTGAATTTAAGTTTGCGTTGGAGTATTCCGTACAGACGGTACGATTTCTGATAAAAAGCATAATGGCAGTTCTAAACTTTTTTTATCTTTATCCATAATACAAATTTTAAAATGGAAAAGAAATATATTTTGTCGTTGGATCAAGGAACGACAAGTTCTCGTGCAATTTTATTTGATAAAGAAACCAATATCGTTTCTGTAGCACAAAAAGAATTTACTCAAATTTTTCCTCAACCCGGCTGGGTAGAGCACGATCCGAATGAGATATGGCAATCGCAAATAGATGTTGCCCGCGAAGCAATTGCCGTTGCTAATATTCAGCCGCACGAAATTGCCGCAATTGGAATTACCAATCAACGTGAAACAGCAATTGTTTGGGATAGAGAAACCGGAAAGCCAATTTATAATGCCATTGTTTGGCAAGATAGAAGAACGGCTGCTTTTTGTGATGAGTTGAAAACACGCAACTTAGAAACGTATGTTCGTGAAAATACCGGATTGGTGTTAGATGCGTATTTCTCCGGAACTAAAATTAATTGGATTTTAAATAATGTAGAAGGAGCGAGGCAAAAAGCACACGAAGGCAAATTGTGTTTCGGTACGGTAGATACTTGGTTGATTTGGAATTTAACCAAAGGCGCTGTACATGCAACCGATTTCAGTAATGCATCTCGTACGTTAATTTATAATATTAAAGATTTAAAATGGGATGAAAAATTATTACACGAATTAGATATTCCTGAAAAAATATTACCGAATGTATTGCCTTCATCGGGAAGTTTTGGTACCACACATCCGGATGTTTTCTTTGATTTGAAAATACCGATTAGTGGCGTTGCAGGCGACCAACAAAGTGCTTTGTTTGGTCAAGCTTGTTTTGAACCCGGAATGGCAAAAAATACATATGGAACGGGATGTTTTATGTTGTTGAATACAGGCACAGAACGAGTGGAATCTAAGCATGGTTTGCTCACTACTATTGCATGGAATGTAGATGGAAAAGTTGAATATGCATTAGAAGGTAGCGTGTTTATTGCAGGTGCAGCAATACAATGGTTACGCGATGGATTGAAATTAATAGATACTGCTCCGGATTCGGAATATTATGCAATGAAAGTAGAAGATACAGGCGGTGTGTATGTGGTGCCGGCATTTGCCGGTTTAGGTGCACCGTATTGGGATATGTATGCACGTGGCGGAATTTTTGGATTAACACGTGGTACTAAAAAAGCCCATTTAATTCGTGCTACCTTGGAATCCTTAGCATACCAAACGTATGATTTATTAGAAGTAATGGAAAAAGATTCCGGCATTCAATTAAAATCATTAAAAGTAGATGGCGGTGCTTGCTCCAATAATTTATTAATGCAATTTCAATCCGATATTTTAGAAGTACATGTTGTTCGACCTAAAGTGATAGAAACAACAGCCTTGGGTGCAGCGTATTTAGCTGGTATAGCTGTTGGGTTTTATCAAAAACAAAATTTAAGTTCAAATCAATCCATTGATACACAATTTGAACCTAAAATGAAATTGGAAAGGCGGGAGAAATTATTAAAAGGATGGAAAAAAGCAGTAGAAAGAACGAAAGATTGGGAAGGCTAATGTTAATTAATAAACACACAATTATAGATTTGTTAAAATTGAATAAGTGAATAATCCGACTTTCTGCTTTATTTTTGCTTTCAAATTAAACCAAAGTAAAATGAAAAAATTATTCGTATTGTTCGCAGCTGCTACACTTTTCGTAGGTGTTCAAGCTTGCAAAAACCAAGCAACTGAAGAAGCTGCTACTGAAGAAACAACTGAAGTTACAACTGAAGTTCCTGCTGATTCTACAACTGCTGTTGTTGATTCTGCTGCTGCACCTGCTGCTGATACAGCTGCTGCAAAATAATCGGTTGAAACCAGATTATAAAGGCTTCCGAAAGGAAGCCTTTTTTTGTTGACAAATTTTAACAAATTGTTACTTGGATTTTTACTCAAATACTTTATTTTTGTATTAACTAAACCAATTTAAAATGAAAAAATTATTTGTATTGTTCGCAGCTGCAACACTTTTCGTAGGTGTTCAAGCTTGCAAAAACCAAGCAACCGAAGAAGCTACTGAAGAAGTAACTGAAGCAACTGAAGCCGTTGGCGAAGCGGTAACTGAAACAGCTACTGCTGCTGCAGATTCTACTGCTGCTGCTGCTGGTACTGTAGTAGATGCTGCTAAAGACGCTGCTGCTGGTGCAGTAGATAAAGCTGCTGACGCTGCTAAAGATGCTATCAAAAAATAATTTTTCGAAAGCAAACCAGAGAAAGTCCCGAGTATTCGGGACTTTCTTTTTTTATATCTATTCAAAAATAGTTTACTATTTTCAAAGATATTTTTATGTTTTAGACTTTTCCAACGATAAATTGCCGTTATTATCCGTTTTTTATTTTTGTCGTGATAATAATTTCTAAGAAAATTAATCTTATTTTCGTTCAACAAATCAATATAAATGAAAGCGGAAATAAAAAAAATATACGATGCACATGTCGCATTTGAATTACAACAATTTGACAAGAAACACCTGAAAGCTAATATTAAAGAAGAAATTAGTGTAGCGTGGAAATGGTTAGATACCGTTAAATTAAATCAAGTTGCTTCCGTTGAAGAGGTGATTGAATTTCAAGAACGCAATATCAAAAATAGAAAGTTAACCAAACACCAAAAAGAATATATAGTTGATTTATCAAATTCTATACATCAATTAGCATTAAAAAGTAAACACACCGTTGCTGATTTCTTAGATAAAGAATCGTTTGATGATATCGCTGACAAAATTATAGAACAACGTGAAATACGTGAGAAAATTATTCGCGATATCGTGCATAATCCATTCTATGGTGAAATGCTTGCAGATACTTTATATGATGGTATAAAATCATTTGCAGCACAAAGTGGTCCAAGCAATGAATCTGTAGGTGGTTCTTTGTTTAATATAGGAAAAGGCTTGTTGGGTGCAGCATTATCTGGTGTTTCTGACACGATTGATAAAAATATCCGAAAATTTATTGCTGATAATTTGCAAAAAACAATTGCGAAAAGTGAGCAAACCTTAAAAGATAAATTAAACGACGCTCAGTTGCGTAAAATGTCAAAAGGTATTTGGAAAAAATTAGAAGAAACAAAAGTAAAAGAGATAGCAAAAGATGTGAAATTATCCGATAAAGATAGAAGCGCTATTTTAGCATCGGTAGAAAATGCAGTACATTTAGCGATACAAACAGAAGCAGTTGCCGACTTGAATGAACATGTATTAAATCATTTCTTCGAACATTCTGCAGAGAAATCTATCGTTCAAATTTTGGAAGATAACGACATCACAGAGAAAGTTGTAATTAAAGAAGCGGAAGAATTCTTGGCACCTTATGTGGAAGTTGCGATTAAAGATGGCTTTCTTAAAGAAAGAATTGAAGCTCGTTTAGGAAAATTTTATGTTACTTTATAAGTTGGTATAATGAAATATAAATGGCTGTCCATCGAGACAGCCATTTTTATTTTTATGAATTAATTATGTTATCGTGCATATACACCATTTGGAGAAACAACCGCACCCGGTCCGCCGGTAATTCCAACAGGTGGAACTATTATATTTACTGCTTTTCCATCTACTTTCAAACTTACTTTGCCAACGGCACATTCTACACCTTGTTGATGAAAAGGAGGCATCAGTGTCGGTGCTCTATTGATTAAATACGGTGCACCAATTTCTGTCATTTCTACTTCAAATACGTGGCCGCTGGTCGTAATTTTTGCCGTTGCTTTATCGTTGGTATATTGAATATCAAAAGTAGCTTCTAATACCGGAGCTTTTTCAAACGGCGTTCCGGCAAATATTTTAGGTCCAAAATAGGTGCCTACTTTTTTGTCTGTGCTTACAAAGCCCATTACAACAGGTGGTTTGGTGGCATCCGGTTGGTATAATATCATTCCGCTTGGCGCATTTCCAACCGGAGTATTAACCATTCGAGCAACGTGTACGATTACATTGGGCATTTTAAAACTCGTGTCAGTAACTGCAGCCACATCAACACCGCCTTCCCAACTCATCCACGATTGTACCGATGGATTATGGACACTCTCTGTGGAGTCACTAGTCGTACTATTTGTTGTTTCTTCAGGTGTTGTTTCTTCGGATGATTTAGGTTTGCAAGCAACCATGAATAGCGTTGCCATCAAGCATAATAATAAGCTGTTTTTCATTGTGTAGATTTTAGTTTTTGAATAAATTAATACTTTGAAATTAATTCAAAAATAAAATCATTTAAATACCCATTTCGTGGTAGAATAAGATATAGTAATATTATCAGCTTAAACAAGCTTTTACAAATGCACAAAACAATGGATGTGGTTTGAGTATGGTACTTTTTAATTCCGGATGATATTGTACACCAATAAAGAATTTATGAGAAGGAATTTCCATAATCTCTACTAAACTTGAATCCGGATTAATACCACTTGCTACCATTCCATGGTCAGCAAAATCTTGAATATATCGGTTGTTGAATTCGTAGCGATGACGGTGTCTTTCAGAAATATGATTGCTGCCATAAATTTTATATGCCAACGTGTTTTCTTTGATATGGCAAGTATATGCACCTAATCGCATGGTTCCGCCCATGTTTACAATGGTTTTTTGTTCTTGCATCATATCTATCACCGGATTTTTACATTTCTGTTTCATCTCAGATGAGTTGGCATCTTCTAAATTCAATACGTTTTTGGCAAACTCAATAACGGCCATTTGCATACCCAAACAAATACCAAAAAATGGAATATTATTTTCGCGCGCATATTGAATGGTGTATATTTTACCATCCATACCACGTTGACCAAAACCGGGTGCTACAAAAATGCCATCTAAGTGACCTAATTTTTCCTTTACATTGTTTTTGTTGATTTCTTCGGAGTGAATACGTTCTACATTTACTTTGCATTCATTCTCTGCTCCGGCATGTACAAAGGATTCATAAATGGAAATATATGCATCTTTCAACTCTACATACTTTCCTATTAAGCCAATGGTGATTTCTTTTTTAGGAAATTTATGTCGCTGCAAAAAATTATTCCATTCCGGTAATTCAGTTTCTTTAACATCTTTGTAACCAAATTTATTCAAAACAATTTGGTCTAATTTTTCTTGTTTGATGTTCAAAGGTACATCGTAGATAGATTCAGCATCTAATGCCTCAATAACAGAGTCGTAATCTACGTTACAAAATTCAGCAATTTTCTTTTTTCGTTCATTGCCTAATGGATGTTCTGTTCTACATACGATGATATGTGGATTCACACCATACGATTGTAACTCTTTTACGCTGTGTTGTGTAGGTTTTGTTTTTAATTCTTTAGCAGATGCTAAATATGGAACCAAGGTAAGATGAATTACCAAATAATCTTCTTTTGGTAATTGCCATTTTAATTGACGGATGGCTTCAATAAATGGCAATGATTCGATGTCGCCTACGGTTCCACCAATTTCTGTAAGTATAATATCGTATTGCTCAGTATTTCCTAATAAAAGCATTCTACGCTTAATCTCATCTGTGATATGCGGAATTACTTGAACTGTTTTACCTAAATAATCACCTCGTCTTTCGCGATTGATAACTTCTTGATATATTTTTCCGGTGGTAACATTGTTTGCTTGTGACGTATGTACACCTAAAAAACGCTCGTAATGTCCTAAATCTAAATCGGTTTCTGCACCATCTTCCGTTACATAACACTCGCCATGTTCATACGGATTCATCGTGCCCGGGTCAATATTTATATATGGGTCAAATTTTTGAATGGTAACTTTTAAACCACGTGTTTGTAGTAATTTTCCTAAAGATGCTGCTAAAATTCCTTTTCCGAGAGAAGATGTTACGCCGCCGGTAACAAAAATAAACTTTGCCATAACTGATAGTGGTTATGGATTGTAAAGTTAAGCCATAATTCGAATATTTCCATTTTTAAATTCGATTGTGAACAAAAATTAATACTGTTCGTCCCTGATTTTATGTCCAAAATCTTGATTTCCTATTTTGTAACGGAAGAATAATGGATGTTTGTCTTCGTCTAATACTTCAAATGCAAATAACTTCGCTCGGATAAAATCTCTACTGGGCATGGCTTCATTTAAAAATCGATTCATATAGCTTGTGTCAATTGCAGAAGAGTCTGTTTGGATATAATATATTTTTAAAGCAGAAAGTTGTTTTGGATAACGATAAGTAGGATCTTCATTTCCTAAATAACAACTATTGGTAAATGCTGCAGCATTAAAAGTGTTGTTACTTGGATTATCAATTCCAATATCAAAAATATAGTAGTTTACGCCATCTCCAAAACCTCCTTTTTCATCTTTGATATTGTATTTAATGACATCAAACAATGTTATAATGGCAGCATTGGTTTTGTTTTGAAAAAGATGTTGATCTTTATATGCTTTTTCTATTTTGTATTTATATCGAGCTTCTTTGAGTTGCTCATAGGTAACACCTTTGGGTACTTCAATTTCATCTTCTTTTTCATTGAAAAAATTACAAGAAACACTTACAAAAATTAGTGTGCAACAAATTATACCTATTTTAATTATTCGTTTCATTGGTTACAGTTATTCGTTAGGAGATGCCTCTTGATTTGTAGTTTTTGGTTTTCGTTTACTACCTTCATACATCTCATATAGGTTGAAAATACAATCTAATTTTCCATTTATCAAAGCGTATTTTTTAGATGGTTTTAAACCAATATTTTTAAGTGCTTCCATATCACTGGAAATAACACCACAAGTGTATCCGGTAAAGTGTTCTTTAAAGGCAGTGCCAATTTGTTTGTAAAGCCTGTCAATTTCATGCGTTTGCAAACGCTCACCATAAGGCGGATTAATGATTAATGTGCCTTTTCCCATTGGTGGGATCACTTTTTGAATGCTGACTTCCCGAATTTCAATAATAGAATTATATTTGGATTTTTTGACATTATTTTGTGCGGTAAAAATGGACTTTTTGCTATTGTCTGAGCCAATAATTTTATACGGAAATGCTGTTATTTTTTGTTCTAATGCTGTGCAGATATCGTTATATAAACTTTTGTCGTAGTTTTTCCATTGCTTAAAACAAAAATAGTTTCTGTCTAAATTAGGAGCTTTATTTATTGCCATCGAGGCCGCTTCTAATACTATAGTTCCGCTACCGCACATGGCATCTATAAAATGAGATTGTTTGTCCCATTTGCTTAATTTAATTAATCCGGCAGCCAATACTTCATTGATAGGTGCAATTGTTTGTTCAATGCGGTTGCCTCGTTGATGCAAAGAAGTTCCGGAACTATCTAAGGAAACAGTTACTTGATTTCTATAAATATGTAGATTGAAAAGGATATCCGGTTTTTCCGTATTTACGTCTGGTCTTTTTCCTTTATGCAAATTTCTAAATCGATCGCAAATGGCATCTTTTAATTTTAAAGAAGCAAACTGCGAATGTTTAAAATATTCGGATTGGATGGTAAAGTCGATAGCAAAACTTTGGTCGATATCGAAAAAATCTTCCCAGCTAATACGACTAGCAAAGTTGTATAAATCTTCCGGTGAATTGGATTCAAATTCAAAAACAGGCACTAATACTTTCAAGCAAGTACGTAATTCTAAATTGCATCGATACAGCAATTCCAAATTATAATCGCACACAACGGCACGCTTAATAACATGAATGTTTTGAGCATTCAATGCTTGTAGTTCATCAGCTAAAACCTGCTCTAAACCTTGGAATGTTTTGCAGATAATTTTGGTTTCAAAAATGTTCACTTTACAAAGTTACGATTTATACTTTCAATTTTTTATATTTATAGTATGAGTCAGCAAAATGAGAAACAAGCAGAATTGCAGAAATTATTACATATTCTTCAATCAGAGGAAGACGGTACACTTACTTTTTTAGATAAACTAAACAAAGAGGAAATTCATCAATTACGATTAAAAATAATAGATGTATCACAATTTACGCAAACAGATATTTGGAAACGATTAACAGGTGTCTCCAAATTTTTCCCTAATTACATGAATGCGAAAGTAGCAGAAACCGTATTAGGTGCGTTAATAACAGCCAACATGAGTTATTATATGCCGGTGAAAGATGCCATTGCTATAATGAAACACTTGAGCACTCCTTTTTTAGCTAATGTTTCAGAGTATATGACACCGGAAAAAGCACAAAATTTGATTAGTCAAATTCCGATTGATTTATTAAAGAAAGTAACCACCGAATTAATTAAAAACAAAAAATATCTAACAGCAGCCGGCTTTGTAGATGTGTTAGAAATTTCAAAATTATTAGAACTATCTAAAGTAATTTATAAAGAAGAAGATTTAATACGGATAACTACTTATGTAGAAAATAAAGCTTATATAGCAAGAATAGTTGAAGGATTTCCTGATGATAAAATCAATAAGATAATAACAGTGGCATATACCAACGGATTAGAAGAAGAAGTGCTGGCAGTATTTTCGCATCTTTCGCCTAAAGAAGTACAACGCACATTGCGTGTAATTTCTACTTTGCATGTACATATTAAAACGAAAGTATTAGAGGATTTTGAAAACAGAATTCAATCCTAAAATTTTTCATTTTTCTTTTATTTTTTAATAAGCTATTTATCTTCAAAAACCAACTAAATAAAATTCTTATGAGTGAAAAACTTTTCCAATCATACAAACAAAAAAATAATTTAGCCGAACATTACGATGTGATTTGTGTTGGCTCCGGTTTGGGTAGTTTAACTACGGCATCGTTATTGGCAAGAAAAGGAAAAAAAGTGTTGGTATGTGAAAAACATACTACACCAGGCGGATTTACGCATGTATTTACACGCAATGATTATGAATGGGATGTTGGCTTGCATTATGTTGGTGATATGGATAGAAAAGGCTCGTTGTTGCGTGTTGTGTTTGAGCATATAACCGATAAAAATTTGAAATGGGCAGACATGGGCGAAGTGTATGATAAAGTAATTATTGAAGATAGAGTATATGAATATCGAAAAGGATTGACGGCTTGGAAATCGGCAATGAAAACCTATTTCCCGACAGAAAAAGACGCACATTCTATTGATAAATATGTGGAACTTTTGTTTGCAGTCAATAAAGCTTCCAAAGATTTTTATACCAAAAAAGTATTGCCGGATTTTGTACGATTTATCTCATCGCCGTTTATGAATAAAGCGTATGAACAATATGCCAATAAAACAACACAACAAGTATTAGATGAGTTGTCGGATAATGACGAGTTGAAAGCCGTATTGTCTGCACAATTTGGTGATTACGGAATGCCGCCTTCGCAAAGTAGTTTTGTAATTCATGCAGCGGTGGCACTGCATTATATGAATGGTGGATTTTATCCTGTTGGTGGTTCAGAAGAAATTTTTAATACCATTGCACCAAGCATACTAAATGCCGGTGGTGCAATTGTTGTTGGAGCTGCGGTAAAAGAAATTTTAATAGAGAATGGTGTTGCCAAAGGCGTGGTGATGCAAGATGGAAAAATAATTAAAAGCGACATTGTGGTGAGTGGTGCCGGCGTGCACATTACGTTCCATCAGTTAATTGCGGCAGCCCACCAACCCAAAATAAAATATTTAGAAGAAGCAAAAGCTTTGCCACAAAGTGTAGGTCATTTAAGTTTGTATATCGGATTAAAGCATACGGCTGCGGAACTCCATTTGCCAAAAGCCAATTATTGGATTTATCCGAATGGAAATAATTATGATAAAGCAATTGAAGATTTTTTAGCAGATAATTCCAATGAATTTCCGGTAGTATATATCTCATTTCCGGCATCTAAAAATCCAAAATTTGAAGAAAAATATCCCGGACGTTCTACTATCGAAATTATTACTTTGGCTAATTATGATTGGTTTAAAGAATGGGAAAATACACGCTGGAAAAAACGCGGTGAAAATTACGATACACTTAAAGAAGCATTTGCACAACGTCTATTAGCTCATTTATATAAATACGAACCACAAGTAAAAGGTAAAATAGATACGTATGAATTATCTACACCAATTACTACCAAGCATTTTTGTAATTATTTGCATGGTGAAATTTATGGTCTTGATCATCAACCATCGCGCTTTGAAAAAGATTTTTTAAAACCACAAACATCTATAAAAAATTTGTTTCTTACGGGGCAAGACATCGTAACTGTAGGCATTGGTGGTGCTTTGATGAGTGGTGTGCTGACTGCGTCTGCGATAACAAAATCTAACTTAATAAATGAAATCGTTAAAAACGCAGATTGATTTTTGTATCATAACATTTATTAACGCTATCTTTTTATAATGTACTATGTATCATTATAATAGTCATAAGTAATTGATAATTATATTTTTGCGTTTATATTTATTGTTTTAGACGTATCATAATTTTGCTTATCATTTTTACAGTCTAAATATTTTGCTTCAAATTTGATGTGTAATCAAAAAAGCAAAATATGAAACAGTTATTTTTTATTCCGTTTATGTTGATGGCACTATTTTCACAAGCCATCAATATCCAAGATTCTAAGGTAAAAGAAGTTACCGTTTTTAGAAATTATGCCAAAGAAACTCGATGGGCAAATACAACACTTCCGGAAGGTAATAGTGAAGTGGTTATTTCCAATGTAAGCACTTATTTAGATGATAACACATTGCAAATTGCAACCAAAGGCAACGTGAAAATTCTGTCTGTGTTTACACGATATAATTATCTTACAGATAAAATTAAATCGGCACAAGCAGAAAAAATTTCTGATTCCATTGAGATATTAAACGATGATATTGCTTGGATGAGCCAACAAATACTAGCCTATCAAGATGAATTAAAAATATTAGATGAGAATAGAAAATTGTCGAATGATAAAACCACATTTACGCCACAACAAGTAAAAGACTTGGCTGATTTGTATCGCGTGCGTTCCATTGAATTGAGAAAATTAGTATTTGATGTTTCTAAAAAACAAAAAGCATCTAAAGAAAAAGTAACGAAGTTGCAAGCGCAATTAACAGAGTTAAATGGAAAACAAAAAAATCAAGTGAAAGAAATTGTATTAAAAGTAAATGCTAAAACAAGTGGTGCTGTTACTTTTAAATGTTCTTACATCGTAAGCAATGCGTATTGGACACCTATTTATGATATTCGTGCTAAAAACAACAATGCACCTTTGCAATTGGATTGCCGTGCTAAAGTAGTTCAAAATACAGGCTATGATTGGAAAGATGTGAAGCTAACTTTGTCTACCGCCAATCCGTCTTCAAACCACGAACGTCCGGTTTTATATCCGATTTATGTTGATTTTTTTCAACCCGATTACTATCAATATAAAATGAAAAAAAGTTATACAACAGGACAAATGATGGAGAAAGCCAATATGGCAATGGCACCTGCAACTATTGATATTGCACGCACTTCCGGTGAAGAAGCATTTGAAGATGGTTTAAAATCAGAGGATAACCATGTAACAATTTTGGAAGGCGATATGGCTGTGGAATATGCGATTGAAACTTTGCAAGATATTGAAAGCGATAATAAAGATCATATTGTTGGCATCCAAGAAATAGAAATGCCGGCTGTGTACTCTTATCATGCAGTGCCTAAGTTGGATATGACGGCTTATTTATTGGCAAAAGTTACAGATTGGGCTAAATACAATTTATTAGCTGGCGAGGCCAATATTTTTTACGATGATAATTATGTAGGAAAATCATATTTGAATCCGAATGTAAGTGCAGATACCTTATTGATTTCTTTAGGAAGAGATGAGAAAATAAATATCAAACGTGTGAAGTTAAATGATTTTGCATCGAAGAAATTATTGAGTGGAAACATCAAAGAAACAAAAGCGTTTGAGACGGTAATTAAAAACAACAAATCAACCGCAGTAGAGATTGAAATCTTGGATCAATATCCAATTTCTAAAAATGCACAGATAGAAGTGAAATTAGAAGAAGCAGATGGAGCAATTGTTACGGAAGAATATGGTAAGTTGATTTGGAAAATAAAATTACAACCGAATGAAGCTAAGAAAATAAAATTGGTGTATTCGGTGAAATATCCTAAAGACAAACAAGTAACAGAACGCAATTAATCAAAATAACTACGGATAGAAAATCCTTGTCGAAGTAGTTTGCTTAGGGCTGCGATTGCATCGCAGCCCTAAGTTTTTATAATATGCAATAAAAAATCCCGACCAAAGTCGGGATTCTTTTCTAACAAAAAAAATTATGAAAACTATTTTGTGGATTTAACCAATTCTTTAATACGAGATGCTTTACCTTTTAATTCTCTGATGTAGAAAATTTTAGCTCTACGTACTTTACCTATTTTATTTACTTCAATTTTGTCGATGTTTGGCGACAATAAAGGAAAGATTCTTTCTACACCAACGCCGTTAGAAATTTTACGAACAGTAAATGTTTGTGTAGCACCGGTTCCTTTTCGCTCAATTACATCACCACGGAAAATCTGAATACGTTCTTTTGTTCCTTCAATAATTTTGTAGTGTACGTTTATGTTGTCACCTGCTTTAAATTCAGGGATTTGCTTTTCTGCTGTCAATTTTTTTGTTAATTCTTTAACCTTTTCCATGGTATTCCATTTTTTGCGTTTGCAAAGTTACGTATTTTTTAGTTAATAGCAATGTTATTTAATCGTTTTCTAATAAATCCGGTCTTCTTTTCTTAGTTCGCTCTAAAGATTGTTGATAACGCCATTCTTGAATGAGCTTATCGTTGCCGGAAAGTAGCACATCCGGCACTTTCCAGCCTTTGTAATCGGATGGGCGAGTGTAAACCGGCGGAGCCAGTAAATTATCTTGAAAAGAATCGGATAATGCCGACGTTTCATCGTTCAAGACACCCGGAATTAAACGGCCAATGGCATCTACCAACACGGCAGCAGGCAATTCACCACCGGAAAGCACATAACTACCAATTGAAATTTCTTTGGTAATAACATGTTCTCGCAAACGTTCATCTATTCCTTTGTAATGACCACACAAAACGATGATGTTTTTTTTGAGAGAAAGTTGGTTCACTGTTTTTTGTTCTAATAGCTCGCCATCCGGTGTCATAAAAATGATTTCATCGTAAGGGCGTTCACTTTGTAATTTTTCTATACATGTTAAAATAGGTTCAATTGCCATTACCATGCCGGCACCACCACCAAATTGGTAATCGTCTATTTGCTTAAATTTCTTTTTAGAGTAATCATGAATATTATGCAAATGTATTTCCAATAAACCTCTTTCTTTGGCTCGATGTAAAATGGAATGCGCAAAAAAACTTTGCATCAAATCAGGAACAGCAGATAGTATATCAATACGCATAGTAAGTGAATGTAATTCGTGTTTTGAGTTAGAAAATTTCTAAAATTCCATCGGGTAATTGCATTTCCACTATTTTCTTTTTCTTGTCAATTTTTAGAATAAAATCATCATTTAACGGAATTAAAATTTCTTTTTTTTCTTTTTTTATTTGAGCTAAAAATTGGAATGGCATTTCAATAATTTTTTCAATTTTTCCGATGTTGCCAATATTTACATCTCTTATTTCATATCCAATTAATTCGTCATATTCTGTGCCATCCAAAATTTCAGTCAAATCATCTTCTTTGGCTAATATTTCTTTGCCTTGCAATTTATGTGCTTTTTCTTTGCTGTCTATTTCTTCCAACAATATAATGGCTTGCGAATCTGTGTTGATATCTTTAGATTGTATGAAATAGGGAAGTCCGTTGATGAAAATTGCTGTCATGTCTTCAAAGTCATTCATGTAAAATTCATCGATGAATATTTTTAAATGCCCTTTGAAACCGTGTGTTTTCAGTACTTTACCTATTTTTATGAGCTCCATTTATTTTATTATTTGGATGAAATAGTAATAAAAAATCCCGACGTAAAGGTCGGGATTTTTTGATATAGTTTGCTATACTTATTCTGCAGATTCTGCCGGAGTTTCAGTTGCTTCAGTTGCTTCAACATTTTCAGTTGAAGTTTCTTCCGTAGCTTCTACCGGAACTTCTTTAACTTTTGCAGGTGTGTTAATGATAGCTTCGTTTTTCTCTTTTTTCTTAGCTTCTGCTTTTGCTTTGTGGTCTAATACTTTACCATCTTTTTTAGCAGCCCATTCGTTGAATTTAGCTTCTACATCTTCAGCTTTAACTACGCCCATTGTTACACCACGTAATAAGTGTTTTTTATACATAGCTCCTTTGTAAGAAAGGATAGCTTTTACAGTTGTAGTTGGCTCAGCACCATTTTGAAGCCATTTTACCGCTTTGTCCACATCTAAAGTGATAGTAGCAGGAATAGTAGTAGGGTTGTAGGTTCCTACTTGCTCGATGTACTTACCATCTCTTCTCGCACGGCTGTCTGCCGCTACGATTTTGTAGAAAGGTGCACCTTTAGCACCGTGTCTTTGTAGTCTTAATCTTGTTGCCATATTGAAATATGTTTTAATTTTTTTAGTCCTGTTTGCCTCCAAAAAGAGTATTCAGGTTTTGAAAATGAACTGCAAAGATAGAGAATATACCCTGAATTTCAAATCTATTACAGATGGATTAGTGTTAAATTAGTGTAAACTGAAAATGGCATTTTTCAAAAAGAAATTGTATAATTTGATAGAAATAAACTAACGAGCCACTAAAAAGCTTATTTAATGTGCCATTTCAATATTTACTTCTTTGGGTAAAAACTTGCTGGTATCGCCTTTGCCGATAATAATTTCACGAACGATGGTAGAGGATATTGCCGATAATGCCGGAGATGATAAAATCAACATTGTTTCTAAATCCGGTTGCATCATTTGGTTTAATTGTGCAATTGTTTTCTCGTATTCAAAATCAGCAGAGGAACGAATACCTCTTATAATGTATTTAGCATTTTTTTGTTGGCAATAATTAACGGTCAATCCGGTATATGATTCTACTTTTACAGATGGATGATGGGCAAATACTTTTTGTATCCATTCTATGCGTTGTTCTAAACTGAATAGATATTTTTTTTGCGTATTGACGCCAATTGCAATTATAATTTCATCAAACAAAGGAATCGCTCTGGTAACAATATCTACATGTCCGACTGTTATTGGATCAAATGAACCCGGAAAAATGGCAATCTTTTTCATAGAGTAAAAGTAAAATGGATTATTGAGAATTGAAAATTATTCCAACATTTATTCCTATTTTATGGGTAGAATAATTTACTTAAATATAGGTAACCTGCTACTTTTGTATTTTTATAAATTTGTAAACCGATAGTATGATTTCCGTAAATGAATTAAAAGATACCTTTCTTCAACAATTTAATTGTGTAGAAGATACTGCATATTTCTCACCTGGTAGAGTGAATTTAATTGGTGAACACATCGATTATAATGGTGGTTTTGTTTTACCTGTTGCTATTTCATTAGGTATTACAGCACTCCGAAAAAAAAGAAAAGATACAACCGTTCGAATTTATTCTTGTGATTTTAAAGAAATGATACAGTTTTCAATGGAAGATGAATTTCATTTTTTAGAAAATAAAAAATTACATTGGTCAGATTATGTAAAAGCAACGTTGCAAGTTTTAAAAGATAAGCAAGTTAATTTAGTAGGAGCAGATATTTTGTTGGCAAGTGATTTACCTTTAGGTGCCGGTTTGTCTTCATCAGCTTCTATAGAATGTTTGATTGCGTATATATTTAATGAATTTTTTTATGAAAACAATAGAGTTGCATTAGCTATCGATGCACAACATGCTGAACGAACTTACATTGGTGTGCAATGCGGCATTATGGATCAATTTGCCGTAGCTAATGGTAAAAAAGATTATGCCATGTTGTTGAATTGTGCCGATATTTCACATCAACTCATTCCGGCTAATTTTGGTGCGTATCAATTCATTATTATCAATTCTAATAAACCGCGTTCTTTAGCTGAATCAAAATATAATGAACGCAGAACAGAATGCGAACAAGCTTTTCAACTACTCAAAAAATATGATATTGCCGAAAATTTGTGCAATGTGCATGTAATTTCGTTGGCGTATTTGGAAGATGATATTTTATATCAACGTGCCAAACATGCTATCTTAGAAAATCAACGTGTGTTACATGTAGTGCAAGCATTGGAGAAAAGTGCTTTAGAAATAGTAGGCGAGCAACTAACCGAATCACATATTTCGTTGGATACCGATTACGAAGTGAGTTGCCACGAATTAAATATGATAGTACATTATAGCACGCATTTTGATGGTTGCATTGGTGCACGCATGACAGGTGCCGGTTTTGGTGGTTGTTGCATTGCGTTGGTAAAAAAAGATAGAACAAAGAAATTTATTTCGTATGTTGCCAAAAAATATACAGAAAAAACAGGCTTATCAGCGTCATTTTATGAAGTAGATATTGTGGATGGAGTAAAAAATTTAGATGATAAGACTAAGATGAATTAATAACATGGATACGTTAGATAATATTGTAATAGAAGAATCGGAAATGCCACATGGCAGGAAGAATGAATATTTATTAGTTTTTTTATTGGCATTTGTAGGTTATCTAGCTTCCGTAGATTCTATGTTGTTGATGCCACTCATTAATGAAGTAATTAAAACCTTTCATGTAAGTGCAATTGAATCAACTTTGTTGGTGTCATCGTACTCGGTAATGGCGTTTATTGCCGGTATTTTATCAGCAGGCATTATGGATAAATTCGACCGTAAAAATCTATTGATTTATACTTTCATCGGGTTTATTATTGGAACAGCTTTGTGCGGATTTGCGTATAATTTTCATCTTTTTATTTTATATAGAGGTATCGCAGGCGTATTTGGTGGTATCATCGGTGGGGTAATCACTTCTATAATAAGTGATTTAATTCCGTACGATAGACGTGCTACAGCAATCAGTATTATTTCGCTGTCGTTTGCAGTGGCGGCCATCACCGGTATTCCGTTTGGTTTGTCGCTTGCCAGTGTATACGATATACAAATGCCTTTTAAAGTATTAGCTGTTATTTCGGTGTTGACTTTATTTGCTTTAATAGTTTGGATTCCGCCGGTGAAGGAGCATTTAAAAAATATAGAAAGTAAGAAAATTCAATTTTCATATGCCAAACAAGTATTTAAAGATCCCAATCAATTGTATGCCTTGTTGTTGGCTTTCTTATTGGTTTTCGGGCATCAAGTAGTTATCACTTTCATCGTTCCATATTTTGAAAATAATATTGGATTTGATAAACATCTTAAATCGTTGATGTATGCGGTAGGTGGACTTGCTACAGTAATTGCATCACCTATAATCGGAAAAATTTGTGATAAAAAAGGAAATTTGCCTTCATTTATCGTCTTGTTGTTGTTGTCTTTTATTCCAATTTGGATTAGTACCAACATTAAAGAGGTAAACTTGTATTTGGCATTTGGTATTTGCATTTTATTTTTTGTATTTGCTGCCGGTAGAATTATTCCGGCTTATACCATCATGACTGGTGCCACCACACCCGAAAAACGAGGTGGTTTTATGAGCATGCGTTCCGCATTTTTAGAGTTAGGTTCCGGTGTTGCCGCTTTGGTTTGTGGTTTGGTAGTAAGCATTACACCGGAAGGCAAGGTGGAAAATTTCAATCACGTAGGCTATATTTCTATTATTAGCGGCATTATTTGCATTTTTATTGCCTTAAGAATTAAGGTAGTGAGCAATCAATAAGCCGATTTCAGTATTATTTTATTTTTATGTTGATTTTTTTGTACCATTTTATTGGTAGATTGTTTAAATTTGTGAAAAATTAACTTTCAATGGCAAAAATGACTAAAGTTTTCGGTGCGGTATTATGCGTGTTGGGAACAGTATATTTAATTGTATCTACTTTCTTGTATATGAATACAAATGCACATTTGGATTACAATGAAGCAAAACAAATGACATTCATTCATTCAGGAACACCTTATTTTTTTATAGTTTCTATTTTACTCTTAGCAGCAGGTATTGCATTTGCTAGTGATAGAGTATTGAATAATAACGATCATCATTAGTTTGATAATCGATTTGTTTTCATGGTTATAAGTTTTGTCCTCGGTTATTCTTAATCGAGGTTTTTTTATGCAATAACGCCACTACCTATTAACTCATCGCCATCGTACCATGTACAAAATTGTCCGGGGGCAATACCTTTTTGTAGATTTTTAAAAATGATATACAATCCATTTTCTCGTTGATATAGGCAACATTCTTCTAAGGGCTGTCTGTATCTGATTCGGGCTTTGTAGGTGCGTTGCTCACTAATATTCAATCTTACATCTTCTCTGATAAAATGAACATCTTGAGAAGGAATAAATAATCCCGGTCGGTTTAATCCAAAATGTTGTTCGCCTTCACCCAAGAATAGTAGATTATGTTGCGTATCTGTTTGTATGACAAATAATGGCTCTTTAAAGCCGCCAATTTTCACACCCTTTCTTTGTCCAATAGTATAAAAATGTGCGCCATTATGTTCGCCAATAACGTTGCCATCTGTGGCTTTAAATTGATTTGCTTGTGTTAATTGTATCAATTCCGAATCTGTGCAATTGGTAAACTCGTATCTATAATCGGGCTTGTTTTCTTGCGAAGGAATTAGAATGGCATTTCCTTTTTTGGGTTCTAATTGTTGCTGTAAAAAATCAGGTAAACGTACTTTGCCTATAAAACATAATCCTTGTGAGTCTTTCTTTTCCGCAGTAGCTAATCCTATTTCTTTTGCAATAGCACGAACTTCGGGTTTGGTGAGTTCACCAATAGGAAAAAGAGCCTTGCTAAGCTGTGCTTGATTTAATTGACATAAAAAATAACTTTGATCTTTATTGTCATCTTTTCCGGATAAAAGTTGATAGATGGTTGCACTTTTTTTTTCTATTATTCCTTTTCTACAATAATGTCCGGTGGCAACAAAATCCGCACCCAAGTTAAGTGCATGTTTTAAGAAAATATCGAATTTTATTTCTCGATTACATAAAACATCCGGATTGGGCGTTCTTCCTGCTTGATATTCCGAAAACATGTAATCTACAATCCGAGCTTTATACTCATCACTTAAATCCAGCGTTTGAAAAGGAATGCCTAATTTTTGAGCAACCAAGAGTGCATCATTGCTATCATCTACCCAAGGGCAATCACCTTGAATTGTAACACTGCCATCGTGCCAATTTTTCATAAATAATCCAATTACATCATATCCTTGTTGTATCATCAAGTGAGCTGCCACACTTGAATCTACACCGCCAGATAAACCAACTACCACTCGTTTTTTCATACCAGCAAAATTAATTAAATGCCATTCAAATTTATATTATTATAATGAAAAACCCGCGATAGAAATCGCAGGTCCACATAACATTCATGAAATAACCAAAAAGATTTTATTTGCTAACTATTATTTTTCTAAAGGTAGAACCTTCCGGAAGTCCGAATTTTAATAAATAAGTTCCTGCGGATAAGCTTGATAAATCAACGGCCACTTGTTGTTCTTTAATATTGTTGAATTCATTGTAATAGATGGTTCTACCTGCAAGGTCATACAATTCCATTTTTACATCTTTATACTCTTTCAACGATAAATTCACGTTCACAAAATTGGAAGCAGGATTTGGGTATACATCTAATGCTTCAAATTGCATTTCTGTTTCATTTACTGGCGTGCTGGCTTCTACAGAAAAGGAAGCGTTTTGAATGCAGTTGTTTTTATCTTTTACTACTACGTTATAGAAACCGGAATTTAAATTATTAAAAATAGTACTAAAAATTTCGAGTGTATTGTTTAATACATAGGTATAAGGTGCAGTGCCGCCGGTAACATTAATGGTTGCCGTAGATTTTCCGTTTATTTCTTCTGTCGTAATATTTACTTTTATCGGCTCAGGTTGTGTAATAGTTTTAGAATTGCTGGCGCTACAACTAAATCCGTCTTTAACCGTAACCGAATATGTTCCTGCAGCTGCATTACTTAATTGAGGAATGGTTTGATTATTATTCCAAAGGAATGTGTAAGTGCCATTTCCACCAGATGGCATTGCTTTTAATATACCATTGTTTCCATTGTTGCACGATACATTTTGAACCACATCAACATTGAGTTTCAACTCGGGGGCAACAGTGATATATGAGATTTTAGTTATAGAATCTTTAGTGGTATTGTTGTATGCAGTTAATTTGATAGCGTACGTTCCAGCAGTCGTAAATGTATGCGATGGATTTTGAGTGGTGTAATCAATTGTTCCATTATTGGAAATATCCCATTTCCATGCTGTTGGATTTCCACTGGATTGGTCGGTTAATTGAATGGTGAAAGGTACACAACCGGTTGTTTTGTTACTTACAAATTGTGTAATAATTGGAGTATTATTGGTTTGTTGTGTACATACGTTTGGACTTAAAATATGTTTTTCATAATAGCAAGATTTGGTTTGTGTACTTCTATTTACCACATCTGAAATATTAGCAATATCAGAATTTTCATTTAAAACTCTTTTAGTTGCACCATTTGATAAAGATGGATACATTACCTCTGTATTGTTGCTATTATGACCTTGCCCAAATGCATGCCCTAATTCATGTAAAACAACACTTTCAAAATCGTATTGAGTAGATGGTGTTGTGCCTGTACCATAATAGAAAGATGAATTTGGATTAAATACCATATCTATAGATTCAGGAAATATAGGTGCATTTAAATTGCAAATGGAATAGGAAGTATAGGTTGCTGCTAATGCGCCTGCTGGCAAAGGGCAGCTGGATGTTGCTAAGCTAATAGTGTTATAAGCATCTAAGTGATCTACACAATTTGCCGAAGAAGTAGTAGTATTTATTTCTGCATTTACACCGGTTTTGCAGACCCATTGATTTAATGCACGTGTGAAGCTTGCTTTAATATCTGAACTCAAAGCATTGTTAAATGTAAATGTGTAACCACCTTTGTTGTTTGTGTTTGCTAAAATGAGCTTGTTTTTTTTGTATTCAAATTGATTATAAGAAATAGTAAGTGGAGTTTCGGATTCTATTGTAAATCCATTTTTATCAATTACTCTGAAAACGCCACTACCTGATCCGGCAATTCCTGCAGCAGAAGCACCCGGAACTATTACTTTAATTTCCGTGTCAGTCCAAGATACTATATAAGTAGAATCCGGAATGGAAATGAAAGAATTCGCTAATACGCTGTTGGCATTTCTAAATTGAACAGTGGCGGCGCCGGTTTTTTCTTTGAAACCCCAGCCACTGATTGTTAAAACACTTTGTGTTCCTGCACTTATTGTGGAAGGCGTAAATGCTGATATTGCAGGAGTTCCTTCATTGCCTTCTGTTGTGTTGTCTTCGCCCACACGTGCATTGCTTACAGGAACTGTAGAAGATGCACCAACAAGGCTATATACTTTATTTAGATTAGTATATTCATCAAACGGGTCTTTTAATTTTCCTGTGAAAATATCTTGTTCTACAAAACCTTGTGCTGCACCATAAATTTCATATTTTTTCAAGGTTGATGTATGCTGTAAGCCAATAGTGTTGGCATTTAAAAAGAAAATTCCTTCGGAGCCAACTTTTAACTCTGCATTCGGTTCAACAACGATTAATTTACCATCTAAAGAACCACCTGGAGTAATGATTTCAATTTTTGATGCGATATTTCCTTTTAAGGCATTATCGACTTCAATAGTGTGAATGGTGTAAATAAGCGTTTTTTCAGAATTCCAACAATAATCTTGTTTGATTACTTTACCTTGTATGATAGTAGTTGATTTTTGGGTTCGCTCTTCGATGGGTAGTCGCGAGAGCATACATGTTGCGTTACAACAATAGCAATACGCTATTGCGAACAATAACAAATAGGGTTTCATGTTCTGTTATTTATGTTTCAAAAAATAGGGTAATTCAAATGTAATAAGAGATTTTGGATTTGTCAAGTATATTTCAATATATAACAAAACATTTTGATGTGTATCAACCCGAAATCGCTTATTTTTGCAGTATGTTAGGTTTAAAATTAGCTACAGATCCACGTTGGGTAGATTTGGCTTCGATATCTATTGAAGATATTTTAACAGATCATGCATTCTGTGAGCAGAAAGCAACAACAAATTGTATTTCATTAATACAACTCTATCCGGAAAAAACATTTTTGGTGGACAAACTAATTCCCATTGTAACAGAGGAATGGTCACATTTTAAAATGGTATTAGACGAATTAAAAAAAAGAAATCTTTCATTAGGGCAACAACGTCAAGATAAATATGTTATAGGATTATACGATTTCTTTAAAAAAGGAGGAAGTCCGGAAGAACGATTTTTAGATAGATTATTAATTGCAGCTCTTATAGAAGCGAGAAGTTGTGAGCGCTTCAGATTACTATCTATAGATATTAGTGATGATAATTTGAAACATTTTTATCACAAATTGATGGTTTCCGAAGCAACACATTATCGTTTATTTATTGATATTGCAGATCATTATTTTGATAAAGAATTAGTGCGAAATAGATGGAATGCTTGGTTAGAACATGAAACAATCGTGTTGTCAAATTTAGAGTTGAGAGGCGACCGCGTACATTGATAATTATTAATTGAAGTGTTAGAAAATGGAAAATGTAACTTTAGAGCAAATCAAAACATATCTTACCGGTTTACAGCAATCTATTTGTACGCAATTAGAACAAATAGATGGCAAGTCAAAATTTATAGACGATGCTTGGGTGAGAGCAGAAGGCGGCGGTGGTTTGAGTAAAGTAATTCAAAATGGGACTATTTTTGAAAAAGGTGGTGTGAATTTTTCGCACGTTCACGGTGCTTTGCCCGATGTGTTAAAGTCTGAATCAAGAGAGGCACAATATTTTCATGCCACCGGAGTTTCTATTGTGTTGCATCCAATACATCCATTTGTGCCGATAATTCATATGAATGTTCGCTATTTTTGTATGAGTGATGAGGAAAACGGACAAATTAAAGACGAGTGGTTTGGTGGAGGCATTGATTTGTCACCGGCGTATCCAAATGAAGTAGATACGTTACATCTACATAAAACCTTAAAAAAGGTGTGTGATACATTTGATACTTCCTATTATCCAACATTTAAAAAATGGTGCGACGAATATTTTACCATAAAACATAGAAACGAAATGCGTGGTGTGGGCGGTGTTTTTTATGATCACTTACGACCGGAAAATGAGAATGAAAAAGAAAAATTATTTCAATTTATGCAAGCTATAGGTAATAGCTTTATTCCTATTTATCAAGAAATTGTCCAAAATAATAGAGCCAAATCGTATTCACAACAACATAAACAATGGCAATTTATTCGTCGTGGTAGATATGCAGAATTTAATTTAGTATATGACAGAGGCACACATTTTGGCTTACGCACCAATGGTAGAATTGAATCTATATTAATGAGTTTGCCACCGCATGCCGAGTGGAAATATAATTTTACACCAGCTGAAGACTCAGAAGAATTTCAAACATTGCCATTTTTTCAACCAAAACATTGGTTTTGATATTAATCATTTAATTTCTATATAACAGAAAATTGTAATAATTGCTGTATCTTTACGATATATGAAACCGACCGTTGATCACGTAGAATGTAAAAATTGCAGCACTCGTTTCCAATCTGTGTTTTGTAAAACAGAAAACGACAGAATTGCGGAAATTGATGCCGAAAAAATTTGTTCTTCATTCAAAAAAGGGGAAACCATTTTTAAAGAAGGTTCATATGCTTCCGGTGTGTATTGTATTAATGCCGGAAAAATTAAACTTTCTATGTTGGGCGATGAAGGCAAAGAACAAATTGTCCGCTTAGCAAAACCCGGCGATATTATTGGTTACAAAGCATTACTTTCCGGAGATAGATACAGTGCAACAGCCACTACTTTAGATGATTGTAATGTGTGTTTCATTCCACGAGATATCTTCATGCGTATTTTACAAAAAGATGCCGCTATCTCATTTGAGATGATGAAAATTTTATCGAATGAATTACGCAATGCCGAAGAAAAAATTACCCATTTAGCACAAAAACCTGTTCGCGAACGCGTAGCGGAAACCATCTTATTTTTAAAAGAAACGTATGGCTTAGACGCAGAAAAAAATATCAATATTGCACTCACTCGCGAAGAAATAGCCAACTTAGTTGGTACGGCAACTGAGACTACGATTCGTTTACTTTCTGAATTTAATAAAGAGAAAATTATTGAATTAACCGGGAAAAAAATCAAGATTGTTAATTTACCTAAATTGATTAAAACAGCCAATATTTACGATTAGTCAAATATGACTAATATCATGTTTTAGGCTGATGTGCATCACGCAAGTTTATTTAGATTCTATCTATTTTTGTTGTAAATATCAGATAGATGCAGCACTTATATACATTAAACTTTGAAAATTTTTCTTCTAAAGAATTGTGTTCTTATTTAGAAGATAGAATGTATATTCAAGTGGTATCTAATATCGAGAATTCTAAAAAATATGTGTTTGAGTTGATGAAAGAAGAAGATTCTCAAAGCAATGATTTAATCAATAGTTTATTAGATATTTTGGAAAAAGAAATCAAACAATTATTTACGAAAGATAGAATGATACTTTTTCCTAACCTAATTTCCCAAAATCCTGTTAAATTGAATATCGAACCAATAAATGAAATTCATAAAAGGATAAACCGCTTATTGGAAAAAATAAGATATTTGTTGAATAATTTCGTCGTGAAACCGGATTGGACCAGCACGCATAAAATTTGCTGCAACGAATTGTATAATTTAGAACAATCCATTTTGTATGTTTTTTATATAAAAGAAAATTTCTTGTGGACGAAAATAAATTTGACTAACACACATGCAGTCGTCGAATAAACTTTCTACGAATTGTTACCATTGTGGTGAAAATTGCAACAACAATAAAATACGATTAGAAGAAAAAGTATTTTGTTGCGATGGTTGTAAATTAGTGTACGAAATCTTAAATGAAAACAATTTATGTACGTACTACGACTTAAATGAAAATCCTGGATTATCACAAAAAATAAAAGTAAGAGAAAATAAATTCTCGTTCTTGGATGATAATCAAATCCAACAAAAGCTGATTCAATTTACCGATGGAAAACAAACACATGTTACATTCTATTTGCCTCAAATGCATTGTAGCTCTTGCTTGTGGTTGATAGAGAATCTACATAAGATAAATAAAGGTGTTGTGGCATCCACTGTAAATTTCTCCAAAAAAGAAGTATTTATTATTTACCAAAACGAACTGACTTCTTTAAGAAAAGTGGTAGAATCATTAACAACCATCGGATATGAACCACACATCAGTTTGCAAGATGTAGATGAAAAAAATGTACAACTTTCTGAGAAATCAAAGTTGTACAAATTAGGTGTTGCAGGTTTTTGTTTTGCAAATATTATGATGATGAGTGTTCCGGAATATTTGGTTTCGGATAGCATTTTAGAAAAAGATATCCGACTTGTATTAACAACACTTATTATAGTATTTTCTTTACCGGTATTTTTTTATTGTGCCTCTGAATTTTTTGTGGCTGCGTGGAAAGGCATTAAAAATAAATATTTAAACATAGATGTGCCGGTTGCGTTAGCCATTTTAATTACATTTTTGCGCAGCTTCTATGATGTATTTTATGGCAATGGAGCCGGATATTTTGATAGTATGAGTGGTATCGTATTTTTTATGTTAGTCGGTCGATATCTACAAGATAAAACCTATCAATCCATTTCATTTGATAGAGATTATAAATCTTTCTTTCCGGTAGCTGTGAATGTTCTAAAAGAAAATAAAACAGTAGCCACACAAATAGAAAATGTAAAAGTAGGAGATACCATTCAAATATATAACAACGAATTAATTCCCGTAGATGCCATTTTATCGAAAGGGAAAGCTGCCATTAATTATAGTTTTGTGAGTGGCGAAAGCATGCCGGTGTATGTAAATATTGGTGAAATTATTTATGCCGGCGGTAAACAAATGGAAGGTGCGTTAGAACTCGTAGTGGTGAAAGAAGTATCTCAAAGCTACTTGACAAATTTATGGAATAAGGATATTTTTAAGCATAAAGAAAATAAGACCAACTCATTCATACATGTGTTGTCTAAATATTTTACACTTATAGTGTTAGGAATTGCCGCAATCGCAGCATTATATTGGTTTACACAGAAAGAATATACTTTAATGTGGAATACCATTACGACCGTTTTAATTGTTGCTTGTCCTTGCACTTTATTGTTAGCCGCTACATATACCAATGGATTTGTGATGAATATTTTTAATCAAAATAAATTCTATTTAAGACACGCAGATGTGATTGAAAATATTTCAAAAGTAAATCATATAGTTTTTGATAAAACAGGCACTTTAACGCAAAATGATTCCATGATAGTGCAATATCACGGAAAAGCACTTTCTTTAGAAGATAAACAAGCCGTTGCTGCCTTGTTAAAACAATCGGCACATCCTTTAAGCAAAGCAATTAGAACGTATTTGCAATTAGAGGATTTTCCATCTATAGAAAATTTTAAAGAAACATTGGGCAAAGGAATGGAAGCTTGGATACAAGAGAAATATTATAAAATAGGTTCAGAAGAATTTGTTGTGCAAGCTAACACCAATGAAAATAGTAGTGCCGTTTTCTTAAAGATAGATAATGCGTTGATTGGGAAATTTACGATACGAAACCAATATCGTTTTGGATTTAATTCATTAATTCAATCGCTTAAATCAAAATGTACGTTGTCTGTTATTTCCGGTGATAACAGTGCGGAAAAAGAAAATTTACAACAGTTATTTGGACAAGAATCTGAAATATTATTCCATCAAAAACCGGAAGATAAACTAAAATATATCCAACATCTACAAACGGTGAAACAACAAAATGTAATGATGGTAGGTGATGGTTTAAACGATGCCGGAGCATTGAAACAAAGCAACGTTGGTATTACCATTACAGAAAACTCTAATAACTTTTCTCCGGCTTGTGATGCCATTTTAGATGCGACTCAATTTTCAAATATTGATAAATTTATTGCTTTGTCTAAGCAAGCACAAACGGTGATTGTAATTAGTTTTATCATTTCATTTATATACAATGTAATTGGTTTATATTTTGCGGTTCAAGGTATCTTATCACCTTTCATTGCTGCTATCTTGATGCCTTGCAGTTCGGTTAGTATCATTTTATTAACCTTTACTTTAATTAAAATTGAAACTGCACGATTAAACCTATCAAAACCTGATAAAAATCATATTATGTAGTGACATGAAGTATTTCAATTCATGTTTCATATTTATAATTTTGCAAAAGTAAAGATGAGCGTAATCATAATAATGTTGGTTGGTAGTTTAATCATTTCACTTGGTTTCCTAATGGCATTTCTTTGGAATGTAAAAGATAACCAATACGAAGATGATTTTTCACCTTCCAGAAGAATTTTATTCGACAATACAACAACAGAAGATAAACCAACTCAGTAAATTTTGTAACATCATGGAATTAGAAAAATTTTATTACGACAACAAACTGTCTAAGTACTTTGCAACAGCCACCTTGTTTTGGGGAATTGTAGGTATGTTAGTAGGCGTTATTGCTGCCTTTCAATTAGCGTTTCCTGCGCTTAACTTAGATTTGGCCGCTACCACTTTTGGTAGAATTAGACCGGTTCATACCAATGCTGTAATTTTTGCATTTGTGGGTAACGGTATTTTTACGGCAGTTTATTACTCAATGCCACGTTTACTTAAAACACCCATGTACAGTGAGCTTTTAGGAAAGATTCACTTTTGGGGTTGGCAGTTAATCATTGTAGCTGCTGCCGTTACGTTAATGGCTGGCTATACAACTGCAAAAGAATATGCAGAGTTAGAATGGCCTATTGATATTGCTATCACTATTATTTGGGTGATTTTTGGTATCAATATGTTTGTAACAATTTTAAAAAGAAGAGAACGTCATTTATATGTGGCTATCTGGTTCTTTTTAGCATCTTGGGTTACTGTTGCCATGTTGCATATCATCAACTCCATGGAAGTTCCGGTGTCTTTGTTTAAAAGTTATTCGATGTATGCAGGTGTACAAGATGCATTGGTGCAATGGTGGTACGGGCATAACGCTGTTGCGTTCTTCTTAACCACACCTTATTTAGGATTGATGTATTATTTTGTACCCAAAGCAGCAAACAGACCGGTTTATTCTTATCGTTTAAGTATTGTTCACTTTTGGTCTATTATTTTCTTATACATTTGGGCTGGTCCACATCATTTATTATATACAGCATTGCCACAATGGGCGCAATCATTAGGAACCGTGTTCTCTATCATGTTGTTGTTGCCAAGTTGGGGTGGTATGTTAAATGGTTTATTTACATTGAGAGGTGCATGGGACAAAGTAAGAGAAGATCCTATATTAAAATTCTTCGTAGTAGGTGTTACTTGTTATGGTATGGCCACTTTTGAAGGTCCGATGTTGTCTTTGAAAAACGTAAATGCAATTTCTCACTATAGTGATTGGACAGTGGCACACGTACATATTGGTGCATTAGGTTGGAATGGTTTCTTAACCTTTGGTATGTTGTATTGGTTAATCCCAAGATTATATAAAACAGAGTTATTCTCTAAAAAATTAGCAAGTACACATTTCTTAATTGGTACGTTAGGTATTTTATTATATGCTATTCCTATGTACTGGGCAGCTTTCCGTTCTTACTTTATGTTTAAAGCATTTACACCGGAAGGTCAATTACAATACCAATTTATAGACATCGTACAATCTGTTGTTCCGTTTTATATAATGCGTGCATTAGGTGGTACACTTTATTTAGCAGGTGTTATCTTGATGGCATACAACTTAATTAAAACCGTACGCAAAGGTTCATTTGTTGAAAGAGAAGAAGCAGAAGCAGCACCATTAGCTAAAAAATATGTACACACAGGAAAAACATTCTGGCATAGTGTTATTGAGCGTAAACCAACCTTATTATTAGTGTTGAGCTTGTTCGTAGTATCATTAGGTGGTTTGTTTGAAATTATTCCTACTTTCTTGGTGAAAACAAATATTCCTTCCATTGCAAGCGTAAAACCATACACACCATTAGAGTTGCAAGGTCGTGATATTTATATACGTGAAGGTTGCTACAATTGCCACTCACAAATGATTCGTCCATTCCGCCACGAAGTTATGCGTTATGGAGAATACTCTAAAGCTGGTGAATTTGTTTATGATCATCCATACCAATGGGGAAGTAAACGCACTGGTCCGGATTTAGCACGTATTGGTGGAAAATATCCGGATAGCTGGCATTTTAACCACATGTTGGAGCCAACATCTATGGCACCTGGTTCTATCATGCCAAGATATCCTTGGTTGTTTGAGAATGATTTGGATATTTCATCTACCAATTCTAAAATACATGCTATGAGAAATTTAGGTGTGCCGTATGAAGAAGGTTATGAGGCAAAAGCCAATCAGGATTTAAGCAGACAAGCTGATAAGATTGCAAGAAACTTGAAAAAAGATAAAATAGAAATCAGCAGTACAAAAGAAATCGTTGCATTGATAGCTTACTTACAACGTATGGGTACTGACATAAAGGTTGATTCTAAAAAATAAAATTCAAAAAAATGAAATTCATTAATTATTTAGAAAGCATAACAGGAATAAGCATTTACCCAATGGCTTCATTACTCATTTTTGTGTTGTTTTTTACAGCCGTAAGTGTATGGGTAACACGTGTAGATAATGGTCTTATCTCACACATGGGGAATATTCCGTTGGATGAGGATAATAATGAAAAATAAACTACACCGTAATATGAAAAAGAATTTAATTAAATATTGCAGCCTCTTAATAATCTTATTATTAAACTCTAGTATTCTATTGGCTGAAACAACTCCGGCGGCAACACCTACATCTGCAAGTTCATCTGTATCTGTGAGCGTTAATACGGTTTTATGTGTAATTGCTTGTGTGTTGTTGTTTATTATTATCATATTAGCAACAACTGTAAACAATGCAATTGAATTTTTTAAGCACAATAAAAACAACATAAAAAATGCATCCATATTTGTTGGTTTACTATTATTGTCTCAATTTGCATTGGCTCAAGATGCGACAACTACTGCAACTGCAGCAACTGTGGCAAAAGATGCCGTAGCAACTTCTTCAGCAATGACATCTAAAATTTACTTCTATGCATTTATAGTAGTGATTTTAATAGAAGTAATTATCATTTTATTCTTTATTAAAACACTTAGCTTCTTAACCGGAATTGATGCGTTGAAGAAAGAACAAAGCGTTAAAAAACAAACATTTTGGGAAAAATTCAACAAATTTAAATCTATTGAAGAAGAAGGTGAATTAGATTTAGGACATAATTATGATGGCATCCGTGAGTTAGATAATGTAACGCCACCATGGTTTACTATTGCATTTTTAGCAACTATTGTAGTGGCAATTATTTATTACTATAGATTTGAAATCGGCCATACCGCATTAACGCAAGAGCAAGAATTTGAAATAGAAATGCGTGCAGCCAAAGCGATTCAAGATTCTTTATTGAAATTGGAAGGAAATGCAGTGGATGAAAATAACGTAAAAATGGCAGATGCATCAGGTATCGCTTCTGGAGGCAAACTTTACCTAGCAAATTGCGGTGCATGTCATGGTGATAAAGGTCAAGGTGGTGTAGGTCCAAACCTTACAGATGCTTATTGGTTACATGGTGGTTCTATTAGTGATGTATTTAAAAGTATTAAATACGGTTGGGTAGATAAAGGAATGAAATCTTGGAAAGATGATTTTTCACCAACACAAATCGCTCAATTAGCAAGTTATATTGAATCCTTAAAAGGTACAAATCCTCCGGGAGCTAAAGAAAAACAAGGTGAATTATATGTAGAATCTGCAGCAAGTGCAGCACCTGCAGTTGCTGATTCAACTAAAAATTAAGAGCAATGGAATATGATGATTATGATGAAGAAGATTCCTTTAGAAATAGGGTAAGTACCGTTACTGAAGACGGAAAACGTAATTGGGTGTACGCCCTAAAACCTAACGGAAAATTTTATAATTATAGAACATTATTAGCTATATTTTACTTATTGGTATTTTTTGGTATTCCATTTATTAAAGTAAATGGAATGCCATTCGTACTCTTTAATGTATTAGAAGGTAAGTTTATTTTATTTAGTAAAATATTTTGGCCTAACGATTTTTATATCTTCGCCATTGCAATGATTACATTTATTATATTCATTGCTTTGTTTACGGTTGTTTATGGTCGCTTGTTTTGTGGTTGGGTTTGTCCACAAACTATTTTTATGGAATTTGTGTTCCGAAAAATTGAATGGTGGATAGAAGGAAATCCGGCAAGCCAGCGTTTATTAGATAAAGGAGATTGGGATTTTACCAAAATCTGGAAGAAGTCACTCAAACATCTTCTTTTCCTTTTTGTTTCTTTTCTCATTGCCAATACTTTCCTTTCCTATATTTTAGGTTTAGATAGATTAGTACGAATTATTACTGAACCTTTGAGTGAACATCTTAGTTTGTTTTTAGGATTAATAGGTTTTACCTTAACGTTCTACGGCGTATTTGCGTTCGTTCGTGAAATTGTTTGTACTACTATTTGTCCGTACGGTCGTTTGCAAGGTGTATTGTTTGACCAAGATACTATGTTGGTAGCCTACGATTATAAAAGAGGTGAGCCGAGAGGTCGATTTAAAAAGAATGTAGAACGAGATTTAGGTGATTGTATTGATTGCTACCAATGCGTAAATGTTTGTCCAACCGGAATTGATATCAGAAACGGTACACAGTTAGATTGTGTGGGTTGCACTGCTTGTATGGATGCCTGCGATTTTATGATGGAAAAAGTGGGATTGCCAACCGGCCTCATTCGATACGCATCCGAAAATGGAATTGCTAAAGGTGAAAAATTGAAATTTACGCCAAGAATAAAAGCGTATTCCTTTATATTATTAGTATTGTCTATCGTTTTATTTGCATTGTTATTATCACGTAAATCAATAGATGTAAGTATTTCGCGTGTTTCCGGTCAGTTATTCCAAGAATTACCGGATAATAAATTAAGTAATTTATTTAATGCCAAAATCATTAATAAAACAAAAGAAGAAATTCCTTTGCAATTTAAAGTGGAAAATTATAAAGGCGAAGTAAAATTAATTGGGACGCACGCACTTACACTCAAAAAAGAAGATATCTCTACCTTTACTTTTTTTGTAATTTTAGATAGAAAAGAAATTAAAAAACGAAGTAATGAATTAGAAATTGGAGTTTACCAAAACGGAAAGAAAATTCAAACCGTTGATAGTAAATTCTTAGGACCATTTCAATAAATAAAAATACAAATGATATGAATTGGGGATACAAATTATTTATCGGTTTTTCATCGTTTGTGATTTTTGTAATAGGAATGGTATACGTTGCCATGAAAGAAGATGTAGGTGTTTTAGATAAAGATTACTACGCAAAGGAAATAGCCTATCAATCGGTTATAGATGGCAAAAATAATTTGAATGCACTCACAGAGCGTGTAAACATTAATGTAAATGATACCTTTGTTTCCATCCAAATTCCTGATTCAGCATCAGTGGAAATAACTTCCGGAAAAGCCCGATTTATAAGGCCTTCTGATGCAACAAAAGATGTAGAAATTCCTTTAGTGATAAACACAGAAAATAAAATGCAAATTCCAATTAAACAATTTATTGATGGTGTGTATCGTTTACAATTAAGTTGGAAAAGCAATCAAGTAAACTATTATTACGAAAGTGATGTTTATATTTAAAGATGTTACTCTCATCCATCATAGCAGGTTTCACCATTGGTATTTTAGGTAGTTTTCATTGCGTTGGAATGTGCGGCCCAATCGCATTAGCCTTGCCAGTAGGTAACGCAACATCATGGAAAAGAACGCTCTTTATTCTCTTATATAATGTAGGACGTGCAAGTGCGTATGCAATCATTGGACTTTTATTTGCATTAATAGGTAAACAATTATTTATTGCTGAATACCAACAAACACTCTCCATTATTTTAGGTGTTTCCATTTTGTTGATGCTTATATATGCTTCTTTTTCCACACTCCGAATCCCTTTTTTTGATGCTTATACCAATCGATTAAAAACTTTTCTAACAAGATTATTTAAAGGCGAAAAAAAATGGTACACTTTCTATTCTATAGGTTTTCTTAATGGATTTTTGCCTTGCGGTTTAGTATATGTTGGCTTGGCAGGTGCCTTAGCAACTGCAGATGTTTGGCACAGTGTGTTGTTTATGATAGCCTTTGGTGTAGGCACATTTCCAATAATGTTTTTAGTCATCGTAAGTGGAAAATATATTTCGTTGCAATGGCGAAATCGTATGCGAAAAGTAGTCCCTTTTTTCGTTGCAACAATGGCAATCTTATTAATTCTTCGCGGATTAAATATGGGCATTCCATATTTAAGTCCGGAAATGAAAGCAACAGAACATGGAACAGAGCAGAACTGTTGCCATAAAGAATAATTATTAGAACCTGTTGAGTAGTTTGTATTTCAATTTATAAATCAAGAAATTCAAGATTACGTTTCAATCCACTATATTTGGTGCGTTTTACCGCTGATTTTTTAAAGATAGTTCCAAAAACATCTTCCGTAATATCTTTCCATTCTTTTCTATTCATTTGCAATAACGTTGGATGTGGCTCAAATAAAGGTTCTTTATGTTGCGTCGAAAATCTATTCCAAGGACAAATATCCTGACAGATATCACAACCAAACATCCAATCTTCCAGTTTGTTTTTAAATTCCGTAGGCAGTGCGTCTTTAAGCTCAATCGTTAAATAAGAAATACATTTGCTTCCATCAATAATTTTATTGCCTACAATGGCATCCGTCGGGCAAGCATCTATGCATGCCGTACAAGTTCCACAATGATTCGTTGCTATTTGCACATCGTATTCCATTTCTACATCCACAATTATTTCTGCTAAAAAGAAAAACGAACCTTGTTTTTTATTAATCAAAAGCGAGTGTTTGCCTACCCAACCAAGACCACTTCGCTTAGCCCAAGCATGCTCTAAAATAGGAGCAGAGTCGGTGAAACATCGGCCTTCAATGTTGCCAAAATGCGCCTGCATTTTTTGCAATAATATTTGAAGCTTGTCTTTTACTACAAAGTGATAGTCGGTTCCGTATGCATACTTTGCAATTTTGGGTGCAGCTTCCGGTTGTTTTTTTTCTGTATAATAATTGTAGGATAATGAGATGACAGTTTTTGCACCCGGAACCAATAAACGCGGATCTAACCGCTTATCAAAATGGTTTTCCATATAGTGCATTTCGCCATGATATTTTTGGGCTAACCAATGTTCTAAATGTTTTGCTTCCTCTTCTAAAAAATCGGCTTTTGCAATACCACAATTGGAAAATCCAAGCTCTTTAGCCCATTCTTTTATATTTAAAGAAATCAATTGCTTGTTTTCCATTTTATTTTTTTTGTTGAAGATGGCTTACCACACAATCCCAATTTTTCCTATAGTTTTGCGTGCTAACATATCATCGTGAGCGGTAGCAATTTCTTCGGCTGCATACATTTTTCCAACATGCGGATTTATTTTTCCTTCGTTCAATAATTGGATGACACTTTCCATGCAATATTTTAAAGTGTCCGGTTTATAATCTGCAATACGTAACATGTTTACGCCAATCATACTTCTACTTTCCATTAGCAATTGTGCAGGATGATAAATGCCGAATGCCGCACCCATTTTTGCTTTCACCAATATGTTTTTCGCTTCGGACATTGATGAGGCACCATAGCCTACAATGCGTCCACCACGATTTAGTAGTTTGTAACTTTTTCTAAAATTATCAGCACCTAAGCTATCAAACGCAACATCTATCGGCTCTTTAATAACTTTGCTAAAATCTTCTTTTGTGTAATTGATGGTGTAATCAGCACCTTGTTGTTTGCAATAAGTTAATTTATTTTCACTTCCGGCTGTTGTGTAAATCTTGGCTTGTTTTAATTTACATAATTGAATTAATGCCGTGCCAACGCCACCGGCTCCGGCGTGTATCAATACGGTTTCATTTGGTAATACATTAGTAGCAACAGAACAAGCATAAAATGCTGTACTATATTGTGTTGCTAATGCCAATGCTTTTCCGGCATCCATGTCTTCGCTTATTTTGGCAATGGCATTTTCTTTTTGCACTACATATTGGCTATAACCACCAAATCGGGTAAACACTAACACACGGTCGCCAACTTGCACATTTTTTATATTTTTTCCTATGTTATCAACTCTTCCTACAGCTTCGTATCCAACAATAGTAGGCAATGGCGGACAATCTTGATAATTGCCCAAACGTGCCATTACATCGGCGAAGTTGATACCGGAAGCTTCTACTTGTACGCCAACTTCATCGTCAAGTAAAGTGGGTTTGTTTATCTCTCTAAATTCAAAAGTATCTTTTGATGTTCCATTTTTTACAAGATAAATTGCTTTCATATTTTTGATTTTTGTTAGATAATACTCGTTAGTTTATAGCTTATTTTATATCGTATTTTATTGCGTTCAAAAACAAGATTTATTTTCTTTCCAATTCTTTTATTAAGCAAAGATAAAGCATCTTCTATTTTTAATTCGGATGATTTGTAATTATCAATCTTCAATATTTCATCACCGGCTTGTAAACCGGCAATTTCCGGAGCCGATTGGCTCGCAATACTTTTTACTATAAATCCTTTGTTTCTTGTTTTATTTTCTAATAAGATGATGTTGGAAATATTAAATTCAAAATCATCTCTATATGTTTTGTTGGGTTTCCAATAAATCGCATTTTCCGGATAAGCAAAATAAGTGTCAAATCTTGTAAGAATGTCGTTGCCAATATTGCCATCTATTTCATTTTTATTCAATTCTTTTGATGTAACAGGTGTTTCACTAAACGCCGCTATTACTTTACTCAATGTAAAAGTATCAATGAATAGGCGTTCCATTCTGCCTATTTTTGAATACATCGCACCGGACAAACCTTCTCCAATTTCTGCTTCAATATATTTGTGTATGCCGACTTCATTTGGGTGAATATTTTTTACAATAAGTGGCAAGTTAGCTCCTGTATCAAACAATAATTCAGATGCATACATGTCGCCCATTGCATTCATAAAAATGCAGTTAGTGTACCCTTTGCTCTTTCGAATCGTAACTGGAATTTTTGTATAGGTTTTATTAATTTTTTTAGATGGTTTTTTCTCATACAGTTCTATGTATTTTGTTTTGTAATTGATGTGTACATAAAACCGCTCAAATATTTCAGCTCCAAAAATGCCATCTACATTAATGCCTAAATATTTTTCCAGATTAATGGAATCTTTACTGAAAATATACATCGGAATTTTGGAGGCTGTGAGTTGACCAATTTTTAAAGTGTTTTCATTTATTTTGATAGTTTCTACCGAATCTTTAATGCCTAATCCAATAAAATATACTTTCTGATAAATTGGAATGGTAAATGAATCAACCCACATCGGATGTATAATGATGGTGCTTTTACAACCCGAATCGAAAATAAATTGCAACGTTTTATCTTGATTAACTTCTACATCTACTACAATAATATTATTAAATACACGAAATGGAAATTGTGTTTTTCCTTTGCTGTTTTGTATCGTATAATCTGCTGCCTTATTATATTGGCAAAAAAGAAGTAAAATAATAATTGACAATATTCTCACACAATAAATTTAAAATAAATTTACTATAAGTGTATTTTTGCAGCATGAACTATCTTACAGTAAATCAACTATCTAAATATTACGGCGATAAACTTTTGTTTGAAAATATTACATTCTTTATTGATAAAGGACAAAAAGTGGCATTGATAGCAAAGAATGGTACGGGAAAATCTTCTTTAATAAAAATTCTACAAGGATTAGAACCACCGGAAAGTGGCGAATATAAATTTCATAAAGATATTAAAGTCGGTTTTTTAGTTCAAGAGCCCAATTTTGACGATACTAGATCCGTGTATCAAACCATTATGCATGCCGATAATCCTATTTTGATGGCAAGCTTAAATTATGAAAAAGCATTAGAAGGAAATGGCGATTTGCAAACAGCCATGAACAAAATGGATGAGTTGGAAGCTTGGGATTATGAACAACAAATGAAGCTCATTTTATCCAAATTTTTAATTCACGATTTAGATCAGAAAGTAGGCACCATGTCAGGCGGACAAAAGAAGCGATTAGCATTAGCCATTTTATTGTTAGAGCAACCCGACATTTTAATTTTAGATGAGCCTACCAACCATTTAGATATGGATATGATTGAGTGGCTGGAAGAATATTTATCTAAACAAAATATTACCTTGTTGATGATAACACACGATAGGTATTTTTTGGAAAATATTTGCAATGAGATTTTGGAATTAGATAATGGAATTTTATACAAACACAAAGGCAATTATTCCAAATATTTAGAGAATAAAGAATTGCGTGACGAAAATCAACGAGTAAATATTGAGAAAGCACAAAACACCTATCGCAAGGAATTGGAATGGATGCGCCGACAACCGAAGGCACGTACCACCAAAGCTCAATCTCGTGTAGATAATTTTGAAAACGTAAAAGCTGCGGCAACTGCAAAAGTAGAAGATAAGCGAGTAGAAATTGAAGTACGCATGCAACGCTTAGGCGGAAAAATTGTAGAGCTTCATAATATCCAAAAACAATATGGAAATAAAATTTTGTTGGATAAGTTTTCGCACAAATTTCAACGAGGTGAACGAGTTGGTATTGTGGGTAGAAATGGTTGCGGCAAATCAACTTTATTGAATATTTTATTAGGAGAAGAATCTTACGATGCCGGAAATATTGTATTGGGTGAAACCGTAGTGTTTGGTTATTATAATCAAAAAGGATTGCAACTAAAATCTGATAAAAAAGTAATAGATGTGGTGAAAGATATTGCAGAATATTTGCCGATTGGCAAAGGTACATTATCGGCATCGCAAGTATTGGAGCGATTTTTATTTACACCATCCCAACAACATAATTTAGTTTCTACTTTAAGTGGTGGTGAGCGAAGACGCTTGTATTTATTGACTATCTTAATGAAAAACCCCAACTTTTTAATCTTGGATGAGCCAACCAATGATTTGGATATTTTGACGTTGCAAGTGTTGGAAGATTTCTTGATGGATTTTAAAGGTTGTTTGGTCATCGTAAGTCATGATAGATATTTCTTGGATAAACTGACCGACCATTTGTTTGTATTTGAAGGCAATGGAAAAGTGCGTGATTTCTTAGGTAACTATAACGAGTACAGATTGCAATTAAAAGAAGAAATTAAACAAGCGCTTCGAGAAGAAAAGTTAGCTAACGAAAGAAATCTATCCAACACAAAACAAGCAACAGAAAAACGAAAATTGACGTTTAAAGAACAAACAGAATTTAAACAATTAGAAAAAGACATTGAACAATTATCGCAATCAAAAATTACATTAACAGAAAAATTAAATTCAGCTATTAACCATGCTGAGTTACAAAAATTAGCCGAGCAATTAGAAGAAATAATTCTATCTTTAGATGAGAAAGAATTGCGCTGGTTGGAATTGAGTGAATACCTGTAAATAACCTTATTGCGAATGTCAGATAAAAAGTATTTTCATAATTTCAACGGTGTACGGCTGTATTTGGCATGCTATGTTTTGTTATTTCACATCGAAGAAATAAAATATGTATTGCATTATCCAAGTTTGTACAGGCAATATAAATTCTTTGAGCCATTAGCTACGTCATCCATCACCATGTTTTTCACCATGAGTGGTTTTTTAATTTCTTATTTTTTATTTTCAGAAAAAATGAAAAGTGCGGAAAGTAAAATCAGTCTGCCACGTTTTTATAGTTCAAGAGTTACGCGTATTTGGCCGTTGTATTTTTTGTGTTTTATTATTTATTGGATAATTGCACCTAATTCTTTTTTGCATACAACCTACCACGAAATTTATTTCACCAAATTTTTCCCAACCTTAAATGAAGTTGCCATACCTAAATTAGCATACGGTGGTTTGTTTGTGTTGTTGTTACCGCAATTAGCCGGTGCAATGGCATATACCTTTCAAGGAATGGTGGTTTATGCCGGACATTTTTGGAGCATCGGTTCAGAAGAATTATTTTATTTGTTTTGGCCGTTGTTCGTCAATAAATTCAAGAGTTACAGAAAGATGTTTAAATATGCATTTTTTGCAGTGTATATTTGGTATGCGTTGCTTATTGTGTTGCTCATCATCAATAAACTATTTATAAAAAGCTCGTTTATGATGAGTGTTCTTGCCGGAACACTTTCCTTTTTATATCTCACTCGTTTGTATTGCATGCTCATTGGTTGTGCATTTGCGTATATGTATATTACGGACCATCGCTATCTAAAATTTTTCAAAAATAATATTGTGGTGGCTGTAAGCATTATCACCATGGTCGTAATGTTAGCATTCGGAATAGATGCACCTGTAATAGTACACGAAATTTATTCGTTGCAATGGGCGGTCATCATTTTATTTTTAACGCGAGAAGATATCCGACACAAATGGTTAGATAGTAAATGGATTTCCTATTTTGGTTCCATCACGTATGGCGTGTATTTGTATCACGTAATCATCATTATTTTAATGATAGTGTTGGCACAATATTTACAAATAAAGAGCACTTTATATTTTAATTTGTTTGTTTATTTCTTTTCGTTTGCACTTACTTTTGTAGTAGCACATTTTTCTTATACATACTTTGAATCAAAATTTTTACGGTTTAAATTAAAAAAATGAAAAAAGATACATACGTTACATATTTCCTCTTTGCCGGAATTTTGATGTCATTTTTATTTGGTTTTATCTTGTTTTTTCAAACCGTAATTGACGATGGATTTATATTCTTTAAATACGGATACAATTTAGTGCATCACGGTGTTTGGAGTTGGAGCGTCAACGGTAAGCCCATCGAAGCATATACCAGTTTTGTGTATGCTGTATTTTCCATCTTTCCATATTTGCTAAATGTGCCACCACACATTTTTATTAAGTTGGTTGGATTAGTAATTTTATGTTGGATGTTATTCCGCATATACCAACAAGCATCGAACAAAAAAATAGCCTTGTTTGCACTCTTAATTGTGGTAACAAATTGGCAAGTATATGTACATACATTTTCCGGATTAGAAACTGTGTTATGGTGTTATTTATTATTGGAATCTTTTTTTATTATTCATAAAGAATCCATAGAAAATAAAGAGCAATGGCTGTTGTGGTTTTTATGTTTTGTGTTGGCACTCACACGACCGGAAGCCGTTATTTATTCAGCTTTTTATTTAATTTATTTAGTTTTTTATCGAAAAATAAAATTGAATTTTTTACCGATTGTGGTAGTCGGAATTATTGGATTGATTTATTTTATTGCTCGTTATAAATATTTCGGATTGTTGTTTCCATTGCCATTTTATCATAAAGTAATGGATAACCAATTCGGATTTTTGGCATTCTTTTTCAATCTCTATACATCTTGGCACTATATAATATGCAGTTTTTTATTGTTGTTTTTATTTAGAAAATATAAACCTGTATTTTATGTAGGCTTGGTATCCTTTTTAATCTTTTTTGGATTGTATGGCAAATCTTTTTTAGTAATGAATTTTGCCGATAGATTTCCTTTTCAATTGTATGTACCGTTTGTGTTATTCGCATTGCTTTCCATTGAGCGTTTTCCTACTATTGATAAATATAAAGTAATGTTGGTGGCAGGTTTCTTAAATTTAATTGTATTTTCTAAAGGAATTTATAATGAAAATTTTATTGAATTAGCGTCAATCACTAACAATGCAGGTTCAGCATTTTTTGTTCCAAGATCGCATTATTTATTAGCCAAAAACATCAATAAAATACCGAATGTAGCACAAAAAGATATTCATGTTTTATTTGGTGATGCCGGTGTATTTCCACATTATGTAAAAGCTACTTGCCACGATTATAACGGTTTGACAGATCCTTATTTTGCGGAACATCCGTTGACAAAATCATATTTTGATTCTGCTCATGCCGATATTGTTTTAATCGGAAGTGCTAAAGAAGACAAAGATTTATTGGCGAAGGATTTAAGTAATTGTAAGTTAGTGTATAATATGGTTGATAAAAATCCTGATTTTGAATATTTAGGATTTACTACTTGCAGGGAAAATGGATACTATGTGCAAGTGTATATTCATAAAACATCACCACATTATGAAGAACTCAAAACGGCTTTAAATAATGGAATAAAAGAATCTGCGAATGCTGTTTTTAGCATTAAACGTTTCTTGAAATTCAAATACTTAAATATGGATAATGTGTAATGGTTGGAATTAATAATCCGATTTTATTACACCGTTTCTGCTACTTCTTTTTCTTCTTCTGATAAAAAAGTTTCACTTCTATAGTATAAATACGCTAAGAAAATACTTGTGGTGTTTAAAATATGCCACAAGGCATGCCCTTGAAAAACGCTGGTAGGTGAACATAGTTTATTAGTGATATCTAATATCCAAATGCTTGCTGCAATTAATAAAGTAATGCCGGATGCTTTTAATAAACTAAGTATAGATACAGAATTTCGGATGCGGGCAATTAAAATAAAATTGGCTATAAAAAAGGAGATAGTCAATGTTGGGAATAAAATATTGATAGGTAATCTCCATAAGAAAAAGAAAAATAATAGTTGAACTATCACCGCACTCCAAATAAAAAATTTATTAGATACATACACTTTTCCTCTGAATTTTATTTGTGGAAATAATTTAAACAATACATACGCTAAAAATGCTACCAACAAAAAGTACATGCCTGTTTGATCTAATTTTTGAAAAAAGAATGTTAGTGTAGCATGATACATAAAACTGCCGATGCCTAAGTATAACGCTGAAAATCCGATGAGATAAGAAAAGCCCGGAAACTTTGCTAAAAGATTATTGACATCAGCACGATGTTCATATTTTAAATCGTTTTTTGCGATGCTAATAAATATCAAACCAACAATAATATATCCCAAATTCGACCAAGTATTGGATGGCTGCACAATTAATTGGTCAAATCGGTTCATTTCGCAGAAGCTGGTTGCATTGCCAACTGCTTGTCGCCAACTTGCCCACGGATCCACGTATTGATTTAATTTATACAAAACGAACAATCCTGCAGCAATGATGAGTGTGCCAAAAAATGGCCAAGAAAACACGCGTGGTCGATGATTGTGTAAGCTAAAATCTTCTTTGAATTTGTCGAAATCTAAAATAGGCATGTCGGTAAATTATAAATCGTTATACGTACGAATATACATAATTTACAAATACTTACATTTGTAACGATTGTTAAAGAGTTCCTAATTTTGAGTTCGGCTATCTTGTTTCGTTGCTTTGAAAAATAATAAAGTCAATCCTAACAATACAATATCGAAATTGTAAATGCGCATAATGAAATAGGTAGATATCGCAAAACCCAATAGTAATACAAACAACAATTTATCATACCGTTTGGTAAAGATGCCAACCACAAAAATAGCTTGTGTTAAAAATAGTATGCCAAATAATCCGTTTGCAATAGTTTTATGTTCTATAAGCCAATGTGCTACATGATAGCTGATATGTTGCGGATATAAAGTAGCTAAATCAAGATGTTGATGCAGTAACATATTTGGAAAATTATCCGATTGCATTAAACCACCATTTACTACCTTATGATACGCAGAAATTACCATAATATAAATTAAAAAGTAACGAGCGAACTCAATTAGTAGCACCGAGTTTTTTTCGTCTTTGCAAATAAAAGGCAATAAGGCTATCATCAAACAAGCAATACTTTTTGTATGTGTGCAAGCATATATTTGCAGCGTGACAATTTGAATAAAAAATAAACACACTAATATTCGTGCAAAAAAATACCGTTTCTCTTTTGAGAAAATACAAAGCACACACATGACAAAAACACCCGAATCTATTAGCATACAAAGCCATTTATGTTGGATAATATAGCTTGGAAATTGTAGCAATAACATCAACCAATACGTATAATTGGTATCCACATTTTTTAATGGTGAATTTGCCGTGTAGTATAAAATGGAAAAACTATGAATTCTATAAACATACAATATCAAAAAAAAGCTAAACACCAAAGGTGCATACCGTTGTATAGATATGGATGTTTTAGTGGACATATTTTATCGTTAAAAGTAATCTTGGATTTCCTGCCTTGGTAAATTGTGTTTGTGCTTGCTTGTAGCTCACTTCTTTATAATCTATTCGATGTATTTTTTTATGCACTACATATTTTTCCATATATGTAAGTATCCAGTTTTTATATTTTTCAGCTTCTTTTTTCTGATTGCAAATTGCCTGTTCCATATAATTTTTGGAAAATATTTTTATTTCATTGCTTCTTTCTTCTACCAATTGTTTTAATGGTTCATGGTAGTTTGTTTGTTGCAGTTCGTAATATTTCTTAAATGTATTAACCAAAACGGCTTCTTGCCAAATCGGAATTTTAGCAAGGTTCAATCGTTCATTATCTATATAAATTTCAAGTTGAGTGAGTGTGTCCGGTTCGTAATTTGGATAAGAATACATTATCCATACATACCAAGGAAAACTGCTGTTCTTTTTTGAATAAAAATATTGTTGGAAGAAAATAAATAAAAGTATAAAACAACCTATCCACTTGTTTTGCTTAAATGCCCGAAACAGAAAGGTGTTTTGCAAATACTTCATCTTATATTATTAAAATACAGCTTTGAAAAAATGATAACTCATCATCAATACCAAAATAATTTTTAATCCGCTTGTCAACAAAAAACCAACAAACGAACCAATACCCGATTTGATGGCAATATTAAATGATTGCCCATCGATGAGTTCGCCAATCATTGCACCTAAAAACGGACAAATTATAATTGAAATTCCACCAAAAGGTGCAAATAAAATGCCTACTAAAATACCTACAAAACAACCTCTGATGCCGGCTTTTGTGCCACCAAATTTTTGCGTACTCCAAACCGGAATAAAATTATCGACAATTAAAATGATGATTGTTAAAACAGCATAAACTATCAAAAGCCAATAAGGTAAATCTTGTATTTTATCCAAACCGTAATAGGCAATAAGTAAGGCTGTAAAAGCAATAGGCGGGCCCGGCAATGGCGGTAGCACGCAGCTTACCAAACCAACTACCAACAAAATAATTCCTATTGTAATGAGTATGCTTATATCCATTTTATTAATCTTTTGATACGATATTCATTTCGTGCAATTCTTTGCCTTCAATAATAATCTTATATCCATTTTGTTTAGCCATATAAAATAATAAATCAAACAATTCGGTGCGTTGCTCTTCAGCTTGTTTTATTAGTTCGGCATTTAAAGCTTTTTCGCGTATTTTTTCTTTTCCTAATTGATTGAGTTTGCTCAACTCGGCTTCATTAAAACTGGTAAATAATCCGGTGCTTAAATTCTCAAATTTTATGTCTGTATCTATAGATAAAATTTCCGGCTTCGGCATGTTTTGGATTATTATGGTTTTATCTTTTTCGTTGGTTTCTATTTTTAAATTTTCCAAATTATATCCAATAGATACTTTCGCATTCACTCGCACGATGGCATCTTTTCTAAAACCCGGAAAATCGATGTAATCAAAATCTTTGTACGACATTAATTCAGAAAAATTTCCTTCTACCGTTACTAATTTCAATACTTTTTGGATGCGTTCCACTACAATGGTGCTATCCACTTGCGGTGCTTTTTCTTTATTAAATAAATCGTGCAGAAATAATTTAAACGATAAAAATCCGACTAATACAACAAGAATTGCAATGATGCTATTTTTTACAGATGGTTTCATAATCCCAAAACTAATCAATTTCTATTATACTTACTAAACCCTACTTTTTTCCTATCTTTGCACTATGAAAAAGCCGGTAATTTTAGTTACAAATGATGATGGTATTATCTCGCCCGGAATACGTGCGTTGGTAGAAGTGATGACGAAATTTGGAGATGTAACAGTGGTAGCTCCTGATAGTCCGCAATCCGGTATGGGACACGCCATTACTATTCACGAGCCGTTGCGTTTGCAAAAAGTAGATGTTTTCGATGACTTAAATGTGCCGTCGTATCAGTGTTCCGGAACGCCGGTAGATTGCGTGAAAATTGCAATTGATAAAATACTACATTCTAAACCGGATATTTGTGTTTCCGGAATTAATCATGGCTCAAATGCATCTATCAATGTGATTTATTCCGGCACGATGTCGGCAGCTATGGAAGCCGCATTAAGTGGTATTCCGGCTATTGGATTTTCTTTGTTGGATTTTTCATTTGATGCCGATTTTACAGCTGCACAAGTGTATGTTGAACGCATTGTTCGTAATATGTTGAATGCAGGCTTAACAGCAGATGCTTTATTGAATGTCAATTTTCCGAAATTGCCATTGGAAGAAATTAAAGGCATGAAAATTTGCCGACAAGCCAATGCACGTTGGGTAGAAGAGTTTGATGAACGACGAGATCCGAATGGAAAAAACTATTATTGGCTGACCGGAAAATTTGTAAACAAAGATCAAGGTGAAGATACCGATGTTTGGGCTTTGGAAAACGGATATGTTTCTATCGTTCCTGTTCAATTTGATTTGACACATCACCACGCTATTTCTTACATAAATCAAAATTGGAATCTCAATGAATAATCAACCAGAAAAAAAATCAATCTTAGATAAAATAGACACGACATTAGTAGGTTTTATTGCAGGTTTAATCATTCCGATGCTCATGTTGGTAATGTTGTATCTTTTTAAATTTAAACATTTAGGATACGATTGGAATGCTTTTATATCCAATGTAAAACAACTTTCCATCTTACCAACGTTCATACGAAATTGTGTTTTCCTAAATCTTCCATTTTTCTTTTTATTTAATTTGTTGAAGAAATTTAATTTTTGCAAAGGATTATTTGTTGCATCTGTATTATACATTATTGCGATGCTTATTGTGCGATATGCGTTATAAAATCAAGCAACAAAGCAACTACTTTATAGTATGAAATATTTTGTTATTGCAGGCGAAACTTCAGGCGATTTACATGCCGGCAATTTAGTGCAGGAAATTTCTAAACTGGATGAAAATGCCGTATTTAAAGGTGTTGGCGGCGATTGCATGCAACAAAATAAAGTAGAATTGTTGTTTGGTTTAGATAGATTGTCGTTTATGGGATTTGTAGAAGTGTTATTACATATCTTTACTATCTTCAGAAATTTTAGAACGGTAAAAAAAACTATTTTGGCATTTCAACCCGATGTTGTCGTGTTGGTAGATTATCCGGGATTTAATTTACGCATGGCAAAATGGTGTAAGCAAAATGGATTTAAAGTTGCCTATTATATATCACCAACCATTTGGGCTTGGCATGAATCAAGAGTGGAAACGATTAAAAAATATGTGGACTTAATGTTGTGCGTATTGCCGTTTGAACCTGCTTTTTACGAAAAACATCAGTATACAAAATCTCATTTTGTTGGGCATCCATTATTAGATGTTATTGATAAGGGTGATAGGGAAAATCAATCAAAAATTTATTTAGATAAAAAAAATAAATGTATAGCATTGTTGCCCGGCAGTAGAAAACAAGAATTAGATAAATTACTGCCCATATTTACAGCAGTTGCAGAGCAATTTCCGAATGAGCAATTCGTATTGTCCGGTATTACAAGGTTAAAAGCAATGTATCCTGTTTCTTTGCCCAAAAATATGGCTATAAAGTATGACAATATGTATGATATTTTAGCCGATGCAAAAGCTGCTGTGGTATGTAGTGGCACCGCTACGTTAGAAACTGCCTTGTTTAAAATACCGCAAATAGTGGTGTATAAAACAGCATGGCTCAATTATCTAATTGGTAGATGTTTGGTAAAAGTGCAATTTATTTCTTTACCTAATTTAATTGCACAAACTAAAATTGTAGAAGAGTTAATTCAATCCGATTGCACAACATCAAATTGTGTGGCAGAATTGAAACAATTGATCCAACATGCTAACCCCAAAAAATATGATGTGATGTTGGAAAAAATAGGTGAGAAGGGTGCTTCAAAAAATGCGGCAAAACTAATTTATTCTGTAGTTGCTTAAATTTATTTTTCTATCTTTGCAACGTTCTTTTTTTTCTGGGGCATTAGCTCATTTGGCTAGAGCGCTACGCTGGCAGCGTAGAGGCGATCGGTTCGAATCCGATATGCTCCACACTTTATATTTTATATATTTCTCCTACTTTTAGTATTTGTAATTTCCCATTTATTTTTTCTTCTTTTTCTAATTGATGTAAAATCTTAATTGGTTCAGATGCCGGTTCATCGCTTAAATCAAATGTACCATAATGCATCGGAATAAATGTTTTTCCGTTTAATTCGTTAAAGGCATCCACGGCTTCATCCGGCGAAGTGTGTGCCCATTCCATAATGTATCTCGGCTTGTACGCACCAACGGGCATTAAGCAAGTATCAAAAGATGAATAGTGTTTATTAATTGCCTTGAAATGTGTTGCATAACCGGTGTCTCCGGCAAAATAAATGGATTTCTTTTCTGTGTAAATGGCAAAACTACCCCAAAGTGTGGTGTTATAATCGTTCACAAATCGTCGATTCCAATGTTTAGCAGGCAAAAAATCTATCGTTATATTTTTAGTTTGATATTGTTGCCACCAAGCAGCTTCTTGTATGTGTTTAAATCCTAATTTACGTAGCATTTTTCTGAAGCCTAATGGACATAATATTTCTACATTCGGGTTTCGTTTTAGAAGCATTCGTAAACTAGCATTATCTAAATGGTCTCTGTGCCCGTGAGATAATAATATATAGTCGATGTCTTGAATTGCTGTTATGGAACAAGGTCTTGCATGTCTTCTTTTTAGCATTGGTGTAATGTGGTAAAAAATGGGATCAGTAATTATTCTTATTCCATTTAGTTGAATGAAAAAAGTTGAATGCCCAATCCAAGTAATGACATCATTTTTAGCATTTAAAAATTCAGTGGAATGTATTACTTCAGGAATAAATGCATCTTTTTTTTTCTCATTTTTTTGAGGATTGCGTTGCGTAATCCACTTTATAAAACGGAGCATTGGAAGTTTGTCCGGTTTATTGTCGAACACAAATTTTCCATCTATTACTAAATTCCCTTTCGCTTCTTTATTTATAAAAGCTAAGTCTTTGTTGTATATTCTATTTTTTTTCATAAGGATAAAAAAAACCTGTTAGCGAGCTAACAGGTTTTATGTTGAATAATGTTGAATATCTATTAATAAGCAGGTGAGAAGTCAACACGTCTGTTAGATTGGTGCTGATTTTCGTTTACTGCATTTTTAATTAATGGATCTGATTTACCAACCGGTAATTTGATGAATCTATCTTCAGAGATACCGTAATTATCTTTCAAGTATTTGATAGCAGCATTTACGCGGTTTTCAGATAATTTTTGGTTGTAATCAGATGCACCTCTAATGTCTGTATTTCCTTTAACATTTACTTTTAAATCAGGATTAGATGCCATGATATTTCCTACTTTTTGTAATTCAATTGTTGCAGCTGAATTAATGTTGTATTTATCTAAGCTGAAGTAGATAGAAGTTAATTTCCATACATTATTTTCCAATTGACGAATTCTGTTGATGATAGCTGAATCATCGTATGGTTTGTAAGCTGGATATTGTGGTACTGATACAGAGTCAATAATACGATCCGGCATTACGTTTTTGCAATCAACGATTGGATAAGCAGTAGAAGAGAATGGTTCCGGATCTTTAGTATCTGGGCAACCATCTTTATCACTGTCTAATGTTACACCGTGAGAATCTACGGCATAACCTGCAGGTGTTGTCGGTTCTTTGTCTAAGATATCTAATACGCCATCACCATCTGTATCTTTCAAGTCAACTTCTTTTGGTTTAGGTTGGTTAGCCATAATAAACGCGATTGGATTAACCCATTCGATATGTTCTTTTTGAGAACCAATTCTTCCAAATTTATAAGAGAAGTTTAAGTTAATGTATGCGTAAGCATCTCTATTAATTTTAGATAATGAGTTAATAGTTTTTCCATTATCTACTCTTGATTGGAATTGTAAAGCATCTAATTTATCAGAGTTTGTAAAGGTAAATGAACCTTCTAAACCAATATCAAAAGATTTAGATACTTTAAATTTCATACCAACTGCTAATGGGAAAACTACTTCCGTAAATTTATTTGTGAAACCTCTTAAGTAGGCATTGTTTGCAATAGGTTTATCATCTTTTGTATTATAGATTTGAGATGATGTACGAATTAAACCCACACCAATTTTAGTATAGAATGCAAATTTTCTGCTTTTTACCGGTTTGCCAGTAATTTGTGAACGGATAAATTGATTGTAACCCATTCCTAAGCCTAACCAATCGATATAAAAGTTAACTGAACCTTGGTGGAATACGTTTGTTCTGAAATATACAGGACCTTCGTTTTCCGTTCTTTCCGGGAATAATTGTTTCCAATATTGTCTTTCCTCAGCAAAACCACCACGATCTACCGTTCTTCCAACTAAACGTCCTAATGTATAATCGACATTTAAACCGAATGCACTATTGAACATTTTAGTTAATCCGATACCGCAACCCCATTGAAGTTCACTTGGTTTTTTTACTTGACGTGTCCAGTCATAGCTTCTAATATCTGTGAATGGAGTGGTTGTACCAAAGTGTAAAGTTAAGTTCCAATCTTTTAGGTACTTTTTAGCTTCTAAATTGTAGTATTTTTTAGCCTCTTTAGATTCTTTAGACTCTTTAGCACCACTGCCTGGATTAGCAGCTACATCAATACTGGAGTTCTTCTTGTTCTTCTGGGCAACAGTTGTTGTTGAAAATGCAATCAAAAGTGCACATAACAACAGATAGTTCAATTTGGCTTTCATTTTTTGGTATATTTGAGATAAAAATAGTGAAAGTTTGTTAATTGTACAAAAATAAACAGATAATTAATAATTATTCAACATAATCTAAATCCTTACCATATGTCTCGTCTAATCTTGTCCATGCGTACAATGCAATACTTATACAGATAATCCCAACAATAATATTTGATAGTTGAGTGGAAAGATGCGCATTGTTTTTAAAACTTAGATAAAGCATATTTATTGCAATTACGGAACCTCGCACAAAATTTGGTGCTGTATTGCTTACCGTTGAGCGGATATTTATTCCAAAAGACTCTGTGGCAATACTCATAAATACAGCCCAATAACCAATTGTCAATCCTAAAATAAAAATCATGGTATAAAATAAAAACAAATTCAATCTGCCTAAAGTCCAAAATAAAAGTATGCTAATTATTAGCAATGATATATATAATAAGATAGCTTTTTTTCTGCTTTTAAAATAATTGGACAATAAACCACAAGTAACATCACCTACCGTTAAACCGGAGTAAACAGCTAATATAGCATATACTGCTACTTGTTTTTTATCAGGATAACTTAAGCCCATTGCATCGGCTAACTCCGGTGCGTATTTTGCATATAATTGTACTACATACCAAATAGGAATAGCTAAAACTATAATGGAAATATATTTTATCAGTTTTTGTTTGTCCTTTAATAAAATGGAAAAATTACCCAAGTTGCTGGTTTTGTTTTTTACATTCAAATACATTCCGGATTCATAAATACTAATACGAAGTATCAACAAAGCAAAACCCATGATACCACCAATTAAATAACATAATCGCCAATCTTTTAACCACAACACAATTACGCAACCAAATACCGCACCGAATACACCAAAGCCAGCCACGAATGCCGTAGCAATTCCTCTTCGTTCTTTGGATAAACTTTCATTTACGAGTGTAACACCGGCACCTAATTCACCTGCTAAACCAAAACCGGCAATAAAACGTAATACTTCGTATTGAGGAATAGTGTGTATATACGAATTTAAAGTGTTGGCAATAGAATAGGTGAGAATTGAACCAAATAAAACGGATAATCTACCACGTTTGTCGCCTAAGATACCCCAGAAAATGCCACCTATTAACATACCAAACATTTGCCAATTATCTAAGCGAAGTCCGATACTTTCTAATTGAGCATCACTCACACCTAAATCGCGTAAGCTGCTAACGCGTACCATACCAAATAACAGTAAATCAAAAATATCTACGAAATAACCTAAGGCAGCAACAATCACAATTAAGTTAATCGTTTTTTGCTGTTTCGTATCAGTGAGTGGATTTTCTATTTGCATTGGGGAAATATATTTTTTGCAAAATACAAATAATGCTAAATAATGAAGTGGATTTATAGAAATAAATAAACTTCTATTTGCCTTTTATGGCTAAGAAATCTTGCATATATGCAATAGTTTCTTCCGGATATAAACTCAAACAGAAATGGCCACCTTTTACGGAATGGTAGGCTTCATTAGGTGGTGCTATTACTTTATCAGCTTTGTCATGTATTCTTAATGGATTGGGCAATTTAGAAGGAATACCTTTTTCATATAACATTTGTGTCATCAATGCCAACTGTATATTACTAAAAGTTTTAAAATTACGCATGGTATAGGCTTGTATCTTTTTGTATTCTTCGTGTTTAATTTTGTTCAATAAGTAATTTCGAACAAGTTCAGATTTAGATATTCCCAAGAACGTACTTATTTGAGTAATGCGTGGAAATTTCGGAAATAGATGTAATACTTTTTTAGTATCATTAAAAGATGCTATCATGCAAATTTGGCAACCGATAATTTCACGCATCTGGAAGGCAAAATATCCACCCATGGAATGTCCTACCAATTTATCTTGTGGTGTGATTTTATATTGCTGAATAAGTTCTCTGGAAAATTGATTAACTGTAATAAATGGAAATGTAAATTTATCTAAGGCATTGCGGTAATCTACGTGCACAAATTGATAGCCTTTTATATGTGGTATGATTTCGTTAAAACAATACGTGTCTTCTCCAAATCCCGGCAATAATAGTAAACGTGGTTTCATCTAACAAACATACTTATTCTTGTACGGTTTTTTGATAAACAAATGAAAAAATTATATTGTATTTTTGTCGCATGAACGAGATTCGCTTACCGGCAGAATGGGAGCCACAAGATGCTATTTTAATCGCATTTCCGAGTGTACAATCCGATTGGTTGAATTATTGGGATAAAATAGTTCCGTGTTATAAAAATATTATACAGATTATATCAACTTATCAACCATTAATAATTGTGTGTGATGATGAACAAGAGTTGCGTATGCATTTGCAGGATATAAATTTGGAAAAAATTAGCATTTACCAAACACCGATTAATGATACTTGGGCACGCGATTTTGGTGCTATTACAGTACAAAAGGATAATGTCTTTTTGATATACGATTTTATGTTCAATGGTTGGGGCTTGAAGTTTGCTGCAGATAAAGATAATTTGATAAATACACATCTTTGGGAAAAGGGTTTTTTTTCAGCTTCTCAGAAAATTATTCCGGATTTAGTTTTAGAAGGTGGAAGTATAGAAAGTGATGGAAAAGGCACCGTTTTAACTACGACGCATTGTATGCTTTCTCCCAACAGAAATCCGCATTTATCAAAAGAAGAAATAGAGCAAAAGCTCCTTCAGCTATTTGGATTGAAGCGGGTGTTGTGGTTACACAGTGGGCATTTAATGGGTGATGATACTGACGCACATATTGATACTGTAGCACGTTTTTGTGATGAAAATACTATTGCGTATGTGCAGTGCACGGATAGGAATGAAGTGCATTATGTAGATTTGAAAAAAATGGAAATGGAATTGCAAGAAATGCGCACGATGGATGGTCAACCTTATAACTTAATTTCATTGCCCATGGCAGAGCCTGTTTTTGCTCCGGATGATAACCGACGATTGCCGGCAACGTATGCTAATTTCTTAATTCTAAATGAAGTGGTATTAATGCCAACATATCAATCGGCATTGGATGTAGAAGCATTGGAACAATTACAAAAAGCATTTCCAAATAAAAATGTAATCGGTGTTGATTGTAGCGCATTGATATTACAGCATGGTTCATTGCATTGCATCACCATGCAATTTCCTAAAGGATCTATTAACCTAAATCATTCCATTAATTCATAGATAATAATAAAAATTAGAAGCGTATGAAAGTTGGTATCGTACAACAAAGCAATACAAACGATATTCAAAAAAATATAGAAAAAAGTTTGAATGGAATTGCTGCTTGCAAGCAACAAGGTGCAGAGCTTGTCGTATTACAAGAGTTGCATTGCGGTATTTATTTCTGCCAAGCAGAAGAAACGGATATGTTTAATTTGGCACATCCGATTCCGAACGATACCACTCAACTATTTGCTGACGCTGCTAAGAAAAATGAAGTGGTTTTAGTAACATCTTTATTTGAAAAAAGAGCACCCGGATTGTATCACAATACGTCGGTGGTTTTTGAGAAAGATGGAAGTGTAGCCGGAAAATATAGAAAAATGCATATTCCCGACGATCCGGCTTATTACGAAAAATTTTATTTCACTCCCGGCGATTTAGGTTTCAAACCTATTCAAACTTCTGTCGGAAAATTAGGTGTGTTGGTGTGTTGGGATCAATGGTATCCCGAAGCAGCGCGCTTAATGGCATTAAACGGAGCTGAAATGTTGATTTATCCAACGGCAATTGGCTGGGAAAGCACCGATGCTCCGGAAGAAAAAAATAGACAATGGGAAGCTTGGCAAACCGTGCAACGTGGTCATGCCGTTGCCAATGGATTGCCTGTAATTACCGTGAATAGAGTAGGAAATGAGCCGGATTGGACAAACGTTACTAACGGCATTCAGTTTTGGGGACAAAGCTTTGTTGCCGGTCCGCAAGGAGAGCTTTTGTATAAAGCTTCCAGTGAAGATGAAGTGAATGCAGTAATTGAAATTGACAAACAACGCACAGAAGATGTGCGTCGTATTTGGCCATTTTTAAGAGATAGACGCATTGATGCTTATCAAGAAATTTTGAAACGATATATAGATTAACCGCTACCTCTTTTTAGTAGGTTGGTGTGGTTGTGTTCCTTTTGCTTTTTTTTGTTTGTTAGGATGATAGGTGGTTCTGCAATGTTCACTATGCATTTTAGGTTGCATTCCGTGATGTTGGACATCTTTGTGCAAAGGACCTTCTAATGGTAGTTCAAAATCTTTAGGTTCCATAGTTTTATTATAGTACCTAAAAATAAAATCTTTCTACCATTTACTATTAGTAAATGAGTATTCGGACAGTTTGAGTGAGAATTCGTTTTGTAAAAACTACACTCGTTTCAACATACTGTCGTGAATTTGTGCTAAAGTAGATTTTAAATCGTACTTAAAATTCCAATCCGGATAATGATTCTTGAATTTTGAAACATCAGATATATACCAAATATGGTCGCCAATACGATTGGTTTCTACGTATTGGTAATTCATTTTATTGCCGGAAATTTCTTCGCATAAAGTAATGCCTTCTTGCATAGAGCAGTTTGAGAACCTTGCACCACCTGCATTGTATGCTTCACCTTGTTTTGGATTTTGATAAAAATGCCAGAACATATTTACCAAATCATAGCTGTGTATATTGTCGCGTACTTGCTTGCCTTTATAACCAAAAATATTGTATTGCGTTCCGGTAATCGCACATTTCATCAAGTAAGACAAGAAACCATGCAACATGGCACCACTATGGTTAGGACCTGTTAAGCAACCACCGCGGAACACACCGATGTTCATTCCAAAATATTTTCCATACTCTTGGCACATAACATCTGCTGCTACTTTAGACGCTCCAAAAATAGAATGCTTGGTGTGGTCTAAGCTCATTTGTTCATCAATACCTTCTTTAAAGTAAGGATGTGTTTCATCTATTTCCCAACGAGTTTCTTTTTCTATTAATGGTAAATAGTTTGGATTGTCGCCATACACTTTGTTGGTAGAAGTGAAAATGAAAACTGCTTTTGGAGCATACAACCTTGTATATTCCAACATGTTTAAAGTTCCATTTGCATTTACGGTAAAATCTGTAAAAGGCTCTTTGGCAGCCCAATCATGAGATGGTTGAGCAGCTGTATGTATAATTAATTTTATATCGTCTTTGTATTCTTTAAAAACATTTTCTAATGTTGCATTATCTCGTATATCTAAACTGTAATGTTTGTAGTTGGAATATTGTTCTTCTAATCTGTTTTTGTTCCAACTTGTAGATGCATCTTGTCCAAAAAAGTAAGCTCTTAAGTCATTATCAATTCCTACAATCAAATCAAATTTATCAGCAAAAAAAGCAACAGATTCACTACCAATTAAACCACCTGAGCCGGTAACAATACAAATATTCATTATTTAAGTTTTTAAATTTTTCACAATGTACATAATTCAATGGACTAAAATAATAGCATTCTTTTATATACGTTATAATTTTTTTATACTGTCTTCTAATGATGCTAATTTTGATTGTCCGTCAGCTAATTTTTTACGTTCGTTTTCTATGATTTCCGGTTTAGCATTTGATACAAATTTTTCATTGCTTAGTTTCTTTTCTACAGATGCAATAAATCCTTTGTAGTACTCAATTTCTTTTATCATTTTTTCTCTTTCTGCATCTGCATCTATTTCTATTCCTGTTTCAATAAATAGATGATCTGTTTGTATTAATTGAGAAACGGTATTCGGAACTTCTTTATCCGTAAAGTGTAACGTAACGGCTGCATTTTTTTCAATGTAAAATTGAAAATTATCATACACGCTTTTATCTTTTGCCAAAATAAAAGCATTCAATTTTATTTTAGGAGAAATGCCATTTTTATTTCTTGTATCACGGATTGCAGAAATTACTTCTTTTATTTTTTCACCTTCCAAAATTCGTTCTGTTTGATATGTATTTATTTTTGGATAGGTTGCAATAATAATATCGGATGTGTCATTTTGTAAATGATGATAAATTTCTTCTGTGATAAATGGCATAAATGGATGCAATAATTCCATCAATTCAGAGAAATATGCTACAGTTTTTTGATAAGAATGTGCATCTATTTTTTCACCAAAAGGTGGTTTTATAAATTCTAAATACCAAGCACAAAAATCATCCCAAATAAACTTATATAATTCTACTAATGCTTCTGATAGTCGATAGCTGGCATACGATTTGTCTAAATTTTCTTTTAATAATTCTAATTTATTTTCAAACCAAATGAAAATTGGAGTTGCATCTGCCTCTTTTTTATTTTCATTCTTCTCACGCTCGATTTCCCAACTTTTTACTAAACGTAACGCATTCCAAATTTTATTACTGAAGTTTCTTCCTTGTTCGCATAATTTTTCATCAAATGGTAAATCATTTCCTGCAGGTGAACAAAACAACATTCCGGTGCGAACACCATCGGCAGAATATTTTTCAATCAAATCCAATGGATCCGGTGAGTTGCCCAATGATTTCGACATTTTACGACCTTGTTTGTCGCGTACTATTCCGGTTAAATATACATTGGTGAAAGGCTTTTCATTTCTGTATTCGTAGCCAGCCATTATCATACGTGCTACCCAGAAAAATAAAATTTCCGGAGCCGTTACTAAGTCATTGGTTGGATAATAATATTGAATGTCTTTTCCATTCGGATGTTTAAATCCATCAAAAACAGATATTGGCCACAACCAAGAAGAAAACCAAGTATCCAACACATCTTCATCTTGTGATAGTTTTACGTTTTGAGCATTGAGATTTGGAAATTTTTCTTTGTAAATATTTACAGCTTCCTCTTCGGTTTTTGCTACTACATAATTTCCTTTTTCATCATACCAAGCCGGAATGCGATGTCCCCACCACAACTGTCTGGAAATACACCAATCGTGTACATTTTCCATCCAATGTTTATAGGTGTTTTTAAATTTTTCCGGTATAAGTTGGATGTTATTATTCAACACATTTTCTAAAGCAGGCTTTGCCATTTCATCCATCTTCAAAAACCATTGCATTGATAGTTTAGGTTCTATCACAGCATCGGTTCTTTCAGAGTATCCAACTTTATTTTTGATTTCTTCAATCTTTACCAAATAGCCTTGCTCGTCTAAATCTACGGCAATTTTTTTGCGTACGGCAAATCTATCTTCTCCAACATACAATCCGGCTTTTTCACTCAATGTTCCATTATCATTCAACACATCAATTACTTCTAAGTGATGTTTGATGCCTAAGTTGTAATCGTTGATGTCATGTGCCGGCGTTACTTTTAATGCACCTGTTCCAAATTCAATATCAATATACTCATCAAAAATAATAGGAACTGCACGATTGATTAAAGGAACAATAGCCGATTTACCTTTTAAATGTTGATAGCGTTCATCATTTGGATGTACACAAATTGCAGTGTCTCCTAAAATAGTTTCCGGTCTTGTAGTGGCAATGGTGATATAGTCATTAGTCGATGTTTGATGGTCAATAGACTCTGGACTATCGACTATCTTATATCGAACATAATATAATTTGGAGTTGACTTCTTTATGAATCACTTCTTCATCGGAAACGGCTGTTAAACCTTTTGGGTCCCAATTTACCATGCGCACACCGCGATAAATTTTTCCTTTATTGAATAAATCTACGAAGACTTCAATAACAGCATCACTTAGGTCTTTTTCCATCGTGAATCGTGTTCTATCCCAATCGCATGATGCACCTAATTTTTCTAATTGTTTTAAGATGATGCCACCATATTTTTCTTTCCATTGCCAAGCATGTTCTAAAAATTGGTCGCGTGAAATATCTTTTTTGTTGATGCCTTGTTCTTTTAATAAATTCACCACTTTGGCTTCCGTTGCAATAGAGGCATGGTCGGTTCCGGGCACCCAACAAGCATTTTTCCCTTGCATCCGTGCTTTGCGAATCAACACATCTTGAATGGTGTTATTGAGCATGTGTCCCATGTGTAACACACCGGTTACATTTGGTGGCGGAATGACAATGGTATATGGTTCTCGTTCATCCGGAATAGATTGGAAATATTTTTTATCTAACCAATGTTTGTACCATTTAGATTCTACTTGTTGGTGTTCAAAGTTCTTCGGTAATTCTTGTATGCTCATAAAATAAATTAAAAAATGCTGTTTTATTTTAAAAAACAGCAGGCTCAAAAGTACGAAATAGTACGGTGTTTTTTGTTAACAGTCAATTAATTAATTGAAATAGGCTCTACGGTGTACCCTTCTTTTTTCAACAATTCAATCAATCCGTTTTGCCCACCCAAATGGCCGGCACCAACTGCAATAAAACAAGCTTTTTGTTGCATGTTTAATTTTAATTTCGGAATCCAATTGTGATTTCGTTTTACTAATAAGTTGGTATTCCAAACACTATCTTGCTCTGATTCTATTGATTTTGCAAGTGCTGTGATGTCTTGTGCTTTGTAGTCGTTGACTAATTTATCAAACGTTTCTGATTCGGATGTGTATTCTTTTATTGTCTTAAGAACGCTATTAAATTGTGTGGTTAATGGAATAGATTCCAAAAATTGTAGTTGCTCTTCAAACGTTTCCAAACCTAAGATAGGCGTGTTTTTTTTGTTGGCTAATTTCTGTAAGTTGATTTCGTACAGTTCTTTTTCTTGTCCTATTTTTTGTAAGTAGATGAGTTGTTCTAAATAAAAGGGTTTTAATCTTGCATAAAACATTTCAAAGGTAAATTTATTTATGCCAATCGAGTCTTCCATAAAGGTTCGAACTAAAGCGTAATCACTATCGCTTAAATAATTTTTAATGGTTTTTCCGCTATCTAACACACTTAAAGAGGTGAGTGCTGCCACGTTTATATTTTCCATATCGAGGTCTAACTCTAAAATGAGTGCATCGCTTTGTGCTAATTTTTTTTCTGTATTTTTTCCTAAGAAATAATCTTCTGCTGAAATAACATGCATGGTACCAAATAGGTAAGAAGCTTGTTTTAAACCATTGCCGGAAATTTGCCAAAGTAGAGAATTGTTGCCGGAAAGAGGTTGGTCTAATTTTATTTTTTGTGGTGTAGAAGTTGCGTTTTTTTGTGGTGGTTTAAACCCTAATAAAAATGCAGATAAAACTAAAAGTATAAATTTGAATTTCATTTCAGGATGCTGTTGATTTCTATAAATTGTATAATTAAAAAGCTGCCGTAAAGCAGCTTTTTTTAGTGTTTAAATTATTGTGGTGGTGACCAAGGAGTTTTGCGCGGACTCTTATAGGTCGCCTTGTATTCTTCCATATTTTTTCCTTTAGATGGCATCCAAAAATCTTGTCCTAAAAAACTAATTACAGGTTCAAAATTAGGCACCGGAATATATCCTTTGAGCGGTGTTATTAATTTAAAATCTGATGTTAATACACAAAAAGTGGGATAGCTGAGTTGGTTTTCCATAAAATAGGCAGCTAACTCGTGATAGCCTTTTCTGCCACTCGGTACAAATTTCCAATCTCTATCTAAAAATCGGATGGTATCCATACGTTCAGCATCAAATTTTACGCAATAAAAATCTTTCATCATCAAATCTGCTACGATAGAATCTTCAAAGGTATTTTTATCCATCACTTTACACCAACCGCACCAACTTGTATAAAAATCAATGAAGATTTTTTTGGGATTTTTTTCATTTAATTTCACCATTTCATCCCAAGTATGCCATGTGATTTTTCCTTTTTCCTGTTCTTGTTTTTTTACAGATTTAGTTGTTGTTGTATTATTAGATGAATTGGATTTAGGTGGTGCTGCAATGGCACTCAAAGCACTCACACCCAATAAAAAACTAAGGCAAATATTTTTTAATGACATATTGTTTGTGATTATTGTCCTGATTGAAATTGTTGGAAATCCATCGATTTATAGCTTCCACTTTCGTAGTATTTTAAAATAGTTGCCATTGTTTCAGCGTCTTTAAATCCAGGGAAAGCTTGTAATTTATTGCCGTTTGCATCCAAAATAATGATAGTTGGATAACCTAATTTTCCACCCACGCTACCTAAATCCAAGGCTAATTGGTTGGCACCTCTTGCACCTGTTTTAGCAAAAGAATAGGATTTGCCATTAAACGAAATCGGTGATTGATTTTCCGCATTGAATTTTACAGAAGTAAAGTTGTTGTTCATCAACTCAATGATGCCTTCATCTTCAAAGGTGCTTTCATCCATTTTTTTGCACCAACCACACCAATCTGTGTAGAGTTCCACTAAAATAAATTTTTTATTGTTTGCTTTATTTTGAGCAATTGAATTATCTATGGTAGTCCAGTTTATACCACTGTTTGCAGCCGTTTCATTTGCACTATTTGCAAAGGCAAAGGAAGCTATAAACACCAGCACGGATAAATAAATAATGTTTAACTTTTTCATTTATATTTTGTTATTTTTATTGGGTATTGCAAATTTAATACCAATCTTTGTAAAACGTAAATTTAAACAAAAAAGTGAACAAAAAAATTATCGTTTCAGTTTCCGGAGCAAGTGGTGCTATTTATGCAAAAGTTTTGTTCGATAAGTTGGCAAGTCATTCCAAACAGATAGAAAAAGTTGCGGTTGTTTTATCTGATAATGCCAAAGATGTGTGGAAATATGAGCTGGATAATGAAGATTATAGTAAGTATCCATTTGATTTTTACCATAAAAACGATTTTTATGCACCTTTTGCATCTGGTTCGGCAAAGTACGACACGATGATAATTTGTCCATGTTCCATGGGAACTTTGGGTAGAATTGCAAGTGGAATTTCTAATGATTTAACGACTCGTGCTACCGATGTAATTTTAAAAGAAAGACGAAAGCTAATATTGGTTGTTCGAGAAACGCCGTATAATATGATTCATATTAATAATATGAAAACGGTTACAGAAGCAGGCGGAATAATTTGTCCGGCATCGCCAAGTTTTTATAGTAAGCCACAAAATTTTGAACAATTAGCAGCAACTGTTATTGATAGAGTTATTGATTTGTGTGGATTAGAAAATGACGCTTATCGTTGGAATGATAAATGATAAATAAGATGCATTGTATTAAAATAAGATTCTACTTTCGTTCATATCCATAAATTTCAAAATAAGTTGTTTGTTTTAGTTTAGTAAAATGTATTTTTATAAAACGCACAATTGGATATTTCATTCCTGCTTTTTCTTGTAAAATAAATCCATTTTTTAAAAGCGAAGTTTCATAAATTGGAATAGCAAAATAATGTGTGCTATCTGCCATAAGTAGGGACGTTACTTTGCGTAATATTTTATCATTTGGAATTTCAGTTTTGTTTGGCCATTCCGTTAAGATAGGTGATTGATGTGATTGTAATATGGAACATGCAGTAAAATCAGGTAATGCCATTAAGTTAGGCATTTCCCTTTTTAATTTTTTTGAGCTCAAGCAAAACGTCATACGTGTTTTTATTCGTATAAATTCCACTTGCACCTTCTACCACATTTTCTAAATTATAAGATAAGTTTGCAGCGCTGTCATCTTTGTAAATAATATGTAATCGAACGAAATAAAAAAATATAGCGAATAGAATTGTAATTGCTAAAAATGAAAAAGTATGAATGTGCTTTGTTTGTATTCCGAAATAAATTAAAATGCCACCAATGAATAAAGCCGGTGTGTTATACCCAACCGAGATGGAAACACTCCAAGCCAAAATAAGCGTGCAAACTTCTGTAGTTATAGTTTTTTTTAGATAGATTGATTCAAGCATTTTTCCAAGCAATAAACCAATAAAAATAAAACCGACATTGCCATGAAAATGATTGCTGATAAGCAAAACAGAAGCAATACTACAGGCACATAAGAAAACGAATTCTTTTTTATAAGGTAGAAAATTAAGGAGCAAATAAATGAATATGCCAGCATAAAAAAATGGATTTAAAATATACTGTAATAATCCCACTTTTATTAATTCATTATGAGCCGTGAGTTGAATGCGTAAATCATTGAAACCACCGTGAATACTAATGATTCCAATATATAGTACAATTGGAGCACTACTTAAAATGAGATTATGAATCCAATCTTTTTTACCATATAAGAAGAGAGCAAACGGTAATAATATCAAATAATTTTGCTTGCATAATGCCGCAAAACCTATAAATATAAATCCCATTTTATTCCATTTTTTATCCGATAAAATGAGATTTAATCCAATCAAACAACATAATAAACCATCAATGGTGTGCAAAACAGATGCTGGAAAATAATGTACATTAAAAATAAAACCAATCAGTATGAGTGCATATTTTACAAATTTGTTCAACGTTACCTTTGTTAATTTGGTTAAGAGTATCATCCATAAAAAGGCAATACTAATCTGCTCCAACCAAAACACATATCTAGAAACTAAAAAGAAATATTTCTTAGATATCAATAATTCGAAAACATGCAAATACGCATAACCCAAAGGTCGCACAGAAGAGAAATCTACATGTGGTATTTGCCCATGTAGCACTCTATTGGTGGATGATAACACAAAGCCTTCGTCCGTAGGGTTGAAACCGTATTTGGAAAACAATAAATGACAAATACTCGACAGAAGTAAAATAAATGAAATATCATAAAAGGCTTTCTTTGTCATTAAAACAAAGATATAAACTTCTAACACAATCATAAACTCATGCGTTTTAAGAAGTTTTAAGTATTCTGTATTTTTGCATCAATTATTGTAATATGGAATATAATTTTTCGGAAATAGAGCAAATTGCCCGTCAAAAATGGGAAAATGAGAATGTATACAAGGTAAACACCAACAGCGATAAGCCTAAATATTATGTGTTAGATATGTTTCCATATCCAAGTGGAGCCGGCCTACACGTAGGTCATCCGCTCGGTTATATATTTTCGGATATCTATGCACGCTATAAACGCATGAAAGGATTTAATGTGTTGCATCCAATGGGATTTGATGCATTTGGATTGCCTGCGGAGCAATATGCTATTCAAACAGGTCAACATCCGGAAATTACTACGCAAAAGAATATTGAAACATATATTCAACAATTAAAAAAGATAGGATTTTCTTATGATTGGTCTCGACAAGTTACCACTTGCGAACCTGCATATTATAAACATACACAATGGATTTTTTTACAGTTATTTCAATCTTGGTATAATAAAGAAACAGAAAAAGCAGCATCCATCGAAAGCTTGATTGCTATTTTTGAAACAAGTGGAAATTTAACGGTAAAAGCTGCTTGTGATGATGCCGTTATATCGTTTACTGCAGATGAATGGAAATCATTTTCTGCCAAAGAAAAACAAGCTATTTTAATGGAATATCGTTTGGCATTCCAAAAAGAATCGTTTGTAAATTGGTGTCCGGCATTAGGTACAGTTTTAGCCAATGATGAAGTGATTAATGGTGTTTCGGAACGGGGTGGCCATACGGTAGAAAAGAAAAAAATGTCACAATGGTTTTTGCGTATTACAGCGTATGCAGAGCGATTATTGCAAGGTTTAGATACGTTGGATTGGAGTGAAAGCATGAAAGATATGCAACGCAATTGGATAGGGAAATCAATTGGTGCGATGGTCTCTTTTCAATTAAAAAATCACGATGAAAAAATAGATGTGTTTACCACACGAGTGGATACATTATTTGGTGTGTCATTTTTAGTGATTGCACCCGAACATGATTTGGTTGCAAAAATTACGACTTCAAACTATAAAGCAGATGTAGATGCGTATGTGAAATTGTGTGCTTCTAAATCGGATATTGAACGTCAAGCAGAAAAACAAGTTTCCGGACAATTTACAGGGGCTTATGTTTTGCATCCGTTTACACAACAAGAAGTGCCTGTGTACATTGCCGATTACGTGTTGGCTGGTTACGGAACCGGAGCCGTGATGGCCGTTCCATCAGGCGACCAACGAGATTATTTATTCGCTAAAAAGTTTGATTTGCCTATCATTCCAATTTTAGATGCACAGCAAAATATAGAACAAGAAGCAGATGCCACCAAAGATGGTGCGTATATTAATTCTGATTTTATTAATGGAATGAATTATAAAGAAGCGACAGCCTTATTAATTCAAAAATTAGAAGAACGAAAAATAGGTTACGGCAAAACAAATTTTAAAATGCGAGATGCCGGATATTCGCGTCAACGATATTGGGGTGAGCCATTTCCGATTTATTATGATTCCGAAGGATTGATTCAGGCAGTTCCGGAAGATAAATTGCCGATTACTTTACCTAAAGTTGAAAGTTACAAGCCGACCGGAACTGGCGAAAGTCCGTTGGCTACAGCAACAGATTGGATTACACAATTTGGTGCTAACACACGCATGGAAACCGACACAATGCCGGGCTATGCAGGTAGTTCGTGGTACTTTTTACGATACATGGATCCACAAAATGAAACGGACATCGTGAGTCAAGAAGCACAAGCATATTGGCAAAATGTCGATTTTTATGTTGGAGGTTCCGAGCATGCCGTAGGTCATTTATTGTACAGTCGTTTTTGGCATAAATTTTTGAAAGATATTGGAAAGGTGAGTACAGAAGAGCCATTTCAAAAAATGGTGAATCAAGGTATGATTGGTGGTAGAAGTTTATTGACAAAAATTGGACAAATTAAAGGCGTTGATATTGCTTTACATATTCCGGTTACACTTGCACAAAATGATAAGTTGTATAAAAATAAATTCAACGAACTTAAACAATCGGATAATCGTTTTGAACAAATTACAGAAGAAGATATTTCTTGGGAAACAGATAAAGAAGGACAAGCTTTTATTGCATTAGATGTGCAATTGGAGAAAATGTCTAAACGATATTTAAACGTGGTAAATCCGGATGATATGGTGGCACAATATGGTGCGGATACATTCCGTATGTATGAAATGTTTTTAGGGCCAATTGACACGGCAAAACCTTGGGATACTAATGGTATTTCCGGTGTGTCTAATTTTATTCGTAAGTTTTGGCGATTGTTTTATGATGATTTAGGTGTTGCAAAAAATATTCAAGTAGAAGCTACACAAGAAGAATTGAAAATTATACATAAAACCATCAAAAAAATACAGGAAGATATAGAACGCTTAGCATTTAATACGTGTGTTTCTACATTGATGATTGCCGTAAACGAGTTGTCAAAATTAAAAACTGTTTCTTCCACTACTTTAGCTGCATTGGTAAAATTAATAGCCCCTTTTGCACCGCATACCGCAGAGGTTTTGTGGATAAATTTAGGAAATAATTCATCTGTTGTAAATGCTGATTTTCCTCTATATGATGCTGCTTACTTGGTAGAATCGACATTTAATTATCCAATTCAAATTAATGGAAAACACCGTGCAAACATTGAAATAGCATTAGATGAAACGCAGGAAAATATTCAGAAAATTGTGTTGGGTGATGAACGTGTTTTGAAATTTACAGAAGGAAATCAACCAAAGAAATTTATCGTCGTTCCGGGAAGGATTATAAATGTAGTGGTATAATTTAGTAGTCTATCTTATTTTCTGTCTTCCTTTACTTCTATCCATAAGAATTGAGGTGCATCATTCTATTTATATAAATGAATTAATATAGTGTTTTGAGTTAATATGTTAAAAACTCGACCTTACAAATTATCCTTTGTTAACTTTTGTTATTTTTTTAGGTTTTCAGTATATTTACATCTTAAAGCAATAAAAATGATTAAAAACATTACTCTAACGGTACTGTTAGTAGTGCTATTTTTGGGAAATAGTTTTGCAACCAGCCTAAAGAAATTTTCAATTGATTATTTAAAGAATAATCAACAAGCATTAAGTTTATCCGAACAAGATATTCAAGATTTAAAATTAGTGGAAGAACGTTTAGACGATTATTCCAATATCAATCGCTTGTGGTTTCAGCAGATAGCAAATGGTATTGAACTAAGAAACGGAATGGTTTCCGTTCATATTAAAGATGGAAAAGTGGTGAATGCTAACAATAGTGGTGTTTTAAATTTAAAGCAAAAAACAGCAGCTATTACTTCGCCAACGGTTGATGTAAAAACAGCGATTCAAAAATCTTTATTATACAATGGTGAGCAAGCTGCAATTACATTGGTACAAAAAGGAAAATTCAATAAAGAATACAATTCGTATGTATTTGAGCCAATTGCAGGTATTACCGAATACGATATCAACGCTCAATTATATTATGTGTTGGATAAAGTAGATAATGTACATTTAGCATGGAGCGTACAATACCATTCTATCGATCGTCAACATTTTTGGGATATTACTGTTGATGCAATTTCAGGAGAGTTACTAAGAAAACAAGATTTTATTTTACACTGTAGTTTTGGGAAAGGTGGTTATTTAGCATCACAACATACTCATGAACACCATGCACGATTAAATGAAACACCGCAATTGCCACTCGGTGCTACTAATAATACAGAAGAAACAACGGCAAGCAGTTATAGAGTTTATCCATATTATACAGAATCACCTTTATATGGTAGTCGTCAGTTAATATCTAATCCGGAAGATTTAACGGCATCACCTTATGGCTGGCACGATACAAATGGTGCTGCAGGTGCAGAATCTACACTTACAAGAGGAAATAACGTAAATGTTTATTCCGATAAAGATGATGATGACAAAGTGAATCCTACAACAGGTATAGATGCAAACTATGCAGATGGTGGTGCTTCCTTAAATTTCGATTTCCCTTTGGATTTCTCTTCCCAATTGGATACGCTTACCAATTCAAAAGCTGTTCAAGTTCAATTGTTTTACATCTGTAATATTATGCATGATATTATGGCAAAATATGGATTCACGGAAACGAATCGAAATTTTCAAGTTAAAAATTATTTGGGAAACACGGCTACAGATAATGATCCTGTAAATGCCGAAGCACATGATGGTGCCCGTAGAGATAATGCCAACTTTTTCACATCGCCGGATGGTATAAACAGTAATCTACTTCGTACTCGAATGCAGATGTTTATGTGGAGTGGAACGCCACCATCTGAATTAACATATAACACACCGGCGAGTATTGCCGGAAGCATACCTCATGGTGATCAAAGTGATTGGGGACCTTGTTCTTATAATGTAACCGGTCCTGTTGCTGAAGCATTTTCTAGCACACCACCATTCTCTTATGTATGTGGAGCTGTGAATAACCCATCTAATATTGCCGGAAAAATTGCATTAATAGATAGAGGTGACTGTCAGTTCAGTGAAAAAGTGTACAACGCTCAACAAGCAGGTGCCGTTGGTGTTATTATTATTATTAGACAAAGTGATGGAGATACATTAATAGGAATGAGAGCAGGAACTAACGCAGGTTTAGTTAACATTCCGGCAGTTTCTGTTACTTGGGCAGATGGTCAAAAATTAAGAAATAACTTAGCAACAGCTACAGTTACACTTTACAGACAATCTACAACAAATTGTTTAGATTTAGATGGTGCTTTAGATAATGGAATTGTAGCTCATGAATACGGTCATGGAATTTCTATTCGGTTAACAGGAACTGGACCTACTGGTACAACTACAAATAATTATACGCATTGTTTATCTAATGATGAACAAGGTGGTGAAGGATGGAGTGATTTCTTTGCTATGTATTTAACTAAAAAACCGAGTGACACGAAAAATACACCACGAGGTATGGCTAATTATGTGTGGACACAAGATCCAAATGGTGATGGTATGCGTAATTATCCTTATTGTTTTGATATGTCAGTTAATCCACTTACGTATGCTGATTTAGCTGCGGATCCTGAAGAACATGATATCGGTGAAGTTTGGACATCTGCATTATGGGATATGTATTGGTTACTTATCGAAAAATATGGTTATGATAATGATTTGTATAATGGCAATGGTGGAAACAACAAAGCTATGAAATTAGTGGTGGAAGGATTAAAACAACAAATTTGTAATCCTGGATTTTTAGATTCAAGAAATGCAATATTAAAAGCAGACTCTATATTATATGGTTATGCTAATAGATGTGAAATATGGACCGCATTTGCACGTCGCGGAATGGGATTTTCTGCTTTGCAAGGTTCTAGAAATAGTGCTACAGACCAAGTTGCTGCTTTTGATTTGCATCCTTTATGTAACACCACACCATCAGCGACGGCAAGCTTCACGATGAGTGACAGCACTGTATGTGCCGG